>DCWA01000017.1 GCA_002327445.1 Desulfobacteraceae bacterium UBA2174 | reverse complement strand
GGGGGGGGGGGGGGGGGGGGGGACGATTTTTCCCACCACGGAAAATCCCGCGTACGCCAAGGGAAAGCATGAAGCATGGTTTCCGTCCGTCGGGTTTTCGTGGTAGACTCTACCGACTTTGAATCAGCCATCAACCCCCGAGAGAGAAGATTTCACCATGGAAGAGCCAATGGATAACGGACCGACGCCGGGTTCCAACACCTCAAAGGATTTCAGACGTTTTGCCACCAAACGGATTGCCGTGGTCGTCCTGCTGGCGCTGGTGATCTTGTGGGTGATCGCCACGGTGGCCGATTTCTTTTCCGCCAAAACCGATCTGGCCAGCGGTCCGGGGCATTCAGGCTCCGAAACGCTGCACGGATCCAGCGGCGGCGAAGGGACTCCCCATGGGGCATCGAGCGCACCGGAAACGTCGGCCCTTCATGGCGGCGCCACGGAACACGGTGCTCCGGCGGCCCGGCCGGGTCAGGCCCTGCATGGTGCCGCGTCGGCCCCATCCGGGCAAAGCGCTCATGGCGCTGCCGAACCTGCCGCCGCCGAGTCCCCTACGCCCGGGTTCAAGGCGCCGGCACCCTCGGAGCACGGCACTTCTTCAACCGTTTCCTCCGGACAGGCACCCCAAACCGCTCCCGGCAGTCATGCCGCGCCGAGCGAGCACGGCGTGCCTGCCGTGGCCGGGCCCGGAGCGGTTCCCTCCGCGGAGCCCCAGGTTACCGGAGTGGCCCTGGTGGATGCCGTCATCAAGCCGATGAGGCATGAACTCTATGACCGCTTCTGGGGCTGGCGACCCAACGATATTTTCAATTTCACCGACAATGTGAACAACTTCCAGCTCGGTGTGCTGGAAGTTACCCGGCGTACCGCCGTGATCCTGGCCGAACGCATTTCCCGCGCCGGCAGCACCGAATCCTTCGACAAGAACCTGGAAAACGCCATGAACTGGTTCATGGTGTCGGCCGACAGCTACTGGTTTCCGTCTCCGGAGGGCAAGTACAAGGATGGGCTCAAGGAACTGGGCGCCTACCGTGACCGGCTCAGGCGCGGGGAGGCCCGCTTCTGGACCCGCACCGACAGCCTGATTCCCCTGCTTGTCGCCTACGAAGACTTGCTGGGCAGTTGCGATGAGAACCTTGTCAAGAGCAAGCAGAATGACGGTTCGGACGTGAGTTTTTTCGCCTCCGACGACTATTTCTTCTACGCCAAGGGGGTGGCCAGCGCTCTGTACGAGATCTTGCATGCCGTGGAGAAGGATTTTTACGCCACCATCGAAGCCCGCCGCGGTGTAGAGGTGCTGCACCATGCCATCGAGTCGTGCCATCATGCCATCGAGATCGATCCCATCGTGATCACCAACGCCAGTCTCAGCGGGATCCTGGCCAATCACCGGGCCAACCTGGCCGCGCCCATCAGCCATGCCCGCTTTTACCTGGGCGTGCTCATCGAGACCCTGTCGACTTGAAACCGCTGATTGACCGATCGTTTCCGGTGCGCTGTCCCTGGCCCGGAGACGATCCTTTATACATCCGCTACCACGACGAGGAGTGGGGCGTTCCTCTGCATGAGGACCGGCGCCTGTTCGAGGCCCTGGTTCTCGATGGCGCCCAGGCCGGCTTGAGCTGGCTCACCATTTTGAGAAAGCGCGACAACTACCGCCGGGCGTTCGACGGCTTCGACCCGGAACGGGTGGCCCGCTACGGACCGCAACAGATCGCCGCCCTCATGGCCGATGCCGGTATCGTGCGCAACCGGCGCAAGATCGAAGCCGCTGTCGCCAATGCGCGGGCCTGCCTGGCGGTGCAAGCGGCCTTTGGCAGCCTGGACGCATACCTATGGGGATTCGTGGATGGCCGTACCGTGCAAAACGCCTGGCGCACCATGGACGAGGTGCCCTCCGAGAGCGATGCTTCCAGGGCCATGAGCCGCGATCTGAAAAAGCGGGGCTTTGCCTTCGTCGGCCCCACCATCTGTTACGCCTTGATGCAGGCCGTGGGCATGGTCAACGACCACTTGGTGTCCTGTTTTCGGCATGCGGCGCTTGAAAAATGACCGGCTCGGGCAGGTCGGCGCAACGTGTTGTCAGTGGCATGCAGGATACAGGGTTCGACGGGGCCCGCCCTCCGGTGTCATCCCGGATAGCCCTTTTCCGCTGTCATTTTACATTTTGAATGTTTTTGGGATTTCGTGATTCGGAGTTCTGATCAATGAAAGTTCATGCAATGTCTGGTTGGCGGCGCCACATCGTTGAAGGGCTCAAGGAAGGGCTGGCCAAAGGTTGGCGCAGTTTTCTCTGGGTTCTCAAAATCATCCTTCCGGTTTCCCTGCTCACCGCCCTGCTCGAGTACAGCGGCGTGCTCGGCTACCTGGACGGCTTGCTCGCTCCCTTGATGGGACTCATGGGGCTGCCGAGCATCGCGGCCTTCCCCATCGTGGCCGGCGCCTTGGCCGGGGTTTACGCCGCGGTGGCGGCTCTGGCGGTGCTTCCCCTGAGCCAGGCCCAGATGACCTTGGTGGCCATTTTTGTCTTGATTTCTCACATGCTGATCCAGGAAGGCATCATTCAGGCCAAGTCGGGATTCCATATCGGCAAGGCCACGGTGGTGCGACTGACCGCCGCGGTTGCCACCGTGACACTATGCAGCCTCTTTCTCAGCACCGGTGTCGATTCGACGGCGGCGGCGCCGGTATCCGCTGCTGCGCGGCAAGAGCTGGCCATCATGCTGGGCAACTGGCTTATCGCCATGGGCCGGCTCAGCCTCAAGATCCTGTGGATCGTGATGAGCATCATGATCGGCCTGGCCTGGATGCGGCGATTCGACCTGATTCCCCACCTGGTGAGATGGATGCGTCCGGTGTTGGCGATGTTGGGATTGGGACCGAAGGTCGGCGTGTTGTGGCTATCGGCGGTGCTTTTCGGCGTCACCTACGGAGCGGCCGTCATTGTGGAGGAGTTCCGCGCCGGCAGCTTCGAACAGCGGGAGATCGAACGCCTTCACGTTTCCATCGGCATCAACCACTCGATGGTGGAGGATCCGCTGTTGTTTCTTCCCCTGGGCATCGGGATGTTTTGGTTGTACATACCGCGCCTGGTGGCCGCCATGGTGGCGGTGCGGATCTACGATGCCATCGAGTTCTTGGTCCAAGGACGACGGCTCAAAGCCCATCGTCAGGCGTAAGGACCATTTTTATTCGCGAGGGAAGGTGATCGACGGGATGGCGCCCCTCGTCGCTTCGTTTTTCGGAAGCACAGAGGGAGGCGCAGCGAAATGACAAAAGCCGTTGCTCGGCGATACAGCCGATTGCGCCCAAGTTGACACCCTGGTGACAATTGCCATAAAAGCGTTTCAAATGAGCAGACCAGGAAAAGGTCAATGGCTAAATTTGGATTCGACAGCGAAAAACTGGTAACCCTTTGCCGCCAATCAGACGCTTCGATGGTGGCTGTTTTCGGTTCCCGGGCCCGGGGGGACGCCGGCCCGCTCAGCGACATCGATGTGATGATCCGTTTTGCAAAGCCCAAAAGCCTTTTGTCCTTGATCCGTTTGGAGCGAGAGTTGAGCGCCGCTTTGGGGACCAAGGTGGATTTGGTGACCGAACAAGCGATCAGTCCATACCTAATTGATCGCATCCGGCAAGATTTGACGGTGTTGTATGAGGCGTGAAGAAAGGCTCTATCTGCAACACATCCGAGATGCAGCGGCGCGAATCGAAAAGTATCTCGCCGGGGTTGACCAGAGATGTTTCATGGAAACCCCACTTTTGCAAGATGGAGTCATTCGACAGTTAGAAATTATTGGAGAGGCTGTCAAAAGGATATCATCAGACTTGCGCAGTCGCTATCCCGACATCCCTTGGCAGGACATGGCCGGTATGCGCGACAAATTGATTCACGATTATTTGGGAGTGGATCTGATGACAGTTTGGTTGACCGCGACTGAAGATCTGCCAACCCTTGCGGCAAGGATCAACGACATTCTGGTCGACTTGTAACACACCATCGGTTTCCCATTCTTTTCTGTTACAATTTCAAGCGCCACCCTTCCAAGAACCAACCCGATAGAGTGCCATCCCGAGCGCTACTCCTTTCGACCTCATTTCAAAAGCAGCAAGGAATCCCCGGTCGGAATGAAATTGCGGAAGGGCGTGCTTTTCGGAATGACGGAGGGGGACACGACCATCGCGCCCCCCTCCAAGTTTCCAGTTTCAAATTTCAAGTTTCATTTATTTACTTGACAGTCCAAAGTTCTCCAGT
>DCWA01000001.1 GCA_002327445.1 Desulfobacteraceae bacterium UBA2174 | reverse complement strand
AGCCGGAGAGGTCGTGGATGGCGGCAACACGCTGAACGGAGGTGCGCATGGGGATCATGTTTTCGTTGGTGGTTTGGGGTGATCCGACGTAGGGGCGACCGGCGGGTCGCCCGTACATTTGGCCGGTCGCCCGTACATGGGGTGGTGGCCCGTACGGTGCCCGATTCAATTGGGCAGCAGGTGCCCGTAATGCAATTGATGATTCACGATTTGCCGCTTGACCGCCGAGATATCCCGTTTTTCACGAATCAGGTACCGGTAAATCCCCGCGTTGGCGATGTCGCCCACCAGCACGGCCCCCATCAGACGCCTTCCCTCGGGGTCGAAGACCAGCTTGCGGTAGGCGTTGGCGGAGGCATGGCGGTAAATTTGGAAGTCGAGGCCGCCGGTATGCACAGTCCCCATGGAAACGAAGGGCATGTCCGCCACCTGTGTGGCGTTCAAAATTCCGAAGGTACCGGTATACGCGGTGGGCACCCCGGCCATGTTGAGCCCGGCGCAGCGGCCCATCTCCACCGCGTTGGTCCACAGCGCCGTCATGATCGGCCGTCCGCTGACCGGCTCGTAGGTCACGGCCACGTCGCCGGCGGCGAAAGTGTTGGGCTGGTTGCAGGCCGTGAAGCGGTCGGCCACGATGCCCCCGCCGATCCGGACGCCGGAACCGGCCAGAAATTCCATGTTGGGGCGGACGCCCTTGCCGATGCACACCATCTGGCATTCGATCTCCGTGCCGTCGTCCAGGCCGACGGCGCGCACCCCGGATCCGTCGCCCAGGATGGTCCTGGCCGCCGCTCCGGTCCGGATTTCCAGGCCGGCCCGGTCCAGCGCCCGGCGGATCAGCAGGGCGTCCTCGGGGTCCATGAGCTGGCTGAGGACTTCCGGTGAAAAGACCACCAGGGTGACCCGTATCCCGCGTTCCAGAAGGGCAAAAGCGGCTTTGAGGTTGAGCAGGCCACCCCCGAGCATCACGGCCCGGCGGGTGGCCTCGACCCGCCTTGCCATGCGGCGGGCGTCGGCCAGGGTGCGCAGGGCAAAGACCCCTTCGGTGTCGGTGCCCTTGATTTCCGGGGGCAGGAACGGCCGGCTGCCCGTGGCAAAGAGAACCTTGCCGTAACCGAGCTGGCGGCCGTCGGCCAGGGTGACGCGTTGCCCTTTGCAGTCCACCGCCGTCACCCGGGCCTCGGTCCACACCTGGATATCGCGCCCGGTGTATGGGCCGCTGCCGGCCAGTGTCATTTCCCTGGCCTGCTTGCGGCCCGACACCAGATAGGGGATCAGCGGCCGGAAATACGGGGCATCGGCTTCCTCGGAGAGCACCGTGATTCCCGCGGCCGGATCGCGTTCCCGGATGGCCTGGGCCGCGGCCATGCCCGCGGCGCTGCCGCCCACGATGACATAGGCTTCGGCGCTGTCCATGTCGTCAGCTTCCTTTCCCCTTGACCATTTCGCCGGAGGCGTGCCGGCGCACATCGGCCGCGTAGGCCGGCACGGTCTGGTACACCAGGGCCCCGGTCGGGCAGGCGGCCACGCAGGCCGGGATGTCCCGGTCCTGGCATCGGTCGCAGCGGTAGGCCTTGTGGCGCTCCAGGTCCCGGCCGATCACGCCGTAAGGGCAGACCATCACGCAGGTCCAGCAGCCGATACACTTGTCGGTATCGGTGATGACCACGCCGTCGTCGGTGCGTCGGATGGCCCCGCTGATGCATGCGTGCATGCAGGGGGCGTCTTCGCAGTGGCGGCACACCAGGGGCACCTTGTGGGCGGGCGCTGCCCATTCCACGTAGATGCGGCTTTTGGGACGCGGTGTTTCCGCCACGGCGCCGAATAGGGTCCTGGACGCGGAGTGGGCCACCGCACAGGCGATGGTGCAGGTGCGACACCCCACGCATCGATCCGTTATGACGAAGATTTCCTTGGGCTGTGTCATAAGCCGGCTCCTTTTCAAACCCGCGGGCGTCCGGTCATCCGGCCGGACGCCGGATATGTTGGCAAGCCGTCAAATCCCCAGGCCGGCGCGTTTCCGGTCGATATGGGCGATCATGAGGCCTGCGCCCTTGACGGGATCGGTCTCCACGGCGAAGACGGCGCCCACCACGTCCTCGGCGCCCCGGGTGAGTATGTCGGTGACCAGCGGGCCGCCCAGCACCGGGGGGACGGTCCCCAGCACGGTGAAAATGCCCGAAGAGACCACGTAGGCGCCGATGCTCACCGCCTTCTCGCTCATCCATTCCGGCGCCGCGCCCGCCACGGGCAGATCCGAGATGTCCACCCCCAGCGCGTTGGCCACGGCGGCGCAGGTGGCCAGGATGCGGCTGATGTCCACGCAAGAGCCCATGTGCAGCACCGGCGGCACGCCCAGCGCCTGGCAGACGCCGCTCAATCCCTCGCCGGCATCCGCCGCCGCCTCGGGAAGCATCAGGCCGGCCTTGGCGCAGGCGATGGCGTTGCAGCCCGTGGTGACCACCAGGACGTTGTTCTTGATCAACTCGCGCACCAGGGCCACGTGGCCGTGGTCGTGCTTGATCTTGGGGTTGTTGCAGCCCACCACCCCGGCGATGCCGCGGACGGCCCCGGACTTGATCGCGTCGAGCAGCGGGTCGAGGGTGCCGCCGAGGGCCTTGACCACCGCCTCGGTGGAAAAGCCGACCATGCACTCGGTTTTCTCGTCCGGGATGAAGACCTTGTCCTGCACCCGGCGCGGGTAGTTTTCCACCGCCACCTTGACGATCTGCTTGGCGATGTCCAGGGCCTTTTCCTCGCTGAACTGGATGTGGACGGCACCGGGGAATTTCGCCTTGTAGGAGGTGGAGATGAAACGGGTGTGGAAGCATTCGCAGAGGCTGCCCAGGGCCGGCATGATGCACTGGACGTCCACGATCATCGCTTCCACGGCCCCGGTGATCACCGCCAGTTCCTGCTGCATGAAGTTGCCGGCCAGGGGGATGCCGTGGCGCATGATGATTTCGTTGCCGGTGCAGCACATGCCCACCACGTTGATGCCCTTGGCCCCCAGCGCCTTGGCCCTGGCCACCAGATCCGGATCGGCCGCCGCGGCCAGGATCATCTCCGAGAGGACCGGTTCATGGCCATGGGCCACGATGTTGACCTCGTCTTCTTTCAGAACGCCGAGGTTGGCCGTGGAGCGCACCGGCGTCGGCGTGCCGAAGAGCACGTCGGAGATTTCGGTGGCGATCATCGAGCCGCCCCAGCCGTCGGCGATGGATGCCTTGAGCCCTTGAAGAATCAGGTTGACCGGGTCGTTGTCCACGCCGATGTGGGTGCGGTGCATGATTTCCACGATTTCCCGGTCGATCCCCCGCGGGTCGATGCCCATCTTCTGCCACTGGGCCACCCGCTTGGCCGGCGCCCGGCGGGTGAACCGCACGAAGCCTTCCTGCCGGCCGAATTCGGCATAGACCGCCTTGGCCAGATCCAGGGCGATGTCCTCCTTGGCGCGGTTTTCCGTGGCAATACCGTATTCCTTGGCCAGGGCCGCCAATTTGACCTCGTCCTTGATCTCATAGCCGCCCCCCTTGCCCTCGGCGGTGAGCAGGAGGGTGTGGGCCAGGTCCCGGCCATGGTCCGAATGGGCCGCGGCCCCGCCGGCGATCATGCGGATCAGGTTGCGCGCCACGATGATGTCCGCCGTGGCCCCGCAGATGCCGCGCTGCGGCCCCTGGTCCTCGAAGGGGCTGATGCGGCAGGGGCCCATGTTGCAGTTGCGGCAGCAGACCCCCAGCTCGCCGAAACCGCATTCGGGCAGCATCTTTTCGTAGCGGTCCCAGACGGTTTCCAGCCCGAGGTCCCGGGCCCGGGCCAGCATCTGATGGACGGTGGGATCAATGCTTTTTTCGAGGATATCGTCCGTCACAGCCATGGGTTCGCCCTCCTTGAGCGGATTGATGAATGGCGTGAAAAATAAAAAACGCCACCCCGCCCCTGAAACCGGGGCGCAATGGCGTCGCATCCTGCACTGGTGGCTCGGCACTCCATCAATTGCCGTCTTCCGTGGTCCTCGAAGAGCCCCACGGCATTTTCCCGTTTTGGCGGTAAACGATGTCGCGGCTGGTTATGCGCGTATGCTCGAATGCTTTTTTAAGAAATCCCGTTCGTCGCGTCAAGAGTCCATCCCGACGGCAGGCGGCGGGTCGTCGGATTCAGAAAGGGGTCGGTCGGCCGATGCGGGAGGTCCTGAGCCGGTCGACCCGCATCGGCTTCATGCGTTTGGCAAAGATGGGCCTTGGGAAAAGCCGGCCCCGGAAGCACTACATTTCGGTGATGGTGATGGCGTCCTGCTCGCAGACTTCCACGCAGCTTTCGCAGCCCACGCAGTCTTCCTCGTTCACCGGCACCGATTTTTCATCCTGCAATTCGTAGACGTCTTCCGGGCAGATATCCACGCATTCCCCGCAGCCGATGCACTTCTCATTGTCTACTTCCACATGAAAACTCATTTTTTCTCCTCCGTGATCTGTTTGTGAGTTGAGTTGATTCCGATGTTCGATCCTGCCGGCACGACGGTTCAGTTCGATGCCTTTACCGCCGTTCCTTAAAGCAAGCAAGATATCAATAGTCAAGTCCCGTTTGCAGGCGCTAGCGACGATCGCCACGCCGGGCCGCCTCGGTGACGGCCTCGACGATGGTGGGGTAGATGCCTTCGACGATGCGCCGGTAGCCGGCGGCATTGGGATGGATCCCGTCGGGCAGGTTGTAGCGCTTTTCCGCGGCCACCCCTTCCAGGAAAAACGGGATCAGACGCGCTCCGGTGGCCTCGGCCACCGCCGGGTAGACGGCGGCGAAGCTTTCCGTGTAGTCCGCGCCGAGGTTGCCCACCATCTTCATACCACCGATGATGGTGATGACGCGGCGGGTTTGCAACCGGCGAACCATGGCCAGCAGATTTTCCTCGACCACCTTCGGGGCGATGCCCCGCAGCCCGTCGTTGGCACCGGTGGTCAGGATGACGATATCCGGCTTCAGGCGGTCAAGGACCCAGTCCAGACGGGAGCGGGCACCGCTGCTCGTCTCTCCGCTGATGCCGGCGTTGATCACTTTCCAGCGAAAGCCGTCGGCTTGCAGGCGCGCCTGGAGTTGGGCCGGGTAGGCCTCGCTCTCGTCCACGCCGTAACCGGCGGTCAGGCTGTCGCCCATGGCCACGATCACGCCTTCGGTCTGGTTTGCCGTATCCGCGGCGATGGGCGGGGGCGTCGTCGCGGGACGGGGGTCGTCGGAGCAGGCGACGAGGGCCAGGGCCAGAAGAACATTCAAGGCAAATGGTCGCATCGGCATGATGCCTTTCCTCCGGAAAGTTGCTTTCGTCCGGCTTGTGTTTCGAATCGGTCGGATCGGACCGATCCGTCCGATCCGACCGACGAGAAAATTTCTTTAGCGCTCTGTTTTTTCAAGGGGTTGCCCCATCACATCCCCTGGTCCTGGCGCCTCAGAAAACTTTCCGGTCTTTCGTTCAAGATTCCCCGGGCCGCGGCCATGCCCACCGCCGCCACCAGGACGATGGTTGCCGCCAAGAGCGCCAGGCCGATGCCCGGATACGGGTGATAGGCGATGGACAGCACCCGGCGGCAGACGAGCCAGGCGGCGGCCTGGGCCGCGATCAGCGCCAAAAGGCCGCTCAACAGGCCGATGATGAGGTTCTCCAGGGCGAAGACCCGGGCCACGAAGCGACGCGGTGCGCCCAGAATCTTGAAGTAAACCGTTTCGCGCACCCGGGCCGCGCGGGTGGCCAGCACCGCGCTGACGATGATCAGCAGCCCGGCCGCCACGGCAAAGGCGGTGAAAAAACGGACGATGGCGCTCAGGCGGCGCAGGATGCGTCCGAAGATCCGGGCCGTGGCGGTGGCGTCGATGGCGCTGATGTTGGCGAAGCGCGCGGCGACCCGATTCTGCATACGGTGGATGTCCTCGGGGGGCACCCGAAGTGCCGCAAAGAGGGTTTGGGGCGCCACGGCAAGGTCCTTTTCCTGGAAAATGAAATAGAAGAAGGGGCTGAGCGAATCGCGGGTGCGCTCCCGGATACTCGATACCACGGCCTCCAACGGCACCCCCTGGATGCGGAAGACGATCCGGTCGCCGATTTGAAAGGGGTGGAGGCGCCGCACCCGTTCAAGCATCGACACCTGCACGACCTCGTCCGGCCAATCCGTGCGAAACAGGGCGCTGCCAGCGGTGAGGACTTCGTCCGGCAGGAGATCCCCGCGGTAGGTGAGATTGAAGGTGCGCGCCAGATTGTCGCTGCGGCGGCGTCGTTCCTCCTCGCGGTCCACGGGGGTCCCGTTGATGGAGGCGATTCTTGCCCGCACGACCGGGTAAAACTCCGCCCGGGGCCCCAGCATGGCGGCGATGGCTGCCCGTTGGGACGGCTGGATGTCGAGCAGGAAGAGGTTGGGGGCATCGTCCGGGTAGCTCTGGACGAAGGTGGCGTCCAGGTTGCGTTCCACCAGCACGATGGCCAAAATCAGCGTCAGGGCGGCGGCCAGGGTGACGATGGTGGCGGCGGTGGCATTGCGGGGGCGGAAAAGACCCTTGACGGCCTGGCGCAGGATCAGGCGGCGGGTGGTCAGCCGGCGCAGCCCGGCCAGGATCAGGCGGGTGCATAAGGCGAGCCATCCGATGAGCAACCCGGTGCCGGCCACAAACCAGGCCCCGGTGCGTTGGTCCTCGATCTGCCAGAGAATCATGGCCGCGAAGAAGATTCCTACGGCGGCGAGGGCTGCCAGGTAGGCCGGCCCGCGTCGCGTCGCCGTTTCACTGATTCTCAAGGTCGCCGCCGGCCGCACCTCGCGGAGCCGATACAGGGGCAGGAAGGCGAAGAGCCCCACCACCCCCATCCCGAGCGCGGCCCCTTCCAGCAGAGCGGGCAGCGTCGGCGCGGCGCCGAGGCCCCGGGGAATCAGGCCGGCAAAGAGCGCCGGCAGCATCCATTGCAGCAGCATGCCGCCGGCCAGTCCGCCTGTGGTGCCGACAACGGCCATGAGGAGCACGGCCCCCAAGTAATGGATGGCGATGAACCGGTGGGTGGCGCCCACGGCCCGCATGATGGCGATGGTGGGCGCCTGATCCTTGAGCAGAGCCGCCAAGGCGCTCTGGATGCCGAAGCCGGCCAAGAGCAGGGTGAAAATACCAACCAGTCCAAGAAAAAACAGGAGGTTGTCAAAGAACCGCGTCATACGGGATTCGGCGCTGCGGGCCGGTTCCACGATTTCCTGGCCCGCCAGGGCGGCTTGCCGGAGGCGTTGCACCACCGAAGTTTCCATTTCGGGGGCTGGCAGCCGGAGCCGGTAGCTGTGCCAGACGCGGCTGCCGTGCTGGACAAGGTCGAGGGCCTCCAGGTCGGCGGCGGCCACCATGACCCGAGGCCCCAGGGAGAAGAAATCCACCGGCCGGTCCGGTTCATTCAAGAGGGTGTCAGCTATGGTGAGGCGGGCCCGCCCCACCTGGAGGGCGTCGCCCACCCGCAGGTCGAGGCGCTCGAGGACCGCCGGCTCCACCACCGCCTGCCCGGAGCGCAGCGCCCGGACCAGGGGTTGGCCGGAGCCCAGAACCACCTCCCCGTAGAATGGGTAGGACGGAGGCACCACCTTGACCTGGCTCAGCAGGGTGTCGCCCGTGCGCGGCGCCCGTACCAGGGAATAGAACTCGTGGATTCGGGCCGCTTCGATGGCGGTTTCTTCTACCAGGCGGCTGATTTCGCGCTGGAGGCCGTCCGAGAAGGGCATGTTGGCACGGACCAGCACGTCGCCGGCGTGAAGCCGGCGGGCATCCTGCATCATGGCCCGGCGCACGCTTTCGGAAAAACCGGCCAAGGCCACCATCGTCACCAGGGACAGGACGGTGCAGAGCACGAAAATCGCCGCCTGGCGCCGGGACTGCCAGATGACCCGGGCGACAAAGCGCTTATGCAGCATGGGGAAGCTCATGGCGCAGCCGTCCGTCCACCAGCTTCAGGACCCGGTCGGCCGTGGCGGCGATTTCAGGGTTGTGGGTGACCAGCACCAGGGTGGCGCCGCGTTCCCGCTGGAACTCGCGCAGCAGCGTCAGGATGGCCTGCCCGCTGGCCGAGTCGAGGTTGCCGGTGGGCTCGTCGGCGAAGATGACGGCCGGCGCGTTGATCAGTGCCCGGCAGATGGCGATGCGTTGTTTTTCGCCGCCGGATAGCTGGTGGGGGAAGTTGTCGCGACGGTCTGCAAGACCCACCCGATTCACCAAGGCGGCCGCCTTTTCGGCCGCCGCCGGGTCGCCGCGCAGCTCGGCGGGAAACATCACGTTCTCGATGGCCGTGAGAGCCGGCACCAGATGATAGGCCTGGAAGACAAAGCCGATGGCGGTATTGCGGATCGGGGCCAGGTCGTCCTCTCCCAGATCGGTGATGTCGCGGCCGTCGATCCGGATTCTTCCGCTGCCGGGCTTGTCCAAACCCGAAAGCAGGCTGAGCAGGGTGGACTTGCCGCTTCCGCTGGCCCCCTGGATGACGAGAAATTCGCCCGCCTCGACGGCGAGCGACACGTCGTCGAGAATCCGGATGTCCCGTCCGCCGATGCGGTAGGAGTGGCTCAGGTGTTGCGCTTCGAGGATGATCATCGGTTCACGGTCTCCGGTCGTCGGCATTTTCCATAAATAAAAATAATAAACATCCGGCCGCCGGCGGTAAAGCGTTTCAGCGGGATCACCGCCGCAACGGATGCGCCGGCATTGATAAAACCGTAAAACCGGTTAGAATGGTCGCCACCTGGACATGCCCGAAAAGAGGACCCTGATGAAGATCCGACAGTTCCGGTACGCGTCGGACAACCTGGCCTATCTCGTCTACAGCGGTGGAGACGCGGTGGCCATCGATGCCGGCGCTGTGGACGAGATGCTGGCTTTCGCCGAAGACCGAAAGCTGACTATTCGCTGCGTGACCAATACCCATACCCACAGCGATCACACCCTCGGCAACCCGCGCCTGCTGGAAGCCACCGGCGCCGAGTTCGTCGACTGCCGCCGCGTGGTCCACGGCCAGCATCTGCCGGTCGGCGGGAGCCGGATCATGATTTACCGGACGCCGGGGCACATGCCCGACTGCGTCACCTTCCAGGCGGAAGGGGCTCTGCTCACTGGCGACACCCTGTTCAACGGTACGGTGGGCAACTGTTTTTCAGGCGATCTGGAAGCCTTTTTCGAATCCATCCGCTTCCTGATGCGCTTTGATCCCGCCACCCTGATCTACGCGGGCCACGACTATGTCCGGGAGTCCATGGCCTTCGCCCGGTCCATCGAACCGGACAACCCGCACATCGACCGTTACCTGGCCCAATACGATCCGTCCCGCGTGGTCTCCACCCTGGCGGACGAATTCCTGGTCAATCCTTTTCTGCGCTTCAACGATCCGGCCATGATGCGGATCCTGGAAGCCGAGGGGCTGCCGACAACCTCTGAATACGAACGCTGGCGATCGCTGATGGAGGTCTACTGACCTGCCGCGTCGTGCCGCTTGGCGCTTCGGCCCCCGAGGCGCCAGGATGTTTATCGATACCTGTGGAAGGAAAAGAAATGACGGACAACCCGTTTTACCTGGTGGAAAAAAATGCGCCGGTGGCGTGGGTCTGGCTCAATCGGCCGGCGAAGAAAAACGCCATGAATCCGCCGGCCTGGCACGAACTGCCAGAGATCATGGCCGCGCTGGATGCCGACGATGCCATCCGGGCCGTGGTCATCGCGGCCAAGGGGCCGGCCTTTTGCGCCGGCATCGATCTCATCGCCATGGCGGCCGAGCTTCCCGAGTTGATGGAAAAGGCGCAAAAGGGCGGCGTCAAGCGGCGGCTCATGCACAAGATCGGCCCGCTCCAGGAGACCATGACCTGCATCGAGCGCTGCCGCAAGCCGGTGATCTGCGCCATCCACGGCTATTGCGTGGGGGCGGGCCTCGACATGGCCACGGCCTGCGATATCCGTCTGTGCAGCGCCGATGCCGTCTTTTCCCTGCGCGAGGCGGCGGTGGGGTTCGTGGCCGATGTGGGCGTGCTGCAGCGCCTGCCGTTGATCGTGGGCCAGGGTATCGCCAGGGAGCTCGCCTTCACCGCGGCTGATTTCGACGCCCGGCGAGCGAAGGAGATTCTCCTGGTCAATGCGGTTTTCGACGACGCCGAAACCCTGTTGACCGAGGCCCGGGACCTGGCCCTGCGGATCGCCGGAAACAGCCCCCTGGCGGTCCAGGCGTCCAAGGAGGTGCTCAACTACGGGGTGGGCAAATCGGTGGCTGACGGGCTGCGCTACGTGGCCGCCATGAGCGCCAACATCATCCCTTCCGACGATCTCACCGAGGCGATGACGGCCTTCATGGAAAAGCGCAAGCCCAACTTTCCGGGCCGGTGAAGATCCGAACCGCGGACGCTCGCGGACCCATCACCGCGCTTTCGCGAGGCGGGTGCGGCCCGGGCTGCCGGGAGAATCGAAATACCTGTGGCGGCCAGCGGCCGCCACAAGATTCTGCCATTGCTGCATCCGTTCGCGGCCGTTTAGAGGCCGTTATTGTACCGGCAGTTCGCAGGTGTCAGCGGCGGTCGCCTTCTTGGTTTCGACGAAATGGGCCGAGGCCAGGGCAGCCACGGCGCCGTCAGCCGCCGCGGTGACGATCTGGCGGGCGTATTTTTCACGGAGGTCGCCCACGGCGAAAATCCCGGGGATATCGGTTTCGCACTTGGCGTCGGTGATCACGTAACCCTGGGCGTTGAGCTTGATGCCGGCCGGCACCACGGCGTTGTTGGGCTGAAAACCGATGAAGATGAAAACCCCGTCCACCGGCATTTCGCGGGTCTCCCCGCTCCGGGTGTCCTTGAGCGTGACCCGGTCGACCGGACCCTCTGGCGCGGCATGGATTTCCACGGGCACGGAGTTCCAGAGGATTTCGATGTTGCAGTCGTTCATCGCCCGCTGCTGAAGGATGCGACTGGCACGGAGGGCGTCGCGGCGGTGGGCGATGTAGACCCGCTTGGCCAGTTTGGCCAGGTAGAGGGACTCCTCCACGGCGCTGTCCCCCCCGCCGATCACCATCACGGTCTTGCCCCGGAAGAAGAAGCCGTCGCACACGGCGCAGTAGGATACCCCCTTGCCGTAGAACTCGTTCTCCCCGGGGATGTTGAGCTGTCGCGGGCTCCCGCCGGTACTCAGAATCACGGCATGGGCAGTGATGCTCTCGCCGCTGTCCAGTCGCACCGTGTGGATGTCCAGACCCGGCTCGATGGCCACCACTTCCTGATTGCGGACTTCCAGGCCGTAGGAATCGGCGTGGTTGGCCATGTTCATCGCCAGCTCCGTGCCGCCGATGCGCTCGGTGCCCGGCCAGTTTTCCACTTCGTCGGAGAGGACGATCTGCCCTCCGGCCGGTCCTTTTTCAATCAGCACGGTCTTCAACGCGGCTCTCATGGCATAGATGCCGGCGGTCAGGCCCGCCGGACCACCGCCCACGATAATCAGGTCGTACGCTTCAGCTTGGCTCATGGCTTTGGTCCTCGTCTGTGGCTGATGTCGCTTCCTTTCGGCGCGTCACCCCGCCTCGCCGCGGGGTTGCCGGTTTTCGCATCAGGTGATTGAGAGCGCCGGCGTTCAAAAAGGATACACCCGTCACTCTTCTTCCTGATCCTGATCGCGGATGGCCCGGCGCAGCTCCTCGCCCAGGCTGCCCATCGTCTTGGGGCTGTCGCCGGTGTAGCTTTTCCATTGGGCCGATCCATCGTCCCCGCTGTCCGGCGCCAAGGTGATCTTGCGCTCCTGGGCGTGGACCTCTTCAACCACCACGGCGAGCTTGTCGCCCGGGCGCATGCCTTCCATTCGCCCGGCATCCGGCGCCGTGACCATTCGCGACTTGGGCATCAACCCGGTAATGCCGGGGGCCAGTTGGATGAACCAGCCGAAGCGCTCCTTCTTTTCCAAAATCCCCTCGAAGCGTTTGCCCACAGGAAATGAGGTCTCGATATCGGCCCACGGGTCGCCCTGGGCGTCGCGCATGCTCAACGACATGCGCCGCTTCTCCGGGTCGATGCCCTTGATCCGCACCGTGACCCTGTCGCCGGGGGCCGCCACATCGGCGGGATCGGTGATCCGTCGCAGGTAGCTCATCTCGCTGATGTGCACCAGCCCTTCGATTCCCGGGGCGATTTCCACGAAGGCGCCGAACTTGACGCAGCGCGTCACCCTCCCCTCCACGGTGTCGTTCATCTTGAATTTTTCAGTCACCGTGCGCCAGGGATCGCCTCCCACCTGCTTCATGGACAGGGAGATGCGCTTCTGGCCCGGCTTCTTGTCCGGCTCGATGGAGAGGATTTTCACCGTTACCGGTTGGCCCACCGTGACGAATTCCTCGGGCTTTTCCACCCGTGCCCAGCTCATTTCCGAAACATGGACCAGCCCGTCGGCTCCGGGGGCCAGTTGGACAAAGGCGCCGAAGGGAGCCACCCGCACCACGGTCCCCTCGCAAACGCTGCCCACCGAGACCTTGGCCAGGAAGGCGTTGCGCGTCTTCTCCTGCTCCTTCTCCAGCAGCCGCCGCCTGGACAGGACGATGTTGCGCCCGCCCTTTTCCACCCGTGAGACCATGAAATGAAAGTCCTTGCCCACGTATTCGGCTGCTTCCTTGGTCGGAGGCAGATCGATCTGGCTCACCGGGCAAAAGGCTCTCCGATGCAGCACCTCGATGATGAAGCCGCCCTTGCAGGGTTCCACGACCTTGCCCTCCACCGGGATCTCATTGGCCATGGCCTCCTGGAGCATGTTGAGTCCGCCGATGCCGGTGATCGCCTTGGACAGTCGCACCTCGCTTTCGTCCATGGCCACCACGTACAGGGAGAGGGTGTCGCCCTCCTTGAAAGGCAATTCGCCGTTTTCATCCAGCAGCTCGGCCTTGTCCACCGCGCCGTCGATTTTGGTGCCGGTGTCGACGAATACCGTGTCGGCGCCGATGGCGATGATGCGGCCCTCCACCTGGTCGCCGATTCTCAAGTCGTCGTTGCGTTCGGCGCTGTAGCTTTCCAGCATCGCGGCAAAGTCTTCGTTTTCGGCCTGGTCATCGTGTTCGTTGTCGATCGGTGCGTTCATGGAATCCTCTCTTCAGGCGGATGCCTCCGACGCCGGGGTTTGGCCGGGCGGCGCCGGGTCTGTGTGGGAATGGCGCGCGGTTCGCTCCGTCAACGCCGCCATCAGCTGGCGCGTGTTTTCACCGGGACGCCCTGTCCCGATGAGCCGGTCGTCGACTTGCACCACGGGGACGAGTCCCTTGTTGGTGCCGGTGATAAAGACTTCCGAGGCGCGAAAAAGCTCATCAATGGAAATATCACGGATTTGCACGGGAAATAAAGGCGCGGCCAGTTCGAGGATCACCCGGCGGGTGATCCCGGGCAAGATCTCCCGCCCGGGAGTGGCCAGGGTCCGGCCGATGAAAACGAACAGATTGCTGGTGGTGCCTTCCTGGACCCGGCCGTCTCGGGTGACGTAGAGCGCTTCGACGGCGCCTTGCCGGCGGGCCTCTTCCAGGGCTATGGTGGCCGGGATGTAGTTGATGCTCTTGGCGCCGGTGATGGGCCGTTCGGTGACCCGGGTGATGACCTTGACGCCGTCACGGTACCAGTGGGCCGGCAGCTCCGGCAGAGGCGAGACCAGCACCAGGAGCCGGGGCTTGTTTTCGGGGGTGGTGAAATCGGCGCTGGGGCCGCCGGTGACCACGATGCGGACATTGGCCTCGGCAAAAACGTTGCGGGCCAGTGTCCGGGTCACGATGTCGGCCATCTGCGGGAGCGACCAGGAAAGATGCAAACCGATCTGGCGCGCCGAGTTTTCCAGCCGTTCGAGGTGGGCCTCCAGGAAAAACGGTTTTCCGCCGTAGGTGCGCAACAGCTCGAAGACGGCGAAGCCGCGCAGGATGGCCAAGTCGTTGATGGGCAGGCAGGCGTGCTCGGCGGGGACGAATTCGCCGTTGATATAATAGGTGGCCAAGAAAACCTCGATTGCCGTTGGATTGTGCCCATGCCTGGAGCACAGGGGGCGGCGCCTCTTATAGTCGTTTGCCGGACGCGAAACAAGTCAAAACCCGAATTTTCTGAATTTTCGGGAACTTTAAGCGGTTGGCGGCCGGCTGTCAACGGCGGGAGAAACAGAAATGGGACGGAACAATGAGGCTGCGCAGGGCCGTTTCGATGTGGTATAGGAGATCAGCTTGCTTTTTGTCGATTTGGAGTGGATGCAGCCGCGGCGCAGAATCAAACCGCCATGCCTGGAGAGGAAGCCCCGATAGTCGAACAAAAAACTAAAATTTGGAAAACGGTCGGCAGCCGTCCGAGGCCATCAGGAGAACAGCAATGGCAAAGGATCCATCTGAAGCGGTGAATTTCGAGGCAGTGGCGGACGCGGCGCGGCGCATCAAGGGGCAGGCCCACGTGACGCCGGTGATCACCTCGCGCACCCTGGATGCACGGGTGGGGGCCGAGGTGCATCTGAAGTGCGAAAATTTCCAGCGCACCGGGGCCTTCAAGTTCAGGGGCGCCTACAATGCCATCTCGCGACTGTCGCCCGAAGCGCGCCGCCGCGGCGTGGTGACTTTTTCCTCCGGCAACCATGGCCAGGCCGTGGCTCTGGTGAGCCGTTTGCTGGGGGTGACCGCCACCGTGGTGATGCCCGTCGATGCCCCGGCCATCAAGCGCGCCGCCACCGAGGGGTACGGCGCCACGGTGGTGACCTACGATCTGAAACAGACCACCCGGGAAGCGGTGGCCAGGGAGTTGGAAGCCACCCACGGCTTCACCGTCATTCCCCCCTTCGACCACCCGGACGTGATCGCCGGCCAGGGCACCGCGGCAATGGAGTTGATCGAGGCGGTGGGACCGCTGGACATGCTGCTGGCGCCCTGCGGCGGGGGAGGGCTGCTGTCCGGCACGGCGATTGCCGCCAAGGGCCTGGCCCCCCGCTGCCGGGTGGTCGGCATCGAACCGGAACTGGCCGACGATGCCGCCCGTTCCTTTCGCAGCGGCGTCCTGCAGTCCGTTCACAACCCCCCCACCATCGCCGATGGCACCCGAACCGCCAGTCTCGGCCAGCTCACCTTTCCCCTGGTGCGCCGGTTCGTGGACGACATGCAGACCGTCAGCGAGGAGGCCATCGCCGGGGCGGTGCGGTTTTGCTTCGAGCGGCTCAAGATCGTGGTGGAGCCTTCCGGGGTCCTGGGCTTGGCGGCGCTGCTCTCGGGGGCGGTCGAGGCCCGGGGCCGGGTGGGGGCGATTCTCTCCGGCGGCAACATCGATGCCGCCATGATGTGCCGGATCCTGGGGGGTCCCGCCGGTTTTGGTACAGAGTGAGCCAGGCATTTTGGACATTGAACCACACCTTACAAAAAGCAACGTATGCCAGCTGGCATCATCCGCATCGGAGGATATACATGTCCTATCGGAAAAGGTTGCTGGGGCCATGCCAGATGAGAAAGGAGTTGACCGTTCGAGCCAATATAGCTATTTTAGCTATATTGGCTCGAACTCAAATTGCAGGAGCATGAAAAATGGACGTGACCGCGACGGATCTCAAAAATCGACTGGGCACTTATCTGGATGCAGCGGAAACCAACCCTGTGGTGGTGAAAAAATCAGGACGCAGCAAGGCGGTGATCATTTCCCATCGTATGTACCAGCGATTTCTGGAAATGGAGGACGCCTACTGGGCGCAGCGGGCCCGTGAAGCCGAAGCGGAAGGGTACCTGGGAGAGACCGAAACCGGCAAGCTTTTAAGCCGCCATGTATAAGCTCGATCTGACAAAATCCGCCGGCAGGTTTTTGGCCCGGTTGGACGCCAAGCCGTTTCGCCAAGTGGTCTCAAAGATTTTGAAGCTTCGAGAGAATCCGGAGCCTCACGACGCCGCCCAACTCGTTGGAAGCGCGCCCTACCGTCGGGTGGATAGCGGCGAATATCGGATCGTCTATCGCATCGAAAAGGACACCGTCAAAATCGCCGTTGTCGGGAAGAGAAACGACGACGAGGTTTATAAGACCTTTCAACGGAAACCGTGATCCGCTCTTGACTGGATCGCCTTCCCGTCGCGATGCGGCAAGCGCTGGAGAAGAGGACGACGCCCATGGATAGCAAGCTGTTTACGCCCATTACATTGCGAGGCCTGAAGTTGGACAATCGGATCGTGGTCCCCCCTATGTGCCAGTACAGCGCCGAGGAAGGCAATCCCACCGCCTGGCACCACATGCACATGGGCCAGTTCGCCGTCTGCGGGGCGGGGCTTTTCATCGCCGAGGCCACTGCCGTGAGCCCCGAGGGGCGCATCACCGACGGCTGTCTCGGCCTGTACACCGAGGCCCAGGAAGCCGGATTCCGCCGGATCGTGGATTTTTTCCGGCGTTACGGCCATGTAGCCCCGGGCATCCAGCTCGGCCACGCCGGCCGCAAGGCCTCCACTCGCCGGCCGCTCCTCGGAGAGCCCGCCGCGCCTCTGGACGATGGGGGCTGGCAACCCTTGTCGCCCTCGGATATTCCCTTCGAGCCGGATTGGCCCGCGCCCAGGGCGATGGACCAGGGCGATCTGGACCGGGTGCGCGAGGCCTTCGCCGCCGCGGCCCGACGAGCCGACCGGGCCGGCTTTGCGCTGCTCGAACTGCACGCCGCCCACGGTTACCTTCTCCACGAGTTTCTCTCCCCCCTCACCAACCGGCGCGCCGATGCCTACGGCGGCTCTTTTGAGAATCGCATCCGCTTTCCGCTGGAAGTCTTCCAGGCCACGCGCGCCGTCTGGCCTACTGAAAAACCCATGGGGGTGAGGGTGTCGGCCACCGATTGGGTGGACGGGGGATGGACTCCGGAGGAAACGGCCCGCCTGGCCGCCATTCTTGCCGGTCTTGGCTGCGACTACATCCATGTCTCCAGCGGCGGACTTTCCCCGACGGCACGGATCCCGGCGGGCCCGGGCTACCAGGTGCGGTTCGCCCAGAGGGTGCGGGAAGCCTCCGGCCTGCCCACCATCGCGGTGGGGATGATCAGCAGTGCCGTTCAGGCCGAGCAGATCCTGCGCACCGGTCAGGCGGACCTGGTATCCGTGGGGCGGGCCATGCTCTTCAATCCCCACTGGGCCTGGCAGGCGGCCCGGGAGTTGGGCCAGCCCGTGGCCTACCCGCGCCAGTACGAACGGGGCCACCCCTCGACCTGGCACCCCGCCGATCAAGGCCAACCGGGACCGATTCGGCGTTGAGCACCGGGCCGGGAGAATCCCGGCCGGCGGGAGGCAGCAGGACAAGGGGTTGGGTGCCTTTGGCTGAACATCGATACTCCAGAAACCTTCTGGAAACCTCCAGTTGTTCCATGTGGCCCCTTGATCTTCGCCCGGGATGACTGGGACCGAGGATCCCAGATCTGGAATGTGAACCCTGGAAGGTTGAAGCCGATCCGAAGATTTCAAAAACAGCCGTCATCGATTTGACCAGACGTACCGCTCGCTCATGAGGACCACCGCCATGGGAATCCGTGTTTCGATCGCTTTGGCTCAAGTGGAATCCACCCCCGACCCGGCCGCCAATCTCGCCCGGGCGCAGGTTCTGGCCCGGCAGGCGGCTGAAATGGGATCGGCGCTGGTTGTATTCCCGGAGATGTTCATGGGGCGCCCGACGGAGGAGCGGTCACCGGCCTGGATCGCGGCTGCCGACGGGGGGAAGTTTGTTCAAGGGCTCAAATCGCTGGCCGCCGAAACCGGACTTTTTGTGGTTGCTGGATGTTGGGAGCCGGGGCCGGACCAACGGCGGGTTTACAACACGGCGCACATCTTTTCGCCCGAGGGTGAAATCGTTGCCAGCTACCGAAAGCTTCACCTGTTTGACGCCCTGAACGTGCGCGAATCCGATTCGATGATTCCCGGGGACGCCCCGCCGCCAGTGGCGGACATCGCCGGGATGCGCGTCGGTCTGGCGATTTGTTACGATCTGCGCTTTCCGGAACTCTTCCGCCACCTGGCCGGCAGGGGGGCGCAACTGGTTCTGGTGCCTTCGGCCTGGTACCAGGGGCCCATGAAGGAAGTCCACTGGTTGACCCTTCTCAGGGCCCGCGCCATTGAAAACACCTTTTTTGTGGCGGGGTGCAACCTGGTGGGCGGGGCCTTCTGCGGATGCAGCACGGTGTTCGACCCCTTCGGGGTGAGCCTGGCGGGATCCGGGGAAGCGCCGGCCCTGGTCCAGGCATCAGTGGACATCCAGCGTCTCGAGGCCGTTCGGGAAAAGTTGCCATCCCTGCGGCACCGTCGGTTGGACCTTCTGGGCGCATAGCCCCTCGTTCCCTCAAGATTCCTTTCTGACGCTTCCTGCAGCGACGAGGTAGAGCAGGGCGGCGCCGGGGGCGAGGCGCAAGAGCCGATGCGCCTCGTCGTCGTAAAAGGCCCCGATGCCACAGGATCCCAGCGCCAGGGCGCTGGTCCCGAGATACACCGCATGGCCCAGGCGGCCGGCGCTGATCATGGCATAGCGGTAGGCGCGGGCGCCCCACTGGTCACCTAGCCGATCCAGGCGGCTCATGAAGATGAAATGGACCGCGGCGTTTTTGAGCCATGCCTGGTCGAGGCAGACGGTTGCCATGGCCTCCATCGCCTGCCCGGGCCATACAAGCCCCATCTGGCGCTTGGCCGCATCCAGCAGGTAGAACCCCGGTGTCAACCCGTCGACCTGGCCAGCGAGAAACCCGACGGCCACCGATGCACGCGCGATGGGGTCCCGCCCCGCCCGGCACAGCAGATCGAGCAACCAGGTCAGTTGGTCGAGTGCCAACGGTTTCCGGACGAAGTTGCGTTTGGAGCGGCGCCGCAGGACGGCATCCGCGCAACCCAGGGCGTCCGGCGGTTCCGCGGCCGCGGGGAGCGGACCAAACCCTTCCGGAAGCGAGCAGCCGAGGACATCCACCATTGCCGGCACCGGTTGGCGGGTGGCCTGGACGGTTTTGGCGGCCTCGTGGATGACTGCGATTTCCCGATAGGCGATTTCCGCGGGCGACACCCGACTGGCGGCGAGGATGGATGGAGAAAGCACGGTTGCCGGAGGCCCGGGAGGCCGATTCGCCAAACCTTCACCGGTCATGCTCACCAGACACAAGGTCCCCTCCCGGGTCTCATCCAGACCCAGCAGGTCATCCAGGGCCCGGTCGTCGAAATCCAGGTGCAGGCGGCCGGGGTATCCGGCGGCGGCGACGGCCAGGCGAAGGTTTTCCGCCAGGTGCCCGGCGTCCAGCAGCACATAGCGGTAGGCGCGCTGGCGGTATTTCCAGGCGCTGCGGAAAAAGATCCCCGAGACGAGAAACACGGCGGCGGCATCCGCCGGCAGATCCGGAACCGTGGCACGCAGTTGTGACAAGCCGGCGTTGCCCCTGATCCGGGTGAGAAACCGGTCGTGAACCCCCACATGGTAGATTCCCGCCGGGAGCGCGTTGTCGTTCAAGGCCGCCAGATAAATTTCATTGGGGTAAAGGGCACCGGCGGAAGGGGCGCTGCGGTAGTAGAAATAGTCGCTTCCGTGGGGGGAGCGGGCGGTGAGCCCGGCGGCCATGAGGCAGATTTGCGACAGGGCCAGGAGATCGGGAGCGGCGGATGCCTGGGGACGGTCGGCATGGTAAACGGTTTGGAGGTTTACCGTGGGCAGATGCGGCGTGTCCGGCAGAGAAACCCCTTCGCGGACGGGATAGGATTTGTACGGCGAAGGCTGGTGGGCCCAGTCGAGGCTGTGGGGCGCCATGGCCCGGCGGTCGTAGGCGGTGGCCTGGTGATAGGCGGCGGGGGTTGGCCGCATGGCTCGGTCTTCCTTGTTGTCACGGGGATAGGATACGGCCATCGGTGAAAAAACTCCCCATGGCGGATTTGAAGGTTTCTCCCCGCCATGCGGCTGACGGCTTGGTCTGGTCCGCCACGAGGATCTCCTTGCCGAGAAACGGCAAAAAGTCCGAGACCCGGGGGATGATGACCCGGACCACGGGAAATCGGAGCACGGGGTGGGTGTGATCGACGATGACGCAGTCGGTTTGCAGGCGGCGGCAGACCGCCTTGAGGGCATCGAGTTCCCCGTGCAGGTCATGAATCCCCGCAACAGCGGGATACGCCCGGGTTTCTCCCTGCTCCAGGAAAGAAATGTCCTTGAGGGAGATGCCGCAGCGCATGAGCAGGTAGAGGTTGTTGACCCGGGACCGGGGCACCACGGGGCGGTCGAGTTCCGGCCGGGGCGCGGCCAGGGTGGTGCGGCCCTGCATTCCCTCGGTGAGGCAGCGGGTCAGCCCCTCTTCCAGGTGAAAGGACGCTCCGGTATTGAGGATCCGGTACTCCAGGCGGTCGGGTTTGAGATTGCGGTTGACGAAGAGTACCCCGATGCACGGCAACAGGCCGTCGAAGGAGAGATCCTTGACCATCACCGCCACGTTTTTCTTCCGGTAGAACCCGATGAGGTCGTGGATCAGCGGGATGTCGATGGAGTCGGCGGCGATGGTGGGTGCGATGCGCTCTGGGCCCACGGTCTGGATGGTGGCGTGGCGCTCGAGGATTTCGCAGGTGGCCTGGATGATCGCCTCCTCGATGGTGTTGCCGGCGGCCAGGCCGTTGGAACCGTGGATATAGGCCACGAGGTTGATGGGGACCTTCACCGTTTCGTTGCGCATCAGGCTGTACCCGTCCACCCAGTGGGAGGCCATCCGGCTGTTCTTGATGTCGGTCATCTGGGCCTGGGTCAGGTGGGTCTCGCGGGCCAGCAGGTCCTCGACGCGCAGGGCGTTGGACACCCGGTCCGGATGGCTTTGGACGTACCCGGGCAGCCAGGCGAAATTCAGAAAACGGGCGGTGGTGTCGTTGTGGAGCGCCGGCAGGTGGAAGCGGACCTGCTCTTCAAAGATCGGGTAGAACAATCCGCCGCTGAAGCGTTCGGCCAGCTCGGCGTAGGCGCTGGCCCGGGCCAGTTCCGGGGTCACGCCCTTGCCGAGGCAGACGATCTGCAGGGCGTCGATCCAGGTCCGGCCCCAGTGGAGGTGGTCGGATACGGGGAAGGCCTCATATCCGACCTCCAGACCCAGGGCCTCGAAACCCCGTTTGATCCTGTCCACGGTGTTCGCCGGGATGTCGCACTTGCCGAAGGCGTTTCTCACGTGATTTTGAAACTTCACTGATCCTCCGGATTATAAAGACAAATTTGATACTTTACAGAGAAGTGTCGAAGTTAGCGTATAGAGATAATCGGGCTTGGGTGTCAAGTTGCCTGGAGACGTCGGGAGGGACCTTGAGGCTGGTTTTGTGACTTTTTGTTCGTCGTTGCGTATATTTTAAAAAGGAAACCTCTCGCCAGGCGGGCCGACTTCCTGCACTCAGCCATGATTTCTGATGACATGGAACACGAAGATGCGGTTATCCGGGACGTGTTGGCGGGAAACACAGATGCCTTCGGCATTCTCGTGAAACGCTATCAGCGACCCATTTACAATCTCATGCGACGCACCACCGGAACGGCGGATACGGCTGCGGATCTCGCCCAGGACACCTTCGTCCGGGCCTATGAAAATCTGGCGCGGTTTCGTCCGGGGGCGCGTTTTTTCCCCTGGCTTTATGCCATCGGTATCAACCGTGCCAGGGACTGGCTGCGAACTGCTGGCTCGCGCAGGCTGGTGGAGTGGGAAGTGGCCAGCGCAGATGAAAGCTTCCCGGTATCCGAAAACCCCCAGGCGCAGTGGGATGAGCGTTTGGATCTGGAGCGGGTATGGCATGCCGTGGCGCGGTTGCCGTTCGATTACCGGGAGGCCCTCGTGCTGCGATACCGTGAAGATTTGCCGCTCCAGGAGGTGGCTGAAGTCCTTGGCATCGCCTTGAGCGCTGCCAAGATGCGGGTGCACCGGGGTTTGAACATGGTGCGGTGCGCCCTGGAGGGAGGTGGCGATGAGGAACGGATCGCCCAACGACAACTTTGATCCGGATCCGGGTTACCGAAAGGTGATCCGGGCCATCCGCGATTTGCCCCAAATCGACCCGCCGCCCGGATTCGCCGATGGCGTGCTCCGGCGGCTTTCGCCCATCCGTCTGCCCTGGTGGCGCAGGGCATGGATCTGGACCCGCACCCCACGGTCACTCGCCGTTACGCCGCTGCGCATTGGCACCATAGGAGTGGGACTTGTTTCATTGTTTCTGCTCGCCGTCGTCCGGGAAGGGCCGCGAGTCCTCCCGGGGGCCGACGCATTGCGCCCCGGGTTCTCGACGGTGATCTTTCAATTGGCCGACCCGGAAGGTCGAATCCGCTCCGCGGCGGTCATTGGATCTTTCAACCGCTGGAATCCCAATGGCTTTCGAATGCGTTTCGCCCCGGAGCGCCGTGCTTGGCTTTTGCAAGCGCAACTGCCACCGGGATGCCATGAATATGTTTTTTTGCTGGATGAAACGAGGGTTTCCCCCGACCCGGAGGCGATACTCACGCGCGAGGACGGATTCGGCAACCTCAACTCGGTCCTCCTTCTCACCGAAGATCATGAAAAGACGATTTAAATCATGGGCATCGGTTTTCGTCCTGGTCTGGCTGGTGGCAGCCCCACCGGTTTTTGCCGGGGACCCGGTCTCCCAATCCGCGCAAAAAGCCCTGGATTGCGGCGTTGCGGAAGATACCGTGGCCCGCATCCTCGCAGCCGTTCTCAACGGCCGTCTTCCAGGGGAGGACGGCGCCCGGTTGCTTGATCTGTTGGTCGGTGCCTGCAAAGACGGGCTGCCCGCGGCACCATTGGCTGAAAAGGTGGACGAGGGCCTGAGCAAGGCGGTTCCCGGCGATATTCTGAGGCAGGCGCTGGAGCGGCGGACGAGCGCCTTGTCCACTGCCCGCCAAATGGTTTCGGGCAAAGGACGGGACGTTCCTCCTCCCCTCGATTTGATGATGGCGGTGGTGGAAGGTTTGGAAGCCGGGTTGCCGGAAAAGGCATTGGCCGAGTTTGTGCGGCGTCATCGGTGCGTTCCGGCAGAAAAGCTGGCCACGGCTCTCCGGATCCGGGCTTACCTCGGGCGGGTTGGCATGCCCGATACAGAAAGCCTCCGGGTAGCGGAAACCGGATTGGCGCTCAACGCTCTGACGCCCCGCTGGCTCCAATTTCCTCGGCTGGCCGGATTGGCGCTGAAAAAGGGACGCTCCGCGAGGGCCATCAGCGATTCGGCCCTGGCTGCCTTGCAGGACGGCAAAGACCCGCAGGACGCCGCAGTGCGTCTCGGCTTGACCACCCGGAGCCTCGAAGTCCCGCCCTCACCGGGGCGCTGAAAAAATGAAGCCCTGGTGACCAAAAACCTCGGGCTGCGTATATGGAGACAAAGGGCCCTTTCCTTCGAACCTCAACCTTTGGAGCCGTTCGTGTACTTTCGAAAAAGCACCATTTCTCTTCTGGCGTTTGTTTTCGCTCTGGCGGGATGCGTAGGGGCCAGAGCGGCCATCCCTGCCCGGCAGAAAGGTCCCTGGTATATGGAGCAGGGGAGATACCAGGAAGGCATCGCCGATTTTGGCCGCCAACTCGATGCCGACCCGCAGAACTGGCAGGCAGCCTACTGGATGGGGAGGTACCACCTGGCCTTGAACCAGCCCGATGCAGCAATCCCATTGCTGGAGAAGGCCGTCCGTCTCGCTCCGAGGGATGCCGAGGCCGGTTACTGGCTGGGCGTGGGCTATTGGGCCCAGGGGCTCCTGGAACAGGAACGGATTCAGTACCAAAAAGTCCTCGCCCTGGACCCCGGCCACCTGGGAGCCAACCTCTACCTCGGGCACAATTATCTGGACCGGGGCGAATTGGAGCAGGCTGTGGCGCAATATGACCGAGTGCTCCAGGAAAAGCCGACCCAGCCCGATGCGCTGTTTCATCGGGCAGCGGTCCAGGCCCGACTGGGACGTCGAAACGAGGCCAAACATGGCTGGAAAAGGTTTCTGGCGCTCTATCCTGATGGCGCCATGGCCCTGGCGGCTGCCGATCATTTGAATTCTTGGGGCGATTTCGATTTTCGCGGCACTCGGGTGGGAAGGGTTCGGGTGGCCATCGGTCGCATCGCCTTCGATCATCTGAACGAGGTGGCGCCGGAAAGCCGACCCTCTCTGGGTCTGATCGCCGAGCGGTTAAGAGACGCCTCTGATTTCAAACTGCATGTCGTCGTCTACATGGAAGGCCAGCCTGAAACGGCCAAACTTCGCAGTATGGCCGTGCGGCAGGCGATTTTAACACAGGCGCCGGGAATCGATCCCGACCGCTTGCCCCTGAGCTGGTTCGGGGTGGCTGAACAAGTGGAGGCCGGGGGGCGCACCTGGTCGCTGGCGGAATCGGTCCACTTCGTGACGCAGTTCCAATAAACAAAACCGAGATGACCGACCGAACAAGGAGAAAACGAAATGAAAACGCATTCCATGATGAAAATGACGGGGATCCTGGCGCTGGCATTGACGCTGAGCCTTTGCCTGGGCCACGCCTGGGCCCAGGGACCTGCTGATGCGGCACCGGCCTTCGGAACTCCAAACGCTGTTTCCGCCGCTGAAGCCTTGGCCGAGGCGACGGCATCCGAGGGCGAGCAGGGCTCTTGGCAGGCTCAAACTCAGACTCGAACCCAGACCCAGACCCGGGCGCGAACCGCCGAGGAGATGGGGCAGGGACAGATGAACCGTCATCAAAATATGTTCACCAACCGCAACATGACCAGCAAGGCCAAAGGGATCGCCAGTTCCCAGGGCAAGGGCTCCGGACAAAATGCGGCCTCCAAGGGGCAATCCCAAGGGGGTAATCCCACCGGTGCTGGATCTGGAGTCGGTGGCGGCGGGGCCGGCGGCGGATCTGGAGCCGGCGGCGGATCTGGAGCCGGCGGTGGTGGCGGTGCCGGTGGTGGCGGCGGTGGTGGTGGCGCCGGAGGGAAGTAAAGGGAAGGATTGATTCCCTCTTGCATCCCCTATCCCCAATCCCTCAAAAAAGATAGGCACCTGGATGGCACGGGTGCCAATCTTTTTGGGAAGTACCTCCGGAAAACGCGGCCAGTCATGGCCGGTTTCATCCCCGCTGTCGGGCCGGGAAAGGCGCTCTTTTTGTCGATGTCTTCATCCGTCGATCAGAATCAGGGTCATGTCATTGACGTTGGTGCCAGTCTGACCGGTGACCAGCAAGTCCCCCAGCGATTGGAAGACGGCCCTGGCATCGTTTCGTTCCAGGTGGGATCGCAGGTTGATCCCCAATCCTTGCATGCGCTGGAGAGAGGACGAGTCGATGATCGCTCCCATTGCCCCGGAGTTTCCTTCGATGCCGTCGAAAGCCGCCGAAAGGACCACCCACGACAGCCGGTTGGCTTCCAGGCCGGGATGCCGCTGCAGTTCGTCCAGAAAACCCAAGAGCATTTCCTGGTTGCGCCCGCCTTTGCCGCTGCCGCGCAGCGTCACGGTGAACTCGCCTGTGGCGATGAAGGCCGCCGGTCCCCCGCCTTTCCAAAAATCGGCCAGTCGCCTGGCCAGTTCTGCCCCGTAGGCTCGTGCTTCACCGTGCAGATCGGCGGCGAAAATTTCGGTTTGATATCCCCGTCGGGTCAGGTCCTGTCGGGCCACCTCGGCGGCGCTCCCGGCGCTGCCGATGATCAGGTTGGTCGTCCTGGTGAAGGCGGGCAGCCCCGGTTTGGGTGTTTCCGGCACCCGGCCGGCCGCGCCGTCGTTCAGGCGCCGGAGAACGCTGGGCGGCAAAAGCCGATCGATGGCGTATTTAAGAACGATTTCAACGGCGTCGTGAAAGGTGGTGGTGTCGGGCACCGTGGGTCCGGAGGCGATCGTCTGGAGGTCGTCCCCCACCACATCGGACAGAATGAGGCTGAAAATCCGTCGCGGATAAGCCGCCACGGACAGTTGCCCCCCCTTGAAACGCGACAGGTGCTTGCGGATACAGTTGATTTCGTCGATGGCCGCTCCACAGGCGAGCAGGATCCGGTTGGTCGCCTGTTTGTCGGCCAGGGAGATCCCCTCGGCCGGCAGGGGCATCAAGGCGCTGCCGCCGCCGGAGATCAATGCCAGGACCAGGGCGTCTTGGGGCGCCGCGGCGATCCGGCCGAGCATTTTTTCAACTCCGCCCAAGCCGGCTTCATCGGGGATCGGATGACTGCAGAAGGTTACCTCCACGCCGGCATCCGGATTCACGCCGCGGATCCAATCGGCAACGGGCTGACCATACGGAACATTGATGGCTCCGGAAAAAGGCACCTGGCCGCCGAGCACATCGATGACGCTGCGGCACATGCCGGCCGTGGCCTTTCCGCCGCCCACGATGACGACCTGGGAAAAGGATTCCCGCACAAGCCGTATTCCTCCGATCGTCAAGGCATCCCGGTCCAGAATGATCCTGTCCGGGAGAAGCACCTCGGGCAGAACGCTGTCGAGGCCCAAGACCAGCGCGTGCAAAGCGTCCTGGCGCATGGTCCGAAGACGTTTCGGCAGAACTTCCATCTTCGCGACATCCATGAGTCGGTCGAATTTCATGCGTTCCCCCGGTCTTGTCGCACCGCCGATGCGGTGAAAATCGGAAAGCGCATCCAACAGCGCCTCGTCGACGATTGGAATCGAAGATCGTGGAAGGCTTCTTTCGGTGCATTCTGGTTGGTTTGAAACACAATCCACAGAATGTGATGGAATATTCCTATCATTTTGCCATGAAGAGATCAAATTCGGTGGCAGGCCATCCAGGACAAGTTCTTAAAAAGTCACGAATCACAACCGAATACACAACGAGCACAGAGATGGCCAATGAAAACTTGATGTTTTCCCCGTGATTCTCTGTGGCCTCGGTGGTTGAAGATCAATTATTACGAATAGATCATCCAACGATGCACAAACAACGGAATGCGCCTTTTCAGCCGCTGATCATTCCTTCTATTTCGACCAATTTCCAGTTTCAGTGACGGCTGTTTGATCACCGTCGCAATCGAATATTCAAGGAATTGAATCGATCCGCATATCTGGCCGGCGGCCCTACATCCCGCCGGTTTCAGGCGAATCTTTTCATATCTGGGCGTCTTCGACGGATAGGAGAAATCCGGCATCGGTTCTCTCATTCCTGGATTGCGCCAGCCACTGCGGTGCCTTCGCGGGCCGCGCTGGTTTTTATGGTGGCGCCGTAGCTGCGACCTGGTCAAATTTTTATCAAACATTAAAGCATTTACCCTAAAAACAGGCATTACAGTTGACATTCATTACGCCATGCATTAGTGTACTATTAATAAAATCATGATCGAATCTATTTTTTAATAATATCGATTCGATTGCAAACTTCAATACGTCAATGCCGCCGTCCGCGGCGTATCACGGATGAAAGGTGACCAGGGAAACGAATACATGACCGACAAAATCGAACTCAGGGGAATCTACAAGATTTTCGGGCCGCATCCGGAAGTTGCCATGAAAATGCTCCAGCAGGGCATCGGCAAAGATGAAATCATGGAAAAGACGGGCCACGGGGTAGGTGTGGCGAATGTATCCTTTACGGTCGAAGAGGGTGAAATCCTCGTGATCATGGGACTTTCGGGAAGCGGTAAATCGACGCTGGTACGTTGCCTCAACCGACTCATCGAACCCACTGCTGGACAAGTCATCATCGACGGCGTCGATGTTACCGCGCTTGACCACGAAGCGCTGCGCGTGTTTCGCCAGAAGCATCTGGGCATGGTCTTCCAAAACTTCGCCCTCTTTCCTCACCGGACCGTATTGGACAACGTCGCCTACGGGCTGGAGATTCAGAAGGTGCCCGCCAAAGAGCAGAAAGACCGGGCCATGCAGGCCTTGGAGCAGGTCGGCCTCAAGGGGTGGGAGGCGACCTATCCGGTGCAACTCAGCGGCGGCATGCAACAGCGGGTGGGGCTGGCACGGGCGCTGGCGCTGGATGCGGACATCATGCTGATGGACGAGGCCTTCAGCGCGCTGGATCCCTTGATTCGGCGGGACATGCAGGACGAACTGCTGTCGCTGCAAGATCGACTGCAAAAAACAATCGTGTTCATCAGCCACGACCTGGACGAGGCGCTGAAACTCGGCAATCGGATCGTGCTGATGAAAGATGGCTACGTGGTGCAACAGGGAACCGCCGAGGAGATTCTCACCAACCCCGCCAACGATTATGTGGCCAGGTTCGTAGCGGATGTGGACATGAGCAAGGTGATTACCGCCGAGACGGTCATGGTGAAGCCCTCGGCGCTGGCCTACATGAAAACCGATGGCCCCAAAGCCGCCTTGCACAAGATGAAGGCAGCCTCCATCTCGAGTATCTTCGTGCGGCATGAAGGCAAGGTGGTGGGAATGGTGACCGCCGATGATGCCTCGGCGGCCCTCAAACGAGGCGAAAAATCTCTTGAGGCATGCATGCGCCGCGACTTTCCCCGCGTGGCGCCCGATACCCCAGCGATTGAAATGTTTCAAGTGCTCGCCGAAATCAGCTACCCCGTGGCCGTGGTGGACGAGGGCGGGCGGCTCAAGGGCGTGGTGATCAAAGGCTCGCTGCTGGCGGGGCTGGCCGAAACCGCACAAGCAGGGGAGGCATCCTGATGGAGGCTTACAGGATACCGATCGGATATTGGATCGAGTCGTTCATCAATTTTTTCTCCGATAATTTCGCTTTCATCACCAAAGCGTTTTCGGAAATCACCGAGCGGGGCCTGGATTGGTCCGTGGATGCGATGATGTTCTTTCCGGTCTGGGTGCTGATTCTCACATTCACCGCCATCGCCTTCCTGCTGAGCCGAAAACGGGGCGTGACGGTGTTCACCTTCATCGGTTTGTTGCTGATTTGGAACATGGGACTGTGGAGCGCCACGGTGAGTACTTTGGCGCTGGTGCTCGTCTCCACCCTCTTTGCCATTGCCATCGGTATCCCCCTGGGGATTTTGGCGGCTTTGAGCCGCGTGGCCTATCGGGTCATCATGCCCATCCTCGACTTCATGCAGACCATGCCGGCCTTCGTGTACTTGATTCCCGCCATTCCCTTTTTCGGCCTGGGACCGGTGGCGGCCATCTTTTCCACCGTGATCTTTTCCATGCCGCCGGCCATCCGGCTCACCTGTCTGGGCATCAAGCAGGTGCCCAAGGAGCTGGTGGAAGCCGCCGACGCCTTTGGCAGCACCAAGGGGCAGAAGCTGATGAAACTGCAGCTTCCCATCGCCACGCCCACCATCATGGCCGGCGTCAACCAGACCACCATGCTGGCGCTTTCGATGGTGGTCATCGCTGCCATGATCGGTGCCAAGGGATTGGGCGGCGAGGTGTGGAAGGCCATCCAGCGCTTGCAGCCCGACAAGGGCTTCGAGGCCGGTATCGGCATCGTGATCGTGGCCATCATTCTCGATCGCATTCTGCAGCAATTCGGCGTCCGGAAGAACTGATGCCGCTTGCGGCGGATCTTCCGCATCGAGAGCAAACGGGAACCAAAAAATCATCGAAAAGGAGAATTCGCGTCATGAAAAAGAAATTTCTGATGTCCGTCGTTGCCTTGATCGTCGCAGTGGGCCTCGTCTTCGGCCCCGGCACCGCCACCGCCGCCAGCAAGGGGAAAGTGGAACTGGCCTATGTGGAGTGGGCCTGCGCCACGGCCAGCACCAACGTGGTTAGCGCCGTCTTGCAGGAAAAGCTCGGATACGACGTGGAAATCACGCCGGTGAGCGCCGCGGCCATGTGGCAGGCCCTGGCGACCGGCGACGTGGACGGGATGACCACCGCCTGGCTGCCGGTGACCCACGGTCACTACCTGGAAAAGGTCGGTGACGATGTTGAGAATCTTGGCACCAACCTCGAGGGCGCCGGTATCGGCTTGGTGGTCCCGACATACGTGACCATCGACTCCATCGAGGAGATGAACGCCAACGCCGACAAGTTCAACGGTGAGATCATCGGCATCGACCCGGGCGCCGGCATCATGTCCAAGACGGAACAGGCACTCAAGGACTACGATCTGGGCAAGTTCGAGCTCATGGAGGGCACCGGGCCCATCATGACCGCCGTGCTGGGCGACAAGATCAAGAACAAGGAGTGGGTGGTCGTTACCGGCTGGACCCCCCATTGGAAGTTCGCCCGCTGGGATCTCAAGTACCTCAAGGATCCCAAGGGCGTTTACGGCGGTGAAGAATACGTCGCCACCGTCGTCCGCAAGGGGCTCGAGAAGGATATGCCCGAGGTGTATAATTTTTTAGATAACTTCAATTGGACCCTGCCGGAAATCGGCCAGGTGATGGGTTGGATTGCCGACGGCAGCGAGCCGTACGATGCCGCCAAGCGCTGGATCAACGAGAATCCGGACAAGGTGGACGCCTGGATCAAGTAAGCCGGTCCTTCAAATCGATGCTTCGTCCCCGGCTGGGGGCGGGGCATCGCTCCCTCTCCCTTTTCTTGCCCCTTTCCCTGCCAAGTTTTTCATTCATTTGGATCATGGCGGTGCGATGAGACCCCGACAGTCGCCGCGGTTTGAATTCGTTCGGCCGCAGATGCCTCAAATGGGCGCATCGAAAGCGCCGGCATAGCCCGTCAGTTCAACGTACCCCAAACCTTTGAGGGATTTGTCGCCGCGGCCGGTAATCTTTACTGCGCCTTCCCAGTAAGTGATGCCCGTCGTGGCGCCTGTGCGCATTTCCTGGTCGTCGAGCAAGGTGTGGATCTCCAGGGACTCTCCGGCTACCGTCAGGATCCAGCCGGCCGGATACACTGCCTCGCTACGGGGGCTGCGCCAGTGGCGGGTCACCACCAAGTCGATCTCATCGCAAGCCAAATGCCGGATGGCGCCATCGGGCATCACCAGGGTGCCGCTGGAGGCCGGGTGCCAGGTGCCATCCGGTCGCCGCATCCCATAGACCATCAATTCGCGGCCGTCGTCCAACTGCAAGCTGAACCAGTCCCAGCCGACCAGGTCCTTTGCCAGGGGGGCCGTGCTGAATTCGTGGTCCATCCAGGCCTGGCCTGAAACGGTCAGGCGCCTCTTTCCGACTTGCAAATTTCCCCGGGTTGCCAGGCGCGTGAACGAGTAATAGCAACTTGCCTGGGAAGGCGCATCTCCCTTGCGGCTGCAGCCGTCGAGGCCGTGCGCCGTGACCGGTTTCAGCGGCGCCAGTTCGAGTTGAAAGGCAAATTCGCCGCCGTCGGCTTCCAGGCGGTGAAGGCTCGGTCCGATATGCACGGTCCAATCGTTGACCGCGATGGAAACCCCGTCGGCGGCAAAGGTGGTGCCAGCCAGGTCCACCGCGGCGCGAGCGGACCGCTCGGCGATTAGGTGGCGGCCAGCGGTCACATCGGTGATGGCTGCATGGGCCAGGTACACTTGGTCGCAGCGCCATGCCGATGGCGGCGCGGGCCACCTGTCGCGCTCGGCCGGAGGAGCGATGCGGTACCGGAAGAAGGTGAGCTGGAAGCCGAAATTTTCACCGTCGGCGGCTTGAAGATGGCCGGTGTAGTACCACCATTCGGTGCGGAAATCCGGATGATCGGCATGATCCCGGGGAAAACGCAGGGCGCATGGGCCGGTCACTTTCCGGTAGTCTCCGGCCTGGGCGCCGTCCTCTGCGTCCGCTGAGGAACAGAGCAAAAGCAGGATCAGCATCCATCCCCATCTCCGCCATCGTGAAACCATTGGGCATTCCCTCACCGGAAGGTAACGCTTGGGTGACGTCTTGAGCGTTCCAAGTAACGCCTCGAAAACATTTCGGAAGATCTCCAAACAGCCGTTTTAAATAGTCAAAAAATTTTAATTATCAAATTATTTAAAGTGGTTGCCAATCAATCGAAAACTATCGCTTCTTTTTTTCAGAATTCCTGGCACGTTTATTGATCTTCTTTCAAAGTAACGAAAAAATACGGTCCTTGTCCTGAATCAGACCGTATGGGCATCTCAATAGGCCGAAACCGTCAGCTCAGGGGTATTCACCCGAATCGTAAAAGGAGGTCAGCCATGGGGAAAATGAAAAAATTCATCGCCGTCCATCACAACCCGGGAATCGATTGCAAAAAGGTGCATGCCAATTGGCGTCGATTGGCGCAGGTCGAGTCTGCCCAGTGGGTGCGCACCTACTTCGATGAAAAAGGCGGTTGGCGTTTCTGCTACTGGTTGGCGCCGGATTCCGCCGAGTTGAAAAAGATCTTCGATCAGATGGACGTGAGCTACGAGCAGATTGTCGAGGTGGAGGAGACCGTGCCCGACATGTGGGGCGAGAGATGGGAATCCCACCTCAAGGCCGATGCCACGGCTAGCAACCTCGGAGACTGATCGGTGGCGGGCGCCGGCGGCTGGCTCCGGCGCCCGTTGCATACTAATCCGTCGTCCGCTTCTCGCCGCTTTTTCCCTCGGAACTTGTCCCAGCCACAGAGCATTCTTGTTGCCGGGCCCTTCCGGCACGCTGGGGCGAATCCTTTCAACTCATTTCCCCCCTGCCACGTGTCACCAACCTCCCATGCCACCGGATTCAGTGCGGTGTCCGCCGGGTGCCGTCCCAGACCACCAGCACCACGGCGGCCAGAATCGCCGCGCTACCGGCGTATCCCAGGAAACTGAAGTATTCCCCCCACCAGAAGTAGGCCACAACCGCGGCCACCACCGGTTCGAGGGTGGCGGTGATTGCGGCCCGGGATGCTTCCAGATGATGCAATCCCAAATAATAACAAAAATAGGCACCGTAGGTGCAGAAAAAGGCCAGCGCGACCATGGCGAGCCAGGCCGTGGGCGTCTTGGGGCTGAAATCCACCAGCGGGTAGAGCGAGACGGCCCCGATGGGCAGCAGGTAAAGAAACAGGTTCGGCGAACTGTAGCGGCCGGAAAAATGCTTGCCGTAGATGTAGTACAGGGCGTAGCAAAATCCGGAACAGAGGCCGGCGCCGATGGCCAGCAGATCAAAGCCGCTTTCCAGACCGGAATCGCCGCCGCCGGCGGCCACCGCTACCACTCCGGCCAAGGTGAGGCCCAGGGCCAGGAGCTTGACCGGGGTCAATGCCTCTTTGAAAACGACGCGGGCCATCACCGCGACCCAGGCCGGGCCGGTGTACAGAAGCACGGCGGCCAGGGCGGCCCCGCCCCGATTCACGGCGACCTGGTAGCTGGCGTAAAACGCCGTTACTCCCAATAGGGCAAAGACGACGATGTGGCCCAGGTCACGCCGCTGCAAGCCCACCTCACGCCGAAGGGCAGCGTGGGCGGCAAAGAGGCCCCATGCCATGACCGCCCGCCAGAAGGCCACTTCCATCGGACCGATCCCTTGGCTGAAGGCCAGCCGCGAAAAGGGTCCGATGTTGCCCCAGAGCAAGGCGGCGGCGATAATGAACAAATATCCGCGCAGCACCATCGATGGTTCTCCCTCCCCTGTCATGCCGCCGCAACCCGGTTGGCCTCGGCGAAACGGCGCCCGCAAAACGGAAATCCGCCGATCCTGTCGATCCACGTGCTGCTAACATAGAGCCGTGGCGGTTTGAAGCCCTTTTCCCGCCGCCGTTTGCGCCAGGTACTTTACGAAGCGGTTCAAATTCATTATAAGCAATTGAATATCAATATGAATTCTCGATACTGAGCCCAGGAGGGACCACGATGGCGGAAAACAGTGACGCCACCGGAAAATCAGAACCGATCCGAAGCGAGACCCTTGACGGCGACATGCTACTGGAAGTCTACGATGCCAGCCGCCATTTGGCCGGAGACCGATGGCGGGTGGCGGCCGTGTTCCGCCTGGTGATTCCAGTGGCTGCGGCGCTGCCGCCCGGGGCTTCGGCAACCGCCGGGCCGGAGGAGATCCGCCGCCTGCTCGGCGATCCGGTGGTGTTTGAAAAACGCCTCGCGCACACCTTCATCGAAGCCGACCGCAAGGACGAGGTGATGCAGGAGATGGTGCAACGGTACCTGGACGGTGTCCGGCGCTACATGGTCCGGCCGGCGTTCGCCCGCAATTACGTTTTGCGGCGATATGCCGATGCCCTGCAAAAGAGCCGCTGGTACGCCGACGCACCGCAACCGGGCGTTCTCCGCGAAGAACCCGCCAACTGAGGGAAAGATGGCATGCCGACGATAACGGTCAACTGGGTCCAGGCCCGCCAGTTCGTGGGGACCGACACCAACGGCCACAGTATTGTGCTGTCAGGGGACAATCCCGCCCGCGGGGTTCGTCCCAGCGAGATGCTGCTGGTGTCCCTGGCGGCCTGCTCGGGCTATGACGTCGTGGAAATCATGGAGAAAAAGAGATGCCCGTTGACCTTTTTCGAAGTATCGGTGGACGGGCAGCGCAACCCGCGGCCGCCGTGGGCCTACCACACGATTCGGATCCACTATCGGCTCAAGGGGCATGCCCTGACTGAAAAGGCGGTATCCCAGGCTATTGCCCTGTCGATCAAAAAGTACTGCTCGGTGGCGGCCACCATCAGTGCCGTGGCCCGGATCGAGACCGAATTCGAAATTCTTGCCGACGAGGGTTGAGTGATACGGGGCAAACGATTCTATTTGGCAGTGATGCGGTGCTGGGGATGCCGCCTGATGCTGGTGGCGGGGATGCTGGCGGCGGGGTCTCCGGCGTTGGCCGACATCTACCGTTACGTGGATCGCAACGGGGTGATGCACTTCACCAATGCGCCGACCTCCGGCAAGTACAAGTTCTACCTGCGCGAGCCGCGACCCTCCCGCCCCAGGCCGGGGATGCCGGACCGGTATGACCCCATCATCGCCGAGGCGGCGCAGCGTCACGGCGTTCCCCATGCTTTGATCAAGGCGGTCATCAAAGCCGAATCGGACTTCGACCCCCAGGCCGTTTCCAGGCGTGGCGCCCTGGGGCTGATGCAGATCATGCCCGCCAACCTGGATATCCTGGAAGTGGCCGATCCGTTCAACCCGCACCAGAACATCATGGGCGGCGTCCGGTACCTGAGGGAAATGCTCGAACGCTTCGGCCAGGACCTCCAGTTGGCCCTGGCGGCCTACAACGCCGGCCCCGGTGCGGTGGAACAGTACCGCACCATTCCCCCGTTTCCCGAAACTCAGGAGTATATTCAAAGAGTTCTGCGTTTCTACCGTCTATTTCAGAAAGTTTGACCGTGCGCCCGGTGCCTCCCCTGGAGGATCCGGCAGGTGCTCAAGCCGAGGGGGCGAGGGGGGCACCCACCGCAAGGGGATGCGTCTCCGGCAGCCATCCTAAACTTGTTTGAAGCGCCGCCCGCGGCCGTCCACCATCGGCGATGCGATCTTCAAATCCCGGATCTTGCGGTAAAGGGTGCTGGGATCGATGCCCAGTTCGGCGGCGGCCTGCTGCCGGTTGCCGCCGTGGCGGCGCAAGGCTTCGGTCACCATGAGCCGCTCCATGGCCTTGAGGGTCATGGGACCCGCGGGGACGGCCTCGGCGGGACCGGCCGGCCGCAGTTCCGGCGGCAGGTGGCCGACGTCGATGAGCCCTTGTTGGCAGAGCACGAAGGCGTGTTCCAGGATGTTTTCCAGCTCCCGCACGTTGCCGGGGTAGCCGTGCTCCATCAGGCGCATGAGCACCGCGTTGGAAACGCCGGCCACTTCCTTGCCCTGCAACCGGTTCAACCTGGCGATGAAATGGTCCACTAGCAGGGGGATGTCTTCGCGGCGCTCCCGCAGGGGCGGCAGGCGCAGTTCCACCACCCGGATGCGGTAATACAGGTCTTCGCGGAAACGGCCTTGGCGCACCAGGGCCGTCAGATCCTGGTTGGTGGCCGCCACCAGCCGAACGTCCACCGGCGTGGGATGGATGGCGCCCAGCGGCTCCACGCTGCGTTCCTGCACCGCGCGCAGCAACCGGACCTGCATGGCGGCCGAGACGTCACCGATTTCGTCGAGAAACAGCGTGCCGCCCTGGGCCGCGGCAAAACGGCCGATCTTGTCCTTGCGGGCGTCGGTGAAGGCCCCCGCCTTGTAACCGAACAGCTCCGATTCCAGCAGGGTGTCGGGCAAGGCACCGCAGTTGAGGGCCACAAAAGGGCCTTTGCTGCGGGGCGAGAGGTTGTGAATGGCCAGGGCCACCAGTTCCTTGCCGGTCCCGGATTCCCCGGAGATCAAGACGGTGCTTTCGCTGGCCGCCACCCGGGGCAGGATCTCGAAGAGGGACTGCATGGCCGGGCTGCGGCCGATGATGTCCTCGAAACTGTAGCGCGCCTCCAGTTCCTTTTGCAGTTGCTCGATGCGGGTGAGGTCCTGGAATGTTTCAACGGCGCCGATGATCCGGCCGTCGGCGTCGCGCAGCAGGGCGGTGGAGATGCGGATGGGCACCTGCCGGCCACCGGCGGCGTAGATGCGCGCGGCGGCGTTGATCACCGGCTGGCCTGTTTCCAGGGTTCGTGCCACGGCACAGCCGGTTTCGCAGATGTCGGCGCGGAAGACCTCGAAGCAGTGGCGACCCATGGCTTCGGCGCGGCGGACGCCGGTGATGCGTTCGGCGGCCCGGTTGAACCCGGTGATCCGCCGGTCGAGGTCGACGGTAAATACGCCTTCGTTGATGGCGTCCAAAATGGGATGGGGGCTGGGTTCAGACATCATGACGGATTCGGTCAAAAAGATGGTAAGGTGCAATCGATAACATTTTAATTTGCAATACAACTATAAACATATAAATGCAATTTGCATGATATGAATTTTGGGGACGATTGTCTAAAATTTATATCTAATTGAAAAATTGATAAAAAATATTTTTCGGACTGATTTGAAATGCCGGCATGTCATTTGCTTTACCGATAGGCATGAAGATTGCCATTCCGCATTGGCAGGGGCGCTTGTCACCGGTGTTCGATGTCTGCGGTCGGCTCCTGGTCGTGGAAACTGAAAATGGCCGGGAGGTGGGGCGCAGCGATGTCTCCGTCACGGGGCAGGACCCCTTGAACCGGGTGGCGCAACTCAGGGCGTTGGGAATCGACGTGCTGATTTGCGGGGCGATCTCCAGAACCATGGAGGCGGCTTTGGCTGCGGCCGGAATGCGCGTTTGGGCGGAGGTCTGCGGCCCGGTGGAGGCGGTGTTGGCCGGCTTTCTGGCCCGCGGGCGCACCGCTGCCTGCCACCGGATGCCCGGATGCCGCCGGCGCCAGCGCCGGCATGGCCACGGCCGCCATTGATGTTCATCGGATAACCCGCAACAAGGAGGTTTACCATGCCGGGTGGAGACAGAACAGGCCCGCTGGGCCAAGGATCCCGCACGGGTCGCGGATTGGGGTACTGCACCGGAAATCCTGCTCCCGGTTTCACCGCCGGTTCCGGCGGATGGGGACGGGGCTGGGGCGGCCGCTTCGGCGGCGGGTTCCGTGGGCGCCGTTTCGGAGGATATGGACGCGGTTGGGGCGCATGGGCGCCGGCCGCTTATCCCTATCCTTACAGCGGCGCTCCGGATCCGGAAGCCGAACGCCGTACCTTGCAGGACCAGGCCACTTTCCTGCAGCGGCAGATGGATGACATCCAGCAACGTCTGGCATCCATGGAAAAGGCGACGGGGCGGGAAGCATAGACGTTCCGTCAATGGATAGACCCAATCCTCCTTCGGGCGCCGGGGAACACTGACCGGCGCCCGAAGCACCAAGGAAGGCATCATGCCAACATACACGTATCGCTGCACCGCCTGCGGGCAGACCTTTGAACGTTTCCAGCGCATGAGCGATGCGCCCGTGGCCGCCTGCCCGGACTGCGGCGGGGCCGTCGAGCGCCTCATCGAAGGCGGGGGCGGTTTCATCTTGAAGAGCGGCAGCCACGGCGGCGGTCGAGGCCGAGGCGCCGGCGGGTGCGCCTATGAGCGGTCCGGTCAGACCTGCTGCGGTCGCAGCGAGCGTTGCGACCGACCGGGATGTGGAGGTGGACATTGAGCCGCCCCCGCAGCCATGTCTTTGGTCCGGTCCCCTCTCGGCGCCTCGGGCGCAGCCTGGGCGTCGATCTTGTCCCCTTCAAGACATGCAGCTATGACTGCATCTACTGCCAGTTGGGTCGAACCACCGACCTGACGGTGCAGCGCCGCGAGTACGTTCCCCTGGACGCGGTGCTCGCCGACCTGCAAGCCAGCCTCGCCCGGCGTCCGGACTACGTTACCTTGAGCGGTTCCGGTGAGCCGACCCTCTATTCGAGGCTTGGCGAACTGATCGCCGGCATCCGGAACCTCACCGACACCCCGGTGGCGGTGCTCACCAACGGTTCGCTGCTTTCGGACCCGCAGGTGCGCCAGGACCTGGCCGGGGCGGATCTGTTGATTCCATCCCTGGACGGCGGCGACCCGCAGGTGTTCGCAGCCGTCAACCGACCCCATCCATCCATCGATTTCGAAAAGATGGTAGCCGGTTTGGCCTCCATGCGCCGGGAGTTCAGCGGCCATTATTGGCTCGAGGTCTTCATCCTCGACGGGTTGACGTCCGATTCGGCGCAGGTGGAAAAACTGGTCCGGCGGGTGAAGGAAATCGCCCCGGAGCGGGTCCAGCTCAATACGGTGTGCCGTCCGCCGGCAGAGGATTTTGCCAACGGGGTCAGCTTGGAGCGGTTGTCTGAACTGGCCAAGCAGTTTGAGCCCGAGGCCGAGGTGATCGCCGATTTTCGCGGCGTGCACCAACTGGGCGAGTTCGCCGCCGGCCGCCAGGAGATGCTCGACTTGCTGCGCCGGCGGCCCTGCACGGCTGGCGGCATCGCCGACGGCCTTCAGATGCACCTGAACGCGGTGGCCAAATATCTGGAGGAGCTTGTCACCCGGGGATTGGTGGAATCCAGCCGCACCGGGGGCGTGGTCTATTACCGTGCCAGGGGAGAAGCGGACGTCCAGGCCGCGACCTGATCGCTGCTTGTTCGTATATTGAAAGTTGGTGTCAGCAAGCACGAATAGTGCGGCGGGGACTCCACCGGATGCCGACCTTCTTTTGCTGTCATTCCGAGCGTCAGGGAGGAATCTGCAGTCGGGAATACGGCGGGAAATGCCGGCAAATTCGGAGGAGATCTCTCGTCGCGTTGCTCCTCGGGATGACAGGGGGGCACGGTGTTCCTCGGGATGACAGGGGGCCATGCGCTCCTCGGGACAGCATGGGAGCAGGTGTCCGCTGTCTGCTCCAACCGGCTACGCCACGGCCGGCGGCGAGGCTCACTGCGTGCGGAACGACAGGGGAGAATGGCTTCCGGAATGACGGCAAGAAACCTTGGTCGCAACCGAGGATTCAGGACTTCGGAGTCGCCGCCGGGAGAAGATGGTGCTTCACCACCAGGCGGCCGGTGGGTGCGCCGATGTCCCGGGCGATGAGGGGGCACTTGACCTTGAGCAGAAAGAAGATCCGCTTGCCGCTCGTTTCGCTCAGGGTTTCGAAGTTGCCCTGGCCTTTGGCGATGACCAGGTCGGCGTCGGAAAAGCGCTCCAGGAACGCCGGTGAGCAGGTCGCCAACAAGGTTCCGGGGGCATCGGAGCCGTTTCCCATCACCTGAACCACCTCGGTGAGTCCCACCTCCCGGGCGTCTTCCAGGGTGGCGTCATTGATCACCGCCGCACCGCGCACCACCGCGGTGATCTTCTCGGTCGGCAAAACCTCGATCAACAGGCGGTCGAAGACAATTTCCCCAGCGTTGTCGCAAAGATAGAGAATCCGGTCGGCCTCGGCCACCGCCTGGCGCAGCGCCGCGGCGGCATCTGGATCCACCGGTGCTGCCAGGGCCGTTTCCATCGCTTCCAGAACATCTCCTTCCTGCAGCCGGCCGTATCTACCGTAGTCGATGCTATTGGCCGCCAGGGCCAGTTTGAGGCGGGCGGTGAAGCCGCCTTCGGAAGATTCGATTTGCTCTCTGAACTTTTCCGCCAGGGAGAATGCGAGGCGGTTGGAGTGTTGTTTCTCCACCGCGTAGGGATCTGTTGTGCCGGTGGCTTGCCGGATCAGGCGGTAGAGGTTTCGCACCGTCGCCGGAGGCGGGGCCGTGAAATCGACTCGGGCCAATTCCCCGAACACGGCGCGCATCGTTTCCTGGAAGGTCGGTTCGTCGAGTCCGCAACGCTCCAGGGCCGCAATGGCCTGGGCCACGAAACAGGGCAGGCAGTCGTAGAATGTTTTCATGCGTCTGCCATAGCATTTTCCCGTCTCGATTTAAACGCCGGCGATCTCGCCGAGGGGCGAAGCGGCCCTGGGGGCGTTTTGCCCGTTGTTTTTCGTCATGTGCAATGATAACTAAAAAACAGAAATAACTTCTGAATGCTATTCAGAAAAATGTTTTTTGAAAACCGCCACAGGAAAAACTTGTCTGGATGTTGACTCGCAACCGTTTCGGCCACATGACCCCTGAAGCCAAGGAGACCGCGATGGATGAGACGCGATTCTGGGGGAAATCCTACGATCCCGATGTTCGACCCGTGGATCCGCGCGACTGGGAGATCTCCTACGTCGATGCAGTCCGCCCCGCCTTCCGTGACTACCCCTAGAAAACCGCCCTGGCCTACATGGGAACCGAAATCCCTTTTGGCGACCTGGACCGCTACGCCAGCCGTTTCGCCCACATGCTGCTGGCGGCCGGATTGAAAAAGGGCGATGTGGTCGGCATCAACCTGCCCAACATTCCCGAATACGTCGTCGCCTGGCTGGGGACCCTTCGTGCCGGATGCGCGGTTTCCGGGGTCTCGCCCTTGCTCAGCGAGCGAGGAGGAGATGGCCTACCAGCTCAACGACTCGGACGCCAAGGTCCTGGTGACTTTGGACGCCATCTTCGCCGCCCGGCTGGTGAAGGTTCACGAGCGGCTGCCGCAGCTCAAGGTGGTGGTCGCGGCGAGCTGGCTCGCTATCGGCCCACCACCATCGTCAACGTTCCTTCCCTCTTCCAAATGCTTCTGGCCAACCCCAAGTTCAAGACCCTGGACCACAGCCGGGTGGAGTGCTGCATCTGCGCCGCGGCGCCGTTTCCCCCCCCCCGAATCCCGGAAGGACCTGGAAGAAGTCGTGGGCGCAGGAAAGCTGCTGGAGGTCTACGGCATGACCGAAACCGCACCCTTGACCACCATGAACCCGGCTGCCGGCCCAAAGAAGCTCGGCTCCATCGGTCTGCCGTTGATCAACACGGAGCTGAAGCTGGTGGATCCGGGCACCGGAACCCTGGTGCCCCTCGGCGAACCCGGCGAGATCTGCGTGCGCGGGCCGCAGGTCATGGTCGGCTATTACAAGAAGCCTGAAGAAACGGCCAAGGCCATCGACAAGGAAGGGTTCATGCATACCGGAGATGTGGCGGTGATGGATGCGGACGGATATCTACGCATCGTGGACCGCACCAAGGACATGGTCATCGTCTCCGGGTTCAAGGTTTTTTCAAAGAAGGTCGAGGAAGTGCTGGCGGCGCATCCGGCGGTGGGCATGATCGCCATCGTGGGCATCGCCAACCCCTTGCGGCCGGGCAGTGAGCTGGTCAAGGCCTGCATCCAGAAGGCGCCCGGCTTTGCATCCGAAGACGACGATGCCCTCAAGGCCGACCTCCTCCAGTTCGCCAAGGATAAGCTCGCTCCGTACGAAGTACCCAAGGAGATCGAATTCCTGGAAGGCCTTCCAATGACCTCGGTGGGCAAGATCGACAAGAAACAGTTGCGCAAAACCTGACTGGTCCGGGCGGCGTTCGACAACCAGAAAATGTAAAGGAAGTCCGTCCAAAAAATATTTACATTGACTTTTACATTTTGGCCGGTGTATCTGGGAACCAAGTCGATCCGAATCGAGGGAGAGCCCATGCCACCGGTCCTGAGCCCCAAGCAAAAACGTCTATTGGACTACCTGCGGCGCCGGATCCAGCGCAACGGCGGCGCTCCGAGTCTGCGCCAAGCCGCCGGCGACCTCGGCGTCAGCCATGCCGCCGTGGCCCAAGGTCTGCGGATTCTGGAGGAGAAGGGCTACCTGCGCCGGGAAGGGCGTTACAGCCGCAGCATTTACCTGCTCAACCCCCGCGGCGAGGCCGCCGGGCTCCAGCGTTGGCGAGAAGTGCCGGTGGTGGGCCGCATCACCGCCGGCCTGCCGATCTACGCCCAGCAGGAATGGGAGGGGAGCCTGGTGCTCGATGCGGACGTTTTTCGGGGGCGCGACCTGTTTGCCCTGCGCGTGCGGGGCGATTCCATGCGCGATGCCGGGATCCTCGACGGGGACCTGGCGGTGTGCGAGCCGCGCCAGTACGCGGCCGACGGCGAGATCGTGGTGGCCCTGATCGACGGCGAAGAGGCCACGGTCAAGCACTTTTTTCGCCACCCGGGCCACATCGAGCTGCGCCCGGCCAATTCGGCCTACATGCCCATGCGCTATGGGTTCAGTCAGGTACTGGTTCAGGGCAAGGTGGTGGGACTTCAGCGCTCGGTGGCCTGAATGGGCCGATCTCTGGGTTGCGCTGCACCGCTCGGCGCTGCGGCGTGCCAATTTTGAAGGTGATTCTTATGACGGCGTTGTCTCCCCGAACGGCACCAGCCAGGGAGCCGGCATGCCGGATCCGCGTCGGCACCAGTGGGTACTCTTACACCGAGTGGACCGCGGCCGGGTTCTACCCGCCGGGCACCGGATCCGAAAGGATGCTGCCGCTCTACGCCGAACGTTTCGGGGTCACCGAACTCAACTACACCTGGTACCAGATGCCCAAGGCCGACGCAGTGGCCCGCATGGCCACCAAGGTCCCCGTCGATTTCGCCTTCGCCGCAAAGTTGACCCGCACCCTGACCCATGAGGTGGATCCCGCCACCTGGCGTGGCCAGGCGGCCCAGTATCGCGACGGCATCGCCCCCCTGCGCCAGAGCGGCCAACTGTTGGCCGTGCTGGCCCAGTGGCCGCCGTCCTTCGATCGGACCCCGGCCAACCGCCGGTACCTGGCCGAACTGCTCGACGCTCTCGATGGATTACCGGTGGCGGTGGAGTTTCGACACGCCTCCTGGGCCGTGGACCGGGTGTTCGCCGAGCTGGAACGACGGCGGGTGACCCTGGCGGCGGTGGACCTGCCGCCGGCCTTGCCCGGCCTGTTTCCGGCCCTGGACGTGGTCACCAATCCGGAATTGTTCTACGTGCGCTTCCACGGCCGCAACGCCCGGGGCTGGGGTTCGGGCCACATGCAGCAACAGTTCGACTACGACTACGGCGCCTCGGAACTGGAGGAGTGGATCGATGGGCGCATCGCCCCCATGGCCCGCCGCAGCGCCGCAGGGGCGGTCTTCTTCAACAATCACGTGCGCGCCCAGGCCCCGCGCAACGCCGAAACCATCTCGGGCCTCCTCGCCGCCCGGGGGCTAGGGTAGCCCCCAGCCCCCCACCGGGCCACCACCGGTTCTTCCGACTCAAGAAATCTATATGTGAGGGAAGCACTTTTCCCCTGGTTTCAGGCACTTCCTGATGGCACCAGAATCAGCGGTGTTGCTCTGGCGGTGGGGCCAGCGGTCTGCCGTCTCCTCCGTCAGGCGCATTGTCGGGGGAAGGGGTGGACAAGATGGAAACGGTGAGCCAGATGCTGGCGACCAGCAACGTCACGTCCCGGACAGCGGTCCACCAAGTCGCCGGAGATCCGGCGATTTGGGTGGAAAAGCAGCCGCAACTCACATCCAACCCGCGGGAAAGGTTGAAGATCAGGGCGCCGTTGAAGACCGCCAGCAGGAGCGTGCTCAGGACCATCGTGCCCGGCAGCCAGGCGCCGACCACCAAACAGAACCCCAACAAGAGTTCTATCCAGGGCAGGATCACGGCGACGGGATTGACGGCGATCGACGGCAGGATCTGGTAGTTGTGCACGGCCCGGGCGAAGGCGCCCGGGTGGAGGATCTTGTCGTAGCTGGCGTAGAGGAACACGACCCCCAGCAGGATGCGCAAGAAAAACGGCAGCAAGGATCGAAGGCGGGTGTCGCTCTCCACGCGGGAACCGTTCAATCGACAACGTTTTGACGTCGGCGCGGCGCTGCCGGCCGGGAGGATCTGGTCAGCCATTTTCTGGAGTTACCCTGTCGATGGGCAGTCCAGCCTGCCGCCACTGGGTCCATCCGTTGACGAAGACCCGCACGTCTGCAAATCCCATGTCGGCGAGAAACCGCGCCAGCTCGTGGCTCAGCATGCAGGTTTCGCCGTCGCAGTAGGCGATGATGACCCCTGCGGTCGCAAGTCGATCGGCGATGTGGATGAACTCGGATTCCGCCCGGGGCCAGGCAAGGTTCAATGCGCCGCGAATATGTCCATCGGCATACTGTTCCGCCGGGCGGGCATCCAGAAACAGGACCTGGCCGAGGTCGAAGAACCGCCGGGCCTCGGCCAAATCCACCATCGGCTCGGTGGTGCCACCGGGGGCGAGGCTGGCCATTGCCGCCGGATCTCCCACCAACGCCAGCCCGTCGCTGCGCCACTGGTTCACGCTGATGCCCATCACGAGGGCAAGCAGGATCAGGGCGGGAGTTTGCCATAGCGCTTTTTTCACACTGCGGTCCATCAAGATCGATCTCTCCTCAAAGGTGGTGTCTGCCCGGGCTTTCCTGCGGGTGGCTTCTTTTTAAACAAACACCATTATAATGCACTGACGACGAGTTGACCACCCCCGCGGGAAGATCCGAGCGGCACCTCCGGCCATACCTGCATCCGGCGGCAGCGTTCGTCTGTGTCCCAGTGTTTTGCTGTCATTCCGGTGCGCCAGGGCAA
>DCWA01000019.1 GCA_002327445.1 Desulfobacteraceae bacterium UBA2174 | reverse complement strand
TACTCCAGGATAGTATTAAACAAATTCGATCAGTTGTCCAGAGCTAAGTTAACAAGACCATCTATTTTAACACATTATCGCCGTTTGCAGTATAGACAGTTTCGGGGCGGCGGTCCAGATCGTCATGCTCCCGCCTGGAGAAAAATCGCCAAAAGCGCCAGGCCAAGGCGCTTCGATTGAGCTTTTCAGGAATCTGAAATTTTTACAGGGCGGCCGGGAGGTTGACTTGGCGACCGACCGGGAAGCTGTCTGAGGCGCGTAGAGCGCGTTTACCGCAACCGTACCCGGCCTGTGCCGGCGGCAGGGTTCCTCGATCAATCACAGACCGCTTCCCAACATTCTGGCGCGGTTGCGGGCTACGGGCTCTTGGCGCCGAGTTCTTGCCGGCGGCGCAAGTCAACCTCCCGGCCGCCCCAGGTATTTTCAAGTGTCTGAAAATGCCAGAATAATTGTCGAGAAAGACACCGCCGGCGTCCGCAAGGCGTCCTGGATCCGGCGCCCCGGAAAACTCGACGCCAACCGTCCGTAAAGGCCCGGACAGCGCCGCAACGTTGGCGATGCAGCCCTGCAACCCTTAGAGCAACCCGTTCTTTGGCAAAAGGTCGTTACTGTCCGGACCAACGGACGATAGGCGCCTCAGACAGTTCCGGGGCGGCGGTCCAGATCGTCATGCTCCCGCCAGGAACCAAGTGAATGAATGGCGAAAACCGGAAGACCTTCGTTTCGTTTCTTCAGCCTGATGAAATTTTCACAGAGCGGCCAGAGGGTTGACTTGGTGACCGACCGGGAAGCTGTCTGAGGCGCGTAGAGCGCGTTGACCGCAACCGTACCCGGCCTGTGCCGGCGGCAGGGTTCCTCGATCAATCACAGACCGCTTCCCAACATTCTGGCGCGGTTGCGGGCTACGGGCTCTTGGCGCCGAGTTCTTGCCGGCGGCGCAAGTCAGCCCCCTGGCAGCCCCGGTTGGTTTCAAATGGCTGAAGCTGATCAGAAACCTTTCGGAAGCCGTGATGCCGGCGCCCTACAACCTCCCCGCCATCTCGTTCCGATGAACATGAATTCCTGATCCAGTCACCGATGACTGAGGAAAAGCAGGACCTTTATTGCAAGTTCATGTCCGCTCCGGGAAAGTGCGCACGACAGGGGGCTTGCGCTCGGCCACGCGCTGGTAGGTTTCGGCCGGGTACCCGAGGGCGATGACGGCGCGCACGGTTTCGTCCACACTCAGTCCGAAGCGCGCGGCGGCGTCCCTGTCGTTTTGCAGGGCCGAGACGGCAAAGCCGATCAGGCAGCTTCCCAGGCCCATGGCATGGGCGGCCAGCAGGATTTGCCCGGCCGCCAGCAGACAGTCCTCGACGGGGCAGCTCGCCGGCCGCGAGGCGATAACGATGGCCGCCGGAGCCCCGTGAAAGAGCCAGTCACGCCCGGTGGCGCGCCAGTCCGCCAGTTTTTCTTCAGTAGTGGCGTAGTAGTTGCGGTAATAGGCATCGAGCTGCGGTCTGCCCATCAGGCGCATCAGGGTTCGCATCCAGGGGCGGGCGGCCTGACGGTTGAGCCGGGTGAAAAAACCGGCCACAGCTTGCGCCAGTTCAAGGACCGCGCCACGGATGGGCAGCAGGGTAAAGGTCCACGGCTGGCAGTTGGTGCCCGAGGGCGCGCTAATGCCGATGTTGACCAGGTCCTCCAGCCGCTCATTGGAAACCGGCTTGTCCGTGAAGTTGCGGCAGCTGCGCCGAGAGCCCATCAGACGAACCAACTGCGGAAGATCGCATTGCCCCGGCGGCATCCAGCGGGTGTCGGCGACAAAGGAGGCAAAGCGGATCGTCTCGGCCGAAAGGGATCCGACGGCAACGGCCTCCACCGGGCAGGCGGCCGCGCAGTGGCCGCAATTGAGGGACTGGTCGCCCACCACCCGGGCCTTGTCACCCTCCATGGCCAACGTGCCGGCCGGGCAAACACGGACGCAAAGGCCGCAGCCGATGCAACGGTCGGCGTCGATGCGGGTCGTGACGGTGCGGACGAAGATCATGCGCGTTGAATCCTGAAAAATATCATGGTCTTTTCGCTCGGGCCCAAGACGGGAAGTTCATCGCTTTCATCCAGGAAGCCCGGATGGCGATCCAGTTTCATGTCGCATCAACGCAAACCGCAGACAAGCGCAGCAAACCGCAGACAAGCGCAGGCGGAAGGCGACCGGTTGGGGTCTCGGACTGTCTGCACTGGTCTGCGGCCAATTTTACAGCACGGCGACCCGCCACCATCTTGAGAACGATGGGGGATCGTGTCAAAAGCCCATCAATCGAAGGCCATGTTGGTTTTCCACACTTCCCAGACCTTTCCGACCAGGCCGGGCCCTGGCTTCAGGGTCATCTTGCCGGGCCGCCATCCGGACGGGGTGGCCTCGGCGCCCTTGGTGTTGCGAACCAATTGGAAGGCCTGCACCTGGCGAATGGTTTCTTCGACGTTGCGGCCCACGGGCGGGGTAAGAATCTCGTAGCCCTGAATCACGCCGTCGGGATCGATGATGAAGCGGCCGCGGGTCTCAACGCCGGCCTGGTCGTCATAAACGCCGAAGGCCGCGCCGACCTTGCCGCCAGCATCGGAAAGCATCGGGAAGGGAACCCCGCCGGCAACCATCTTGGACAGCTCGACGTCGTTCCACATCTTGTGGACGAAGACACTGTCGATGCTCATCGACAGTACCTGCACCCCCAGGTCCTCGTAAGCCTTGTTCTTTTCGGCAACTGCCGAAATTTCCGTCGCTCAGACGAAGGTGAAGTCACCCGGGTAGAAGCATAGCACGACCCACTTGCCGAGGAATTCGGAAAGTTTCACGGACACGAACTTGCCTTGGTGATAAGCGGGCGCGGCGAAATCCGGCGCCTTGCGGCCGACCATGATCATGGGACTCACCTCCTTTGCGGGTGCGGTTGAGGTTGGAGAATCAGGCGCCGGAGAGGGTTCCTCCCCGACGGGCCCGCCGGTGGGGCGAGCGCAGCCGACTGTCATCTCCTCGGGCATTGGACCTCCTTTTGTTTTAGGGTTGGCACAGGCTGATTGAGAATCCTTATCAATTTTTCGCATGGGGGGAAAGTGAAATCATCGAAACCGCCAATGGCCAAGCGGCGCCGCCGGCTTGCCGTCGGGATGCCGTGTGGTTGACCGCCAAAGCGAAATGTGAAAAAAAAAGGCCACTCGTTTTCAACGCATCGTTATCGGGCCGACCGAATTCCTGCCGCCCCCGCTGGCGGGCTTCGGCCGACAGAGAAAGGAATACCAATGGGGGCAATCAAGGATGACGCCGAAACGCCGGCCTCGGCGGAAAGCGCGGAAAGCCAAAAATCGATGGATTTCATCCGCCAGATCGTTGCGGACGACGTGGCCGCCGGCGTGCACGGCGGACGGGTCGCTACCCGCTTTCCGCCGGAACCCAATGGTTTCCTGCACATCGGGCACGCCAAGTCGATCTGCTTGAATTTCGGCATCGCCCGGCAATTTTCCGGCACCTGCAACCTGCGCTTCGACGATACCAACCCCACCAAGGAAGAAGTCGCCTACGTCGAATCGATCCAGGCCGATGTGCGATGGCTGGGCTTCGACTGGGAAAATCGCCTCTTTTACGCCTCCGACTACTTCGATCGGCTCTACCGGTTCGCCGTGGCCCTGATCGAAAAGGGCAAGGCCTACGTGGACGACCAGAGCGCCGAGCAGATCCGCGAATCCCGGGGCACGCTGACCCGCCCGGGCTCCCCCGGTCCGTACCGCGATCGTCCGGTGGCAGAAAATCTCGATCTGTTCGAGCGCATGAAAAACGGGGAATTCGAGGAGGGCAGCCGGGTCCTGCGGGCCAGGATCGACATGGCCAGCGCCAACGTCGTCATGCGCGACCCGACCCTCTACCGGATTCGAAAGGCGCATCATCACCGCACGGGCGACCGCTGGTGCATCTACCCGCTTTACGATTTCGCCCACTGCCTGTCGGATGCCATCGAGGGGATCACCCACTCGATCTGCACCATGGAATTCGAGAACAACCGGGAGATCTACGACTGGATTCTCGACACCCTGGAAATCCCCGACCGCCCGCACCAGTACGAGTTCGCCCGCCTCAACCTGACCCGCACGGTGCTCAGCAAACGCAAGCTGCTGCAGTTGGTGGCCGAAAAAATCGTCGACGGTTGGGACGACCCGCGCATGCCCACCTTGAGCGGCCTGCGCCGCCGGGGTTTCACCCCCGAGGCGATCCGCGATTTCTGCGACCGCATCGGCGTGGCCCGGGCACAGAGCACCGTGGACTACACCTTGCTGGAGCACTGCCTGCGCGAGGACCTCAACCGCCGGGCCCCGCGGGTCATGGCGGTGCTGCGGCCGCTGAAGGTGGTCATCGAGAACTACCCTCTGGGGCACACCGAAACCCTGGAGGCGATCAACAACCCGGAAGACCCGGAGGCCGGCACCCGGCAAGTTCCCTTCGGGCGGGAAATCTACATCGAACGCGACGACTTCATGGTCGATCCGCCCAAGAAGTGGTTCCGCTTGGCGCCGGGGCGAGAAGTGCGGCTGCGCTACGCCTACTTCATCACCTGCACCGGTGTGGTCACCGATCCGCACTCCGGGGAGATTGTCGAATTGCGCTGCACCTACGACCCGGCCACCCGCGGCGGCGACGCCCCGGACGGCCGCAAGGTCAAGGGAACGATCCACTGGGTGGCGGCTCACGCGGCCATCGGCGCCGACGTGCGCCTCTACGAGCACCTCTTCACGGTGGACAACCCCGCCGAGGTGCCGGAGGGCGCATCGTTTCTCGACCTTGTCAACCCGGAGGCCCTGACCGTGCTGGGCGGCTGCCGGCTGGAACCGGGGCTGGCCGCCGCGGCCCCGGGAGACTTCTTCCAGTTCGAGCGTCTGGGCTATTTCTGCGTCGATGCGAAGGACAGCCGACCGGGGCGCCCGGTCTTCAACCGCAGCGTTACCCTGCGCGACACGTGGGCCAAGATCCAGCAGAAGCTTTCGAAGGCCTGACTCGTGGCGGGCTATCGCCCGCCGTCACACGAATTCGGCCTGGACCTGCCGCAACACGCCCTCCACCAGGTTGCGGATCTCCGCCAGCCGGCTTTCGGTAGGCGCCTCGAAGCGCAAGACGAGGGCCGGCTGGGTGTTGGAGGCCCGCACCAGCCCCCAGCCATCGTCCAGGAGCACCCGGACGCCATCGATGTCGATGACGGGATAGGATCGGCGCAGAGTTTCGGTCACCTTCGCCACCACGGCGAACTTGATGTGATCGGGGCACTCGACCCGGATCTCCGGGGTGGTGACCGTTTCGGGAACGCCGGCCAGCAGGTCGGAGATCCGCCGGCTCGTCGCCGACAGGATCTCCAGCAGGCGGCCGGCGGCATAGATCGCGTCGTCGAAGCCGAAATAGCGGTCGGCGAAAAACATGTGCCCGCTCATCTCCCCTGCCATCTCGGCCCCCTCCTCCTTCATCTTTTTCTTGATCAAGGCGTGCCCGGTCTTCCACATGACGGCCCGGCCGCCGTGTCTTTCGATATCGTCGTACATCGTCTTGGAGCACTTGACCTCGCCGATGAAGGTCGCTCCGGGCTTGCGCGAAAGGATCTCGCGGGCAAAGAGGATCATGAGGCGATCGCCGTAGACGATGCGCCCCCGTTCGTCCACCACGCCGATCCGGTCTCCGTCGCCGTCGAAGCCGATGCCCAGGTCCAAACCGCGGTCGACCACGGTACGGATCAGATCGGCCATGTTGTCCGCCACGGTAGGATCGGCCGGGTGATTGGGAAAACGGCCGTCCATCTCGCAGTACAGCGGCACCACCTCACAGCCCAGGGCGGTGAGAATCGGCACCGCCAGGGGACCGGCAGTGCCGTTGCCCGCGTCCACGGCGATGCGCATCGGCCGGGCCAGTTTGAGGTTGCCCGTCAAGAATGCCGTGTAAGCCGGCACCAAGTCCGTCGTCCGGCAGGTTCCGTCCCCAGCGACGAACTCCCTTTTTTCGATGATGGCGCGAACCTGCTGAAGCTCTTCCCCATGGACCGAATCCAAGCCGCGACAGATCTTGAACCCGTTGTATTCCCCCGGGTTGTGGCTGGCGGTGATCATCACCCCGCCTTCCTGCGCCAGGTGGGCAATGGAAAAGTAGAGCAGCGGGGTGGGGCAGACACCGATGTCGGTGACCTGAGCTCCCGTGGCGGCCAGGCCGGCGATGAAGCGCTCGGCATAGCGGTCCGACGAGAGACGGCAGTCTCGTCCCACGGTGAGCCGTCGGCTTCCCCGGCGGGCCAGAAGGGTGCCGACGGCCCGGCCCAGGACTTCGACGTCGGCATCGGTGAAATCCGTATCGGCAATGCCGCGGATGTCGTACTCGCGAAAAATCAGTGGATTCATGACGTCTCTCCCGTTCAAGTAATAAGGACCAAAAGGACCCTTCTCCGACACCATCGCGGCCGCTGAACCGCAGGGCCTTGGAAAATGTCCTGAAAGTTCAATGGCTCATCCGGCAACGTCTCGCGCATGGAGCCGATCTTGACAGCCCGGGGACAAATGCCGTAAGCCGAAACGCCTCACCCAAACGGCACAGGCCGTCCCGGCCGTTTTCCAACCCCATCGAATGATTGCCCGGGGAGGTTCTCCGAATCGCCGGCTGGGGGCCCAAGCGCATCCCCGAGGACGACGTGATCCGCCAGATCGATGGCCCCCTGCGTCACAAGGCCCTGTTCGGCAGCGACTACCCCCTGCTCAAGCGTACCCGGATCGTGGCCGGACTGGACCAGATCCCCTTCAAGGACGGTGTGAAGCAGGCGCTGATGAGCGACAACCCCCGGCGGCTGCTGGGGCTCTGATCCCGGGAAGCGGAACAAAACGCAACCCCCTTCCTCGCCGGCCCAACGGACCGTCCCCCATGGGAACGGCGCCCCAGACATGAAAAAGCTCCTCGACCTGTCCGATCGAGGAGCCTCTGTCATGAAACCCGACAATTCGCAACGCCTCAGGGCACGAGGCCGATTCCCTGGAGTACGGAGAGCATGATGGCCGCGGCCATCACCGAGCCGACCTGGCCGCCGGTGTTGGCTCCCACGGCGTGCATGAGCAGGAAGCTGAACGGGTTGTACTTCTGCCCTTCCTTCTGCACCACGCGGGCGGCCATGGGGTAGGCCGAGATGCCGGCCGCGCCGATCAGCGGGTTGAACTTGCCGCCGCTGAGCAGGTTCATCAACTTGCCGAAGGCCACCCCGCAGACCGTGTCCAGGCAGATGGCGAGAAAACCGAAGGCCAGGATGAGCAGGGTTTGCCCCTTCAAAAACAACCGCCCGTCCATGGTGGCCCCGATGGAAATGCCCAGGAGGAGGGTCACCACGTTGGCGATCTCGTTTTCCGAGGCCTTGGTGAGGCGGCTGACCACGCCGGATTCCTTCATGAGGTTGCCCAGCATGATCGTGGCCAGCAACGGCAGCCCCTTGGGAGCGATGAGGCCGCCGAAGATGGTGACGGCGATGGGAAAAACGATGCGGGTCGTCTTGGAAGCCGGTGTGTGGGTGACATGGGACATGTCGATCTGGCGCTCTTTTTCAGTGGTGAGCAGGCGCATGATGGGCGGCTGGATCACCGGCACCAGCGACATGTAGGAATAGGCGGCCACCGATACGGCCCCGAGGAGGTGAGGGGCGTACTTGGACGTCACGTAGATCGCCGTCGGGCCGTCGCAGGCCCCGATCACCCCGATGGCCACCGCGTCGAGCTTGGAAAAACCGGCCACCAGGGCCAGGCCGATGGTCAGGAAGATCCCGAACTGTCCGGCGGCGCCAAGGAGGAATATCTTCGGGTTCTCCAGGAGGGGCCCGAAGTCCGTCATGGCCCCGATCCCGATGAAAATCAGCAGGGGAAACAGCTCGTTGGCCACCCCCATGTTGTAGATGGTGCGCAGAAATCCCTCATCGCCCATCAGGTCCGCCAACGGGATGTTGACCAGAATGGCCCCGAAGCCGATGGGAACGAGCAGGAGGGGTTCGACGTCCTTCTTGATCGCCAGGTACAGGAGCACTCCGCCCACCGCGATCATGATCGGATTGGACCAGTGCAGGTTGGCGACACCGGCTCCCAAACCGCTCAACCCGCTAATGATTGCATCTAGCATGGCGCAGCCTCATCGTCGCAAGTGTTTTCAGGTTCCTCCACCTCTTCCGGAGCGATTTCTTCCGCAGGAACGGTCTCGGGCGGCTGTTCCTCCGCGGGCACGGGGAACAGCTTTTTCAGCAGTCCCATCATCAGGGCGAACAGGCCCAGGGTGACGATGGTGCCGCCCATCCCCACGACGATCATTGTGAATCCGAACGTCCAGTTGTCCATGGCTCGCCTTCCCGGCTTTGGGATTCTTTTTTAAGAAGTTTCAGCGTCTACCACCCGACATGCGCACTGTCAAGGGAACAATCCGGAGCCGCGCCATTGGGGCGCCGGGGCGGCGGAACGGCCTATCGAACCGCCGCCGCGCGGCCGTCGCCGAAGGGTTTGACCAGGACGATCAACACCGGCAGCAGGGTCAGGGAGGCGAACAGGGCGATGATCATCACCAACCCGGTGAGCAGACCGAAGACGATGGTGGGGATGAAGTTGGACAACGCCAGGATGGAAAACCCGATCACGAGGGTGATGGTGGTGTAGAACATGTCGTAGCCGATGCTGCCGTGGCACCGATGCATGGCGCCGATATAGTCGCCGTCGGTCTTGATCTCCTCCCGGAAGCGGCAGATGTACTGGATCGCGTTGTCGTCGGCGATGCTGACGCTGATGGAGGCGATGGTGATGGTCATCATGTCCAGCGGTATGCCGGCCCATCCCATGAATCCGAGAATGGCGCCGATGGCGAAGAGGTTGGGGAAAATGGCGATGAGGGAAACCTTCAGCGACCGGAAAAGAACGAGGTACATGGCGATCATGGCCAGAACGGCGCTCCCCAGCGAAGCGAATTGGGACTCGAACAGGCTCTGGAGCATGTTGTTGTAAAGGACCAGCAACCCGGTGAGATGGATCTCATCCTCCTTGAAGCCGAGCTTGGCGATGAGATCATGCTCGACGCGTTGGATGAATTCGTTGCGGCGCAGGCCGGGTTCGGAGTCCTTCACCCGAACGAAGAGGCGGGCCTGGTTGTGTTCCACCGAGGCGAACGGCTTGACCAGCAGTTCCTGGTACGTCTCCGGAATTTCGTTGTAGGCCAGGGACAGCTCGAAACTGTCCAACGGTTCGCCGTTGTTGAGCCGGGTGGCGATTTTCATCATGGTGCCCAGCGAGAGGACATTGCCGACTTCGGGCAGTTGTTCAAGATACGCATGCGCCTCGAGCACCCGGTTCATCTTGTAAGGCGTGAACCAGTATTTGCGGTCGGATCCCTCCTCGAATTCATTGAACTCGCCAAAGCCGTCCGCCTCCGCTTGCCCCTCGGATGGGGGCGTCTCGACCGGATCCAGGGCTTCCGAGTCCTTGAAATCGATGATGATGTCCAGCGGCGTGGTGCCACCGAGCTGCTGGTCCAGGACTTTCATCCCCTGGTAGATTTCGGTGGATTCCTTGAAATAGTTGATGAAGGAATTCTCCACCATCAGCCGCGACATCCCTGCGGCGCTGCCGAGAAGGACGATCCCGCAGATCGCCAGAACGAGAACTTTATGGTGCTCGGTGAACCGCCCCAGGGCCGGAGTGAACGAAAATCGGGTATCTTTCACCACCGGCGGAGGCGCCTGGGGCAGCAGCATGATGCCGGCGGGAAACAGGATGAAGGTCACCACCATGGATACGCAAATCCCGGTGGACATCATCCAGCCGAAGGCGACCACCGGAAGGATGTCGGAAAGGATCAGGGATTCGAATCCGGCGACGGTGGTCAGGGCGGCATAGAAGGTGGGGATCAGCATGAAGCGGATGGTCTTGCTGCAAAGCGCCTGCGGGCCATCGGACGGGTAGCTGATCTGAAGCTCCCGGTAGCGGACCACGAGGTGGATCGTGTAGGTCATGCTGATGATCAACTGCAGCGAGATGAAATTCGAGGAAACCACCGTGACTTTCCAGCCGAACAATCCCAGGGCGCCGATCATGGCCACGGCGGACACGATGCAGCAGAGCATGGGCAAGACGACCCACCGGAGCCCGCGGAATATGGCGGCCAGTGTCATCACGAGAAAAAAGAACACCCCGGCGCCGAAGATCTTCAAATCGTTCTTGACGAAATGGATCATGTCGTCGGCGATCATGCTCACCCCGCCGAGAAACAGTTCGGCGCTGTCACGGTGGCGGTCCATGATGCCGCGAATTTGCTTTATTTCCTCCCCGCGCCGCTTGTCCTCCGCTTCCCTGTACTTCTCGATCTCCGCCTTGACGGCGGCGTAGGCGTCGGCCTCTTCATCGCTCAGGCGGCCTTCGCGAGATTTATCCTCCAGCCGGTTCCGCCGCTGCACGAGGTCGTAGTAGTATTGGTCGAGCTTGAAATTCACCTGGATGGCGGTGGTCTTCAGGTCCGGGCTGACGATGAGATTCCGGTAGATGGGGCTGTTGGCCAGTTCCCTGCGGACCATTTCACGGTCGATCCCCGGTGACGCGAGGGTGTGGGGATCTCCCGCCAGTTCTCTGACGGTCAAGGGCGGACTTTCCAGCAGCGGCACGTCCAGAAGGGTCACCACGGACTCCACCCGTTCCATAGCCTTGATTTCGTCCCGCAGGCGGCCGATGTCCGCCAGCACTTCGGCGGAAAGCAGGTCCCCGGAAGGGGTGTAGGCGATATAGAGAAAATCCCCGACGCCAAAGCGCTCGGACATTTTCTGGGAGTAGCGGAACGCTTCGTCGCTCTGTTTGATCAGCGTGTCCGAGGAGGCGTCGATTTTGAAATCTTTGGCGAAATACGCCAAGACCACCGTCACGCAGATCAGCAGTGCAATGGTCGTACGCGGGCGCCCGATGACGATGCGATCGAAGAAGCGATATAGAAAAGTTTCCATCCTGGACATGTCGTTGGCCGCACCTTTAGCTGGTTTTTTCGTTCACCGGTGTTTTCCGCAATTCGCCGAGAAGGTCGTCGACCGTCCCGTTGCGCAGGATTTCGGTAAACTGCGATTTGTAGCTCTGGACCAGACTGACGCCGTTTATTTCGACATCGTATATTTTCCAACTCTGCGAGGAGGAATAAAATTTGTAAAGAACCGATATGACGCCGTCCGCGCCGATGATGTCCATCGGCACGTGAACCTTGTTGTCTTCCAACACGGCGGGCTTGTAGGCGACCTTCTCGTCGTTGTAGAGGGACGTCTTGTCCACGTAGGAGGCCTTCAGTCGGACGACGAACAGATCGATGAACTCCTGCTGCTGCGAAGCGTTCATCCGCTGCCAACCCGTCTTGCCCAGCGTCAACTTGGCCATGATATCAAAATCGAAGATCGGCTCCACCGCCTCCATGATCTTCGCGCTCTTGTCTTCCTGCGCCAGTTCCTTGTGCGACAGGATTTCCAGCACGGAATCGATCTTGGACTTGAGCAGGGCCTCCACCTCTTCCTTCTGGCCCGCGGCCAGCGTACCGGTGAGCAGCCCGAACACCACAAGCGTGGCCCAGAATGTTTTCATGGCGGGTTTCCTTTGTGTCATAGCGCCTCGCATAATTCTGGCATGAAGTATCTGTTTGATTTGAAGAATAAGCCTTTCAGGCTCCCCTTCAACGGTCTCCCGGGGCGGCCATTGCGCCGGCAATCTCGCCGGTAATGGCCGAGGCTGCCTGTCGCGGGTCGGGCGCATCCCGGATCGGCCGGCCCACCACCAGGTAGTCGGCCCCCGCGGCCACCGCCGCGGCCGGCGTCACCACACGGCGCTGATCATCGGCGGCGACCGTCTCGACATCGGGGCGGATCCCCGGCACAACGGCGAGCAGGCGGGTGCCGAACCGCCTTTTGAGCATCCCGAGTTCGTGGCCGGCACACACGACCCCGGCGCAGCCTGCGTCCGCGGCCATCGCGGCTCGCGCCAAAACCAGATTGCCGGGATTTTCCGCCAGCTCCGGTCTCAGGCCGGCGGCCTTCAGGTCGGCCGGTGCGACGCTGGTGAGGACGGTCACCCCGAGGACCTTCACTCGGCCTCCGGCGCCTTCCACCGCCGCCTGGAGCATGGCCGCCGATTCGCCGCAGTGCACCGTGACGAAATCGACATCCAGGGCCGCGGCGGCCGCCATGGCCCGCCGGACGGTGGCCGGGATGTCATGGAGCTTGAGATCCAGAAAGATCCGCGCCCCCCCGTGGCGCCGTACCAGCGCCACCACCGCCGGTCCCTCGCGGACGAAGAGTTCCAGGCCGATCTTGAACATCCCCACCGCCCCGGCCAACCGCTCGACCAGGGGCTCGGTCGCCGCCGCGCTCGGCACGTCCAAGGCGAACACCAGGTAATCCTTGGCTTTTCGTTGAATCATGGCCTCATCCGTCGGCATCGGGCCGCGGCCCGTATTGCTGGTCGATCCATTGCCGGTAGGCGCCGCTGCGAACCCGGCGAGTCCAATCCCCGTTGGCAAGGTACCAGTCGATGGTCTGGGCCAGCCCCTCCTCGAAGGTGACCGCCGGATGCCAACCGAGTTCATTTTCGATCTTGGCGCAGTCGATGGCGTAGCGCCGGTCATGTCCCGGCCGGTCGGTCACGAAGGTGATCAGGGCCCGCCGTGCCCGGTCCAGGGTCGGGCAGCGCCCGTCGACGAGATCGCAGAGGGCTTCCACCACCTGCAAGTTGTTGCGCTCGCTGCGGCCGCCGATGTTGTAGGTCTCCCCGATCCGCCCGGACTGCATCACGGACCAGATCGCCCGGCAGTGGTCCTCGACGAAGAGCCAGTCGCGCACGTTGCCCCCATCGCCATAGACCGGCAGCGGCTTGCCCTCCACGGCGTTGAGAATCATCAGCGGGATGAGCTTTTCGGGGAACTGGTAAGGCCCGTAGTTGTTGGAGCAGTTGGACACCGTCACCGGCAGGCGGTACGTGCGCCCGTAGGCCCGCACCAGGTGGTCCGAGGCCGCCTTGGAGGCCGAGTAGGGGCTGGACGGATCGTAGGGCGTGGATTCGGTGAAGTAGCCCTCCACGCCCAGGGAACCGAAAACCTCGTCGGTGCTGACGTGGTGAAACAGAACCAGGCGCTCCCCGTGCCGGCGGGCCGCCTCCAGCAGGGTGAAGGTGCCGTTGACGTTGGTGCGCACGAAGGCGTCCGGGGCGACGATGCTGCGGTCCACATGGGACTCCGCGGCGAAGTGGCACACGGCGTCCACTTCCCAGCAGGCAAAGGCGTCCGCCATCGCGTCCGCATCGCAGATATCCGCCTGCACGAAGCCGTAGCGGCGGCCGAAGCGCTCGGACAGGCCGTCGAGATTTTCCGGGTTGCCCGCGTAGGTGAGCTTGTCCACGTTGACCACCCGGCCCCCGTAACCGGAGCGCTCCAATAGGTAGCGGATGAAGTTGGCGCCGATGAACCCGCAACCTCCCGTAACGAGAATAGATTCAAATCGTCGTGGTGACATGGCGACCTTTCTTGCAGATCACAGCAGGTGGTTTTTACGGGCGGTGAGCATAGACGAAATCGGATTCAAAATCCACGCCTCAATCCGCATCGGCGCCCCTTGACGCCCGAGGCGCCGGGTGGGTATGGAAAACGAACCATTCCACTTCAGCCGGCTTTCTGGGCGCAGGACCGACATGAAGCTTTCCGACCTGCCAGATCACTGGGACCTGATCGTCATCGGCGGCGGGATCACCGGCGCCGCGGTGCTCCTCGAAGCGGCCCGCCGCGGCATGCGTTCCTTGCTGCTCGAGAGCCGCGACTATGCCTGGGGCACTTCCAGCCGCAGCTCCAAGCTGGTCCACGGGGGGTTGCGCTACCTGCGCCAGGGCCGCTTCGCCCTGACCCGCAGCGCGGTGCTGGCCCGCGAGACGCTTCTGGCCAAGGCGCCGGGGCTGGTGGATCCGTTGACCTTCTTCGTGCCCCTGTACCATGGCCAGCCCCCGGGGCGTGCCGCCATGCACATCGGGTTGAATCTCTACGACCTGATCGCCGGCCGGCGGACCCACCGCTATCTGCGCCGCGCCGAGTTCACCGCCACCTTTCCCGGCCTCCGATGCCGCGCGCTCCTGGGGGCCTACCGATTCGAGGACGCCCGGACCGACGACGCCCGGCTGGTGCTGCGCCTGATCGAAGCGGCCCGGGCTTTCGGCGGCACGGCCCTCAACTACACCCAGGTGGAAGCATTGGAGCGCGACCGCGCGGGGCGCATCGCCGCGGTGGCGGTCCGCGACGGGGAAGCGGAGATCGAGCGGTGTCTGCAGGCCGGCGCGGTGGTCAACGCCACCGGGGTCCAGGCCGGTCAGTTCGGCCCGCTGCCCCACGCCAAATTGCACCTGCGCCCCCTGCGCGGCAGTCACCTCGTCCTGTCGGCCCCGACCCTTCCCCTGCCGGGGGCCGTCAGTTTCGCCCATCCGGCAGACGGCCGCGGTGTGTTCGTTCTTCCCTGGGAAAACGCGGTCCTGGTGGGCACCACCGACCTGGACCACCGCCAGGCTCTCGACGCCGAACCACGGGCGGACAGCGCCGAAATCGCCTACCTGTTGGCGGCGGTCAACCACATTGCGCCTGGCAGAGACATCGGCATCGAGGACATCCTCAGCATCCAGACCGGGGTCCGGCCGGTGGTGGGCCGGGGCGACCGACCGCCTTCGGACGAATCGCGCGAACACGTGGTCTGGGTCGAAAACGGCCTGGTCACCGTCACCGGCGGCAAGCTGACCACCTTCCGGTGCCTGGCCCGCGACGCCCTGGCCGCCGCCGCGCCGTGGCTGCCCCGGGCTTCGCGGCGGCGGTCGGTCTGGACGGCCCTGGCACCGGGCAGGATCGACGCCCGGGAGGCCGCGGGTCTCGATCCGGAGGCTCGGCGGCGCCTGGCGGGCCGCTACGGACCGGCGGCCGCCGATATCGTGGCGAACGCCACCATGGACGACCTGTCGCCCGTCGGGGCGACCCGCACTTTTTGGGCCGAGTTGGCCCATGCGGCCCGCAACGAGCAGGTGCGCCACCTCACCGACCTCCTGCTGCGCCGGGTCCGTCTGGGGCTGCTCCTGCCCGAGGGGGGAAAGGATTTTCTCCCCCGCATCCGCCGCTTGTGCCAACCGGCCCTCGGCTGGGACGATGCGCGCTGGCAGGCCGAGGAATCGGCCTATCTGGCGTACTGGCGCCAATACTGCCGCCCGGGATAGAGGCCCCCGGGACCCGTTTCCCAAATCGATCCGCAGCGGGCGAGAAGGAGGCTGCCCAGTTCCCTTGATTTCCCCTCCCTCGCAACCGCAACATCGTCACCTTAGCCACCCGTAATTTTAGTCATTCGTCACTTTAGTCATTTTAGTCACTCGTAACTTTAGTCACTCATAAAGGCCAACCCATGCCCCCCTCTTCCACCTTCACCCCAGCCTGGCGCGACAGCCCACCCCAACCGGGCACCTATCGGGCGATCTTCAAATGGGGCGCCCCGAACGCCTTCAAGCACCCCAACGCCCGGCTCTACAAACTGCTCAAGGCGCGCCTGGCATTGACGGACCAGGATTTTGCGCAGCCCCGCGACACCGGCGACGCCCCGGTACGCTGCCCCTCGCCCCGCCGCCTCAAAACCGATCAGGTCGAGGCATTGGCGCGCATCGTCGGAGACGCCAACATCGCCGGAGACGATTTCAGCCGGGTTCGCTACGGTACCGGCCAAACCCTGGAAGAGGCCATTCGCCTGCGCCGGCAGGATCCCGGGCCCGTCCCGGACCTGGTGGTCCACCCCCGGCACGCCGACGACGTGCGGGCCGTGGTGGCCTTCTGCCACCGTCAGCGGATCCCGTTGCGGGTTTACGGCGGCGGCAGCTCGGTGACCCTGGGCCTTCAGGCCGTGGGCGGCGGCGTGACCCTGGCCCTGGCCACCCACATGCACCGCATCCTGGCCTTCAACGAAACCAACCGGACCGTGACGGTGGAGCCCGGGATCCTCGGCCCGGCCTACGAGCGCGCCCTGAACGAGGCCCCGGAGCGCTACGGCGCCGCCGCCCGCTACACCGGCGGCCACTTTCCCCAGAGTTTCGAGTATTCCACCGTGGGGGGCTGGATCGCGGCCCTGGGCGCCGGCCAGCAGTCTTCGTACTACGGGGACGCCGCCGACCTGGTGGTCAGCCAGCACTTCGTCACCCCGGCCGGCGAGATTCGCACCCTGCCCTACCCCGCCGCGGCCACCGGCCCCAAGGTCAACGACATGCTCAAGGGGAGCGAGGGTTGCTTCGGGGTCATGGTGGCCGCCACCCTCAAGGTGTTTCGCCATCGGCCCGAAAACCGGCGCCGCTTCAGCTTCCTGTTCCCCTCCTGGCCCCGGGCGGTGGCCGCGGCCCGGGCCATCGCCCAGGGCGAGTTCGGCCTCCCCTCGGTGTTGCGCATCTCCGACGGGGAGGAGACCGACGTGGCCCTGAAGCTTTACGGCATCGACCATCCCTGGCTCGACCGGCTGCTCGCCCGGCGCGGCTTCATCGCCGGCAGGCGCTGCCTGATGCTCGGCCAGGCCGACGGGCAGGCAGATTTCGCCGCCAACATCCGGCGCCAGGCCCGCCGCATCGGGAGTCGCCACGGCGGATTCTACCTCACCGGATACCCGGTGGCACGCTGGGCCCGCGGCCGGTTTACCGACCCGTACCTGCGCGAGGACCTCGCCGATTTCGGCATTGCCATCGACACCCTGGAAACCGCCGTCCCCTGGGACCGGCTCGACGAGGTCTATCGGCAGGTGCGCGCCTTTATCAAGCGGCGCCCCGGCACCATCTGCATGACCCACGCTTCCCACTTTTATCCCCAGGGGACGAACCTGTATTTCATTTTCATCACACGCCCCGGGGATTTGGCGGATTTTACCGCCTTTCACCGGGGAATCATCGGCCGTATCGCCGCCAGCGGCGGCAGCCTGAGCCACCATCACGGCGTCGGCCGGATCATGGCCCCCTGGATGGAAATGCACCTGGGGCCGGAGCAGATGGCGGTGCTGCGGGCCCTCAAGCGCCACTTCGACCCCCACGGCATCATGAATCCAGGGGGAACGCTGGGGTTGGATTGAAAGCGGTATGAAACCATGAAAAACTCCCGGACAGCGGTTTTTGGTCGGACCCGTCCGACCACCGCCTTGGACAAATCGCTTTCTCACATTTCGAAATTCGAGCGTCGGCAATGAACCACAAGGATTTGCTGCTGGCCATCGACAACGGCACCCAGAGCCTCAAGGCCCTGGTCTTCGACCCCGCCGGCCGGCTGATTGGCCGCCGCCAGGTGGTTTTCGAGCCCTATGTCATCCCCCGGCCGGGGTGGGCCGAGCAGGATCCGGAAGTCTTCTGGCAGGCCCTGTGCACCGCCTGCCAGGGTCTTTGGCAGGATGACGTCTCGCTGCGGGAACGCATCGCCGGGGTGGCGGTGACCACCCAGCGCAGCACGGTGATCAACCTGGATGCATCCGGCCGGCCCCTGCGGCCCGCCATCGTCTGGCTCGACCAGCGGCGCACCTATGACTTGCCGCCGTTGGCGGGTTTATGGGGAATGGCGTTCCGGCTCCTCGGACTCAGCGACACCATCTCATATTTCCGGTCCGAGGCCGAATCCAACTGGATCCGCATGCACCAGCCCGAAATCTGGGCCCAGACCCGCAAGTACCTTCTGCTTTCCGGATACCTCAACTGGCGCTTGACCGGCCGCTTCGTCGACTCCGCCGCCAGCATCGTCGCCTACCTCCCCTTCGACTACAAGCGCTTCGCCTGGGCACCGTCCCGGGACTGGAAATGGCAGGCCATCGGCATCTCTCCGGACCTGCTGCCCGAATTGGTGCCGCCCACGGCGGTGATGGGCCAGATCACGGCCGCCGCCGCCGCCGAAACCGGCATTCCGGCCGGCCTGCCGGTGGTGGCCGCCGCGGCGGACAAGGCCTGCGAGGTGATCGGCAGCGGCGGCATCGAGCCCCATGTGGGCTGTCTGAGCTATGGCACCACGGCCACCATCAACGTCACCAGCGCCCGCTATGTGGAACCCGTGCGCCTGCTGCCCCCCTACCCGTCGGCCGCGCCGGGACGCTACAGCCTCGAGGTCATGATCTACCGGGGCTACTGGATGGTCGGTTGGTTCAAGAAACAGTTCGGCCAGCTTGAGGAACAGGCCGCCCGGATGGAGCACATCGCCGCCGAGGAGCTGTTCGACCGCATGATCGCCGACATTCCTCCGGGGAGCATGGGGCTGGTGCTCCAGCCTTACTGGTCCCCGGGCCTCAAGTCGCCCGGACCGGAGGCCAAGGGGGCGGTGATCGGTTTCGGCGACGTGCACACCCGGGGACACCTCTACCGGGCGATTCTCGAAGGACTCGCCTATGCCCTGCGCGAGGGCAAGGAGCGCATCGAACGGCGCACCCGGATCCCCGTCACCGAACTGCGGGTATCCGGCGGCGGCAGCCAGAGCCGCCAGGCCATGCAGGCCACCGCCGACGTTTTCGGCCTCCCGGCGGCCCGGCCCCGGATCTACGACACCTCGGGCCTCGGCGCGGCCATCGACCTGGCCGTGGGCCTGGGCGTGCACGCCGATATCCATCGGGCCGTGGCCGCCATGACCCGCATCCGGGACGTCTTCGAGCCGGACCCCGAGCGCCATGCCCGCTACGACGCCCTGTACCGCGGGGTCTATTTGAAGCTGTACCGCCGTCTGAAGCCGCTCTACAAGGAAATCCGCCGGATTACGGGATACCCGGGTTGACCCCGGCGGCGGCGGACAAAGCGGTTGCCAGAATGTGGACACAGATGGTATGAAATTCCGATTTTACGAGACGCTTTCTCTGGAGAGCGCCACCTTTGACACCAGGAATTGCTCATGACCCGTCCGCCCACCGAAGCACCCGGCGAAACCCGGCAACATCTTTTGCGTCAGCTTCCGGCCATCGATCAACTGCTGGCGGCCACCCGCACGGATGAATGGCTGGCCGCCGCGCCGCCGATCCTGGTGACCCGCGCGGCGCGACAGGCCGTGGCCGATTTGAGAACCGCCATCATGGCCGGCCGGCCGGTGGATCCGGCGGCCCTGGCGCCCGAAGCGGTCCTCGCGCAAATGCGCACGTTCACCGCCCAAGCCCTGCGCTACCGCCTGCGCCGCGCCATCAACGCCACCGGCATCGTGGTCCACACCAACCTCGGCCGCAGTCTCCTGGCCGAGGCGGCGGTGGAAAATCTCTGCCAGGTGGCGCGGCGCTACTCCAACCTCGAATACGACCTGGCCAAGGGGCGCCGCGGGTCCAGATACACCGCGGTCCACGACATCCTGTGCGAAATCACCGGCGCCGAAGCTGCCATGGTGGTCAACAACAACGCCGCGGCCGTGCTCTTGTGCCTGGAAACGATCGCCGCCGGACGCCAGGTGATCGTTTCCCGCGGCGAACTGGTGGAAATCGGCGGATCGTTTCGCATTCCGGACGTCATGGCCAAGAGCGGGGCCATTCTCAGGGAAGTGGGCACCACCAACCGCACCCACCTGCGCGACTACGTCAATGCCATCGGTCCCGAGACCGCCCTGCTGCTCAAGGTGCACACGAGCAACTACGCCATGGTGGGTTTCACCGCCGAGGTGCCGCTGGCCGAGATGGTGGCGTTGGGCCGGGAGCACGGCATCCCGGTGATGAACGACCTGGGATCGGGCAACTTCATGGATCTTTCCGCCTTCGGGCTGCCAGGCGAGCCCACGGTGCAGCAGGCCGTGGCCACGGGGGCCGACCTGGTCACCTTCAGCGGGGACAAGCTTCTCGGCGGCCCCCAGGCCGGCATCATCCTGGGCAATGCCGAGATCATCGCCAAGGTGCGCCAGAATCCCATCAACCGGGCCCTGCGTATCGACAAGCTCACCCTGGCGGCCCTGGAAGCCACCCTGCGCCTCTACCGGGACCCGGATCAGGCGGTGGCCCAGATCCCCACCTTGCGCATGCTCACCGCATCCGCCGCCCACCTGGACGCCCGGGCCCATGCGCTGGCCGGACAGATCGAAGCGCTCGGCGTGCCCGGGTTGAAGGTAACGGTGTTGGACGCCGCCTCCAAGGCCGGCGGAGGCGCTCTGCCCCTGCTCAACCTCGCCACCCGGTGCGTCGGGCTGCGCACCGAAGTCATGTCGGTGGACGCCCTGGAACGGGCCCTGCGGGCCAACGACCCGCCGATCATCGGCCGCATCGAAAACGACACCCTTCTTCTGGATGTGCGCACCCTGGCCGACGACGAGCTGCCCTTGATCGCATCGGCCTTGGCCAACTTGACCGCGAGGCGAGACAGATGACCCCTCAGGTGCAATCGCTGGCGCTTTGCCGCAGCAGCGCCCGGGATTTTCTCTACTGCAAGCCCGATGCCCGCCACGAAGCCCAGACGGCCATCTTCCCCGACCCCCAATTCCGCGCCGGCGGCGAGGTCATGCCCGACATTCTCGTGGGCTCCGCCTTCGTCACCCGAGCCACCGCCCTGCTGGAGCCGTTGGATCGCTTCGCCACTGCGGTCCTGCGCCTCGGCGTGCCGGCGCCCGAAGGCGAAGGACAACCCCGGGCGAGCGCCTCCCACTGCCAGGTGGCCGAACAGTTGGTTCAACTGGCAGCGGAAACCGGCGGCGTCGGCGGCTGGCTGGGCTGGGATCTGTTCGGCTGCATCCTCCCGGATCTAGGTGGCCAGGAGGCCCTGGCCCGGATCGAGACGCTCATGGCGGCCCTGTCCGGGCAGATCACCGAAACCGTCTCTGCAGGCGTGGCCGAATACCCCTGTCTGCAATTTTCCAAGTCCCAGATCCTCGAAAACGCTCGCAAGGCACTGGATCATGCCGCTTTTTTCGGCCCTGGACGATGCGTGGCCTTCGACGACACCTCGCTGAATATCAGCGGCGACCAGCGCTACCAGCACGGCGACATCAACGGGGCCATCGAAGAGTTCAAGAAGGCCCTGCTCCTCAACCCGGACAATGTCAACGTCCACAACAGCCTCGGGGTCTGCTACGGGGTCCTGGGGGCCTACGAGGCGGCCCTGCGCAGCTTCGAGGCGGCCCTTCAGCGTGCTCCGGGCGACGTGATGGCGCTGTACAACACGGGCCTTAGCCACCTGATGATCGGTGATCGGGCCCAGGCGCTGCACTACCTGCGGCGGGCGAGCCAGATCGGTGAACCCGTCTTTGAAGTGATGTTTCAGACGGGAAGGCTCCATCTCGAAACCGGAGAAGCCGGCGAAGCCCGCCCGTTTCTGGAGTCGGCCACGAAACTCAATCCCCAGTCGTCCATCGCCTGGCGCCTCATGGGAGAATGCCTCTTCGCCTTGGAGGCGATTCCGGAGGCCGTAGCGGCCTACAAGCGGGCCATCAAGCTCAATCCCGGCGACGCCGAAGCCCTCAGCGCCCTGGGCTGGCTCTTCGACCGGCAGGGCGAGAATCCCGAGATCACGACCATTTTTTGCGAACAGGCCGTGGACATCGCGCCGGACAACGGCTTGTTCCAGTACCGGCTCGGCATGCTGTACCTGAAGCAGCAGCGTCGCCAGGACGCCCTGGCCGCCTTGGAACGGGCCTGCGAGCGCGGCCACGACGCCGGCGCCGAGATCGAACAGATCCTCTCCCCTCCACCCGAGGAGAAAAATTGAACACCTTGAACGACATGGTCCTGGCCGCGGCCGCCGACAGCGTCCGGGTCAAGGAGCGCTTCTTCCAGGCCAATGCCCCCCGCATCGTCCAGGCGGCAGAGCGCATCGCCGTCTGCCTGGTGGCCGGCGGCAAGCTGCTGCTTTTCGGCAACGGCGGCAGCGCCGCTGACGCCCAGCACATCGCCGCCGAATTCGTCAACCGCTTCCGGATCGAGCGCCGCCCCCTGGCGGCCATCGCCCTGACCACCGACACATCCGTGCTCACCAGCATCGGCAACGACTACCATTTCGACCAGATCTTCGCCAAACAGGTTCAGGCCATCGGACGGCGGGACGATTTGGCCATCGGCATCAGCACCAGCGGCAATTCGCCCAACGTGCTGGCCGCCATGGACGCCGCCCGGGAAGCGGGCCTGGCGACCATGGGCCTCACCGGACGCGGCGGGCGCCTCGCCGAAGCGGCCGACCTGGTCTTTGCCGTGGAATCGGACGTCACCGCCCGGATCCAGGAGACCCACATCACCTTGATGCACGTGCTCTGCGAACTGGTGGACCACATTCTCTTTGAAACGCCGCCACGGGACGAAAACACGCCGTGAAAGATCCCCTGCCGCCCATCGACCTCACCGGTTTGACCACCTATCCCCTGGGAGACCGGCCCAGCAAGGTAACCATTGCCGACGCCGGCCGCACCTGGACGCCGGGCGCATCGCTGAGCGAATTCTTCGCCCGCTTGCCGTCGATTCTGGCCGCCGATGACCTGCGCAGCGCCGTGGCGGCCGTGGCCGCAGCGGCTCGCGCCCGGCGCATGATCATTTTCGGCATGGGCGCCCACGTCATCAAGGTGGGTCTCAATCCGACGGTCATCGATCTGATGGACCGGGGCATCCTCGGCCTGGTGGCCATGAACGGCGCGGGCATCATCCACGACGCCGAGCTCGCCCTGGCCGGCAAGACCTCCGAGGATGTGGGCGCCGCTCTGGGCGACGGCTCCTTTGGCATGGCCCATGAAACGGCGGTCTTTCTCGCCGGGGCCGTGCGCCGGGCCGGGCGCGACAAGATCGGCCTCGGGGAGGCGGTGGGCCGCGAGATCCTTGACGCGGGCCTTCCCCATGCCGATTTTAGCATTTTGGCGGCCGGCGCGCGGCTCGGCATCCCGGTGACGGTGCACGTGGCCATGGGCACCGACATCCTCCACATGCACCCGGATTTCGATCCCGCGGCCGCCGGGGCGGCCAGCCACCTGGACTTCCGGCGCTTTGCCGCCGCGGTGGCCCGGCTGGAGGGCGGTGTGTACCTCAACGTGGGCTCGGCGGTGATCCTGCCGGAGGTGTTTCTCAAGGCCACGAGCCTGGCGCGCAATCTCGGCCATCGACTGGACGCCGTCACCACCATCAACATGGATTTCGTGCGCCACTACCGGCCCCTGACCAACGTGGTGGGGAGGCCCACCACCCGCGGCGGCCGGGGCATCAATCTGGTGGGTCACCACGAGATCATGGTCCCCCTGCTCGCCGCCGGGGTGATCGAGGCGCTTTGGGAAGTTGAAACTGGAAACTGGAAACTGGAAATTTGACACCAAGCATCTGTTTTTTGTCCTTTTTGTCCTTTGTGTCCCTTAGGTCCTTTCTTTCAACCTCAACCCAACAACCAGGAACAACCACCATGCCCATCTACGAATACCACTGCCCCGACTGCGGCAAGAACTTCGAATGCCTCGTTTTCGGCCAGGAAGCCCCCGAAAACTGCCCCCACTGCGAGGGCCGCAACGTCCAACGCCTCCTGTCGGCCTGCGGCTTCGTATGCAAAAGCAGCGGCGGCGCCACCGTGTCGCGCTCGGCCGGCACCTCCGGCTGCGCCGGCTGTTCGGCCACCAGTTGCAGCACCTGCGGTCGCTGATGGGTCCCAAGCTCACCATCGGCACCCGCGGCAGCAAGCTGGCCCTCTGGCAGGCGCAATGGGTCGGCGACCGGATCCGGCGGCTCTACCCCGAATGCACCGTCGATCTGGCGGTGATCAAGACCCGGGGTGACAAGATCCTGGACGTCCCTTTGGCCGAGGTGGGGGGCAAGGGATTGTTTGTCAAGGAAATCGAAGAGGCCCTGCTCGATGGCCGCGTCGATCTGGCCGTCCACAGCATGAAGGACATGCCCGCCGAGCTTCCCGAGGGACTGTGCATCGGCCCGGTGCCTGAACGCGCGGACCCCGCCGACGTGCTGATTTCCCGCGACGGTTTGCTGCTGGCGGATCTGTCCGCCGGCGCCCGGGTGGGCACCGCGAGTCTGAGAAGGGCTGCCCAGATCAGGCACCATCGACCGGACCTGGCCATCGTATCCCTGCGGGGCAACCTCGACACCCGATTGCGCAAGCTGGCGGATCCGGCCGAACAGCTGGACGCGGTCGTTCTGGCGGCCGCCGGGGTACACCGCCTGGGGTTGACCGACCGCATTACCCAGCGCCTTCCCACCGACATCGTCCTGCCCGCCGTGGCCCAGGGGGCATTGTGCATCGAGCTGCGCCGCGGCGACCCGTTCACCGCCGCCTTGGTGGCGCCGCTGGACCACCTGCCGTCGCGCATCGCGGTGCGTGCCGAGCGGGCCTTTCTCCATCGCCTGGAGGGCGGGTGCCAGGTGCCCATCGCGGCCCATGCCAACGTGGATGACGGGCATGTCTCCATCTCTGGGCTGGTGGCCGACCTGGACGGCTCTACACTGATCCGGGAAACCCTCACCGGGCCGGTCGGTGCCGCCGGAGCCGTCGGCAAGGCGCTGGCGGAACGGCTCCTGGCCGCCGGCGCGGATCGCATCCTGAAAGAAATCGCCGCCCATGAAAACTGATGTTCAAACCGGCAAGGTCTACCTCGTCGGCGCCGGCCCCGGCGATCCCGGCCTGATCACGGTGCGGGGCCGGGAATGCATCCGCCGCGCCGAGGTGCTTGTTTACGACTATCTGGCGGCGCCGGAGCTGCTGGCCCATGCCCCCGAAACCGCCGAGCGGATCTACGTGGGCAAGCAGGGGGGCGACCACACCCTCAGCCAGGACGACATCAACCGGCTGCTGGTGGAAAAGGCCCGGGCCGGCCGCATCGTCACCCGGCTCAAGGGCGGCGACCCGTTCATCTTCGGACGGGGAGGCGAGGAAGCCGAAATCCTGGTGGAAAACGGCATCGCCTTCGAAATCGTCCCCGGGGTAACCAGCGCGGTGGCGGCGCCGGCCTACGCCGGTATTCCCCTGACCCATCGCCAGTTCACCTCCACCCTGGCCTTCGTCACCGGCCATGAGGATCCGACCAAGGAGGACTCGAGCATCGAATGGGCCTCTCTGGCACGGGGGATCGGCACCGTCGTCTTTTTCATGGGGGTGAAGAACCTGCCCCGGATCGTCGACCGGCTGATGGCCAACGGTCGCTCCCCCCAGACCCCGGTGGCCCTGGTGCGCTGGGGCACCACGGCCCGCCAGCGCACCGTCACCGGCACCCTGGCGGACATCGTCGATCGGGTGGCCGCCGCCGGCCTCAAGGCCCCGTGCATCATCGTGGTGGGCGAGGTGGTCCAGTTGCGCGAACGCCTGCGGTGGTTCGAAAGCGGCCGGCCCCTGCTGGGCCGCACCATCGTGGTCACCCGGGCCCGGGCCCAGGCCAGCGATCTGGTGGCACGGTTGAGTGAACTGGGCGCCGAGTGTCTGGAATGTCCCACGATCCGCGTGGTGCCACCCGCCGATTGGAGTGCCCTGGATGCCGCCATCGCGACCCTGGACCGCTACCGCTGGATCGTGTTCACCAGCGTCAACGGCGTGCGCTTCTTCTTCGAGCGCCTCTTCGCCCTGGGCCACGACGTCCGCCGCCTCGGCCACCTGCGCACGGCGGTGATCGGCCCGGCCACGGCCGCGCGGCTGCTCGATTTCGGCATTTGCAGCGACATCGTCCCGGAAAGCTACCGGGCTGAATCGGTGGCGGCGGCCTTCGCCGGCCAGGATATAAAAGGAGCGCGCATCCTGTTGCCCAGGGCCGCCGAGGCGCGGCCGGTGCTGCCCGAGGAACTCTCCAGGATGGGGGCGACGGTGGACGAAATTCCCGTCTACCGCACGTTGCCGGACGACTCCGGCCGCCAGGCCCTCGTGGCAGCCTTGGAAAAACAGGCCATCGACATGGTCACCTTCACCAGCAGTTCCACGGTGCGCAACTTCAAGGACCTGCTGCCCGAGGAAGACTTCGAAAAGCTGATGGCCCACGTCACCGTGGCCAGCATCGGCCCGATCACCACCGAAACGGCCACCGGCCTCGGTTTCCACGTGGACCTGACGGCCGAGGTGTTTACCATCGAAGGATTGGTGGCGGCCATCGTGGCGCACGATGCGAAGCGGTAAAACCGAAGCTGATCCACGCCGCCCCCGGTGAAGATCTCTGGAAAGCCCCTGCCCATGGCCCGCGGCGGCATCGCTGGCCATTCCGCCGCGGGACTGGACAAGCCCGGTCCGGGCGATTAGCATACTCTACAAACCCATTGAAAATCGCTGGGCGGGGCGACGGCCTCGGCCGCGACGGCAACCATAGTGCACTTGGAGTGCGATCGTGATTCCCAAAGCCCTCATCGACCGATATCAACGCCACCTGAGCTACCTGCGGATTTCCATCACCGACCGGTGCAACCTGCGCTGCATCTACTGCATGCCCCGGGAAATGATCCCCAAGCTGGAGCATGTCGACGTGCTGCGCTACGAGGAAATCCTGCGGGTGGCGGGGGTAGGCGCCGCACTCGGCATCACCAAGCTGCGGGTCACCGGCGGCGAACCACTGGTGCGCCGCGATGTCTGCGACCTGCTCGCCCAGCTCAACCGGCTGCCGGGCATCCGGGAAGTCTCCTTGACCACCAACGGCGTGCTGCTCGCCGAGCGGCTCGATGACATCCTGGCCGCCGGGGTGCGCCGCATCAACATCAGCCTTGACAGCCTGAAGCCCGACCGCTTCGCCGCCATCACCCGAGTGGACTGCTTTCACAAGGTTTGGGACGGGATCATGATGGCCCTGGACCGAGACATGGCGCCGGTGAAGATCAACGTGGTGGCCCTGCGGGGGATCAACGACGATGAGCTGACCGACCTTGCGGCCCTGAGCCTCCGCTATCCCGTTCATGTCCGCTTCATCGAACAGATGCCCATCGGTGAGGCTGCCATGCGGCCGGTGCGCCCTCTGCTGACACCGGAGATCAAGACGCTCCTGGCCCCCATGGGTCGCCTGGAACCAGTGCCGGCGTCGACCCGGGACGGACCTGCCGAACGCTACCGGATTCCCGGCGCCCCGGGGGAAATCGGCTTCATCAGCGCCATCAGCCACCATTTTTGCGACCGCTGCAACCGGCTGCGGCTCACTGCCAGCGGCGGTCTGCGGCCCTGCCTGCTCTCCGACCACGAGGAAGACCTGCGCACGCCCCTGCGCCACGGCGCCTCCGACGAAGATCTCGCAGAGGTGTTCTTGAGCGCCGTGCGCCACAAACCGGCCCGCCACCACCTGGCCGAGCCGCTGCATGAGGATGTCGCCAGCGCCATGTCGGGGATCGGGGGATAAAGAGTGACGAGTGATCTAAAGTGCCTGAAGTTATTGAATTCTGCTATTATTTTAAAAAACTGGAGCGCAGCGACGCCATAACTTTAGCTCACTTTAGGCACTCGTAACTTTAGCTCACTTTTTAAACAATGAAGATCCTCGCCGTTTCCGACATTGTCGAACCGACGCTGTACAAGGCCTTCGATGCGCGTCGTTTCGAGGGAATCGACCTGGTTCTGGCCTGCGGGGATCTGCCGCCCGAATACCTTCGCTTTCTCGTGAGCGCCTTCTCCGCTCCCCTGTACTACGTCCGGGGCAACCACGACCTGCGTTACGACACCAGTCCGCCAATGGGGGGCACCGACCTGCACGGGCGGCTGATTCGGTGGAATTCGCTGCGCCTGGTGGGGTTGGAAGGCTCGCGCTGGTACAACGGCGGTCCCAATCAATACCGGGAAGCGCAGATGCGCGGCATCATCCGCCGGCTCAAACCCTTCTTCTGGCTGCGGGGAAGGCCGGACATCGTGGTGACCCATGCGCCGCCGCGCCATGTCGGCGACGGAGAAGACCGCTGCCACCGCGGTTTCGAGGTCTTCGGAGAACTCATCGCCAAGTACCGGCCGCGTTATTTCATCCACGGCCACATCCACCGCCATTTCCAACGCGACGCGGACCGCGTTACGGAGGTCCACGCCACACGGGTGATCAACGCCTATGGCTTCGTGGTCCTGGATTACGAAACTGGGCAACTGGCTGGCCGGCAAACCCTCTGAAGCCGCCGATGAAACCGTGCGGTGTTTTGCCGACCAACAGCAGCGCGATGAAGCCTTCGACGCACGGGACCGGGGCCTGCGCACCGTCCCCCTCTCGCGCATCGTGGGCAGCGTGGGGCGCTACCAGGATTTCGACGCCCGCTTCCGGCTCCGCCCTTCCGAGCGCCTCACGCGCATCAAACAGGCCATGCGCCGGGGCGAAGTCCTGCCGCCGGTGCGCCTCTACCAGATCCGGGACGCCTACTATGTGCTCGACGGCAACCACCGCGTCGCCGCCGCCAAGGAGCTGGGGCACGACGACATCCTGGCCCACATCGTCGAGCTGGTGCCTTCCAAGGATACCCTGGATAACGTCATCTTCCGCGAACGGGCCGATTTTGCCGACCGGACCGGTCTATCCGCCGAAATCCGCCTTACCGAGGTGGGCCAGTACGAACACCTGTTGTCCCAGATCCAATACCACCAGCAGCACCTGGCCGCCGGCGAAAAGCCCGGGGTGGACCTCAAGACGGCGGCCGAGGACTGGTATCGCACCATCTATCGGCCATTGTGCCATATCATCCGCCAGGCCGGCCTGATGGAAGGGTTTCCCGGCCGGCGTGTCTCGGACCTGTATGCCTACATCTCCCACCACCTGTGGGAGGAGGACCGGCCGCGCCATTACGGACCACAGATCGACCAGTCGATTCCCAAGGACATGGAGGCCTTTCGCACCATGATCGCCGAACGCCGCCACACCGACCAGTACCCCGAGATGAAGCGCACCATCACGGCCTTCGTGCTCCTCAACGTCCAGGGCAAGCACGAATTCAAGATCATGGAAAAACTCTTCGAACTGGACGAAGTGGTGGAGATCCACTCGGTTCACGGGGATATCGACCTGCTGGCCAAGATCGTGCTCAGCCGGGACCTGCTCACCTCGGACGCCGAAGTCATCAGCCAGTTCGTCACCGAAAAAATCCGCCTGATGCCCGGGGTCAACAGCACCCAAACGCTGATCCCGGGAAGCTCGAAGGTCAAGCCCTCCCCCGAAGAGGATTGAGTCCGGCGCGATACCCGCCGCACCCCGGCCGCCCAGCGGCCCTCATCTCACCAGGTTGGACAGGACGAGAACCGTTCCGTAGGGAAAGAGCATCAGCAGGACAATGGCGATGATATAGGAAGGAATGTAGTACAGGCTGCCCATGAAAACCGTCCCGAGAGGGATGTCCTTGGCCATCCCCGCCACCACATAGCAGCAGATGCCGATGGGGGGCATGATGGAGCCCATGGTGGTGACGATGGTGATGATCTGCCCGAACCAGATGGGGTCGTAGCCCATCCCCACCACCAGGGGATAGAAGATGGGCAGCGAAACCAGCAGGAACGCCAGGGCGTCCATGATGCATCCGCCGAGGACGTAGCACATCAGGATGCAGCACAGCAGCATCCAGTCGGGCAGTCCCAGGGAGCCGATCCATCCGGCCGCTTCGAAGGGCAGGCGGGTCAGGGTGAGAAAACGCCCGAAGATGACGGCGCCGACAATGATCATGAAGACCATGCAGGAAATCAGCAGGGTGTCCTTGATCGAGGCGACAAACCCCGCCCGGGAGAGCTTGCGGCGCACCAGGCAGATGATCAGTCCCAGCGTGCAGCTCAGCGAAGCCGCTTCCGTTGCCGTCACGACGCCGGTGAAAAGGGCGTACATGATCACGGCGAAAAGAATGAGAATGTCCAGTGCCTCCGGCAGCGCCTGGAAACGTTGCCGCCAGGAACACCGGTCGGCCTTGGGCCCCCAGGTGGGATGGCGGCGGCAGATGTAGAAGACCGTCGCGGCGATGAGCAGGGTAAGGATGGCGCTGGGGATGACATTGCCGAAAAAGAGTTTTCCGATGGACTGCCCCGTGTAGAGGCCGTAGACCACCAGCACGATGCTCGGCGGGATGAGAACCCCAAGGGTCGCCCCGGCCGCGACGCTGCCGGCATTGAGCATGGGGTGATAGCCGTATTTCTTCATGGCCGGAATGGCCACGGTGCTCATGGTGGCGGCGGTGGCCGTGTTGGATCCGCTGATGGCGGAGAAGGCCGCCGAGGCCATGATGGTCGTGATGGCCAGCCCCCCGCGATGATGGCCGAACCAGCAGTGCGTGGCATGATAAAGGCTGTCGTTGTATCCCGCGTAATAGATGAATTCCCCGACCAGGATGAACATGGGGATCACCGTCAGCCCGTAGTTGGCCAGGATATTCCACAGCTCCGAGCCGATCATCCCGCAGGCCGCCGGGATGGAAGTCAGATAGGCGATCCCCAGAAATCCCACGATGGCCATGGTGAATCCGGCGGGAATTCTCAGGAAGAACAAGACGGCGAACATGATGCCGATGCCGTAAACGCCGATGACGGGTTCGATCATCAGGAGTGCGTCCCTTCCGCCTTGCCTCCACCCGAGGCCACCTTGAGAAAATCCACCAGGCCAACCAGGGCCAGGAACGCGAACCCCACCGCCACGCCGAAAACAAACGGGTGATAAGGGATCTTCAACGTCTCGGACAGCTCTCCCGACTGCCGGAGGTTAAGGCCCCAGCGGATGATCTGCCAGGCAAAGACGGCAAAGAAGGCGGCGACCGCCAGGTGGGACACGGCATCCACGACCCGCTTGACCGCCGGGGAGAATTTGGCCGAGAGGATATCGACCACGATATGCCCCCGCCTTCTCTGGGTGTGGCCGAGGGCCGCCGCCGTCACCAGGGCGCCCAGGAAGGAGATGATCTCATAGGACCCGCCGAAAGGCAGGTCAAACAAGCGCAGGGCCACATTGCCCGTGGCGAGCACCATCATGGCGAGCATGGCCACGCCGCCGGCGGTCATCAACGCCTGGTTGAGGATCCTTTCGATCCGGTCCAGATACTTCATGGCAAACACCGTCTTCCGGAGGGCGGCCGCGGGCCTGAAATCCTCCTTCCCCCTGTCACGGGAGGGGAAGGAGGCGGCGGCCGCCTATTTGTACTGGTTCTCGTACTTCGTCTTCAGGCTGTTGACATCCTTGATGATCGCCTCGCCGGGAAGGCCCTGGGCGGTCACCTTCTGGATGTAGTCCCGGATCATGGGGTCGAGGAGCCTCGCCACTTCGGCACGGTCCTTCGCGGACAGGCTCAGGACCTGATGGTTATATTTTTCCTTGGACCAGGCCAGGGCCTCCTGGACGTGATTGTCCACGTAGTCTCCCGTCCACAGCGCCTGTTCCACCCGAAGATCGTCGAGCACCTTCTGCACGCCGGGCGGCAGGGACTGCCACTTCTCCTTGTTCATGACGACGGCGAAGGATACGACAAACAAATCTGCATCCGTGGCGTAGGGGCAGTAGGCGGCGAAGTTGAAGTCCTTCAGGATCTCCATGGAGGAGACCATGCCCTTGACGACGCCCTTCTGGATCGCTTCCGGCGTTTCCGACTGGGGCATGGCGACGGGGATCCCGCCCAGCGCCTTGATCATTTCGGCTCCCGTGCCCGACACCCGCAGCTCCAGCCCCTTGAGATCCTTCAGGGAGGCCACGGGCCGGCTCGTCATGAAATCCGCCGGCGGACAGGTGAAAAAGGTGAGAATCTTGACCTTCTCGAATTCCTTCGGTTGATATTTTTCAACCAGATCGTACAGGACGAAGCTGGCCACCTTGGCGTTCTTGAAGCCCAGGGGAAGATCCACCGCCTCGGAGACGGGAAAGCGGCCGGGCTGATAACTCATGGCGAAATTGCCGATGTCCGCCGCCCCGCTGACAACCCCGTCGAAAATATTCTTGGCCGCCAGCAGCGTTCCGCCCGGAAAGGTCTGCACCTTGACCTCTCCGTTGGTTCGCTTCTCCACTTCCGTCGCCCAGCGTTCCATCTGGACGCAGGGAAAGGTGGGCGACGGGGGAAAATTGGCGTAACTCAGGGTGATCGACGCGGCCGAGGCCGGCGGTGAAACAATCATTCCCAGCGCCATGACCGTTGCTAAAGCAACGAGAACCGCACAACGCATCCTACGCTTCATGGAGGCCACCTTTCTCCCCGCAGGGGGGATTTTGGCGTGCGGCGATCCGGGCCCCGTTCAAGCCCGGGCCGGCTCGCCGTTGCGATGATCGAAGACGCGCCGGCTCTTGCGTTCGGTGCGCGGCAGGCTCCCCGGCTCGACGACCTGCACGTCGCAGCGCACCAGAATTTTGCGGCGGATCGCCGTGGCGATCTGCTCGCCGATGGCGCCGTCACGGTCGGCCGCGCCCGTCGGCGCGCGTTCCACGAAGATCCGCATGCTGTCACGGCCGTTTTCCCGTTGGTTGAGATGGACCTGGAACTCGCTGCCGATGCCGGCGATCTGACCCAGCAGATGATCGATCTGGCTCGGGTAGATGTTGACCGCCCGGTAGATGAACATGTCGTCGGTACGGCCGACGATGCGGCCGTGGCGCGGAAACGGGTTGCCGCAGGGGCACGGGTCGGCGATAAGGTGGGTGATGTCGTGGGTCCGGTAGCGGATCAGCGGACTGCCCTGCTTGCGCAACGTGGTGACCACCAGCTCTCCCTCGCTGCCCGGCGGCAGTACCTGGAGGGTGTCCGGATCGACGATTTCGAAAATGAACAGATCCGCCCAGTAGTGGATTCCCTGGTGCAGGGAACAGTCCAGGCCGGTGCCCGGCCCGTAAAGTTCGGTGAAACCGTAGATGTCGTGGATGTGGGAAACGCCCAGCAATTCGCCGATGCGGTTTCGCATGGCGTCGCTGCAGCGCTCTGCCCCCAGAATCACCTTTTTAAGGGCGATCTGGTCTCTCAGCCCCCGCCGCTCCACCTCTTCGGCCATGAGGAGCGCCATGGAGGCCGTGGCGCAAAAGACGGTGGACTGCATGTCCACCAGCAGCTCGCAGTGCATCTCGGCATTGGCCGGGCCCACCGGCACCGCCAGCGCGCCGAAGCGTTCGCAGCCGGCCTGGAACCCCACCCCGGCGGTCCAGAGGCCGTAGCCCACGGCGATCTGCACCCGGTCGGCGCGGGTGAGTCCCGCCACTTCGTAGCAGCGGGCGAACATGTTGCGCCAGTCTTCCAGATCCTGTTCGGTGTAGCACAGGACCTTGCGCTTTCCCGTGGTCCCCGACGAGGCGTGGATCCGCACCAGGTCTTCAAAAGGCATGCAACGCAGGGGAAACGGATACCCCTCCTGGAGGGCCGTGTTGTCCACAAACGGCAGGTGGGCCACGTCTTCGATGCGGTGGATGTCCCGGGCGTCCTGGATCCCGGCGGCGGCCAACCGTTCCCGGTAGAAGGGGGAGTGGGCCAAGGCGTGGCCCACCGTCCAGCGCAACCCGTCGAGCTGGATCTGCGCCAGCCGCTCCGGGGTCAGGGTGGAATCGATAAAGCTCATTTCAACTCCTTGAATTGAATATCAAACCTGGAATCTCAAACTGCCGCCTAGGCCGCATTTGCCCCGGCTTCCAGGGCGGCGCGGGAACGCTTCAGCGCGGAATCCCTTCCGGCCAAACGCCGATCGAGCACCCGCTGCACCTCGGCCAGGGAACAAAACAACAGCGGCTTCCCCGCATCGCCCGGGGCGGCCAGCGCGAATCCAAGCACCACGAGGTTGACGGCGCGGGGATCGCCCAGGTCGCAGGCAATGCGATCGGCGTCCAGGCTGCCGACACCGCCGGAGGCCCGGTTGACCACCGTCCAGCCTCCCGGATGCAGAAACGGACCATGCGCAGGGATATTCTCGGCCTTGAGGCAAATCAGCCCGTCCGCCTGCCCCGGGCGGATCAGCGGGCTGGCGAAAGGGCCGACCTTCAGGTGACTCACCACGGTGCCGCCCCGCTGGGCCATGCCGTGGGTCTCGGAGGTGAACACGGGAAGTCCGCGGTCGATGGCCGCCTCGGCCAGCAGCCGGGTGGCGAAAAGCACCCCTTGCCCCCCCACTCCACTGATGACGATCTGTTGCCGCATCGTTTCGCTCATCTGTCCTTCGCCTTCTCAATGGCGCCCTTGGGGCAAACCTGGATGCACACGTTGCAGCCGACGCAGAGGATCGGATCGATCGTGACCCGGGTCTTGTCCGCATTCATCACCAGCGCCGGGCATTCGAAACGCTCCACGCAAAACCCGCACCCGTCGCAGGCGTCGGTGACGACGGGCGGAGGCCCGGGAGGACGCCCGGTGCGCCGGGCCTCTTCGAGCACGCAGGGATGCCGGGCGATCACCACCGCCGGTCCCGTTTCCCGCGCGTAGGCCAGGGCCTCTTTGATCAGCTTGATGAAACTCTTCACGTCGTAAGGGTCGGCGGTCCGGCAAAAGCCGACCCCGCACCCCTTGACGATAGGTTCGATTTCCACGACGGCCAACGCTTCGCCGCCGACGCCGATTCCCGTGGCCGGCGTCGGCTGGTTCCCGGTCATGGCGGTGGTGCGGTTGTCGAGAATCACCAAAACAAAGCGTACTTGCTGCACCACAGCGTCGATGAGGGCCGGCACCCCGGCGTGGAAAAAGGTCGAATCGCCGATGGTGGCCACCACCGGAGGCGGCTTGGCCGCGTGGCGATACGCCTGATAGAAACCGGCCGCCTGGCTGATGGCCGCTCCCATGCACAGCACGGTGTCCACCGCGCCGAGGTTCAGCCCGAGGGTGTAGCAGCCGATGTCGCTGGTGTAGATTCCCTTGGGGGCCGCCTTGCGGATGGCGAAAAAGCTGGCCCGGTGGGGGCAGCCGGGACACAGGGTCGGCCGCCGTCCGGCGACGGCGGGCAGTTGCGGCACATCCACGCTGCGCCCGGCAAATGCGGCGATCTGGCCGACGATGGCCTCGGGCAGCAGTTCGCCGACCCGCGGCACGGATCCGGTCCACTTGCCCTGCGTGCGATGCAGATCGCCGATCTGCATCTCGATGACCCCCACGGTTTCCTCGAGCACGAGGATCTCGTCGTAGTCGGCAATCAGGTGGGCAATAAAATCGGCATGCAGCGGAAAGGGCTGGAGCACCTGGTAAAAAGGCAGCGCGTCCCACAGGTTCAGGGCTTCCAGGGCCTCGCGGGCATGGGCCGCCGCGACGCCGGAGGCCACCACGGCCCGCCTTCCCCCGGCCCGGGGGTTGTGGCGCACCGGGGCCGTTTCCGTCCAGGCGGCGATGCGGGCCAATTTTTCTTCCAGCTCCCCATGGAGCTTGAAGCGAAATTTCGGTGTAGCCGCCCACCGAAGCGGGTCCCGCTTGAAGGCTGGTTCCCGGCCGGTTTCCACCGCGGTGCCCACGGCCACGTCCTGGCGGCTATGGCAGACCCGGGTGGTGGGTCGCAGCATCACCGGAATGCGAAATGCCTCGGAAAGTGTGTAGGCCATGGCCGTCATGCGTCGCGCCGCCGCGGGGGAATCCGGGTCCAGGACCGGGATCTTGGCCATCACGGCCATGAGGCGGCTGTCCTGCTCGGTCTGGGAGGAATGGGGGCCCGGGTCGTCGGCGCTGATGACGACAAAGCCGCCCACCGTGCCCATGTAGGCCGCGCTCATCAGGGAATCGCTCGCCACGTTGAGGCCCACCTGCTTCATGCTCACCGCGGTGCGCAAACCGGCCTGAGCGCCGGCGTAAGCGATCTCGAAGGCCACCTTTTCGTTGACTGCCCACTGGACGTGGAGTGGATCGGTGCGCAGGGAACGCGATTTGGCCACCGCCGCCAGGATTTCCGACGCCGGCGTGCCGGGGTAGCCGGTGGCCAGGCCGACTCCGTTTTCCACCAGCCCCAGCGCCATGGCTTCATTGCCCATCATCAGCTTGCGTGTCATCGTTCTTCCTGAATCCTGAGGCCCTGAACGGCACCGGCGCCCTCGGGAGGGCGCCGGTGCCGGAATCGAATGCCGTGGCCGCCCCTCGGGACCGGCTGAAGCTGCTCACGGCAATCTCTGTTATAATTCAGCGGAGGCTATGAGAAGCTTCAGGAACGCGCCACCGCCGCCAGTATAAAGAAGTCATGAAGGATCCACTTTGGATGAGGTTCAAGGTTACGCCCGCCATATCCGAACCCGATAAATTTGTCAAGACAAGTTGACGAATTTTCTCCCGTCGCACCCCGTTGACTTCGGATTGCTATATAAGGTAGGAAATGCAGCCGAACCCATCTTGCGGAGGGTGCGATGGCGCACTGCATCCTGCTCAACGCCGATTATTCGTTCCTCAATGTGGTCTCTTGGCGCCGGGCCATGTGCCTGGTGGCCAAGCAGAAGGTCGAAGTCCTGAAGTATTCCGAGCAGACCCTGGGCTGCGTGGAGGGCCTGCGCCGGGCCGTGCCGGCCGTGATGCGCCTGATCAAGCTCATTCGCACCATCTACCGGGCGAGAGTGCCCTTTTCCAAGCGCAACGTCCTGATCCGGGACCGGTTTCGCTGCGTCTACTGCGGCAGCACGGGCGGGCGGATCACCGTCGATCACATCATTCCCCGCTGCCGGGGCGGGCAGACGGACTTCGACAACTGCGTCGCCTGCTGCCCGGCCTGCAATGCCCGCAAGGGAGGGCGCACGCCCACCGAGGCCCGGTTGCACCTCCAGCGCCGGCCTTACCAGCCCACCATTTCCGAATTCATCCGGCTCAAGTTCGCCGCGTTGAACCTGGAGTCCGTACTCGATGATATCCTGTTTTAGACGGGGAACGGGACCCGATGCTTTTGCGCTTTAAATCCAAATTGCTTCATGTTATGAAGACGCATCAATTCAATTGGTTCTGGATTTTTGGGGAATCCCGATCCACCCGATCTGCCAAAGAATATTGGAACGACAAGAGGCGGCGACGCCGCCAACCTTCATGGAGGGGGATGCCTTGATGCGTTATCGGTTTTGGGCTGCCGTCGTATGCGGCTTCTGCTGTCTGGCGCTTCTTTCGGGAGGCTCGGCCGCAGCCGAAGCAGCCCCGTCCCGGGTTTTGCTCTTTCCCTTCACCATCCACGCCGAAAAAGACCTCTCGTTTCTCAACAATGGCATCCAGTCCATGCTCTCCGCCCGCCTCGCCCGGCAGGGGGCCGTGGACGTGGTCCGTCACAAGCAGGCGGTTGCGGACGAAGCCGAAGCCCTGAAAATCGGCGCCGCCCGGGGGGCGACCCACGTGCTCACCGGCACGCTGACCCTTTTCGGGAACAGCGTCAGCACGGACGCCGCCATGATCGACGTCCAGACGGGCTTGACCCAGGTGCGCTTCAGCCAATCCGGAACGGACAGCGGTGACGTAATCCGCCACGTCGATCAACTGGCCCGGCAAATCAACCAGGAAGTCTTCGCCGTCGCACCGGCGGCACCGGAGCCAACGGTGGCCGTCGTCCCCGCCCCCTTAAAGCCCCGGCCTGCGCCGAAGGCCCAAGCCGCTGTGACCGCGGCGGCTCCTGCGCCGGCGGTGGTGCCCGCCCCAGCCGCCGCGGCGCCCGCGGAGGGACCTCAAGTCTGGAAAAGCAACCTGCTCAACACGTCGCTCTGCGGGTTGACGGCCGGTGACATCAACGGTGACGGCGCCGTGGAACTGGCCGCCATCGATAGCGGAGCGGTCTATGTCTATCAGCGCACCGGTGACGATCTGACCCAGCTTTCCATCTACATGGCGGACCGCGGCGACCAGCTCATCGGTGTCGATGCGGCCGATCTCAACGCCAACGGCAAGGCCGAGTTGTACGTGACCGCCCTGGCTGGCGATGGGCAGCTCGCCTCTTTCGTGCTGGAATGGGACGGCAGCCTCCTGCGCAACATGGCCAGGGACCTGAACTGGTACTTCCGCGCCATTGACGCCCCGGCTGGCCGGCGGGTTCTCGTCGGCCAGCAGCGCGGATCGTTGGCCACCGCATCCACCGCATCGGAACTGGAAGACCAGAACCGCTTGTTCCGGGGCGATGTGTTGGCGCTGGCCTGGCGCGGGGACGGATTGGTGCCGGGCGACAAGATCGCCCTGCCGCGGGGAATGAACGTCTTCGGTTTCACCTTGGCGGACGCCTTAAACGACGGCCGGCAGGTACTCGTGGGGTTCGACGACAACAACCATCTCGTCATCGTGGGGGACACCGGCCGCCGGGAATACAAGAGCCCCGAGTCCTTCGGCGGCAGCCTCAACTACCTCGAGTATCCGTCGGGTGCCCAGTTCACCGCCAATGACCGCTACTACCTGCCCCTGCGCGTCCACGTGGCGGACCTGGACGGCGACGGCGTCAATGAAATCGTGGCGGCCCGCAACAAGGACCAGACACGCAACCTGCTCTCGCGCTACCGCACCTTCGGCAGCGGGCAACTGGTCTGCTTGAATTGGGAAAAAATCGCTTTGAAAGAGAAATGGGCCTCCGAACCGGTGGCCGATTTCGTGGCGGACACGGCATTGGCGGATTTCGACGGCGACGGGCGACCCGAGGCGGCTTTTGCCGTCTCCACCGGCGGCGGTTTCCTGGAAAGCGCACAAAGCTATATCGTTACCTACAAACCGTAACCCGGTGTGGGCGGCTTTTGACAGTCCAAGCCGGGAAGAGGAAAAAACAAATGGAAGGAGGTGAACCGGCAGTACCGCAGTATCCGTTCATCGGCGTAGCAATCGGTTTCAGTTGTTGATCGGCTTGTTTTGTGCAGAACTATGGAAGGAGGAGAGTCAACATGAAACGGACGATGATGATCGCCGCCGTAATCGGCATGGCGCTGCTCATCGCGGTCCCGGCATCCGCCATCGAGACCAAGTTCTCCGGCGAGTTGAGGATGCAGGGCTTCAGCCATGACAACGTCAATCTTTCGAACGACTCGAGCACGGACTCCTACTACCGCAGCCGCTTCCGGCTCAAGACCGTCTTCGAGATCAATGAGAACATCAGTGTCACCGGTCAATTCGACGCCCTGGACAAGTACTGGGGCAAATCCGACGACCAGTATTTCGATCCAAATAGCCTTTCCTATCAAAACGTGGATAATGACGACAACTTCGACTGGGACACCGCCTATGCCACCATCAAGACCAAGGTCGGCGGGTTCCTGGTCGGCCGCCAGTGGAATACACAGTTTGGATGCTTCGGCATCGGCGACTCCACCGGCCCGGTAGATCGCATCCTCTACCTGCTACCCATCGAAAATTTCACCTTTATCGCCTACGCCCAAAAATACGCTGAAAATGATGAGGATCCAAACGATGCGATTTCCGACGCCGACAATGACAAGTATTACGCCATCGCCATATATCATGGAAAGGATATCGAGGCCGGCTTGTTGACCGGCTTTTACAACTTCAAGCAGTTTCCGGCCATGCGGGACATGATTTCCTTCAGATCAAATATTAAAGACTACCAAACTCTCGCCGCTGACGCTACGGTGGCCCGTGGCACGTTTAGCGCTACCTATGCTGGGACTTATAAAACAGTTTATGAAACTGCTATTCAACAAGGTGCTCCCCCAGCTATAGCCGAAGCCACAGCCCAAAGCTATGTTGATGCGCAGATGCAACCTGGAGGATCCCTTTATAGTTTGAATTCTGATGCTATCCTTGCCGAAGGCCAAGCTACATTTGCAGGAAAAACCCTTAAGGATACTGGATTGCCCTACGCCGATTCCGCGAAAGCCTGGATTGTCGACCCGTACTTTGTCTACAAGGTCAATGGTTTCACCTTCAAGGGTGAGTTCATTTACGCTTGGGGCGATGCGGAGTTCGATCCGGGCCTTGGCAAGGATCTTGACGTGGACGTCATGACCTACCTGTTCGAAACCGAATACGAGACCGGGCCGTTCGCCATGCGCGGCGGCTACTGGTACATGTCCGGCGATGACGACATCACCGACGACAAGCACGAATCCTTCGCCTACATCGAGCCCAACCGGGACCTGGATATCGCCTTTTTGCTCACCGGGGACAACGACCACTACACCAGTGACCTGACCGATTCCTTGGGCGGCGGCATCGGTAACTTTGCCGGCAATTCTCAGGATCCGCTCGGCGCGGACTACGCGGGCGCCCTGGCCATGGCCGGCGCCAAGATGTTCTACCTGGGCTTCGACTACAAGCCCATCGACACCGTCACCCTCGGCCTGACCTGGGCCAACGCCACGGCCGACAAGCCACCCGGACCAATGATTTACGGAGCGGGAACACCGGAATGGGACGATGACGTCGGCGACGAGTACGATTTCAAGGTCGTCTGGAAGCCCTGGTCGAATCTCGAGTACAAGTTCATCGCCGCCTACCTGGATGCCGGCGACTTCTGGAAACAGGGTGGTACCAAGCAGATCGACGACCTGACCACCTTCTACAACGCCCTGACTATCAGCTTCTAAGCCCAAGAGAAGCCTGAGCAGGGCAACAGAAAAAAGCGCCCTGGATGGCAAACATCGCCATCCAGGGCGCTTGTATTTTACACGAAGGTGTTGCTTATGACGAGTACAGTGAAAGACCCACGGCTGACTTAGACTTGGCATCAAGATGTTTCTCCTTCAAACATCTTGACACTTCTATCCCATAGTTTATTATTTTAAGCATGCGAACGACACTGACCATAGATGACCATCTTGCGCTCTCCATCAAACGGATTGCCGGTATTCGCGGCGTGCCGTTCAAAACCGCGGTCAATGAAGCATTGCGCATCGGTATCGAATCCTTGGAGAACCCTCCGCGGCAAGCCCCCTACCGAACTGAAACCTGCTCTTTTCAGCTGTTGCCCGGTGTTGATCCCCACAAACTCGGCCAGGTCTCCGATGAACTCGAGGACATGGCCAAAATCAAGCGCAGCGCATGATTCTGGTCGACGTCAACATCCCTATTCATGCAATCAATTCCGCCTCCCCGCATCACGAAAAACTGCGCACTTGGTGGGACGATCAACTTTCCGGCCCAAGTCCAGTAGGTTTGGCCTGGGTCGTGTGCTTCGGTTTTGTCCGGATCATGACCAACCCCAGAATCGTGATGCCCTCTCTGAGTGTCGATGATGCCTTGAAGTACGTCACTTCGTGGCTTGCCCAACCCTGTGCCACCATCATTGAGCCCAAAGAAGGCCATTGGGAACTGGCCGCGTCTCTCCTGCGCAAGGCCGGAACAGCGGCGAATCTCACCACGGACGCCCATCTGGCGGCCATGGCGATCCAGAACGGCTGCGAACTCTACACGACTGACAACGATTTCGCCCGGTTTCCCGGTCTCCGCTGGCACAACCTCTTGACACAATCCTGACATTAAATATCATGGCCCGTTCCAACATCATCCTCACCGGATTCATGGCCACCGGCAAGAGCGCCGTGGGGCGGCGGCTGGCGGCAATCCTCGGCCGGCGCTTCGTCGACACCGACGAGCTGATCGCCCACCGCCAGGGTTGCTCGGTCGCCGGCATCTTCCGCGACCACGGGGAAGCCTGTTTCAGAAAACTGGAAGCCGAAGTGGCCCGCGAACTGGCGACGGCGGAAGGGCTGGTGGTGGCCACCGGCGGACGGATGCTGCTGGATTCGGGCAATGCCGAGGCCCTGGGCCGCACCGGCCGCATCTTTTGTCTGACCGCCGAACCGGAGGCGATTCTGGCGCGGGTGGAGGCGGACACGGAATCCCGTCGCCCCCTTCTGGAAATCGAAGACCGTCTGGCCCGCATCACTGCCTTGCTGAAAGAGCGCGCCGCCGGCTACGCCCGTTTCGAGGCCATCGACACCACCCGCAGAAGCCCGGAAGAGATCGCCCGGGAAATAGCGGCCAGGATTTGATCGAGAATTTGCTCTTGCCCCGCTCGTCTGTGACTGAGTGTCAATTATTTGGAATGCTTACTGAAATCTTCAGCTCTCGAAAATGGACCCCGGGTCTTCGCCCGGGGTGACGGGCACTGAAGGAACCCGGATTCGTCCGGCTCTTTTTCCGTCATTCCGGACTTGATCCGGAATCCATGTTCATCGGAACGAGACGGCGGAAGACGATCCGGAGATTTCGAAACCGATCGATCAATTCGTTCGCACCAGCTCTGGTGGCAAAAGCTGACTCAGGGCGCCATCCCCAGCACCCGCCACACTTCCCGCAACTTCTCGATGGGCACCTGCCCCGGCGCCGTGGTCTGAACGCCCACGGCAAAGGTGACGTCAGCGCCGTAAGCGCTTCCCACAACGCGAGAAATGAGTCCCTTTGGTCCCATGGCCATGGTGATCAGAGGAATTTTTACTGCCCCCCGGCGGGCTTGCCGGGTGGCTTCCAGCAGAGTGAAAACGTCCTCACCGTCCACCGGCATCACGGCCGCCTTGGCGATGTCTGCGCCCAGGGCTTCGGCCCGGGCCAGCCGCTGGACGATTACCGCCGCCTCCGGCGTTTTCTCGAAATCGTGCCAAGAGAGAACCAACCGGACGCCCGCACGCCGGCAGGCTTCGCGCACGGTGGCGATAAAATCCTCATCGTTGGCCAGCTCGGTGTCCAGGATGTCAATTTGGCCTGACAGTATGGCGGCCAAATTGCTGCGCAACCGAAGCGCCTCATCAATGGCCCTGAAGCCGCCTTCCTCGATCCGGCGCAAGGTAAAGATCAGCGGCAAATCGCCGATGGCTGATCTCAATTCCGCCAGGATTCCGGCCAGATTCTCGGGATAGTGAAGATCCTCGAACCCGTCGGCCCGCCATTCGACCAGATCCGGCGCCAGAGCGGCGGCGGCCCGGGCTTGGTTCATGAGGTCTGGCAGATCGGCTGCGGCCAGGGGAATACAGATCAAGGGAGCCGGGCCGCCAATGAGCCGTCCGCGGACGTCAACCGGTCTGGAAGCGGTCATGCGCATGAAAAATCCTTGTTGGACTATGGCCTTCGGTTTTTTCTACCATCGAACAGGCCGTTTGACCATCTTTATGATTTTCCGTTCCTGTTTCATTCCCCCCTTCTCCCCTGTCATTCCGACCTTTCTCCTCCTCCGTCATTCCGAGCGTCAGCGAGGAATCCGCAGTCGGGAATACGGCGGAAAGTGGCGGCAAATCCGGAGGAGATCAGACAAATCGCTGCTTCGGCGAAACCATCCCAACCTCCGCCTGCCGGTTGCCGCCCGCCGGCCGATTGTGATAGTGCCTGTAACACTCATTTTTTCAGCGGAGGAATCCCCGTGTCCAGCAGCTTCGGCACCCTGCTCAAAGCAACCACCTTCGGCGAATCCCATGGAAAGGCCGTGGGCGCCGTGCTCGACGGCCTCCCGGCGGGCCTGGCGCTCTCGGAAGCCGACATCCAGACCCAGCTCGACCGGCGCCGACCCGGCCAGAGCACCCTGACCACCGACCGCAGCGAGGTGGACCAGGTGCGCATTCTTTCCGGGGTGGAAAACGGCCGCACGTTGGGCACCCCCATCGCCATGCAGGTGGAAAACCGAGACCAGCGGCCTGGCGACTACGGCGAGATGGACGCCGTCCCCCGGCCGTCCCACGCCGATTACACCTATCGGATCAAGTACGGTCTTGCGGCCCGCAGTGGCGGCGGGCGGGCCAGCGCCCGGGAAACCATCGGCCGGGTCGCCGCAGGGGCCGTAGTCGACAAGTGGCTATTGGAAAATTTCGGGATCGAGATTGTGGCCTGGGTCGAGGCGGTGGGAGACATCGCGGCGCCCTTGCCGGACATCAATATCCTCTCGCGCAAAACAGTCGACGCCCACCCGGTTCGCTGCCCGGATGCCGCCACGGCCGTCGCCATGACCGACCTGATCACCGCCGTGCGGGAAGCTAAGGATTCCGTCGGAGGCATCCTGGTTTGCGTCTGCCGCAACGTGCCAATCGGTCTGGGGGAACCGGTCTTCGACAAGTTCGAGGCTCTGCTGGCCCGGGCCATGCTCTCCATCCCCGCCACCAAGGGATTTGAGATCGGTTCCGGCTTCGCGGCGGCCCGGATGCGGGGCAGCGCCCACAACGACCTGTTCATCGAAAAAAACGGGCGCCTGGCGACGGCTACCAATTACAGCGGCGGCATCCAGGGCGGCATCAGCAACGGCCAGCCCATCGTGTTTCGTGTGGCCTTCAAGCCCCCGGCCACCATCGGTTTGCCCCAGGAAACGGTCGATTACGATGGACGTCCGGTCACCCTGCAAGCCCGCGGCCGCCACGATCCGTGCGTCGTCCCCCGCGCCGTTCCCATCGTCGAAGCCATGGCGGCCCTGGTAATCGGCGACCTGATCCTGCGCCAGCAAGCGAGGGGCCGATGAGATTGGCCCGGCGGATCGCCCGTATCGACGCCTCGCCCACGGCGGCCTTCATTCCCTTGATGCGCGATCTGCGCCAGAAGGGGCGGAACGTCATCAACCTGGCCATCGGCGAGCCGGAATTCGCCACCCCGGATCCGGTGAAGGCGGCCACCGCCCGGGCACTTGAAAGCGGCCGCACCCGCTACGATGCCACCAGCGGCGTGGCGGCCCTGCGAGAACGCCTGGCCGCGGCATTCGAGGGGCTTGGCCCCGAGCACATCGTGGTGACCAACGGGGCCAAGCAGGCGTTGTTTTCCATCTTCCAGGCGATTTGCGACCCGGGCGACGAGGTGATCCTGCCGGTTCCCTGCTGGGTGAGCTTCGCCGCCCAGGTGCGTCTGGCGGGCGCCGAACCGGTATCTGTCCCTTGCCGCAGCGACCACCAGTTGGACATGGAGGCGATTGCCCGGGCCGCCGGTCCCCGCACCCGCGCCATCATCGTCAACAGCCCCAACAATCCCACCGGCGCCGTCTACCCGCGCCAAACCTTCGAAAACCTGGCCAGGCTGGCCCGTGAGAACGATTTTTACATCGTCTCCGACGAGGCCTACCACGATTTCGTCTACCCTCCCCATGAGGCGTTCACCCCCTGGTCCCTGGCCGATATGCGGGACCGGCTCATCGTGGTGCGCAGCTTTTCCAAGGCCGCTGCCATGACGGGGTTCCGGGTCGGCTATGTCGCCGCCGCGGGCGACGTGGCCCGGGCACTGGAACGGTTGCAGAGCCACCTGTGCGGCAATGTGTGCACCTTCGCCCAGTATGGTGCGCTGGCCGCTGCAGGCGAAGCGCCCTGGTTGGAGGCCTGGCTGGCGGAACTGGACGGCCTGAGGCGTTTTGCCCTGGAGCAGACCAGGGCACTCTTCGATTGCACGGAACCGGAGGGAGCGTTTTACCTGTTTCCGGACGTGCGCCGTCGCCTGGCGGTCGGCCAGAGCAGCCGGGATTTCGCCATGGACCTGCTCCTTCAGACCGGTGTGGCCATGGTGCCGGGAGAGGCCTTCGGCACCCCGGGCCACCTGCGCATCTGTTACGCCGTGGGCCGGGAGAAACTCGCCGATGCATTCGAACGCTTGAGGAAACGCCTATGATCGGCATCATCGGATTCGGCCGCTTCGGTGCATTGACGGCCCGCTATCTGGCCCAGGATCTGCCGGTGCTTGTCCTGGACACCGGCGCCAAGAGCGAAGCCATCCGCGCCGTGGGGGCCGTGCCGGGCTCCATCGAAGAAATTTGCCGCCAGGAGATCGTGGTGCTCTGCGTGCCGATCTCCGCCCTGCGCGAGCACCTCCAACGCATCGCGCCCCTCCTTGGTCCGGACACGCTGGTGGTGGACGTCTGCTCGGTGAAGGTGCTGCCCGTCCGCTGGATGAAGGAGATTCTGCCGCCGGCGACCCCGATTCTCGCCACCCATCCCATGTTCGGGCCCGATTCGGCGGCCGATTCGCTGGCGGGCCGCAAGATTGTGGTCTGCCGGGAACGCATCGACGAGGCCCGCTATGAACCCATCGCGCGCTGGCTGGCCGAACGGGGGCTGGAAATCATCGAGACCTCCGCCGATGCGCACGACCGGCAGATCGCCGTCAGCCTCGCCTTGACCCATTTCATCGGCCGCAGCCTGGCCGCCTTCGGCGCCAGGCCGCTGGAGATCGACACCGAGGGCTACCGCCGCCTGCTGCACATCCTCGGGGTGGTGGAAAACGACACCTGGCAACTCTTCGAGGACATGCACCGCTTCAACCCCTTTGCCCGGGAGCAGCGAACGGCTTTCGTCCGGTCCATGGAGTCCGTTGCGTCGCGGCTGGAGCCGAAGGAAACCGAAAAGAACGGGATGCTCCCCCCGGCCGACCCCGATCTCTCCCCGTTGCAGGACCGGGTCGATGCCTGGGTGCGCACCCACGGGGTGCGCTATTTCAGCGAGCTGACCAACACGGCCCTGCTGATGGAGGAAGTCGGCGAGTTGGCTCGGATTATGGCGCGGCGCTACGGAGAACAAAGTTTCAAAAGGCCCGAGAAAGCCGACAGCCTAGCCGACGAACTGGCCGATGTGCTCTTCGTGCTGGTGTGCATCGCCAACCAGACCGGGGTGAACCTGAGCGAGGCCCTGCGCCGCAACCTGGAGAAGAAAACGAACCGCGACCGGGACCGGCACTGGAACAACCCAAAATTGACCCCGATCAAAACGGACAAACCGTGACCGCCTTGCTCGCCATTTTTGCCACCTCCTTCGCCGTGGCCCTCTCCGGCGCCCTGATGCCCGGACCGCTGTTCACTGTGACGGTGAGCGAAAGTTCGCGCCGCGGGCCTTCCGCCGGGCCGCTGCTCATCGTGGGACACGGGATCCTGGAGTTGGCCCTGGTGGTGGCCCTCGTGTTCGGGGTGGGACCGCTGCTGAAAAAGGAACCGGTGTTCATCGCCACCGCCTTGCTGGGCGGCAGCGTGCTGCTCTGGATGGCCTGGGGCATGCTGCGAAGCCTGCCGCACCTGACCCTGGCGGTCCAGCCGAAACGGGAGGCCGGCCGCAACCTGGTGGTGGCCGGGATCCTGCTCAGCCTGGCCAATCCCTACTGGATCATCTGGTGGGTTTCCATCGGGCTGGGTTACATTACCCAGAGCCTGGCCCCGGGAATGGTGGGAGTGGCCGCCTTTTTCGTCGGTCATATCCTGGCCGACTTCGCCTGGTATGCCATCGTGGCCGCCGCGGTGTGGAAGGGCAAACGGTTCATGAGCGACCGGGCCTACCGGGGCCTGATCGCCGCCTGCGCCATTTTCCTGATCTTTTTTGCCGGGATGTTCGGATATGCCGGCTTGCAGAAACTCGTGGTCCTTGGCTGAACAGCTATCCGCCTATTTTTTCCGACGGTTGGCGGTTGGATAGACCTTGCATTTTGAGAAGATCCCTTTTCGCTGCGCCTTGGGGAGAAAGGATCTTCCCTTGTCATTCCGAGCGTGAGCGAGGAATCCGCAGTCGGGAATACGACGGGAAATGGCAGCAAATTCGAAGAGATCCCTCGTCGCTGCACTCCTCGGGATGACAGGGGGTACGCCCCGGGATGACAGGGAGGACGCCTCTGGATGCCATCAAGGTAGTAAGCGCCGATCCTTCAATCAGGCTGAACCTATCAATGGATGTCGGAAGAGCTGCCTCATAAAAAAAGGAGAACCGACGATGTTCTACCGCAAAAACGCAGAGGGCTACCGCCGCGTGCTGGACGGCATCGACCTGAAAACCCTCGTCCACGGGGAACGCACCCTGCTGGCCGAGTTTCATCTGGCCGCCGGAGCGGTTCTACCCGTTCACCACCATCCCCACGAGCAGACCGGCTACCTGGTCAGCGGGCGGCTGCGCCTGAAGGTGGGGGAAGAAACCTTCGAGGCCATCCCCGGCGATGCCTGGACCGTGCCGTCGGAGGTTCCCCACGGCGGCGAAGCCCTGGCGGACACGGTGGCCATGGAGGTGTTCTCGCCCGTGCGGGAGGATTACCTGGAGAAATAGAGGGAACTGCCAGGAAGCCGGCCGGGGTCACTGATTGCCGAACCCGTTCTGGGCGCCACAGTCCGGGCACTGCCAGGTGATCCCGTTGCAGGACATCCCCCAGAAGTTTTCCAGCATGCAGTCCTGGCAGATGGCGAAACCGCAGCGGCACTGCCAGCAAAACGGAACCTTGGCGCCGCAGCAGTGACAGACGGTTACCCTGGCGCGTTTGCGGCGCTCGCGCCAGGAAAGCGGTTTTTCACTCGGCTCACGCATCTCACCCCACCCACATTCACGGGCGCTTGTGGCCCCTCACCGATCGTGGTAAAAAATCGAAACGATTCCAGAATTTACTCTCTTTGGCGTCCAATATAACCAAGGCCTCCGCCCCTGTCTACGGCGGCCGCTTCTTTTCAGGTGCCCCTAATGAACAACCCGCGTCCCACCATCTACCTCATCGACGGCTCGGCCTACATTTACCGGGCTTTTCATGCCATCCGCGACCTGAGCAACTCCAGGGGGATGCCCACCAACGCCGTCTACGGCTTCGCCCGCATGATCCTCAAATTGATGGAAGAACGCCAACCCACCCACGTGGTGATGCTCTTCGACGCCCGGGGGCCCACCTTTCGCCACGACACCTACCCCGACTACAAGGCCAACCGGCCCCCTATGCCCGAAGCCCTGTCGGTCCAGCAGCCGTACATCCGGCGCGTCACCGAGGCCTTTCGCATTCCCCAGATAGAGATGGCCGGCTACGAAGCCGACGACCTCATCGGCACCCTGGCCCGCCAGGCTGAAGCCCGGGGCTTTGACGTGGTGATGGTCACCGGCGACAAGGATCTGCTCCAACTGGTCACCGAACGGGCCACCATCTGGGACCCGATGAAGGAAAAAACCAACGACATCAATACGATCCGGCAAGACTTCGGCCTGTCGCCAGCCCAGTTGATCGACGTGATGGGCCTCTCCGGCGACAGCACGGACAACATCCCGGGCGTCCCCGGCATCGGCCCCAAAACCGCCGCCGAACTGATCCGCACCCACGGCTCAATGGAAGCGCTCTACGCCCATCTGGATGCCGTGACCTCGGCCAAACAGCGGGAAAAGTTGGCCGCATTCAAGGACCAGGCCTGGTTGAGCCGCAAGCTGGTGGAAATCCGCACCGACGCCCCGGTGGCGTTCGAGCCCGACCGGTTTCGCAACGAGGCCCCGAATGCCGCCGAACTGGGAGCGCTGTTCAAGGAGCTCGAATTCTCCCAGCTTCAAAAAAAGTTTCCCGTGGACACCGACCGGCGGCAGAAGCGATATCACACCGTCTCCAGCCCGGAAGGGCTCCAGGATCTGATCAGGGCCATGAAAGCGGCCAAGATCTTCGCCATCGACACCGAAACCACCAGCCAGGACCCCATGCGCGCCAAGCTGGTGGGTGTCTCGGTGGCCATGCGCGCCAACGAGGCCTACTATATTCCCTGCGGCCACCGCTACCTCGGAGCGCCCGAGCAACTGGCGCGCCAGACGATCCTCGATGCCCTGCGGCCCCTGCTGGAAAACCCGGCCATCGGCAAGGTGGGGCAAAACATCAAGTACGACCTCATTGTGTTCGCCCGCCACGGCGTCGCTCTCGACGGGATCGTCTTCGACACCATGATCGCCTCCTACCTCCTCAACCCCTCCAAGCGGGCGCACAACCTCGACCAGATCGCCCTCGACTTTCTGGACCACCAGACCATCACCTACGCGGACGTGACCGGCAAGGGGCCCTCGGCCGTCACCTTCGATCAGGTGACCATCGACAAGGCCACGGCATATGCCGCCGAGGATGCCGACATCACCTGGATGGCCTACCAGGTGCTTGAAAAAAAGCTGGAACAGGAGGAACTCGGCGCGCTGATGGCCTTCGTCGAAATTCCCCTGGTGCCCGTTCTGGCGAAAATGGAGATGACCGGCATCAGCGTGGACCGCCGGGTACTGGAGCGCCTGTCGCGGGAATTCGAGGGCGAGCTGGCCCAGATCGAAGAGGAGATTTACCGCCTGGCCGGGGAACATTTCAATATCAATTCCGGCCAGCAGTTGGGTTACATCCTCTTTGAAAAGCTCCACCTGCCCACCCAGAAGAAGACCCGCAAGCGCACCGGCTACTCCACCGATGTCGAAGTGCTCACCGCCCTGGCCACCGACCATCCGCTGCCGGCCCAGATCCTGCGCCACCGGAGCCTGAGCAAACTCAAGTCCACCTACACCGACGCCCTGGTGGAGCTGATCCACCCGGAAACCGGCCGCATTCACACTTCGTTCAACCAGACCGTCGCCGCCACCGGCCGCCTGAGTTCCAGCGATCCCAACCTGCAGAACATCCCCATCCGCACCCCGGAAGGACGCAAGATCCGTGCGGCCTTCGTGCCGCGCGACGGGTTTCGGCTCATGTCGGCCGACTACAGCCAGATCGAGCTGCGGGTGCTGGCCCACTGCAGCGACGACCCGATTCTCATCGAATCCTTCGCCGCCGACGAGGACATCCACACCCGCACGGCCAGCGAAGTCTTCAACCTGCCGCCGGCGCAAATCGGAGAGGATCTGCGCCGCCAGGCCAAGGCGATCAACTTCGGCATCATCTACGGGATGAGCCCCTTCGGGCTTTCGCGACAATTGGGGATCAGCCAGAAAATGGCCCGCACCTACATCGACCACTATTTTTCCCGCTACCAGGGCGTCAAGCGCTTTATCGACGAAACCATCGCCCAAGCCCGCCAAAACCGCCGCACCAGCACCCTGCTCGGCCGCATCCGCCTGCTGCCCGACATCGACAGCAGCAACAGCGCCGTGCGCCAGTTCGCCGAGCGCACCGCCGTGAACACACCGATCCAGGGGACGGCCGCCGACATCATCAAGCTGGCGATGATCCGCGTGGATGCCCTGTTGCAGGTCAAACGCATGCGGGCCGCCCTGCTGCTCTCGGTGCATGACGAAATCGTCCTGGAAGCCCCGCCGGAAGAGCAAGACCACCTGTCGGAAATGGTCGCCGATGTGATGGGGCAAATTCTCGACCTGAAGGTGCCGCTGAAGGTCAACGTGGCCTGGGGCGCCAACTGGGCCGAGGCCCACTGACAACCCGTGGCTGAAAAGGCATCTCAAACGCCCGTGCGCCGCCGCCCGAAGGCGATGCCGAGCTTGCGCATGCGCGCCCTCAGGGTGCTCGGGTGCAGCCCGAGCATCTCGGCGGCGCCTTTTTCCCCCTCCACTCGGCCACCGGTCTTGACCAATACCCGGCGGATATGGGCCGCGATCACAGCGTCGAGACTTTCCACCGGATTGCCGCCCTTGCCCGAATGCCCGGTGTCTGCGGCCGCCGGCCCGGCGGGCAGGTCGTCGAAGGTCAGCACCCCGTCGCGGCCGGCGAATTGGCTCTGGAGAAGGGCCCGCTCCACGAGATTTTCCAGCTCGCGCACGTTTCCCGGCCAGGGGTAGGCCTGCAAGCGTTCCAGGGCGCCGGGAGCCAGGGACGGCAGGGTGCCGATTTTCAGCTCGCGGGATTTTCGCTCGATGAAATGGCGCACCAGGGCCGGGATGTCATCGATGCGCCGGCGCAGGGGCGGGATCATGATGGGCAGCACGTTGAGCCGGAACCAGAGGTCCTCCCGGAAGGCGCCCGACTGCACCAGGGATTCCAGGTTGCGGTGGGTGGCGCTGACGATGCGCACGTCCACCGGAACCGGCTCGGTGCCGCCGACCCGCTCGATGACCCGCTGCTGGACCACCCGCAGCAGGCGCACCTGGGCCTGGAGGGGCAACTCTCCGATTTCGTCCAGAAAGATGGTTCCCGTGTGGGCCCGCTCGAAGCGCCCCCGCTTGCGCGCGATGGCACCGGTGAAGGCGCCTTTTTCATGGCCGAAGAGCTCGCTGTCGATGAGCGCCTCGGGTATCGCGCCGCAGTTGACCGCGATGTAGGGGTTGGCTCTGCGGTGGGAGGAGAAATGCAGCGCGTTGGCAATGAGCTCCTTGCCCACCCCGGTCTCCCCCATCAGCAGCACCGGGCTGTTGAGGGGCGCCACCTGGCGCACCATCTCCATCACCTCCCGCAGTCCGAAATCGGCCCCGATGATGGTGTCGCCGGTCATCTGGTGCATCTGCCGGTGCAGGTAGCGGTTGTCGTCGGCCAGCATGTCCTTGAGCCGGGAGATTTCCTCGTGCTGAAGCATGTTGGAGATGGCCACGGCGATGGGTTCGTGAAGCAACGATAGCCAGCGGGCGTGCTCCGGCCGGTAGCGCTGCTTGCCGGGGACGAAGAGCACGAAACGGCCCAGGCGCCTGGCGTCCAGCTCCAGGTCCATGGAGAGCACGGAGGTATCGAGCGGCCACAGGTCGACAAAAAGCTGCCGGGATTCGGGCGGCTCCAGGTCGATGTCGTTCACCATGCGCACCTGGGCGTCCTCGTCCCAGTTTTTTCTCAGAAAATCCCGGGATTCCCGGGGTGGGGAAAGGAAATCGCCCGGCTTGGGCAGATCGTTCGGCCAGATATAGGCCAGCATGCGTCCCAGGTGCAGGTCGGGGTCGTAAAGGATGCAAAACATGCCCGATACAGGAATGAACCCCTTGATATAGTTGAAAAATTCCCGCATCGCCGTTTCGATGTGCAGACTGCCGGAGATGCGCAGGGTCGCTTGGCGGAAGAATTCGTTTTCGTCCAAGGCAATTTCCTCAAAAATGCCGGGTACCAATCCCGGCTTGGAAAATCATTCTTTTTGGATATTTGCGAGCATTAACTGTCATATTTAACAGCAATTTTCCAATCGGACGGATCAGTCGGATCGGTCTGATCGGTCTGATCCCTCAGATCGGTCTGATCCCTCAGATCGGTCTGATCCCTCAGATCGGTCGGATCGGTCTGATCGGTCGGATTCATCTGATCAGTCCGATCCGTCCGATCGATAAAATATCAAATACGACAGCCCATATCTTCCAAATAAAACAGTTTTTCTCAATCTTCAATACAATGCCCTGAAATTACGTAACTAATTTTTCCGGCACGATTTCTGCTTTCTTTTTGAACCCGCTTGTTTGACAAAATTCAAAATCGAGGCCATCGCATGGACCGGATTGAACTGATACATCTGCGCACCGCATCCATTGCCGATCGGGATGCGGCCTTGGCTGCCTTCGGGCAGCTTTCCTGGTCCGACTGGGAAAGCGACTTGAAGGAAATCAGGTTGCTGCGGAACTGCATCCTCACCCTGGATCTCAGCCTGTTGATTGTTTGGCGCAGTCGAGTCTGCCCCAACACCAAGAGCCCGCTGGGGCTTCGCCTGGCGGCGGCGTTCTCGGACTTCGGCCAGATCAACCATTCCGTCTGGGACTGCGAGGCCAACGTCAATGCATCGAGACAGGAGTCAACCCCATGAAAAGAAAAGTTGCCGGCCAAAATTCGATCCCCCGTATCTTCACGCTGCTGATCGCCGGTTTGCTGCTGGTCGTCGGATGCCAAAAGCAAAGTGAGCAGGGTCCCCCTCCGGCGCGAATTCCCGAGGTGGCGACGGTCACCATCGCATCGCAGCGCGTCGAACTGACCACCGACCTGCCCGGCCGCACCTCGGCCTTCCGCGTCGCCGAAATCCGTCCCCAAGTCAACGGCCTGATCATCAAGCGGATCTTCGAGGAAGGGGCGGACGTCAAAGAGGGGCAGCTTCTCTACCGCATCGATCCGGTCCCCTTCCAGGTAGCCCTCAATTCGGCCGAAGCCTCCCTTGGCAGAGCCCGGGCCAACCTGCCGTCGATCCAGTCCAGAACCGAACGCTACCAGGATCTGCTCACCGACAACGCCGTCAGCCGGCAGGATTACGACGATGCCGCCGCCGCCGTCGCGCAGGTCAAGGCCGACATCGAGTACTGGAAAGCCCTGGTGGAAGCCGCCCGTATCGACTTGAACTACACCCGGGTCGTTGCGCCCTTTGACGGACGCATCGGCCGCAGCTACGTCCGCGAGGGGAGCCTGGTGACCGCTTACCAGCCCCAATCTTTGGCCACCTTGCAGCAGATCGATCCCATCTACGTGGACGTGGTGCAATCCTCGGCCGAGCTGCTGCGCCTGCGGCGCCGGATCGAAACCGGGCGGCTCAGCCCGGACGGGGAGGATCGCAACAAGGTCCGTATCCTCCTGGAAGACGGGACAGCCCACGACCACCCGGGCACACTCCAATTCGCCGACGTGACGGTGGATCCCACCACCGGTTCCTACTCCCTGCGCATCGTGGTGCCCAATCCGGATCACGTCCTGCTGCCCGGCATGTACGTGCGCGCCGTGATCCAGGAGGGGATCGCGGAAAACGCCATCCTCGTCACCCAGCAAGGGGTGAGCCGCAACACCAAGGGGGAGCCCGTCGCCCTGATCGTGGATGCCTCCGGCACGGTTCAACAGCGCCTGCTGACCCTGGACCGGACCTTGGGTAACCAGTGGCTGGTGGCCTCGGGCCTGGCGTCCGGGGACCGGGTCATCGTGGAAGGGATGCTCAACATCCGGCCGGGCATGGCGGTGAAGGCCGTCGATTTCGAAGCCGGCCGGAATGCCGAAACCAGTTCCCAAACCGGCGGCACGGCCGCGGCACCGAAGCCATAACGGAGGCTCGCCATGCTGTCTAAATTCTTTCTGGATCGTCCGGTCTTCGCCTGGGTCATCGCCATCATCATGATGCTGGGCGGTGGCCTGGCGATTTACAACATGCCCATCTCCCAGTACCCGCCCATCGCCCCGCCGTCCATCGCCATCGACGCCTACTACCCCGGCGCCTCGGCGGAGACGGTGGAAAACAGCGTCATCCAGGTCATCGAGCAGAAGATGACCGGTTTCGACCGGCTGCTGTACATGACCGCCACCAGTGACGGTTCCGGCGCCGGGCGCATCGAACTGACCTTCGCCCCCGGCACCGACCCGGATTTCGCCTGGTCCCAGGTCCAAAACAAGCTCCAACTGGCCATGGCCAGCTTGCCGGACGTGGTCCAGCGCCAGGGGGTCGAGGTGAGCAAGTCCACCCGCAACTACCTGATCATCGTGGGCCTGATCTCCGAGGACGGCAGCATGAGCGGCATCGACCTGCGCGACTATGCCCAGAGCAACATCGAAAAGGTGCTGGCCAGGGTCCCGGGGGTCGGGGAGGTGGAACCCTTCGGCGGCGAGTACGCCATGCGGGTGTGGCTGGATCCGGACAAGCTCACCGATTACAGCCTCACCATCGAGGATGTCGTCACGGCCCTGCACGCCTACAACGTGGAGATCTCCGCCGGCCAGTTCGGTGGGGCGCCGGCGGTGGAAGGCCAACGGCTCAATGCCTCGATCATCGTCCAGAACCTGCTCAAAACGCCGGAGGAGTTCGCCGCCATCCCGCTGCGCATCAACCCGGACGGTTCCGTGGTGCGCGTCCGGGACGTGGGCCGCACCGAGCTGGGCACCGAGCGCTACGACATAGAAGCGTTGTTCAACGGCAAACCGAGCGCGGCCCTGGCCATCCGGCAGGCCGCCGGGGCCAACGCCCTGGACACCGCCGACGCCGTGCGGGCCAAGATGGAAGAACTATCCGATTATTTTCCTCAGGGCGTCAAGGCCATCTACCCCTTCGACACCACCCCCTTCATCAAGGTGGCCATCGACGAAGTGGTCAAGACCCTGTTCGAGGCCATCCTTTTGGTCTTCCTCGTGATGTTTCTCTTCCTGGGAAACATCCGCGCCACCCTGATCCCCACTCTGGCGGTGCCGGTAGTGATCCTGGGCACCTTCGCCGTGCTGGGCTTATTCGGTTACTCCATCAACATGCTCACCATGTTTGCCATGGTGCTGGCCATCGGACTGCTGGTGGACGACGCCATCGTGGTGGTGGAAAACGTGGAGCGCATCATCCACGAGGAGAAACTCCCTCCCAAGGAGGCCACCGCCAAGTCGATGGAGGAGATCACCAGCGCCCTGGTCGGCATCGGTCTGGTGCTGGCGGCGGTCTTCGGCCCCATGGCCTTCTTCGGAGGGTCCACCGGGGTGATCTATCGGCAGTTCTCCGTCACCGTGATCTCGGCCATGCTCCTGTCGGTGCTGGTGGCCCTGATCCTGACGCCGGTGCTCTGCGCTTCCCTGCTGCGTTCCTTCGACGACCGGGTGAAGGCCAGGCGCCTCGATGTGCCGCTGCTGGGTACCATCGTGTACGCCGCCAACCGTTTTTTTCTCGCCTTCGACCGCGGATTCGACTGGCTGCGGAGCAAGTACACCGGCGCGGTGGGCAAGATGCTGGGGCGTCGCCTGCGCTACCTGTTCGTCTACGTGCTCATCGTGGCGGCCCTCGGCTACCTGTTCCAACGCATGCCCACCGCCTACCTGCCCGACGAGGACCAGGGCACCATGTTCATCCAGGCCCAGCTCCCCTCCGGTTCGACCTTGGAGCAGACCATGGCGGTGCTGGATGAAGTCCGGGCCTACTTCGAGGAAGAGGAAAAGGAAGCGGTGGCGTCGGTTTTGACCGTCGCCGGGCACGGCTTCGGCGGCAACGGCCAGAATACCGGGCTGGGCTTCGTCCGGCTCAAGGACTGGGAGCTGAGGGATCGACCGGACCTGAAGGTCTGGGCCGTCGCGGACCGTGCCATGGCCCGCTTTGCCAGGATCCGCAACGCCCGGGTCTTCGCCTTCGCCCCGCCGGCGGTCACCGAGCTGGGCACCTCGGTGGGGTTCGACTTCCAATTGCAGGACCGCGGCGGTATCGGCCACCAAAAGCTGATGGAAGCGCGCAACCAGCTCCTGGGCATGGCCGCCGGCGACGATCGCCTCACCCGGGTGCGGCCCAACGGCATGGACGACGTGGCCCAGTACCGCATCGACGTGGACTGGGAGCGGGCAGGGGCCCTGGGGGTACCCATCAACTCGATCCACCACACGATTTCGGCCGCCTTCGGCAGTGCCTATGTCAACGACTTCATCCAGGGGGGGCGGGTCAAGCGGGTCTATGTCCAGGCGGATGCGCCGCATCGCATGCTGCCCACGGACCTGGAAAACCTCTACGTGCGCAACAGCCAGGGCACCATGACCCCTTTTACCGCCTTCGCCTCGGGATACTGGGACTATGGATCGCCGCGGCTGGAACGCTTCAACGCGTTTCCATCCATGAACATCCTCGGCGAAGCCCCACTGGGCCGCAGCACCGGGGAAGCCATGGCCGCCATGGAGGAAATCGTCGCCAAACTGCCCGAGGGCATCGGCTTCGACTGGAGCGGCATCTCGTACCAGGAGCGTATGGCCAAGAGCCAGACCGGCCTCCTCTACGCCTTTTCCATGATCGTGATCTTCCTCTGCCTGGCCGCCTTGTACGAGAGCTGGACCGTGCCCATCTCCGTCATGCTGGCCCTGCCCCTGGGGATTATCGGCGGAGTGGCCGCCTCGATGCTGAGAGGGTTTCCCAACGACGTCTACTTTCAGATCGGGCTGCTCACCGTGCTGGGGCTGACCACCAAGAACGCCATCCTGATCGTCCAGTTCGCCATGGGCAAGGTCAAGGAAGGCAAGAGTCTGGTGGAAGCGACCCTGGAAGGCGCCAAGCTGCGGTTGCGGCCCATCGTGATGACCTCGCTGGCCTTCGGGTTCGGCGTCTTGCCGTTGGCCATGGCCACCGGGGCCGGCGCCGGCGCCCAGACCGCCATCGGCACCGGTGTCTTGGGCGGGATGGTCACATCGACCTTCTTGGCCATTTTCTTCATCCCGCTGTTCTATGTGGTCGTGGTGCGGGTGTTCGGGCGCAAAAAACCCGGTCCGCCGGCGTCTTCCAACCGCCCATGATCGACACGAGGGAACCTTGATATGATCAAAAAAACCTTTTTTTACGGGGTTGCCGCCGTTCTTCTCTGCTCCGGCTGCACCATGATCCCCGAATACTTTCGCCCCGAGTCCCCGGTCCCCGGGCAGTGGCCCGAAGGGCCGGCATACAATGGCGAAGCACCGGAGGGAACATCGGCGGCCGCCGACCTGCCCTGGCGCCAGTTTTTCACCGACCCCCGGCTGCGGGCCGTGATTGCCGCCGCCCTGGAAAACAACCGCGACCTGCGCCTGGCGGCGCTGAACGTCGAGCGGGCCCGGGCCTACTACCGCATCCAGCGCGCCGACCTGCTGCCCAAGGTGGACGCCACCGGCAGCTTCTACCAGGAACGTCTGCCGGCGGACTTGTCGAGCCAAGGGCAGTCGATGACCGTGGAGGAGTACAGTGTCAATCTGGGCGTCAGCGCCTGGGAGATCGACTTTTTCGGCCGCCTGCGCAGCCTGGAGAGGGCCGCGCTGGAAGAATACCTCGCCACGGAGGAGGCCGAGCGCGCCGCCCGGATTCTCCTCATCGCCGAAACGGCCAACGGCTGGCTCACCCTGGCCGCCGACCGCGAAAAGCTGGAACTGGCCCGATCGACCCTCGACACCCAGCAGGCGACCTACGAGTTGATCCGCCGGCGCTACGATGTGGGCCTGGCCCAGGAGTTGGACCTGCGGAGAGCTCAGACCCAGGTGGACGCCGCCCGGGTGGACGTGGCCCGTTTCACCCAGGTGGTGGCCCAAGATCAAAACGCCTTGGCCCTGCTGGTGGGCGCACCGGTGGAATCCCCGCTGTGGGCCGATGAGATCGGTCGGGTGGAGCGCCCGGTTGACCCGGCCGTGGACACCTCCTCCGAGGTGCTGCTGCGCCGGCCGGACGTGCTGGCCGCCGAACGCCGCCTCAAGGCGGCCAACGCCAACATCGGCGCCGCCCGGGCGGCCCTGTTTCCCCGCATCTCGCTCACCACCGCCTTCGGCACCGCCAGCGCCGAACTCTCCGATCTCTTTGCCGCCGGCCAGGACACCTGGAATTTTGCCCCGCACATCGGGATACCGATTTTCGACCCGCGCACCTGGGCGGCCCTGGATGTCGCCAAGGTGGAACGCGAAATCCTCCTGACCCAATACGAAAAAGCCATCCAGACCGCTTTCCGTGAAGTCGCCGATGCCCTGGCCCAGCAGGGAACCGTGGGCCGCCAACTGGAAGCCCAGCGGTCCCTGGTGGAAGCTTCCAGCGAGGCCCATCGCCTCTCCGACCTCCGTTATACCAAAGGCGTGGACAGCTACCTGAGCGTCCTGGAGGCCCAACGCTCCCTCTATGCGGCCCGGCAGGGGCTGATCACGGTTCGACTGGCGGATCTGGCCGCCAGGGTCAACCTCTACGCCGCCCTGGGAGGTGGTGGATGAAACCAACAGCCACCGCGATCTTCTGTGCCGGCCTCCTCATCCCCGTGCTGATCGCACCCCCCGTCGACGCTGCCGGCGTTCACGCCGCCCCGATCTCCATGGTCAACGCCTCGCCGGTGCAACTCCTCTTTTTGCAAGCCCCGCCGGACCGGGCCAAGACCCTTTCGCGGGGCACCGGCCGGCTGACGGTATCCAACAGCCTCACCAATACCCTCCTGGTGGAAGATGATCCCGGCCCGGCCGCCGGGGTCATCGACATGGAGATGCTGCGCACCACCGTGGACTTCAACTACGGCCTTTCCGACCGGATCGAAGTCAACCTTTCTCTGCCGCTGGCGCTATCCGGCGGCGGCTTCCTTGACGATTTCATTCTCGATGTGGAGCAGGCCTTCGGCAATGCCCGCAAGGTGCGGGAGGAGGAGTCCCCCGGCCAGTACCACTTCGATATCCGCCGCGGCGGACGTCGCGTCATCGGCAGCGACGATCATGCCACCGGCCCCGGAGACGTGGCGCTACGCTTGAAGACACTCGTTTTTCAGGAAGGCGATGCAATGCCGGCCGTGGCCGCCCGCCTGGGGCTGAAACTGCCCACCGGCCGCCGCAGCCGCGGCCTGGGCAGCGGCGGCACCGATGTTGGCTTCGGGCTGCTGCTGGAAAAGCATTTCGGATCGGTGGCCGCCTTTCTCAACGCCGATGTCATCTTTCCCGGCGACATCGACGATCCCGAAGTGGATGCCGAGACCTTCTACCAGGCGATGTTCGGCATGAGCTACGCGTTCACCGACGTCTGGTCGGCCAGCGCCCAGGTGGCCTACACGTCCCGCCCTTTTTCAGGCACCGGCCTGACCATGCTCGACCGGCGCATCGTGGACTTGCTGCTCGGCATCACCTACCAGCGGCCCGATGGCTTTTTCGTCCAGGCCGGCACCATGGAGGATATCGTCGACTCGGCGGAGGCCGGTGCCGACATCACCTTCTTTCTCAATCTCGGCTGGCATTTCTGAGCGTTCAAGGCGCTTTTCTTCGGAAACACATTTCGCTATCCTTTTTTGGAGCACCGCGGTTCAATTGGACCGCTCCGCCAAAATCGGCCGGTGTCCGTGACGCCCGCCGGTGCCGCATGATCGCCAGCCGTTTCATGTTCCCACCGAACTTTGGGAGAAGCCATGGCACCTTCCGTCAAAAAAGGCCTGCTTGCCGCCGCGGCGGCCATCGCCATCGCCTTGGCGGCCGGGTGGATGTGGGGCCGGATGCATCCCGCCGGGCCGGGGGACGGGTTCGTCAGCGGCAACGGCCGCATTGAAGCCACCGAGATCGACATCGCCACCAAGTACGCCGGCCGGGTGGCCGAAATCTTCGTCAAGGAAGGCGAATTCGTCAAGGCAGGCCAGGTGCTGGCCCAGATGCAAATCGACGTGCTCAACGCCCAACTGGATGAAGCCCGGGCCCAGCAGCAGCGTGCAATCCATGCCGTTGCCAGCGCCGAAGCCCAAGTCAAGATGCGCGAAAGCGACCTGGCTGCAGCCCGGGCCGTAGTGGTGCAACGGGAGAGCGACCTGGACAATGCCAAACGGCGTCTGAACCGCTCCCGCACCTTGTCCCGCAAGGGAGCGGCGTCCATCCAGCAATTCGAGGACGACCAGGCGGCCGTACGCGGCGCCGCGGCGGCCCTGGAGGCCGCCAGAGCCCAGGCCGCGGCTGTCCAGGCAGCTATTTTGGCGGATGAGGCGCAGGTCATCGGCGCCCGTTCCACCGTAGCGGCCGCCGGGGCCACCATCACCCGCATCGAAGTCGACATCGCCGACAGCCAACTCAAGGCGCCCCGCAACGGCCGTGTGCAATACCGGGTCGCCCAGCCGGGGGAAGTGCTGGGGGTGGGGGGCAAGGTGCTCAACATGGTGGACCTCAGCGACGTCCACATGATCTTCTTCCTGCCGGAAACCGTGGCGGGCAGGGTGGCGCTGGGCAGCGACGTCCGAATCATCCTCGATGCCGCCCCGGACTATGTCATCCCGGCCCGGGTTTCCTTCGTGGCCAGCGTGGCGCAATTCACCCCCAAGACGGTGGAAACCGCCAGCGAACGGCAAAAACTGATGTTCCGGGTCAAGGCGCGCATCGATGAACGACTGCTTCAGCAATACATGGAGCAGGTGAAGACCGGCCTGCCCGGCGTCGCCTGGCTCAAGCTGGACCCCCGTGCCCAGTGGCCGGCGTCCCTGGCGGTGACGTTCAAGGAAACGCCATGACCCCCGCGAACCCACGGCACCGCTCCGGTCGCAAGCCTCGCCGGGGTCGGCCTTCGCTACGGCAGGACGGCGGCGCTGGACAGGATCGATCTGGACGTGCCGTCCGGCTGCATGGTGGGTCTGATCGGTCCGGACGGGGTCGGCAAGTCGAGCCTGCTGGCGCTAATCTCCGGCGCCCGGGCGGTACAGCAGGGACGGGTGATGGTGCTGGACGGCGACATGCGCTCGGCGCGCCATCGCCGGCGGGTCTGCCCCTTGATCGCCTACATGCCCCAGGGCCTGGGCAAAAATCTTTACCCGAACCTGTCCGTCGAGGAGAACTTGCAGTTTTTCGGACGGTTGTTCGGCCACGGCGCCGCCGAGCGCCGCCGGCGCATCGATGAACTGACCCGGGCGACGGGGCTGTATCCGTTCCTCGATCGCCCGGCGGGCAAGCTCTCCGGCGGCATGAAGCAGAAGCTGGGCCTGTGCTGCACCCTGGTCCACGATCCGCGCTTGTTGATCCTGGACGATCCCACCACCGGGGTCGATCCCTTGGCGCGCGCCCAGTTCTGGGCGCTCATCGGCCGCATCCGCCGGCAGCGCCCGGACATGAGCGTAATGGTCGCCACCGCCTACATGGACGAAGCCGAACGTTTCGACTGGCTGGTGGCGATGGACGCCGGGCGCACCCTGGCCACGGGAACGCCCGGGGATCTGTACCGGCACACCGGCCGATCCACCCTGGAGGCGGCCTTCATCTCCCTGTTGCCGGAAGAACGGAAGCGGGGCCACCAGGAGGTGGCGGTCCCACCCTATGCCGACGGCGGAGAGATCGCCATCGAGGCCCGCGATCTGACGATGCGCTTCAGCGCCAACACGGCGGTGGACCACGTCAACTTTCGCATCCACCGGGGCGAAATCTTCGGTTTTCTCGGCTCCAACGGCTGCGGCAAGACCACCACCATGAAGATGCTCACCGGCCTGCTGCCGCCCAGCGAAGGAAAGGCATGGCTGTTCGGATGCAAGGTGGACGCCTGCGACATCGACACGCGGCGGCGGGTCGGCTACATGTCCCAATCCTTTTCCCTGTATGCCGAGCTGACCGTGCGGCAGAATCTGGTGCTGCACGCCCGCCTGTTCAGCGTCTCCGAAGCGGACATCCCGGCGCGGGTCGCCGCGCTGATGGACCGTTTCGGGCTCGACGGCGTGCCCGACGCCCTGCCGGCACGCTTGCCGCTGGGCATGCGCCAGCGCCTGTCCCTGGCCGTGGCGATGGTCCATGAGCCGGAAATGCTGATCCTCGACGAACCGACCTCGGGCGTCGACCCGGTGGCGCGAGACCAGTTCTGGCGGCTGCTCATCGACCTGTCGCGCAACGACAAGGTGACGATCTTCATCTCGACGCATTTCATGAACGAGGCCGAGCGCTGCGACCGTATTTCGCTGATGCACGCCGGGCGCGTCCTGGTAAGCGACCGGCCCGCGAAAATCGTCGCCGAACGCGGCGCCAAAACCCTTGAAGACGCCTTCATCGCCCATTTGAAGGAAGCCACCGCGACGGATGGGCCGGCCGATGATCAAGCCCCGGCCGAACTCGCCGGTCCCCTTCCCACGGCAACCTTCCCGGGGAAATCGACGCCTTCGGCCCACCGAACCCGGGGCTTCCGCTTCGCCCGCGCCTTCAGCTACACCCTGCGCGAGGCCCTCGAGCTGGGCCGCGATCCGGTGCGGATGGTCATGGCGCTATTCGGCAGCCTGATCCTGATGGTCATCATGGGCTACGGCATCACCATGGATGTCAACGATCTGAGCTACGCCGTGCTCGACTGCGACCAGACGACCCTGAGCCGGACCTACACCCTGGACCTCTCCGGTTCGCGCTATTTCGTGGAGCGGCCGCCCATTGCCGACGATGCCGACCTCGACCGGCGCATGCGCAGCGGCGAACTTTCCCTGGCCCTCGAAATTCCACCCGGCTTCGGCCGCGACGTGATGCGCGGCACCCCGGTGGCGATCGGCGCCTGGATCGACGGGTCCATGCCCCAGCGGGCCGAAACGATCCAGGGCTACGTCCAGGGCATGCATCAGAGGTGGCTGGCGGAAACCGCCAGAACGCGCTTCGGCCAGGAGATGGCACCGGGCGCCGCCGTCGTCGAAACCCGTTTCCGCTACAACCCCGACGTCAAAAGCCTGCCCGCCATGGTGCCGGCGGTGATCCCCCTCCTGTTGCTGATGATCCCGTCCATGCTCAGCGCCCTGTCGGTGGTGCGGGAAAAAGAGCTGGGATCCATCGTCAACTTCTACGTCACGCCCATTTCGCGCAGCGAATTTCTCATCGGCAAGCAAGTGCCCTACATCGTCCTGGCCACGGCCAATTTCCTGTTCATGAGCCTGTTCGCGGTGACGCTGTTCGACGTACCGGTCAAGGGGAGCTTCCCCACGCTGGTGCTGGCATCCTTGTTGTTCGTCTGTTTTTCCACCGGGTTCGGCCTGCTGGCGTCCACTTTCACCCGCAGCCAGATCGCAGCGATGTTCCTGGCGATGATCGGGACCATGCTGCCGGCCATCCAGTTCGGCGGCATGATCAACCCGGTTTCGTCCCTCGAAGGCGCCGGACGGGTGATCGCAGAGATCTACCCCGCCACCCACTACATTCTCGTCAGCCGCGGCGTCTTCAACAAGGCACTGGGGATGGGCGACCTGCAGTCGGCCCTGGCGCCCATCGGCCTGGCGGCGCTGGTCATCATCGGCCTTTCGATCTTCCTGTTGAAGAAACAGGAGCGGTAGACATGAGCCGCGTTTCCAATATTTATCGCCTGGGAATCAAGGAACTGTGGAGCCTGGCGCGCGACCCGATCCTCCTGGTGCTGATCGCCTACAGCTTCACCTTCCAGATTTACATGGCCGCCACCGGGATGCCGGAACACCTGAACAAGGTGCCCATCGCCATCGTCGACGAGGACGACAGCCCTCTGTCGGCGCGCATTGCCGCCGCCTTTCTCCCGCCGCAATTCCTGCCCCCCAGCGGGTGACGCTACCCGAGGTCGACGCCGGCCTGGATGCCGGACGCTATACGTTCGCCCTCGACATCCCGCCCAATTTTCAACGCGATGCCCTGGCGGGCCGAGAGCCGGCCATCCAGCTCAATACCGATGCCACGCGCATGATCCAGGCATTCACCGGCAGCGGACTCGTGCAGCAGATCGTGCTCGGAGAGGTGGCCGAATTCGTCCAGCGCTACCGCGGCAGCCCGCCGCCTCCGGTGGACCTGGCGTTGCGGGTACGCTTCAACCCCGCCTTGACGCAGTCCTGGTTCGGCTCGGTGATGGAGATCATCAACAATGTGACCATGCTCTCCATCATCCTGGCCGGTGCCGCGCTGCTGCGCGAACGCGAACACGGCACCGCCGAACACCTACTGGTCATGCCCGTCACTCCCGCCGAGATCATGCTGGGCAAGATCTGGCCCATGGGCCTGGTGGTTCTGCTGGCGACGGGGTTTTCGCTGTACGTTGTCGTCCAGGGGGCGCTCAGGGTTCCCATCGAGGGCTCGCTGGGCCTGTTTCTGGCAGTTGCGGCACTCCAGCTCTTCGCCACCACCGCCATGGGCATTTTCATGGCCACCCTGGCGCGCAGCATGCCGCAATTCGGCCTGTTGATCATCCTGATCCTGCTTCCCATGGAAATGCTCTCGGGCGGGATAACCCCCCGCGAAAGCCTGCCGCTGGCGGCCAAACACCTGATGGCGGTGGCGCCGACCACCCATTTCGTCTCCTGCGCCCAGGCGATTCTCTACCGGGGCGCCGGCTTGGCGGTGATCTGGCCGCAGGTGCTGGCCCTGGCGGTCATCGGCACCGCGTTTTTCGCCGCCTCCCTCTCCCGTTTTCGCAAGGCCATCGGGCAGATGACATGACCGAAACCCTTCCCTGCTTCCGGCCGCAACACCATCGCGCCCCGCTGGCCATCGAGATTGTCAAGGGCTTTCGTGAGCGCCGGGTCGGCGCGGAGCTCGCCGAGGCTGATGAGGCGGGGAAATTTCTGCTCGAAGCAGATGTCCACCAGAATCCAGACGGAATTGTCGGCGCTGCTACGGGAATCGAAATAGTGGCTTGTCGGATCGAAGGCCGTGGGGTCGGGGTAGGGGGCGGCTGCAGACCCGGGCCAGCCCCGCCACCCCGGGTGGGGCGCTGTTGGAGTGATAGATGAGCACCCGGTCGTCCGGGCGCATCCGGTCGCGCATGAAATTGCGCGCCTGATAGTTGCGCACGCCTTCCCAGGCCGTGCGACCGTCGCGCGCGAGGTCGTCGATGGAAAAGACCGACGGTTCGGTCTTCATCAGCCAGTACTGAAGCGCCTTGTCCTTTGGGGTCATCGCGCGATCCATCCCCTGCCCGCTTCACATGCCCAGGTACGCCCTCCGGATATCCGGGTCGTCGATCAGTTCGGTCGACACGCCATGTCCCGTCACCCGGCCGCTCTCAACGATATACGCACGCTCCGAATGGCGCAGCGCCAGCTCCACGTTCTGCTCCACCAGGATCACCGTGATTTCCGAACCCAGACTGGCCAGGGCCGCATAGATCTCCTTGGTCACCCGCGGGGCCAGACCCAGCGACAGCTCGTCGATCAGCAGCAAATCGGGCAGGCTCATCAACGCCCGGCCGATGGCAAGCATCTGCTGCTCGCCACCCGACAAGGTCCCCGCCCCCTGGGCGGAGCGCTGCCCCAGGATGGGAAACAAGCCGAAGACCCGCTCGATGCTCTCCTTGAGCCGCGGCCTCCCCCGGCGGACAAAGGCGCCCATCTCCAGGTTTTCCCGCACGCTCATCCCTTTGTAGACCCGACGTCCCTCGGGTACCAGGGCGATGCCGAGCTGGGTGATCTGATAGGGTTTCAACCCCACCAGGGCTCTGTCATTAAAGATGATGTTTCCCCGCCGTGGCCGGAGCAACCCGGTAATCGCGGCCATCAGCGATGACTTGCCCGCCCCGTTGCTCCCCAGAATGGCCACCCGCTCCCCGGGAGCCACCTCGAGGCCCACGCCCCAGAGAACCTGGGTTTCACCGCGAAACACATCCAGGTTTTCGATCTTGAACATCGAAATCTCTTTTCCCGATGCTTCTCCGCCGCAAGCCCGGCCAGCGGCACGAACCGGCGGAGAACGCTTTGGTCTGAAGCTCAAGAGGGATAAAACCGAACGGCTGCGGGAGCATCAAGTCCCCAGATAGGCGCTGATAACCCGTTCGTCCGCCACCACCGCCTTGGGCGTGCCGACCATCAGGACCCGCCCCTGATCCAGGACGATCACCTTCTCGGCGGCCTGCATGATGGCCCCCATCACGTGCTCGATCCAAAAAACGGTCAGCCCCCGCGTATCCCGCAGATCCCGGATAAACCCCACCGCCTCCTGAATCTCCTGGGTGTTCAGGCCTCCGAGGACCTCGTCGAGCATCAACAGCTTGGGTTCGGTGGCCAGGGCCCGGGCGATTTCGAGGCGCTTTTTCTGAATCACGTTCAAATGCTTGGCAGCGGTTTCGGCCAATGCGCCCAGCCCCACAGCCTCCAGGTATTCCATGGCCATGGGGCCCCAGGCGGCACGGCCGAGATCCGGGCGGCGGTTCACGATGGCCACGGCCACGTTCTCCAGGCAGGTCATCTCGCCGAAGGGTCTCGTCACCTGGAAGGTGCGCGCAATCCCCCGGCGGCAGATTCGAAAGGCTGGCTTCCCCGTAATCGGCCAGCCGTCGAAAACCACCTGCCCCTCTCCAGGGGGCAGGGCCCCGGCCACAATATTGAACAAGGTCGTCTTGCCCGCGCCATTGGGACCGATCAGGCCGACGATGGCGCCGGCTTCCACCGCGAAATCAACCTCCGTGAGGGCTTGGACCCCTCCGAAGCGCTTGCTCAAACGCCGTCCTTCCAGCAACGCCACCGTTACCTCCCCTTCACGCCGCCGGCCTCCGGCGGTCCATGAACTGTTTCCAGACCCCAACCAGGCCCCGGGGGGCGAAACGCGCCACGATCAGGGCCACCAGCCCGAAGGCGAGCACATGATACTCGCCGTAGGCGCGGATGTATTCGGAGAGGATCTCCAGGCCGAAGGCGCCGATGACGGGGCCGGCAAAGGACCCCAGTCCTCCGATCACCGTCATGGAAAGCACGAGAAACTGCTGGTCCAGGGAGGGGATCTGGGGGGTGATGAGCAGCAGGTAGTGGCCGTAGAGGGCTCCGGCCATGCCGGCCAGGGCCGAGGAAACGGTGAAGGCCAGGACCCGCACCCGCACCACGTCCACCCCCAGGGCCGCGGCGGCCCGCTCGTCGTTTTGCACGGCCCGGAAGTTCAGGCCGATGTTGGCATGAATCAGCCGGTGGACGACGGCGAGGGTGATGATGGCGCCGGCCAGGAAGATGTAGAAATAGGCGAGCTTTGAATACTCGGCAATCAGTCCGGGCACTTGCAGGCCCATGGTGCCGCGGGTGATCTCGTACTCGTTGTTGATGATGATGTGCAAAATTTCGGAAAACCCCAGTGTGGTCAGGGACAGATAGATGCCGCCCATCTTCAGGCACAACACCCCCAGCAGAAACCCGAAGACGGCGGCCGCCAGGGTGCCGGCGCCCACCCCCAGCCAGGGGTTCAAGCCGACCTTGGTGGCCAGAATTCCCGATGCGTAGGCGCCGATACCGGCAAAGGCCGCATGGCCGAAGGAGACCTGGCCGGTGTAACCGGCCAGCAGGTTCCAGGAGGCGGTCATCATCACGTAGAACAGGGAAACGATCAGCACGTGCTGGTGATAAATTCCCAGGCCCCACGGCAAGGCGGCGAATCCCGCCACCGCGGCGGCGAGCCACCATCTGTTGTCGATTGCCTTCACCATCCGGACTCCATTGTCGATGCCCAGGTCAAGACTCCGCTCCCGGATGCCCCGTCACACCTCCCGGCGGCCGAAGAGGCCCGCGGGCCGGAAGAGGAGCACCAGGATCAGGATGAGAAACATGAAGACATGCTTGTAACCGGTGGAGACATAGGCCGCCCCCAGGTTTTCCACCACTCCGAGCACGAGGCCCCCCAGCACGCAGCCGGACATCGAGCCCATTCCGCCGAGCACCACGCAGACAAAGGCCGTCAGGGCGACAGGGGTGCCGGCGGTGGGAGTGACGGGAAACACCGGCGCCAGGATCACCCCGGCTGCCGCGGCCAGGGCACAGCCCAAACCAAAACTCAACAGATTCAACCTAGTGGTGTTGATCCCGTTGAGTTCCGCCATCTCCCGGTCCTGGGCCGCGGCCCGGATCATGCGACCGAACCAGGTGAGCTTGAGCATGGCGAAAAAAAGCGCGATCACCACCACCCCGGCCGCCAGGGCCGCCAGGCGCTGGTTGCCGTAATGGAAAAGGCCGAACACCTCGGTGGCCCCCTTGATCCAGGAGGGCGGCTTGTTCGGGTAGGGGCCGAAAACCAGCAGAAAGAGGCTCTGGAAGACGATCGACAGGATGAAGGTGAGAATCAGCGAATACATGTCGTCGCCATAGGTGGGCCGGATCAGCGTGTATTCCACTACCAGCCCCAGCAGGAAAACCAGCCCCACGGCGATGACCATGGCCGCCAACGGGTGGATCCCCAGCGTATGGGCGAAGAGGTAGGAGAAATATCCCGCCAGGATGTAGAATTCCCCATGGGCGAAATTGACCACGTTCATGATCCCGACCACGAGGGATACCCCCAGCGCCGTCAGGGCGTAGACAATCCCGATCACCAGTCCGTTGGTAAGGGACAACGCAAGCATAAAGATCCCCTTTTCCGGCCCGCGGCACTGGCCGCGCCTGGCGCTGCCGCGGGCCGGAAAGCCGATACGATCCTGTTGCTCAGCGCTTGAGCTGGCCGGTGGCCGCCTCGGGCGGATAGAGCACGGTCTGAGCCTTGTCCTGCCACTGGATCACCAGCATCGGTGGCATCCACTGGTGGTATTCGGGGCCGCCTTTCTCCATGCCGAACTTGGCCTTGCCCCGGGTGGTGAGCAGATCGGTCTTTTCCAGGGCGGTGACGAGATTCTCGGCACCCAGGCTCCCGGCGCGGTTGATGGCGTCGGCGGCGATGAGCACCGCGTCGTAGATCGAGCGGGACTTGTAGTCGGTGGGCGCCTTGCCGAATGCCTTGACGTAGTTTTCGCGGAACTCCTTGGCCAGCGGGGTCAGCTCGACCTTTTCATGCATCGAGGAAACGAAGCATTCCAAATTGCCGTAATCGCCCACGTTGGTCCAGTAGTCGGGCCAGAGACTGGGGGGACCGGCCCCGTCCAGAATCACCGCCTTGGGGGTCAGCCCCACCTCGCCGGCCTGGGCCACGAAATAGTGCAGGCCCGTGCCGTACACATAGGCCAGCACCACGTCCGGGCCGAACTGTTTGATCTTGGTCAGCTCGGTGTAATGGTCCTGGCTCTTGCGCTCGGTGACCAACTGCTCGTAGGGGATGGCGGCCTTCTTGAGGGCCGCCTCGGTCAATTGGGCGATGCCGAGGCCCCAGTCGCTGTTTTCCGCCACGATGTAGGCCTTTTTGAAGCCGGAAGCCTGGACCCACTTGGCGATGGTCTCGTTGACCACGCCCGAATTGGAGGGACCGGCGCGAAAAACGTAGCGGTAGTTCTTGGCGGTGATCGGGTCGGCCCAGGCCTCCACCACCACGAAAGGAATCTTCAGCCGGTTGGCCACTTCGATCTCCGCCAAGGCCGACGAGGAATGGCTCTCGCCCAGCACCATGGCCACCTTGTCCCGGGTGACGAGCCGCTCGAAGCCCGAGGCGGCCTTGTCCGGAGCGCCGGCCGTATCCTCGAAGACCACTTCCAATGGGCGACCCAGGACCCCGCCCTTGGCGTTGACCCAGGCCGTTGCGAGCTGAATGCCTTCCTCGAAGGCCTTGCCGGTGGCCGCCGCATCCCCGGTGCGCGGCCCGACCACTCCGATTTTGACAGGATCGGCTCCCAGGGCCGGCCCGACGGCCAACATGAGGCCAACCAACGCCAGGACGATGACTCCGACGAATCCCTTCTTGTTCATGAGCGCCTCCTTGGATGATGGATATCGGTGGGTTGTTGCCATGCCGGGTCCGCGTGGCTAAATCGTTTCCGGCAACCCCAAACCGCGCAGCGTGGCAGCAGTGGGGAGACCGTCGGCGTCCCAGCCACGGATCCGGTAGTAGTCCTCGAGCATCTCTTCCAGGTGGCACACCATCCCCTTGGCCGGTCCGTCGGGCAACGGCGTGCGCAGGATCCGCTCGGGCAGGGTGTCGTCCTTGCGTGAAAAGCCGGCCCGCGCGAGGATGAGACGCTCGGCGTTGAAAATCCGTTCCCCGGCCCGGCTGAGGGCTTCGACGGAGTAGCCGGCGCCCGTGGCGGCATTGAGCAACTCGCAGATCCCGTCCGGGGCGATGGTGCGGTCGGAGCGCATCAGGTTGCGCACCGAAAAAAAGACGCAGAGCCCGGCGGCGTCGATGACGGCGAAATGGTCCTGGAAATCCTTGACCAGTTGGGCCTTGTCGTTCCAGCTAAGCGGATCGATGAGCATCGGCACGCCGAGAATCTCGATATAGGCCGTGTCTCCGCGCATGTGGGAGGCCCCGATGGGCGAGGTGGCATAGGCCAGCCCCATCCCCTGTTCGGCCCGCGGCTCGTAGCCGGCGAACTCCTGCCCCTTGGCCACGATGGCCAGCTCCGGGTGCCCGAAGCGGTGGGCCAAGCGCAGGCTGCCTTCGGCCAGCAGTTCTCCGAAGCCCCGGCGCTCGGCGGTCATGCGGGTCAGTTCCACCAGGGCCCGGGCATCGCCGAAGGGCAGTGACCGACCGGTGTCGCGCGCGGTGAGGAATCCCCTTTCAAACATCTCCATGGCGCAGGCGATGGTGCACCCCATGGTGATGGTGTCCATCCCCTGTTCGTTGCAGATATAGTTGGCTTTGGTGAGGGCCGCCAGGTTGTCCACCCCGCAGTTGGAGCCCATGGCGTAGATCGTTTCGTACTCGGGCCCCTCCCCCTCGCCGGCGAATTCGGGATCGTCGACCCGGGTCACCCGGCCGCAGCCGATGGGGCAGGCATGGCAGGCCTTGGGGCGAACGAGAAACCGGTCTGTAAGAGCCTGGCCGCTGATCGCCTCCCAGCCTTCGAAGGTGCCTTGCTGGAAATTGCGCGTGGGCAATGCGCCCACCGCCTGGGTGCCGGCGATGGTGGCCGCCGTCCCGTAGGTCCGGAGCCCCGGCGGTTGCCCTTTGAGACTGTCCTTGAACTTCTGGTTGTACTTGCGCACCAGTTCGGCAAACAGATCCGGGTCCGCCAGGGGAACCTCGGCCGTTCCGGCCACCACCACGGCCTTGAGTCGCTTGGACCCCATCACGGCGCCCACCCCGGATCGTCCTGCGGCCCGATCCCGGTCGTTCATGATTCCGGCAAACCGGACGAGCCGCTCGCCGGCCGGCCCGATGCAGGCCACCTTGGCGTCGGCCCGGGTTTCCCCCAGCAGGGCCGTTTCGGTATCCGGAACGTTCAGTCCCCACAGGTGGTCGGCCGGCCGGAGTTCGGCATCGCCCTGGTCGAGCCAGAGATACACCGGCCGGGGCGACTTGCCCGAGAACACGATCATGTCGATGCCTGTTTTCTTGAACACCGCCGGGAATTGGCCGCCGGCGTTGGAGCATGTCAACGCCCCGGTCAGAGGGGATTTGGACATGACCATGTACCGCGCCCCGGTGGGGGCCCGGGTGCCGGTGAGCGGCCCGGAGGCCATGACCAAAAAATTGTCAGGGCCAAGCGGATCGCAACCGGGATCCATCTCGGTCAAGAGGGTATGGATGCCCCAGCCCCGGCCGCCGATATAGTCCTTGGCGACCCGGGGATCGATAGTTTCCCGGCGGATCCGCCCCTCGGTCAGATCGACCCTCAGGATGTTGCCCCACCATCCTTGCATGATCATCCCTCCTATGCGAAAAACCCCAAAAGGTGCCTATCTTGTTTTCTATCGTTTCCCCCGCCCCCCTCGTGTCTCCGGGGGCGTTTAAATCCATTCTTCCAAGACGGGTTCAACTCCCCAGTTCGGCAACCACGGCCCGCCCCAGGGCCTCGACGATTTGTTCCAGATCATCGTCCGTGGCGACAAACGGCGGCCCCACCACCATGGCATCACCGTCCAGGCCGGCCAGCCCGGTGCTCTTGTAGAGCAGGACCCCGTCATCGTAGAGCCGATGGTAAAGCTTCTCGGTGACCTGATCGGCCCGCGGGAACGGGCGCCGGCTGTCCCGGTCGGCCACCAGTTCCACCCCCCACATGAACCCCAGCCCCCGGATGTCGCCCACCCGGGGATGATCGCCAAGGCGCTGGCGCAACATGGCGCCCAGACGGGGGCCGGTCTCGGCCACCCGGGTGACCAGATCCTCGGCCTCGAAAATATCGAGGACGGCGTTGGCCGCCGCGCAGGCCACCAGGTGATGGGAATAGGTGCCGCCATGCATGAAGGCCCCGGACCCGCCGCGGATCGTCTCGAAGTGATCCCGCTGGACGCCCACGGCCGACAAGGCCGCCGTCCCGCCGGACAGCCCCTTGCCCAGGGTGACCAGGTCCGGCACCACGTCGAAATGCTCGGCGGCGAACCAGTGCCCGGTGCGGCCCAGGCCGCAGAAGACTTCGTCGAGGATCAGCAGTACCCCGTAACGGTCGCAGATCTCGCGGATCCGCTGCAAGTAGCCGGGCGGCGGCACCACGCAGGCGATAGTGGCCCCGGAGACCGTTTCCGCCAGAAAGGCCGATACGGTTTGCGGCCCCAGGTTCCAGATGGCCTCCTCCAGGGCGTCGGCGCAGCGCAGCCCGCAATTCGGATAGGTGAGTCCGTAAGGGCAGCGGTAGCAGTAGGGCGCCGGGATGTGGTGGTTTTCCGGCAGCATGGGGGCGAAGGGCGTGCGGAAGGTGGTGCGGCCGGTGACGGCCAGGGCCCCCAATGTGAGGCCGTGGTAGGACTTCCAGCGTGAAATGGTCCGGTAGCGCTGGGGTTGGCCGCGTTCGAGGTGTATCTGGCGCGCCAGCTTGACGGCGGTTTCCACCGCCTCGCTGCCGCTGGTCATGAAATAGAATCGTTGAATTCCCCGGGGCGCTTTGTCGGCCAGACGCCGGGCCAAGGCTTCCACCGACGCGCCAGTGAACATGGTCGGATGCACGTAGTCGCAGCGGCGGATCTGCTCGGCCACGGCAGCGGCGATTTCCTCGCGCCCGTGGCCGACATTGACCACCAAGGGCCCCCCGGAGCCGTCGATAAAACGCTTTCCGGCGGCGTCCACGATCCACACACCCCGGGCTTCCACCGCCCGGGTCAGATCCGATTTCAACTGGCGGCGAAACACCGCCCCATCGATGGAGGTCATTCTCTGTCGCCTCTCGGATGCCGGTTCAGTTTGGATTTCGGCGGCAGGATGCGTCGGGAAGGAAACATGAGGCGCATTCACTCCATGAGATTCCCTTCATCGCCTGTCGCCGACCAAAATTTGTTTCTGCGAAATATACGTCATGACGTCGGCCCTGCCCAGCAAAAACTGAACCCCTTGGCGACCTCTGCCCGCAAGCCCCATCGGACCCTGACCAGTTTGGCAGAGATAGACGCCGCGGCGGCATTTCGGATTTTTCGGATAGCGGAAAATGTGCTTATTATGGAAAAATTCGGGGAGCGCGGACACAGATCGGTCCCACCGCGTTGTGGCCGTCGACCGCGCCGGGATTCGCCCCTGCGCCGGATTTCAAGCTCATGACTTGGTGACGCCCATGCGCATTCGCGTCAAGGGATACAACGAGGCGGCACGCTACACCGCCGCGCTGCCGCCTGACGGGGCTTTGGACCTGACGGAGGGCGGCACCATCGAAGATCTGATGGATACGCTGGCGGTACCGCGCAGTCTTTTCACGGAACTGGTCATACTGGTCAACGGACGCTGCGCCTCCTTGACCACAGCGCTCCGGGAAAACGACGGGGTCGTCTTTTTTGTTGCCCTGGCAGGTGGTTAGTCCATAAAAGGAAGAAAGTCCGACGGAGGGTTGAAAATGAGTTTCGTTCGCATCCCCGGCCTGCCCGGCAAGGTCTATGTTCCGGATCCCGATCCGGAGGCCGTGAAAAAACACCCTTGTCCGGACTGCCATTGCTGCCAGGGGTGCAGCGAGCAGCGCTGCCGGACATGCCGCGGACGCAAGGACGGTCGGGAGCCGGCATGCGGGGTCCCGGAGGGCTGAATCAAAAGGCGTCGGCTGCTCCGCCGGCCCCGCCCTTGCCCGCCGTGCCACCGGCCCGGACTTCCAGCAGCGACTCGATGCGGCGGACGAAATAGATGCCGATCAGATACTCCGGCCTTCCCAGACGGTTGATGCGCGGCAGCACCACCATCCAGTCCCCGCTTTTTTCCCACAGCAGCACCTTCTCTCCCGCCTCGCTCCGGTCCACCGGGGTCCCGTACTTGTCCTCGATCACTTTCAGAATCTCGGCGCCGGCGGCATTGGCCAAGATTTCGAAGTACAGCGGATGGCGGGTCTTCCCGTCGAAGACCAGGCGCACCTTCTCGAAGGCCGGGCTGGTGCGGGAGGGATAGTTGTAGCGCAGGGTGAGGACGTCATACTCGACGCGTTCGCGAAAATCACTGTTAAGCCGCCGGTTGAGGGCATCCAGATCCGGCAGGAAGCGCGCCAGCCATCCAGGGCGCTGGAATTCCAGGTCCACTATCCCCCGGCGCGCCACGGCCTCGGCCCCCAGCTCCCTTTCGAGCCGGCCGCGGGCGGCCTCGTCCAGCACCGATTGGCGCCCCAGGCCGAAGAAAGTGAAGGTTTCCACTCCCGCCTCGCCGTTGGTCGTCCGGGGAGGCGCCCCCGAATCCTGGCCGCAGCCGGCCGTCAGGCCCGAAGCCGCTACCAACAGGCCGATGCACAGCATCCGGCATGGTTTCCCGAAAATGGACGAGATTGATCGGATCAAGCGATTTCCCCTTGCTGTTTGGCGTCCGTTGCCCACCAGGTTGAATTATCCGACAGAAAATAAAGCCTGCCAGAGGCATGTAAATCCGAAAAACCGAGGCCGGCACCCCCCGTGGCGGGGTCGCTGAAGATGCCGGGGGCTTCAATCCGGCCTCCTTTCCGGAGCGGGGCCGTCGGCCCGGGGAATTCGCACCACGAAGCGCGCGCCGCGGCCCGGCGCCGAATCCACCTGGATGCGGCCGCCGTGCTGATCGACGATCTGATTGGCCACGAACAGCCCCAGGCCGGTCCCTTTCCGGGCCTTGGAGGTGAAAAAGAGGGTGAAAAGCTTTTCGCGGGTCTCGGCGTTCATGCCGATCCCGTTGTCCTGGACGCTGAAGAGGACATCGTCTCCCTCGGCCTGAAGCCCGAAGACGATACGGTGCTCGGATTTGGCCTCGTCGCGCAGGCAGGCGTCGATGGCGTTCTCCAGGATGTTGGCCAAGGCGGAGTGGATGTAGCCCGGATCGATGTTGAGGGTCGCGCCGGCCGGATCGAAGCGGCGATCGAAGGCGATGCCCTGGGCCCGGGCCCCGGGTTCGAACCCGGCGGCCACCTCCTCGGCGAAGGCCAGGGCATCGATGCGCTCCCAGCGCAGTTCCCGCTTCTTGGCGTAAAAGAGGATGTCGGCGATCATGCGCCGGATCCGCTCGATCACCTGCTTTACCGCAACCCACCCCTCCTGGACCTGGCCGAGATCGCCGCGCCGGAACCCGGCTTCCACCAGGTAGATCCCGCCGTCGAGCCCGGTGAGCAGGCCCTTGATCCCGTGGGAGATGGACCCGATCATCAATCCCAGCGACGACAGATGGTCCTGGAGTTCGATCTTCTCTCGCACCAGGGCCTCCAGCCCGGTGGTGTAGTCCTTGAGCTGCTGGCGCATCAGGATCCGGTCCCGGGCGCGCTTGAGGGAAATTTCCAGGGCATCGATGTGGATCGGCTTGGTGATGAAATCGGTGGCCTCGTTCTTCAGGCTCTCGATGGCCAGTTTCATGTCCCCGTGACCGGTGATCATGATGACCTCGGTTTCCGGATCGATGCGCTTGATGCGTTTGAGCACCTCGATCCCGTCCACCACCGGCATCTTGATATCGGTCATCACGATGGACGGCCGGATCTCCTCAAAAAGACGCAACGCCGCCTGGCCGTCCTCCGCCGCCTCCACTGCGTAGCCCATGTCCGTCAGTGACATGCGCAGCACTTCGCGGATGTCCGCCTCGTCGTCCACCAGCAGGATGGTGGGCCTATCGCTCATGTCCGTCATGATGGGCGCCCCCGGCGGGGAAGGTGACCTCGAAGCAGGCACCGGTGCCGGGCCGCGACACGGCCCGGATGGTGCCACCGCACTCCTTGACGATCCCGTAGCTGATCGACAGGCCCAGGCCGGTCCCCTTGCCGACCTCCTTGGTGGTGAAGAACGGTTCGAACACCTTGTCGGCCATCTCCGGGGCCAGGCCGATGCCCGTGTCGCAGACCTGGCAGACCACCTGGCTGCCGCTGCGCGCGGTGCGCAAGGTGATGCGCCGCTCCATGTCGGCACCGGACTGCGCGGCGGCCTTTTCCTCGATGGCATCACGGGCGTTGAGCAGCAGATTGATGAAGACCTGCTCCAAGCGCCCCGGGTCTCCCAGGACCGGCGGCAGGCCTTCGGCCATCTCCCGCTCCACCGCGATGCCGCGCACCTTGAGCTGCTGGCTGAAGATGTCCAGGGCGTTTTCCATCACCTGGTTCACGTGGAGCCGTTCGAGGGTCGGATCGCTCTTGCGGGCGAACTGGCGCATGTGGTTGATGATCTTGCTGGCCCGGTCCACGTTGCGGTCCACCTTGCGCAGCATCTCGTCGAGCACCGGGGGATCCAATCCGGCACCCTGCTCCAGCTTGCGGATGAAAAAGGAGCTCACCGTCTTGATCACCGACAACGGCTGGTTGAGTTCGTGGGCCACCCCGGTGGCCATTTCGCCCAGCGTGGCCATCTTGCTCGCCTGGATCAACTGCTGCTCGGCCTCCAGCCGCTTGGTGATGTCGCTGGTGGTCACGAGCAGCACCTGCCGACCGGCGTACTCGGCCGGCGAGATGCGGATGTTGACGATGATCCAGCCGCCGCCGAAATGCCGTTGGCGCACCCGGTCCATCGTCTTGCCGCCGTGCATCCGCTCAAGGCAACCCTGCCGCTCCGCTTCGGCGAACAGGTCGAGAAACGAACGGCCGATCAACGCCTCGGTACGACAGCCATAGACGAGCGCGACGCTGTTGTTGGCATCCACGATCTCCAGTGTTTCGGGGTCCAGCACGAAGACCGGGTTGGGAATGTTGCTGAAGATAGCATGGTATTTTTGTTCCGATTTTTCCAGATCCATCTCCAGCTGTCTGCGGGTGGTGATGTCCAGGGAAATTTCCATCACCGCCACGATCCGTCCCTCATCGTCGTAGATGGGCGAACTGCGCACAATCCAGTGCTTCAGCGCACCGTCCTTGTCCACCCCGCTCTCTTCAGCCCAATGGGACTGCCCGTCCTGGAAGGTTTTCTCCACCGGGCACCGATCACACTTGTGATCCAGCCCCTTGTAGGCCACGTAGCAGAAGTCGCCCGGCCGGGGATGGAAGAGCTCGTCGAAGAGCCGATTGTAGCGCACCAGGCGGTAGTTGCGGTCCTGCACGGTGATCAGGCAGGGGACGCCCTCGAACAGGCGCTGGTATTCGTCGCGCTGCTTGTTGAGTTCGGCCTGCTTCAGGCCGATCTGGCCGCTCATGCGGTTGATCGCCCCGGCCAACTGCCCCATTTCGTCGTCCTGTTCCACATCCACCTTGACGTCGTAGTGCCCGCCCGCGATGCGGTCCGTGCCCTCGATGAGCCGACGGATCGGCCGGTTGACGAAGCGCAGCAGGAAGACAAGGATGATGGCCGAGGTGATGAGGAAAACGAAGGCCGACAGGCCGATGCTGACCCGCTGGGTGCGGGCGATTTCCTTGTCCACGTCCGCCAGGGACACCACCAGATCCAGGGCGCCGAGGATTTTCTTGTCCGCCGGGTGAAAGTGGCAGCCGCCGGTGGAGCAGCCCGGCTCGTTGTTGATGGGGGTGATGATCCCCAGGAGGCGATAGCCCTTCCCGGAATTGAAGATGCGCACCCGTTGGCCGAGGCTGAGCCGATCCAGGGGCGGGTCGTTGCGGTGACAGATGTCGCAGGCCTCGGCCTTGATGTTGGTGGCCCGCTCCACTTCCTCGGGCCGGTTGGAGAACTTGATCCGCCCCTGCTTGTTGTAGATGCGAATGTTCTCGATTTCCGGCTGCCGCCCGATGTTGGCGATGATCTGGGTGATGTCGTCGCGGCTGTTGAGCATCATGGCGTAATGGGTGCCCAGACGAACCGTGTTGGTCAGCCGGTCGGTCCCGGCCACGATGTTCTCCATGACCCGTTGGCGCTGGTGCCGGATGTTGAAATAGGCCCAGACCGCCATGGAGACCGAAAGCACGGCCCCGACGATGAAAATCAGCTTGGATACCAGGCTGCGGCGGATCCGGTTCATCGGTCGAAAACCTCAACGGCTGAAGCGCCCGAAATCACGACGGCCGGCAAAGGCCAATTACCGGGTGAGAACTGCAAGTGTTGTTTTCGGCAACAGGAGTCGAAAATTTGGCTACACTTCGTGTATCTCGCCGATTTTGATAAAGATACCACCAAATCGCCCCCATTCGTCAAGCGGACTGTTGCTTTCGGCTACAATTCCGATTCCGACCAAGAAGGTTCCCGATTAATTCTAACAAATTGGAATTATACAATTTTTTTTAACATTTTGCAGACTGGCATCCCCCTTGCTTTGTTTTCAGGTCAAACCCCGATCAAGGAGGAAGCCGCCATGAGAAGCGATCAATTCCCCATCGCGCCCGTCATTGCCCGCCCCCGCTGGTGCACCCTGGTCGATCCGGCCGCCGGCGGCCCATTGAAGCTATGCCTGGAACTGGGGGATTGCAGCCGCTGCGGATTTGCCCAGTGGCTGGATCTGGTGGATGCCCAACCGACGGCGCCGCATGTGGCATGCGACGCCGAGATGCCGTTTGCCCCCGCCGCGGCTGCCTGAAAACGCGGGAAAGGAGGATGTCATGACACGCAAAGACGCCAAACCCCGCATCGAGGGATTCAAGGTTCTGGAAAACGAGTGCATCTGGATGAAGGCCGGGGTGATCAATTTCCGCCTCTGCGACAACGACTACGACTGTCAGACCTGCCCCTTCGACAAGGCGATGCGCCGGGCCATGGAGATGGCGGCCCACGGCGACAGCCGCCGGGAGGCCCCCGAGTGGGTCAGCCATCTCCAGCGCCGCTACGACGGGGCCAACCGCCCTTGCCGGCATGTGCTCACCGGCCGCATCCCCGGGCCCAAGATCTGCACCCAGAATTACGAGTGCTACCACTGCGCCTTCGACCAGATGCTCGACGAAATCGACCTGGGCATGGAGATGGACCCGCCCCGCTGCCGGTTGGTCAGCGGGGTCCAGATGGCCGACGGATACTATTACCACCTCGGCCACTCCTGGGCGCGCTTCGAGCACGGCGGCCGCGTGCGGATCGGCTGCGACGATTTCGTCAGCCGGGTCTTCGGCGACCTGCAGCCGGCCGAGTTGCCGCCCCTGGGCGCGCAGATTTCCCGGGGGCGGGTGGGCTGGAGCCTGGCGCGCCAGAACCGGATGGCGGCCTTGCTGGCCCCGGTGTCCGGCCGGGTCCTGGCCGTCAACCACCAGCTGTGGGACCATCCCGAAATGATGCGGGAAGCCCCCTATCAGCACGGCTGGCTCTTCATCGTCGAACCGGACATGCCCCGGCGCGACCTCAAGGAGCTGTATTTCGGCAAAGAGGCCGAGCGCTGGATGGACCGGGAGCAGCACGCCCTGCTGGAGCTGGTGGCACCGGATTACGCCGACCTGGCCGCCACCGGCGGGCAGTTGATGCGGGACATCCATGGCCACTTCCCCCAAGTCGGCTGGGACGACCTCGTGTCTCGTTTTCTTCACACCAAGCCGGCCTCTACAGCTTGACCCCGGGCGGCGAAAGCCGGGAGGAAGTCGCGGCAGTAGCGGCAAAAGAGCAGCCGGGTGGCGTCCAGCCCGGCCAGATCGCCGGAAAAATGCATCAGGCAGCCCGGGTCGGAACAGTGGGTCAACGAAAAAAGGTGGCCCAGTTCGTGGAGGGCCACCTTGGCCGCGCGCTCCAGGGCCAGCTCCGGTGCCGAGCGCCGGCCTTCCTCCGTCCGCTCCAGGCGGTAGAGGGACACCAGCGCCGCCCCGCCTCCGAGACGGGCCTCGCCGAAGACGTGGCTGAATACCGGCACGAAGAGATCCACTCCCAGGACGCCCACCACTTTCACACATTCATCGCAGCAATGGGCCTCCAGGTGTTCGACGATCCGCCCGGCATCGTACTGGAGCCGCTGCGGATCCAGGGCGAAGTCCGGGGGTGGCATCGGATCGAGCACCCGGCACTCCAGCCGCATGAACCCTTCCACGTGCGCCGCGATCACCTTGGCGGCCAGACGGGTCTGCTCTCCCATCGGCAGCACCCTGATGCCAACCTTGCGGGCGGTCTTCAACCTCATGGCGCCCCCCGTCGTTGCGCCCGCCGCCTCACAGCCCGAGCCGATGGATCTTCTTGTGCAGGGTGACGCGGTTGATGCCCAGGACCCGGGCGGCCCGGGTCACGTTGCCGTCGCTATCGGCCAGCACTTTGCGGATATGGGCCTCCTCCACCTCCTTGAGGGTCGCGTCGGCGGCCCTGCCCGCCGGCGACGCCTGGAGAAAGGCGAAATCGGCCTGGCCCAAGGTGCGGGATTTGGCCAAAACAACGGCCCGCTCCACGGCGTTTTCCAGTTCGCGCACATTGCCGGGCCAGTCGTAGGCGGCCAGCGCCTCCAGGGCCCCGGAAGAAATGCGATCGACCTTGCGCGTCGTCTCATGGCCGAGCTTTTCCAGGAAATGGGCCACCAGCAGCGGGATGTCTTCCTTTCGCCGGCGCAGGGGAGGGATGTCGATCTGGATGACGTTGATGCGGTAGAAGAAATCCTCCCGGAAGGCGCCCTCGGCGATCTGGTGCGCGAGGTCCCGGCTGGTGGCCGAGATGAGACGAAAATCCACCGTGACGGCCTGCCGGCTCCCCAGCCGCATCACCTTCTTGTCCTGCAGGACCCTCAGCAGATCCACCTGCATCTTGGAGCTGACCTCGCCGACTTCGTCCAGGAAGAGAGTGCCGCCCGCCACCACCTCCAGAAATCCCTTGCGCGCCTGTTGGGCGCCGGTGAAGGCCCCCTTCTGGTGACCGAACAGTTCGCTTTCCAGCAGGGACTCGGACATGGCACCGCAGTTGATGGGAACGAAGGGATAGTGGGCCCGGCGGCTCTTGGCGTGGATCGCCTTGGCCACCAGCTCCTTGCCGGTACCGGTTTCGCCGATGAGCAGCACCGAGGCGTCGCTGGCCGCCACCTCGGGGATGAGGGAGAAAATCTTCTGCATGGGTGCCGAACGGCCGATGATGTCGTCAAAGCGCGTGATCTGCTCCAGGGTCCCCTTCAGGTAGCGGTACTGTTCGGAGAGTCTGCGCTGTTGGATGATTTTTTCCAGCACCAGGTTGAGCTGCTCCGGCTTGAAGGGTTTGAGCAGGTAGTCGCTGGCGCCCATTTTCATCGCCTGCACCGCCGATTCGATGGACCCGTAGGCCGTGATGATCACCACCGAGGCCTCCGGAAACTCCTGGCGAACCTGTTCCAGGAGTTCCAGGCCGCTCTTGCCGGGCATCTTGATGTCCACGAAGAGCAGGTCATAGACTTCCGATGCCAGTCGGACCAGGGCCTCGTCGGCCGATGCGGCGGCGCCGACCGCGTGGCCGGCGTTGGCAAACCAGTGCTTGAACGACTCCCGCACGATGCGCTCGTCGTCGACGATCAGGATGCGCAACTTAGAATCCATGGTCCGGCCCCCCGTCCGGCGACTCGCCGGCAGCATCGACCAACGGGAAACACAGGTCGAATTGCGTCCCCTCGCCGGAGCGGCTATCGACCTTGATGCGTCCGCCGTGGTCCTTCACCACCCCGTAGACGATGGACAGTCCCAACCCGGTCCCCTCCCCGAAGGGCTTGGTGGTGAAGAAGGGATCGAAGATGTGGTCCAGGTCTGCCGCCGCGATGCCGACGCCGGTGTCGGCGATGCGGATGCAGGCACTCCGGTGCGATCGGTCGGGCCGCGAGCTGATGGTGAGGCGCCCGCCGTTGGGCATGGCCTCGATGGCGTTGAAAATCAGATTCAGAAAGCACTGCTGCAGGAGGTTCTTGTCGCCGCGCACGAGCAGGCCGACGGCCACCATCTCGGTTTTCAGGGTGATCCCATGGAGCTGCATCTTGTGCTGGGTCAGGGCGATGACCGGCTTGAGCACATCGTTCAGGTCCGTGTCGCGGTAAGCCCGCGGGGTCTCGCGGGAAAAAGAGAGCAGTCCGGAAACGATCTTCCCGCACCGCTCCAGCTCCTCGCACATCAGGCCCACGTACTGGCGCATCTCTTCACGCTGGGCCGGCGTCACCGTCTCCTGTTCCAGGGTCTGGCGCATCAGCTCGGAAAAGGTCAGCAGCCCCTGGATCGGGTTGTTGATCTCGTGGACACAGCTCGCCACCAGTTTGCCCAGGGAAATCATGCGGTCCTCCTGGACAAGCAGCTTCATGTCCGACTTGAGGTCCGCCACCCGCTTTTCCCACCGTTGGGCCAGGGCCTGGGTGATATCGCGCCAGATCTCGATGACCCGCTCCACTTCACCGCTGCTGTTCTTGACCGGGTAGGTGACGATGTTCGAGTAGGTCGGCGTCCCGTTGTGGGTGGTCTCCTCGCGGATGACATGCGCCGACTCCCCGGTGCGCAGCGTTTCGATCATCGGGCACTGGTAGCCGATCATCGAAGTGTTGCACGGGGCTTCCAGGCCGTGAATCACCTGGTAGCAGGGTTTGCCCACCACCTCTTCGCGGGTGCGCTGCAGCGACTCGAGAAACGGCGCATTGACGTCTTCCACGGTAAAATCGTTGCGCAGCACCATGATCTTTTGCCGGACCTGTTGGATGACGAAATCCGAGATCCGCCGCTCGCCCACCAGTTGGGCCTCGGCCGACTTGAGCCGCTGTTCGGTGAGAAAGAAGTTGCGGATGAAGCGGCCGATGTTGTGCTCCAGGATCCCGACCCCTTTCGGGCGCAGGTTGACCAGGTCCATGAGCACGTCACGCCGGTTGGTCAGCTCCAGGATCCCGTCGAGATTCGGCAGCTTGAAGAAGTCCTTGAAGTCGGCGGTGGTGTAGATCCCCTTGGCGGCGGCCAGGCGCAACCCTTCGGCTTCCGGATCGATGTCGCAGACGCCCACGATTTGGATGTTGAGCCCGGGGAAGGGTTCCTTTTCCAGCAGCTCCAGGAAGAAGCGGCAGGCGCGCCCCCCGCCGACGACGGCCAGTTTGAGGGGCAGACGGCTGACGGAAGATCCGTTGGAAGACTTGTTGGGCATGCCGATGGCCTCGCAGAAAGGCGGCGCGCCGGAGCGCGGGGCCGCCCCTGGTTGCGGTGTTCAGGCGGCCGTGGCGGTATGTTGAAGCTTTTCCAGAAAGGCACCTGTGACCGCCAGGTTCAAATCCAGACGCAGCGCCTCAGGGGACAGCCCGATGGCCAGCCCGAGCAATTGGGGCAGATAAAGAATCGTCATGGTGCAGTCGGTGCCGCTTTGCCGGGCCACTTGGCGCTGGTAGGCCTCCAGATTCATCTGGCACATGGGGCAAACGGTGACGACGGCGTCGGCGCCGCGGGCCGCTTCGAGAATGGCCCCCACCAGCTTCAACCCCACTTCCATCTTGGTATTCATGTGGGAGGCCCCGCAGCACTTGGCCCCCATGGTCCAGGGATGAAGGTCCGCCCCCGCGGCGGCGATCAGCGGCTCCATGGACCGCGGCGACTCCGGATCGTCGAATACGGCATAGGGCCGCAGGCACTGGCAGCCGTAATACGGCGCCACCCGGATCCCGGTCAACGGCCGTACCAGGTGGCGGGCCACGGCGGCGGCGCCCAGGTCCCGGCTCACCACGTCGAGCAGGTGGCGGGTCCGGGTCCGGCCCTGGTAAGCGAGGCCGTCGGCGGCAAGGGCTTCGTTGATGCGGTCTCTGAGGGCATGGGAAACGCGGGTCTTTTCCTCCACCCGTTTCAGGTTGAGATAGCAGGCGCTGCACGGCACCAGGATGTCACGGCCGGAAGGTTTCATCGCTTCGGCCAGAGCGAGGTTGCGCGCCGGCAGCACCAGGGTCAGCAGCTCGCTCACCGCCTCGGCGGCGCTGGCCCCGCAGCAGGTCCACCCTTCGATCTCGGTGAGATCGGCGCCCATGGCCGTCATGAAGGCCCGGGTGCTGCTGTCGTATTCACGCGCCGTGCCCTCCAGGGAGCATCCCGGGTAGTAGAGATATTTCATGGCCGGTTCTCCATTTCGGCAACCTTTTCAAAGAGCTTGGCCAGCCTCCCGCTGCCCCGGGATGGCAGTTGCAGCGCCACCTTGCCCCGGCGCATGAGCCGCATGCCCATGCCCGCATAGCGCAGGGGCAGCCAAGGGTTCATCATCTGGGCGAAATAGAGGCTCATGAACTCCATTTCGCGCACCCGGCCGTGGCGCCGCACACTGTCGATGAAGTTCCGATAGAACAAGTCTCCGGATCTCAGGTGGGGCAGGTGCCGGGGAGCGGCGAGCTGCTTGAGCCGGCCGATGGCTTCGGTGAGCGGCAGGCCGCGGGGACAGCGCAGGGTGCACATGTAGCAGGCCGAGCAGAGGCTGAAGGTCCGGGAGGCAAGCACATCCTCGGTGCGCCCCAGCAGCACCAGGCGCCACATGTGACGGGGCGTCAGGTCCATGGCGAATTCGTTGGGGCAGGACCCCGTGCAGGTGCCGCACTGGATGCAGGGCTGAACCATCGCCCGGATCTCGGCCAATGCCTCGGCCGCTTCCGGCATCGTGCCCAGTTCAATGGCGGTCTCTTCGGCAAGCGCCATGTCGAATCTCCCTTCGGAAATCTCAAATCTCAAATCTCAAATTTCCTAGTGTCCGTCCATAAATGAGGATTTTTTCGTGAGATCAAGGCGGGTGCCCGATTTAAACCGGAGGCATAGCAGCGGCTATGTCGAGGATTTAAATCTTGGCGCCCAACGCTGAGATCGCGAAAAAATAACCATTTATGGATGGACACTGCCTATCCCAGCGCCTGGTCCAGCATGCCGAACATCTGGGGCATGCTTAGCCCGTTGAGCACCGCCGCGCCGTTGGGGCAGACCGCCTCGCAGGCGCCGCATCCCTGGCACATGGCCGGGTTCACCAGCACCCTGTCCAGCTCCTCGTCCAGGCGCCGGGCCTCGTAGGGGCAGGCTTCGATGCAGCGGCCGCAGCGGGCGCAGAGGCTGTGGCGCACCACGGCGGTGAGGTGGGCCGCCGGCAGGCGCTCGTGTTCCAGAATGCGCAGGGCGCGCTGGGCCGCCGCTGCCGCCGTGGCGATGCTTTCTTCCACATTGCGCGGCCCCAGGGCCAGACCGCAGGCGAAGATCCCCTCGCGCAGGCTGTCCACCGGGCGCCACTTGCTCTCGGCTTCGGTCAGGAACCCGTCCTGGTCCAGGACCGCCCCGTAGGCGGCCGCCAGGTCGGCCGGCAGACCGGGAGCAATACCGGTGGCCAGCACCACCGCGTCGGCGTCCACCGTCAGGGGACGGCCGAGCACCGGATCGGTGACGGTCACCGTCACCGGCCGCTCCGGGCCGGCGACAGCCACTTTCGGCTTGTCCTCCAGGCGATAGGCGACGAAGACGACCCCCTCCCGGCGCGCCCGGGTGAAATAGGTTTCGGCAAACCCGTACGTCATCATGTCGCGGTAGAGGACCACCACGGTGGCTTCCGGGTTGTCCTTCTTGAGCGCCAAGGCCTGCTTGATGGCGGTTGGACAGCAGACCCGGCTGCAGAAATTGCGCGGCTCCTCCCGCGACCCGACGCACTGGATCATCACCACGGTGTTCAGGGCGGCCGGAGCGAGACGGCCCGCATCCAGCGCCTCCTGAAATCCCTTCTGGGTGAAGATGGCCGGGTGGGTTCCGAACCCATAGGCGGTGGTGACGGCCTCCCCCCCGCCGGTGGCCAACACCGCCGCGGCATGTTCCAGGGTTTGCACGCCGCCATCGGCCCCTTCCAGGGTGGAATAGAAGTGCCCCACTTCGCCGAAGGCCCCCCGGACCCGGGTGTTGGTATGGATCGTGATCTTCGGATGCTTGCCCACCCGGGCGGCGGTTTCTTCCAGCAGCCGGCGCAGATCGTGGCCGTCCAGGGTTTGGCCGATCCACTGCAGGTTGCCCCCGAGTCGATCCCCGGTTTCCACCAAGTCCACCGGGTAGCCGCAGTCGGCGATGGACAGGGCCGCGGTCATGCCGGCGATGCCGCCGCCCACCACCAGGGCGCGCCGGCTCACCGGCATCGCCTCGACCTGGGGCCGGCAAGTCCCCTGCAGCCGGGCGGCCGCCATGGCCAGCCGTCTGGGCAGGTCGTCAGAAGCGCCGGCCGGGTCAACGTTTTCAGCGGTGACCGCCATTCGCGGGCCGAGCAGATCCACCACGTCCATCAGGGCCGGATGGAGCTTGGTCAGCCGGCCCAGCTCCCGCAGTCGCCGGGTAAACACATACGGATGGCAAGCCCCGATCAGGACCCGGTTGGGCTGACGGGCCGTGACGGCATCGGCCAGCGTCTGCCAGCCTTCCGCCGTACAGATGCGATCGATGAAAATCGTCTCCTGGACCACCGGATCCCGCTTCAGCCGCCCGATCCATTGACGTCGCTCGCTTTGGGGCAGGATGCGGTCCCCGCAGGTGCATACCGCCACCAGCACTCGGGGCGGCTGCCGGGAAACGTCCCGGTACTCGGTGGCTTCGCTCTCGGCGGCGGCCAGGCTCCCACCGGCGCCATGCAGCACCCGAGCGGCCTCGGCGCTGGCGGCTGAAGCGAAGATGACCGACTCGCCGATGTCCCGCAACCCGGCAAACGAGCCCCCTGCCACGATACCGGGACGCTCGGTGCGCACCGCGGACAGGGGCGAAGTGGCGAGAAAGCCCCAGGGATTGAGGGGCAAGTCGGCCATCCGGGCCAGTTCGGCGGTACCTCGGGCCGGCCGCTGCCCCACCGCCAGCACCACCAGGTCGAAGGTCTCCTCGCGCACGGTGCCGTCGACCGCCACGAAACGCAAGGCGGGATCGCCGCTGTCGGGCGCCGGGATCACCGAATGGATCCGGCCGCGCTCGAAGCGCACCCCCTCGGTCTCGGCCCGGTCCCGGTAGCGCTGGAACGACTTGCCGAAGCAGCGCATGTCCATGTAGAAGATGGCGGCTTGGAGATCACCCCCGCCCCTTTCCTTGGCCAGCATCGCTTCCTTGACGGCGTACATGCAACAGATCGACGAGCAGAAATCCGCTCCGCACTGGATGTCGCGGGACCCGACGCACTGGAGCCAGGCGATCTTGCGAATCGGCCGGCCGTCATGGGGCCGCACGAGCCGGCCCGCCGACGGACCGCTGCCCGAGACGATGCGCTCGAACTCCAGGCTGGTCACCACGGCGGGAATGCGGCCATAGCCGTAAGGGTTGACCGCCTGCTGGTGCGGATCGAAATAATCGGTGCCGCCGGCCAGCACGATGGCGCCCACTTCCACCTGCCGGTCATTGGCGGCGAGCAGTTCCTCGTGGACGCGGGCCACCATCGGTATCAAGGTATCCGGGTCGAAGGGCTTGATCAGGTAGTCCATCGCCCCGAGTTTCATCGCCTCCACGGCGGTTTCCACCGTGGCATAGGCCGTCATCAGCACCACCGCCAGATCCGGCCGCAGCGTCTTGGCCTGGCGCAGCAGCTCGACACCGTCCATCCCCGTCATCTTGATGTCGCTGAGCATCAACCGGTATTCGATTTTCTCAAGGGCCGCCAACGCCTCCGGCCCCGATGCGGCGCCGTCCACCGCGAAGCCCTCGTCCTCGAGCCAGGACTGGAGCGACTGGCGCACGATGGCCTCGTCATCGACCACCAGGATGCGAAAATCCTTGCGCTCGGCCGTGGACAACGTGATCGCACCGCAAGGGCAAGCCTCGACGCAGGCGCCGCAGCGGGTGCAGGCTGCCGGATCGATGGTGTAGGCGTTGGGCACCTGGTGCGGGACGGGCAGGTAGATGGCCTTGCGCCGGCCCAGGCCGGCGTTGAAGGCGTCGGGCACCTCCACCGGGCACATCGGGACGCAGGCCCCGCAGCCGGTGCAGCGCCGGGGATCGACCCATGTGGGCCGGGTGCGCAGATTGACCGTGAAGCGCCCCGGCTCTCCGGCGATGGCCGTCACCCGGGTGCCGAGCAGGATCTCGATGTTTTCGTGAAACAGCCCCTTGCGCAGGCAAAACTGGCTTCCGGCATCCCTTTCCACCAGCGGCAGCATCCGGCACATGCCGCAGTGGTTGGTGGGAAATTGGTAATCGAGCTGGCTCAGCACTCCGCCGATGTGCTCGGCCTTGTCAATCAGGACAACGCCGTAGCCGGTCTCGGCCAAGTCCAGGGCGCTGCGAATCCCGGCGATGCCGGCGCCGACCACGAGGGCCTTGCCGATTTTTTTCTTCATGGTCTCTTCCCGTCTGTTGAAGAAACTTTTGAAGTACCTAAAGTTATGAGTGAACTAAAGTGACTAAAGTGACTAAGGTTGAAAGCGTTTTAATTAGTGCCTGAACGAAAAGTCATGTTCAGGCAAAATCCGAATATCGAAACTCGAAACTCGAAACAAATTCGAATACCAAATGACAAAATGACTAAAAGGAACTTGTTGAAATTTCATTGTTTTGGTCATTGGAACATTTCTGTTTTTGTCATTGTTTCGGATTTCGAAATTCGGATTTCGAATTTTTTACCGAAAAACCGGGGTTTTCGTTCAGACACTAATTAATCTAGTCTTGTGTATTTTTTCGGAATTATCCGGCCGATTTTCCGATAGATGCAAAAAAGGCCAACAATTCCCTGCATTCATGGTGAATTCCTTTTATCCTTTCATTTGAAGACCATCCCGATTCCGTAATCACATCCAACCAATACTGAGTCTCGCTGGCTTCGCTCTCGCAGATCTTGATCCGGCTTCTAAAATCCGCCCGGCTGCGGGAACGATTCGCTTCTCTGTAGTTGGTACCAATGGAAGTCCCGGACCTTGTCAGTTGTCGCCTGATGACTACTGCCTCGGGTGTACAAGGCAATTGCATTGAAAACCGGATGACAGCTGAGGCAAATTTTCTGGTCCTAACTTCCAGGATTTCACCAAAAGCCTTGTTGTCCATTCTAAAGACTGTCGAATCGAGATGAATCAACCAATTCCGGATGAATCAACCAATTCCGGCCCCAGAACAGTTTTTTTTAAAAAAAACACCGGAGCGCAGCGACACCACAACTTTCGGCACTTTAGGCACTCATCACTTTAGTCACTTTAGTCACTGTTTCTAATCACTTGTCACTTTAGCGCACTTTCATTTAATCCCCACAACCTCCTCGAACTCCTTCTCGCGAAACTCCGCCAGTGGCGGCTTTTCGTCCAGGCTTCGGCCCGGGTGGTAGTCGAAGGCCTCCTGGAGCGGCGCGCTGGCGGTGATGAACAACTCTGCCAGGGGGATGCCGTTGGGGCAGGCGTTGGAGCACTGCCCGCAGCCCACGCAGGCCGTGCCCATGTGGGCCAGGCGCGTGAGGTGATAAAAGACCGTGTCCGTGGGCATCTTCACGGCGCCCTTGCGGTGGGCCCACCCCAGGTACTGGCACGGTTCATGGTCGAAGACGTCGGTGACGAAAACACACTCGCGGCAGTAACAGACCGGGCAGGCCACGCGGCAGTTGTAGCAGTTGACGCAAGCCCCCAGGTAGGCGGTGAGCTTCTCCAGCGAGTCGGTCAAGGCGCGGGTGGCATCGATCATGGCCTTCCTTCGCGCCATTCGCCTTTCCACCAGGGCCGCCACGGCCGCCTCCCGCCCCTCCGGCGCCTTCCCGCCAGGCAGGTCGAGATTTTCCAGCAGGGATTCGCCTTTTTCGGTGGCGGCGGTCACCGGCAGAGCGCGGCCGGTATCCGCGCCCAGAAGCCCGATGATCAGGTCCGCGCCATCGGGAACAGGGTTCACGCAGGCCTGGCAGGCCGGCGCCAGGCCGATGCCGTCCAGCTCGCCTTCCTTTTCACCCATGGCGCTTTGGAGAAACCTGCCGGTGAGTTCCTCGATGCCCTGGTCGGCCAACGGCAGAAAATCCTTGGTGGCATAAGCCCCGAGGCAGTCGATCCCCACGATGATCAACTCTTCCCGCCGGCCCTGCTTGAGTTTGACCAGTTCGATGAAGGCGCGGATCTCGCAGGCCCGCAGCACGGCCACGACAGTTCTCCCGGCCTCCTTGCGCGTCAATCGCGTTACCACCCGCGCCCCGTTGAGGGGGAAAACGGGAGCCAGTGGGTTGGCCGCGGACAATTGCTCCGGATCGCTGACCAGTGTCGGCATGACCATGGCCTTCATCGGCAATTGACAGGGGACAAGCACGGCAGCGATCTCCGGCCGTGCCAGGACCTGGCGCAGGAATTCGCGCAGCCCGGCCAGCAGGCCATTATCCACGGGGATCATTGCAGTCTTCGCCATAAAACGATCCTCCTGATCGGAAGCTTGGAGTAGGGCAAAAATCAAACCAAACAGAAAGTGCGGTAAAACGACAAGTGACTAAAGTGCCTAAAGTTACAAGTGCCTAAAGTGCCTAAAGTGGTGGTGTCGCTTCGCTCCGGTTTTTTTATAAATTTTTGAAATCCTTCAACTTTAGTCACTTTAGATCACTTTAGGCACTTGTCACTTGTCATAGGACCATCTTCGTCTTGGCTTCGCTGGGCCCCAGTTCGCGCACCTGATCCACGAGTTCCTGCATCACGTGGGCGAACTCGATGCCGTCGGAAGCGCCGATCCAGGTGAGGCGCAGCCGCTGGGGCGCGAAGCCGAACTGGGGCAGCAGGGCCTTGAGCAGCTTGATGCGCCGGCGGGCCTTGTAGTTGCCGTTGATGTAGTGGCAGTCGCCCGGATGGCAGCCGCTGACCAGCACCCCGTCCGCTCCCTCCAGCAGGGCTTTGAGCACATATTGGGGATCGACCATGCCGGTGCACATCACGCGCACCAGGCGCACGTTGGGTGGATAGCTCAGCCGCGAGGTGCCCGCGAGGTCGGCGGCCGTGTAGGTGCACCAGTTGCAGACAAAGGCGATGACGGTCGGTTCGAAATCGTTCATTGAAAATTCCTCCGGGAACCTCAAGTCTCCAAAACCCTTTTCCTCCAATTTCAAATCTCTAATTTGAAACTCTCCTATCGGCCGATTTCGCAGATCGTGTCGATGATCCCGTCGATTTCGGCGAAGATCTGCTGCGGCTTGAAGTGCAGGCTGCGGGCCGCCCCGCTGGGACAAAAGGCGCTGCAACTGCCGCAGCCCTTGCACAGGGCCGGATTGACCACCGACACCCCGCGCCGGGCGTCGAATTCGATGGCCGTGTACGGGCAAAGCCCGATACAGACCTGGCAGCCGATGCACACGTCCGGGTCGATCCAGGAGATCGTCGGCGCCACGTCCACCTTGCCCCGGGTCGCGAGGGCCAGGGCCTTGGCCGCGGCCCCCGACGCCTGGGAAACGGTGTCGGGGATGTCCATCGGTTTCTGGCAGCAGCCGGCCAGAAACACACCGTCGGTGGCGGTGTTCAGCGGTCCCAGCTTCGGATGTTCCTCCAGGAAGAACCCGTCGCTGCCCTGATTGACGCCGAAGATGCGGCCCACCCGGGCGGTGTCGGCCCGGGCCTCGATGGCGGTGCACAGCACCACCATGTCCACCGGCACCTTCACCTTGCGGCCCAGCAGGGTGTCCTCGCCGATGCACACCAGTTCCGGCGGCCCGCCTTCGGCGCCGGGCTGCTCGTGGATCTCGGCCACCTTGCCGCGGATGAAGATCGTCCCCTCTTCCTGGCAGCGGCGGTAGAATTCCTCGTAGCCTTCTCCGAAGCAGCGCATGTCGATGTAAAAATCGTACACCGGCGTGTCGTGGCCGATCTTCTCTTTGATCAGATGGCTGTATTTCAAGGCGTACATGCAGCAGACCCGGCTGCAGTACTCGTGATAATGCACATCCCGGCTGCCGATGCAGTGCAGCAGGGCCACGGAGCGCGGTGGCAGGGTGAATTGGCCGTCGGCGTCGCGGATCAGGATCTTGCCGCCGGTGGGCCCGGTGGCGTTGCTGAGCCGCTCGAACTCCAGGGCGGTGTAGACGTTGCGATACCGGCCGTACCCGTAAGGCTGCATCGGCGTCGGATCCAGGGTGTCGTAGCCGGTGGCCAGGATGATGCTGCCCACCTGGATGGTGCGCTCCTCGGGCTTCATCGTGTGGTCGATGGCGTTGGCCTCGCAGGCGCCCACGCAGGCCATGCACTCGCAGCAGACCCCGCAATTCAGGCATCGCCCGGCCTCCCGGCGGCCGGCTGCCTCCTCGAAGGCCATCTCGACTTCTTCGAAGTCGTCCACCCGCTGCGACGTCTCTCGATGCGTCGCCATGACTCTCGGCTGGGGTTTGGCGGTTTCGGGAATCGGCGCCCAATTCTGGCCTGGTGCGGGCGCCTGCGCCAATTCCGCCGCGCAGGCGGCCATGTCTTCACCGGATACGAAACGTTGGATGGCTGCAACGGCCCGGTGGGCCGCGCCCACCGCCTCGATCACCGTCGCCGGTCCGCTGACGGCATCGCCGGCGGCGAACACGAAGGGGATGGAGGTTTGCAGGGTGGCCGGATCGACCATCAGGGTGCGCCGCGCCGTCCAGTCCAGGCCCGGAAGGCCTTCGGCCCAATCGGTGTCGGTGCGCTGGCCGATGGCGGGGATGACGCAATCGCATTCGATGACGAACTCGGAGCCTTCCACCGGCACCGGCCGGCGGCGGCCCGAGGCGTCTGCCGGGCCGAGTTCGGTGCGGATGCAGGCAAAGCCGACGACCCGATTGCGCTCGGCCACCACCCGCACCGGAGCGGTGAGATACTCGATGACGATGCCCTCTTCCAGGGCACCGGCGATTTCCTCGGCGTAGGCCGGCATCTCGTGCCGACTGCGCCGATAGACGATAGTGACCGACGCGGCGCCCAGCCGGCGGGCCGTGCGGGCCGCGTCCACCGCCACGTTGCCCCCGCCCACCACCACCACCCGGCCTCCGGGCAGATCGCGGCTGCCGAGGTTGACCCCCCGCAAAAACCGCACCGCGTCCACCACCCCGGAAGCGGTGTCCTCTCCCGGGATGTTGAGCCGCAACGACGCATGGGCCCCGACTCCGAGGAACACCGCCGCGAACCCTTCCGCATCGAGCTGCTCCAGGGTGAAATCGACCCCGAGGCGTTTTCCGGTTTGCACCGCGATGCCCAGGTCCAGAATCTGATCGATCTCCTCGTCGAGGATTTCCTGGGGCAGGCGGTAGTCGGGAATCCCCACCCGCAACATCCCGCCGAGCTTGTCCAATGCCTCGAAAATGGTGATCTGGTAACCCTTGAGGCGCAGATAATACGCTACGGTGAGACCGGCCGGCCCCGAGCCCACCACGGCGATTTTTTCCGGCCGGTCGTCGATGGCGGGCGGTGCCGGGCGCTCACCGCGGACCTGGTCGGCGGCAAAGCGTTTCAAGTCCCGGATGGCCACGGCGCTGTCCACCTCGGCGCGACGGCAGGCGGCTTCGCAGGGGTGGGGGCAGACCCGGCCCAGTACCCCGGGCAGCGGCAGGCGTTGGCGGATCAGGTCGACGGCGGCCCGGTAGCGTCCCTGCTTGATGAGCTGAACGTAGCCCTGGACGTTGATGCCCGCCGGGCAGGCGATTGTGCAGGGCGCCCGGTCCATCTTTTCAATGTTGAAGGTGATGGGAATCGCCTGGGGAAAGGTCCTCCCGATGGCCTGGCGGGTGCCGAGACCCACGTCCCATGAGCTGGGAATGGTCACGGGGCAGACCTTGGCGCACTCCCCGCAGCCGGTGCACACCCCTTCCTTGACGTAGCGGGGCTTGCGCCGGATGCGCACGGTGAAATTGCCAATGAAACCGCTCACCTCCTCCACCTCGCTGTAGGTGAGCAGCTCGATGTTCGCATTCTGGGCCACCTCCACCATCTTGGGTGTGCCGATGCAGGCGGCACAGTCGAGGGTGGGGAAGGTCTTGTCGAACTGGAGCATGTGCCCGCCGATGGTGGTGTCTTTTTCCACCAGGTAGACCTTGTGCCCCGACTCGGCGATGTCCAGGGCGGCCTGCATGCCGGCGATCCCGCCGCCGACCACCAGCATGTCCGGATGCACCGGGGCCTGCCGGCCTTCGAGCCGGTCGTGGTAGTTGACCCGGTGGATGGCGGCCGCCACCAGGCTCTTGGCCTTGTCGGTGGCCTCGTCCGTGTCGCTGGTGACCCAGGAGACCTGCTCTCGCACCGAAGCCATTTGAAAATAGTAGGGATTGAGGCCGGCCCGCTGGCAGGCCCCCATGAAGGTTTTCCCGTGCAGCCGTGGCGAACAGGAGGCCACCACCACCCGGGTGAGCCCCAGCTCCCGGATATCCTTTTCGATCATCGCCTGGCCCGGGTCGGAGCACATGAACTTGTAGTCCCGGGCCACCACCACGTGGGGCAGTTGGCGGGCGAAGGTGGCCACCTCCTCCACACGAACCCGGTAAGCGATGTTGATGCCGCAGTGGCAGATGTAAAAACCGATGCGCGGGGTCATGAGAAAACGCTCCTTGCGGTCAAGGGTCGTGACGCCTTCGGTGCTTGAAACGCGGACGCGGCATCATCGGCGCAAGGTGCCGCGGAGAAGCCCTCAGCTGCCGACGCGGGCGCCGAAATCGGTATCTCGTGGGGAGATCGGCGCCGGTTTCGCAGGCTTGGTGCGGTGGAGGCGCCGAAAACGGCTCGGCAGCCACCTGGCCGAGGTGAATTGCAATTACAAATTGAGAATATCACAACTGATGCCTAATGCATCGGAAAACCCTTGCCTGTCAACCGGCAATCTTCCCGGCCCGTCACGATCGCGGCGGCCATCCGGGCCGATCCGCCCTCAATCCTCTGCCATGGGCAATTCCAAGATGAAGGTCGTTCCCCGGCCGACCTGGCTTTCGAAACGTACGGCGCCACCGTGATGGCGCATGATCCCATACACGGTGGAAAGTCCCAGGCCGGTGCCGTTGCCTTCCTGCTTGGTGGTAAAAAACGGTTCGAAGAGGTGCTCCCGGTGCTCGGGAGCGATTCCGGCGCCGGTATCTGTCACCGCGATCTCGATGCGTCGGTCGCCGGCGTTCCGCGCGCCGATGGTGAGCCGGCCGCCGCCGGCCATGGCGTCGAGGGCGTTGAAGATCAGGTTGATCAGGCACTGCTTGAGCTGATTGATGTCGCCGCGCACCGGCGGCAAGCCGGAATCGACCTGCAACGCTACCTGCACGTCGGCCAGCTTCAGCCTGTGGCCGGTGAGTTCCAGGCAGCTTTCGATCAGTCCTGCGACTTCCACGCTGGCGAATGAGGGCGGCGACTTGCGCGAGAACGCCAGCAGGGAAGAGACGATCCGGCTGCAGCGGGCGCTTTCACTTTCCACCATCTCCAGGTATTGACGGAACTTTTCCTGCTGGGCGGCACCGAGGTCCCCCCGGTCGATAACCTTGTGCATCAGCCGGGCATAATTCAGAATGCCGGCCAGCGGGTTGTTGATTTCGTGGACCACGCTGGCGGCCAGGCGCCCGAGGGACATCATCTTGTCCTGGTGCAGGATCCGGGCCTGTTCGGCCACTTCATGTTCCAGTTGCCGCACCTGGCGCAGGTCATGAACAAGGCACACCAACCCCGGCTCCCGCTGCGGATCGGTCAGGCGGAAGGCCGATACCTGAACCGGGATCACCGTGCCACCTCCGCTGACCAGTCGCGTTTCGTAGCGGAAAAGGCGTCCGTTGCCGCCATACTGCCCGCCGTCCAGGGCGGCATGGAACCCGTCCCTGGCCTCCGCGGCGATCAGGTCGTCCAAGCGCAGGCGCCCGATCGCCGCCTCCCGAGGATAGCCGAGCAACCGCAAGAGGCTGGGATTGCACAACTGCACCGTTCCATCACCGCCACAGCCGAGGATGCCATCCATGGAACTCTCGATCAGGTTGCGCTGGAACGAGAAGGTGCGCTCCAGTTCGGCGAGGCTGCGGGCGTTTTCACGCTTCAAAAAGGCGTTCTGATCGGCCAACTGCCGCCGGGTGGCCAGGCGTGCCACGGCCCGCCGCAGCGCCAGGTGCAGCGCCTCGTGATGGATCGGCTTGGTGATGAAGTCCGAGGCGTCGCCCCGCAGGGCCTGGATCGCCGTCTCGACATCGCCGAAGGCGGTCACCACGATCACCTCGATATCCGGATCGAGTCGCTTGACCGCTTCCAGCAGCCCCAGCCCGTCCATGCGGGGCATGCGGATGTCGGTGACCACGATCCGGATTTCTCCCTGTTGGCAGATATCGAGAGCCTCCAGGCCGTCGGCCGCGGTTCGCACGCCATAGCCGGCGTCGCCGAGCGACAGGGCCAGCACATCACGGATGTCGGCCTCGTCGTCGACGATCAGGACGGTGGGCAAATGGGTGGTCATGGGGTCCCCGGAAAGGGTCGCATTTAAAATTACGAATGACTAAAGTGAGCTAAAGTGACTAAAGTGACTAAAGTGACTAAAGTGAGCTAAAGTTGCGGTGTCGCTGCGCTCCAACCTATTTTTTATAACTGCCAGAATTCATTAACTTTAGTCACTCACAACTTTAGTCACTTTTAACTTTAGTCACTTTTTCTTTAGTCTCACCTCGATCGCCCGGGCATGGGCCGTCAACCCCTCCACCTCCGCCAGGCGCACGATATCGGCCGCCTCGTTCTCGAAGGCGGCCCGATTGTAGTGGATCACGCTGGTCTTCTTGGTGAAGTGGCCCACCGAGAGCGCCGAGGAAAAGCGGGCCGTCCCCGCGGTGGGCAGCACGTGGTTCGGTCCGGCGATGTAGTCGCCCACCGGCTCCGGGGTATGGGCCCCGAGAAAAACGGCGCCGGCGTTGCGGATGGCCCCCAGCATGGAGAAAGGTTCGGCCACGAGCAACTCAAGGTGTTCCGGGGCGATGCGATTGGCCAGGTCGAGGGCGGTGTCCAGGTCGGGAACCACCAGGATGGCACCGTAATGCTTCAGGGATGCCGCGGCGATCTCGCTGCGCGGCAGGAGTGGGAGTTGGCGCTGGAGGCTCGCTGCCACCGCCCGGGCCGTGGGCGCATGGTTGGTGACCAGCACCGCCGAGGCCAGCGGATCGTGTTCGGCCTGGCTGAGCAGATCGGCGGCGGCCGCTTCCGGGTCGGCCGCCGCATCGGCGATGACCAGGATTTCGCTGGGGCCGGCGATCATGTCGATGCCTACCGTTCCGGCCACGAGTTTCTTGGCCAGGGTGACGTAGATGTTGCCCGGCCCGACGATGGTTTCGACCCTGGCGATGGTTTCGGTTCCGTAGGCCAGGGCCGCGATCCCCCAGGCGCTGCCGACCCGGTAGATCTCGTCGATCCCCACATCCCGGGCCGCCACCAGAAGGTGCGGGTCGATGCCGCCGTCGGCCCTGGGCGGGGTGGCCATCACCACCCGCTCCACACCGGCGATCCGGGCCGGCACGGCCCCCATGAGCACCGAGGAGACCAGGGGCGTGGCGCCGGCCTTGCCTCCGGGCACGTAAATCCCGGCGGCGTCCACCGGCCGCACCAGCTGCCCCACCAGGGTCCCCGGCCGCGGGGTGTCGATCCAACTGCGCGGGGCCTGCTGACGGTGAAACGCCTCGATCTGCCGGCGCGCCCGGTCCAGGGCCCGGACGAACGCGCGGTCCACCTGACGGCCGGCCGCCTGGATCTCTTCGGGTGCGATCCGCAATTGATCGGCCGTCAGGTTCGGGGCGTCGAAACGGTTTACATACCGGATCAGGGCGGCGTCGCCCTCCTGCCGGACATCGGCCAGGATACGGCGTACCGCGTTGAGGTCCTTTTGACGAAAGGCAAGACTGCGGCCGGCGATCTGTTTGAGCCGGTTTTCAGCCTCCCGGGACGGGTAGGTATAGATTTTCATCGGCGCTGCTCCTTCACCATTTGATGCGTCCTTAGGTAGGGTACGAACCAGTACTTGTCAATGCCGCCCGCCTTCATTGCAAGCCCACTCGATGAAGTGCCCCCGTCGACGGATCCGTCGAACAAAACACCATTGACAAGAAGCAGGAATTTGCTCAAGACTGCACCGTTTATTTCCACCTTCCTGCCGTGCCCCGCGTCGACGCCTTGCCGGGCCGCCGGCGGACACCAACCGCAATGGAGGATACCATGGCCGAAAAGCGCATCCACAATTTCAACGCCGGGCCCGCTGCCCTGCCCTTGCCCGTTCTCAAAGAAGCCCGGGCCGAGTTTCTCAACTACCATGGCAGTGGCATGAGCATCTGCGAAATCAGCCACCGCTCCAAGTGGTTCGATGACGTGATCAACGACGCCGTGGCCCGCACCCGTCGCCTGCTGGGCCTCGACGACCGCTACGAAGTGCTTTTCATCCAGGGCGGTGCCAGCCTCCAGTTCGCCATGGTACCGATGAATTTCCTCGGCCCCGATGACCCGGCGGACTATGTCAACACCGGCACCTGGGCCACCAAGGCGATCAAGGAGGCAAAGGCGCTGGGCAAGAAAGTGGCGGTGGCCGCGTCATCGGAAGACGACAACTTCGCGTATATCCCCAAGTCCATGGCGTTGAATCCATCGGCGGTCTATCTTCACCTCACTTCCAACAACACCATCAAGGGAACCCAGTGGGCCGAGTTCCCGGATACCGGCGCCGTGCCCATCGTGGCGGACATGAGTTCCGACTTCCTCAGCCGCCCCGTGCCCATGGAACGCATCGGCATGATCTACGCCGGCGCTCAGAAGAACATCGGCCCCGCGGGGATCTGCATGGTGATTGTGCGCAAGGACCTGCTCGGCCGCAAGGTCGACGGCCTGCCCACCATGCTGCGCTACACCACCTACGCCGAGAAAAACTCGCTCTACAACACACCGCCGTGCTTTGCCATCTACATCGTCCAACTCGTGCTCAAGTGGCTGGAGGAGACCGTCGGCGGCCTGGCGGCGATGGACGAGATCAACCGGCGCAAGGCCAAGCTGCTCTACCAGACCATCGATCTGAGCGGGTTTTACCGCGGCACGGCGGCGGCCGACAGCCGTTCGCTGATGAACGTCACCTTCCGCTTGCCCGACGAAGAGCTGGAAAAGAAGTTCGTGGCCGAGGCTCTGGCGGCGGGGATGGGCGGCTTGAAAGGTCATCGCTCGGTGGGCGGCTGCCGCGCCTCGATCTACAACGCCACCGGCATCGAAGCGATTGAAGCGTTGGTGGACTTCATGAAGGATTTCGAAAAGCGCAACGGATGATCCGCCTTTCCGGGCCAGCACGGCCGCTGGCCCGGATCAGACCCGGTCGAAACGGGAAAACTGCATGGTGAAGGTGCCGCGGCCCTGGGTGGCAGAGCGCAAATCGGTGGAATAGCCAAACATCTTGGCCAAAGGCACTTCGGCCCGGATGATCTGGGCGCCGGTGCGGTGTTCGATGGCCTCGATTTTTCCTCCCCGGGCATTGAGGTCCCCGATGACCTCGCCGATCAGGGTTTCGGGGACAAAGACCTCCACCGCCATGACGGGATCCAACAGGAAGGGGGCCGCCGCGGCCATGGCTTGATTGCAGGCCTGGGCCGCCGCCACGGCAAAAGCCAGTTCCGATCCCTGTCCCTCGTGGCAACCACCTCCCAGTACCACCGCCCGCACATCCACCACCGGATACCCCATCAGCGGGCCGGTTTCGAAAGACTCCCGGACGCCCTTTTCCACCATCGCCAGAAATTCGGCGGGAACCTCTTCCACGGGCGCCTGGTTGGCGAACTGGATACCTTCTCCCCGGGCCAGGGGAGACAGTCGCAGGCGCACCCGGCCGTAGTGCCGCTGGCCGGAGACCTCCTTGTCGAACACCGCTTCGGCCTCGGCCGTCTGGCCCACCGTCTCGCGGTAGACCACCTGGGGCTTGCCCACGTTGACCCGGGTCAAGAATTCCCGCTGCATCCGGTTGACGACGATCTCCAGGTGCAGCTCTCCCATTCCGGACAGGATCGTCTGCCCGGTATCCGGGTCCCGGCGCACCCGAAGGGTCGGGTCCTCGGCGAGCAGTTTTTCGAGCACCTGGTCCATCTTTTCCTGGTCGGCATGGGTCTTGGGCTCCACGGCAAGGCTGATCACCGGTTCGTAGACCTCGATGTTCTCCAGCAGTACGGGGCGATCCGCCTGGCAGAGGGTATCCCCGGTGGAACCGACCTTCAATCCCATGACGCCCACGATGCTGCCGGCGCCCGCCGTTTCGATCCGATCGCGCTTGTTGGCATGCATCTTGAGCAGCCGTGAGAGCTTCTCCTTGACCTTGCGCGATGGGCAATACACCTCGTCCTTGGCGCTGAGCGTGCCGCTGTAGACCCGAACGAAAGACAGGCGCCTGCCCTCCATCATGGAGACTTTGAAAACCAGTGCCGCCAAGGGGGCCGAATCCTTGGGCGGGCAGGCGACCGGCTCCCCGGTCTCCGGATGGACGCCCTGGATCGGCGGAATGTCGGCCGGACTGGGCAGATACTCCACGATGGCGTCCAGCAGCGGCTGGATGCCCTTGTTGCGCAGGGCGCTCCCGCAGAGCACCGGCACCAGCTTCAGTCCGATGGTGGCCCGCCGGATGGCGGCTGTCAGCAGGTCGGCATCCACGGGAGCCTCCGCGAGAAAGGCCTCCATGATCCGGTCGTCGTGGTCGGCGAGGGCTTCGACAAGTCTTTCGCGATAGGGCGCCGCCATCTCGGCCAGCTCCGGCGCGAGTTCCTCCTCGACAAAAGTCTGGCCGAGGGAGTCGTCTTCCCAGTAGATGGCGCGCATGCGAATCAGGTCGATGACGCCGGCGAACTTCTCTTCGCTTCCGATGGGCAGTTGCACCACCAGCGGATGGGCGTGCAAGCGCCGCTCGATCATGTCCACGGTGCGAAAGAAGTCGGCTCCGATGCGGTCCATCTTGTTGACGAAGGCGATCTTGGGCACCCGGTACTTGTCCGCTTGGCGCCACACCGTCTCGGACTGGGGTTCGACGCCGCCCACGGCGCAAAATACCCCGATGGCCCCGTCCAGCACCCGCAGCGAGCGTTCCACCTCGATGGTGAAATCCACATGCCCCGGGGTGTCGATCAACTGGATCTCCCGCCCTTTCCACTGGCAGGTGGTCACCGCCGAGGTAATGGTGATCCCGCGCTCCTGTTCGTCAGGCATCCAGTCCATCACCGCAGCTCCGTCGTGCACCTCGCCCATCTTGTAGGTCTTGCCGGTGTAGTAGAGAATCCGCTCGGTGACGGTGGTCTTGCCCGCGTCGATGTGGGCCATGATCCCGATGTTGCGGATGTTGTGAATCCGGGTGCGATCGCTCATGGGTCCTCTCGCCGCACCGTTGGCCGGGCGGCGCTTTCCCTGGTGAAAAAGTTGCCGAAATTCGAATGATTGGAGCGAAATTAATTATGTCATCGACCGGTGGATGTCAAGGCGGCGCCGAATAGACGGGCTCACGCCGCGCAAAACCGACGCGGCCATGGCGGCCGCCCCGGTCCAGGTGCTGGACCAGGAGCTGTCGCCGGCCCGGGAAGACCGGCGATCACGTTAAAATCCAAGGGATTGGCGCACCAGGACGACAGCCACCGGGGTCGTCATGGGGCAGCGGTGCAGTATGGTGGTGATGCGGCAGATGCGCTGGGGGGCGTTGCAATCGGTGCAGACGCCGGTCTCGGCGCAGGGGGTGGGCATGTTGAGGCTCCGCGCCCGCATCGGTGCGGCTATTTCCTGCACGCGCTGCAGGGCGGCGTTCAGGTCCCGGGCCACCTTGTTCATCCCGGCGACGATCACCACCTGTCGCGGGCCGAAGCTCATGGCGGCCGTGCGGTTGCCCGCCCCGTCGACATTGACGATCTCACCGGTCAGGGAAACGGCGTTGGCGCTGCACAGGAAACAATCCGCGCGCCCCTGGGCCAGCCGCAATGCGTTCATTTCTTCGGAGCTCAACCCCGGCCGCCAGTGGTCATAGATCGTCTTGCCCATCTGTTGGAGCCGCTCGATGAGGCCGAGCCGGCGAACCGTCTCCGATCCGCCGAAGCCGAAGCTGTCGAAGTGGCCGGCCAACTCCAGGATCCAATCCAGGGCCGTGTCGGTGTCATCCACCAGACGGGCGTTGAACCCGTGCTTGCCGAGGTTTTCGACGCAGCGGTGACCCAACTTCTCCCAAAGCCATTGGGAATAATCGGTGGCATTTGCATCCATGAAACCATTCCCTCCGCATCCGTCTTGCCGGTTTTCGATTGATGGCGCCAACTAAAGCGCCCGGGCCAGGGTCAGTACATCCACCCGCCGCGCGCCGCTACTTTTCAATGCCTCGGCGCAGGCGGCCACCGTGGCGCCGGTGGTCATGACATCGTCGACGATCAGCACCGAACGTCCTATCACCGCCGCGGGGCGGTCCACCCGGAAGGCCGCGCGCATGTTCCGCTGCCGCTCTTTCCGGTCCAATCCGGCCTGGGAGGCGGTATGGCGCGCGCGCACCAAAACGCCGCCGTCAATGGACGTCGATCGCGGCTTCCGGTCGAGGCAGGGCCAGGATCGCATCATGGCCCGCACCTGGTTGAAACCGCGCTCCCTCAGCCGCCGCCGGTGCAGCGGCACCGGGATGATGAGATCCACTGACCGATCCCCCCAGCCGCGCAGGAAGGCGCCCCACAGCATGTCTCCCAGCGGCCGGGCCACCCGGAGCTGCCCGTCGTATTTGAGTCGGTGGATCAGGGTCTTGAGCGGCGGACCATAGATTCCCGCCGATCGGGCCATGGCATAGGCCGGCGCGTGGGCGAGGCAGGCGCCGCACAGGTGGTCGCTGCCTTCACCGGATGCGAAGGGCAGACCGCAGCGCGGGCAGATCGGCCCGTCGATCAACCGCAAGGCCGCCCGGCAGTCGGTGCACAGCACCCGCGCCAGGGGATCTTGCGCCGCATGGCCAGTTTCCACCACCGCATCGAGCCAGGCGCCACAGGCGGAGCAGCGCAGCGGCAGCAGGGCGTCCAGCAGCGCCCGGCCCCACCGCCACCACCGATGCCTCGAGGGTCGGCTCCGGGATTCCCCCACGCATCCGGGCATGACCGTCTCATTCCATGTTGGCCACCACGGCCCGGGCAAAAACCGAGCAGGATACCTCCCGCGCCCCCGGAATCTGGCGGGCCAGATCGTAGGTGACCGTCTTTTGGACGATGGTGGCCTGCAACGCCCGGCGTACCAGCTCCGCCGCCTCCTGCCAGCCGATGTGATCGAGCATCATGGCCCCGGAAAGGATCAGCGAACCGGGGTTGACCTTGTCCAGGCCGGCATACTTGGGCGCCGAACCGTGGGTCGCTTCGAATACGGCGCACGTATCGCCGATATTGGCGCCCGGCGCCATGCCCAATCCGCCCACCTGGGCTGCCAGGGCGTCGGAGAGGTAATCGCCGTTCAGATTCGGCGTGGCGATCACGTGGTAGTCCTCCGGCCGCAGCAGCACCTGCTGAAACAACATGTCGGCGATGCGGTCCTTGATCACCACCTTGTCTTCCGGCGCCCGACCGCCGTGCGAGCGCGTCACCTCGGCCTCGGTGATGGTACGATCGGCGAATTTTTCCGCCGCCACCTCGTAGCCCCAGGTCCGAAAGGCCCCCTCGGTGAATTTCATGATGTTGCCCTTGTGCATCAGGGTGACGCTGGGCAGGCGGTGGTCGAGGGCATAGGCGATGGCGCGGGCCACCAGGCGCCGGGTGTTGTCCCGGCTGATGGGCTTGATGCCGATCCCGGCTCCCGAGGGCAGGCTCACGCCCATCTGCTCGCGCAGGAAGGTCTCCAGTTTGCCGGCCTCGGCGCTGCCCGCCGGCCACTCGATGCCGGCGTACAGATCCTCGGTGTTTTCCCGGAACACCACCATGTCGATGCCTTCCGGGTGCTTCATCGGGCTGGGCACCGACGGCATGTAGCGCACGGGGCGCACGCAGGCGTAGAGGTCGAGGCGCTGGCGGATGGCCACGTTGATGCTGCGCATCCCCTTGCCCACCGGTGTGGTCAGGGGTCCCTTGATCGCCACCCGATGCTCGCGAATGGCCTCCAGGGCGCTTTCCGGCAGCACCTCCCCGCCGGCGGCCGCAGCCGCCTCCCCCACCGCCAATGGCAGCCAGGAAATGGCCCGTTTCCCGCCGAAGGCTTTGGCCACGGCGGCGTCCAGAACCAAGACAGCGGCTCGCCAGATGTCCGGTCCGATGCCGTCGCCTTCGATAAAAGGAATGATCGGCCGATCCGGTACGCGCAGGCGGCCGTCGGAACCCATGGTCATCTTTGCGGGCAGTTGCATCACTTCTCCCGTATCTTCATGTGGTTACTTCAATTCTGACAGGCCATTGAAACCCGCCTGGCCTGATTTCATCCGATCGATCCGGAGGGCTTCCCCACCTCGTTCGGCATCCCGGACGCCGGGTGCCGTTGGCGCCAGCTTTCATAAATCACCACGGCACCGGCCACCGAGGCGTTAAGGGAATCGATGGGGCCGGTTTGGGGAACGGCCACCAGGAAATCGCAATGCCGGCGCACCAGGGGGCGGATTCCCTTGCCCTCGGCGCCCACCACGATGGCCAAGGGGCCGGAAAGATCGCTGGCGAACAGCGGCCGGCCCTCGTTCCGGTCCAATCCGGCAACCCACAACCCCAACGGCTTGAGGGCCTGGAGCGCCGCCACGATATTCGGCACCACCGCCAGACGGACATGCTCCAGGGCTCCGGCCGAGGCTCTGGAAACCGCTGGTCCGGGACGGGCCGAGCGATCCTTGGGCAGCACCACGGCGCCCATGTCGGCGCAGACGGCGGTGCGTACCAAGGCGCCGAGGTTCTGAGGGTCCACCACCCCGTCCAGCACCAAAATCCATGGCGGGCAAGTCCCGTCGCCCAGGGCGCTGCAGAGGCCGTCAAGATCCAGGACCGCCAAGGGCCCCACCCGAGCGGCCACCCCCTGATGATGCGGCCCCGCCAGGTTGGTCAACTCGGCTTGGGGGAGGCGCCGCACCGGGATTTGCCGGGTTTCGGCCTCGGCGATCAAGGCTTCCAGGCGGCGGTCGCCGCGCCGATCGCTCACCAGAATGGCCTCCACCCGCCGCCGGCCGGCCCGCAGGGCCTCGCCCACCGGGTGAAATCCATGGAGAATTTCCTGTGTCATCCTTCTTTTCGGCCTGTTGCGCGCTCTTTTTCCACCAGGGCCACCAGGGTCTCGATGGTCGCTTCGATGCGGCCGTTGATGATCCGGTGCCGGTACAACTCCCGCTGGGCCATTTCCTGCTCGGCATCGCGCAACCGCCGGGCGACCGTCTGGGGGTCATCGGTCCCCCGTCCGGCCAACCGCTGAGCCAGCACTTTCATGGAGGGCGGTTCGATGAAAATCGTCAGGCTGTCCGGAAAATGGGCCAGCAGTTGGCGGGTGCCCTGTACGTCGATGTCCAGCAAAACGTCCTGCCCGGCCACCAGGGCCTGCCGGAGAAAGTCGGCGGAAGTGCCATAGAGGTTCCCGTGCACCACGGCCCACTCGGCCCAGCGCTTTTCGGCGATGCCCTTCTCGAAATCGTCCAGGTCGATGAAGTGGTAGTCCACCCCGTCCTGCTCTCCCGGACGGGCGGGGCGCGTGGTAAACGACACGCTGTAACCCAAGTCGGGCATCCGCTGACGCAGGGCGCGGCACAGGGTCGTCTTGCCGCCCCCCGAGGGCGCCGAAACGATGATCAGCCGTCCCGGATCGGAGGCCGGCTTCACTTGCCCTCCTCGGATTTGTCGGCCCCCCGGATGGCCTCGTAGCGCTGGGCGATGGTTTCCGCCAGGGTGGCCGAGAGGATCACGTGATTGCTGTCGGTGACGATCAAGGCCCGGGTGCGCCGCCCGTGGGTGGCATCGATGAGCCGGTTGGTGTCGCGCGCCTCGTCCTTGAGCCGTTTCATCGGCGCCGAGTTCGGCGTTACGATGGCCACGATGCGATCCGCTACCACCGTGTTGCCGAAACCGACATTGAGCAGTATTTTTTCCATAAATGTCTATTCCACGTTCTGCACTTGCTCGCGCAATTTTTCAAGCTCCGCCTTGACCGCCACCACCCGGTGGGCCGCATCCGCCTGGTCGGTCTTGGCGCCGATGGTGTTCATTTCGCGTCCCAGCTCCTGGAGCAGGAAATTCAGTTGGCGGCCCGCCGGGGCCGGGTCGGTCATCAGAGTCCGGAATTGGCTCAGGTGGCTGCGGGCCCTCACGATCTCTTCGCTGATGTCGCTGCGATCGGCCAGCAGGGCCGCCTCCTGGGCAATCCGCGACGGATCCAGCGCCACGATGCCTTCGGTGAGTGCCTCGAGGCGTGCCTGCAAGCGCCTCCGATAGACCTCCACCAACCCACTGCTGTCGGCTTCAATGGCATCGATGGCGCCTTCGACCAGCGCCAGGCGGTTGGAAAAATCGGCAGCCAGGCGAATGCCTTCCCGCTGACGCATCGCTTTCAGCGCCTGGATGGCCGAAGTCAGGCAGTCTTCCATCAGGGGCCAGTCTCCGTCCAGGTCCGGTTCGACCTCGCAGGGCCGGATCACGCCGTTGGCGGCGGCCAGCAGCGCCAGGGGCACTTCCCCTTCGGGTGTCAGGGCGTCTCGCAACCGGCAAAGGGCATGGTGATAGGCCGTCGCCAGAGGCAGATCCACCTCGAAGCCCGCCTCGGCCCGACGATTGTCGCGCACCGTCAGCCGCAGCTCCACCCGGCCACGTTCCAGTTGGGCTCCGATCATGGCCTTGATGCGCTCTTCCCAACCCCCGTAACCATGCGGGAGTCGCATCACGATATCGAGAAACCGGCTGTTCACCGAGCGGATTTCCACCTCCGCGCTCAACCCCCCGGCGCTTCTCTCCGCCTGCCCATAGGCCGTCATGCTGCTGATCATGGCTGATTTCCATTGCCTGCCGCGTCGGCAGGCGCCGCTTTCAGGTCCACCACGTACTTTTTCCGGATCAGGGCCAGAAAGGCTCGCATTTCCGGAGCCGCATAATCCGGATAGGTCCATGGCAACGGATCGAATCCCCCGAGGTGGAAGATCAGGGTCAGGTCCCCCCAGATCCCATCCCCCAGGTAGATGCGGTGGCTGAAGTTTTTGCCGGTGGCCAGCACAAAGCGCTCTCGGCTCAAGATGCCGGGATCGAGATTGACCCGCCGCCGCCCCGCCTCGGCCCAACGGCCTTCCAGCTCATTGGTGGCAATTTTGACGGCCGCCAGCCGGCCGGGGTCGACCAGCCGTTTGAAGGCCATCATCCGCCGCCACAGCAAGGGTCCCATCTCCGCGGCGTAGTAGTCCGTGCGGTCAAAGGGCATCCAGGCGCTGACAATGTCCAACGGACCGAAAAGCCGCTCCAGTTGGCCTGCGACCTCTAACAGCAGCGTTTTTTCGGCCGTCACGGCGCCGATGACCAGCTTGACCGGATCCGGAGCCTGCGGAATGCTCATTTGGCAGCGTCAAGGGGCTTGGCTTCTTCGATGAGCAGGATCGGGATGTCGTCCCGGATCTCGTAGCGCAACCGGCAGGCATCGCAGTCCAAACCGTCTCCCGCGGGGGTGAGCCGCAGCGGCCCTTTGCACTTGGGGCACGCTAAAATATCGAGCAGTTCCTTGCTGATGGCCATCGATTCCTCCTCTCCATAAATAAAACAAATTCCTTATCGCTGCACCCGGATGAGTTGGCTGCACCGACAAGGGGACCTTAACATACCATGGGCCCGCACGGCTTGCAAAAGGAATAGGGCCCATCGCCCGAACGATCCTGCACGATGGCCACTCAAAGGGCATGGCAGGCCGGCGCCACCTTTCTCGGGCAAATGCTTGACGGCTAAAGGGGAGCCAAGTATGTTGCTCAACCAAATCAAGGGGAAAAATTGAAAACGCTCCGGTTCGGTGCCTTGAGGCGAGGTCCGCCATCCCCGCCGCAGGATCAGCCAATGGATCCCGAAATATCGAAAACAGTTTGCTTGGACGGGCGGCATTTCACGAATGCTTAGGATTGCAATCTGCATCAAAAGATTCGGTCGATGGGGCGGCAAGGAAACATACGCCGTGCAGGTGGCCAGGGAACTGGCCAAAAAAGGCCACCGCATTTCTGTTTTCGCGTGCACTGCGGATCCAAAGATTCTACAGGGGATGACTTTCCACAAAGTGACTGGACGCCGGTTTTTTTCGAACGTGCTGAACACTCTCGACTTCATTTACGAAACGAGACACATCGCGACAGACGGCGGCTTCGATATCGTTCACTCCCATGAACGCCACTATTTCGCGGATGTACAGTCCCTCCACAGTTTTTCCTACCTGTCCGGGATGGACCAGTATGCGGGCCTGAGGAAATTCGAACAAAAATTTTTGAGCCCCCGCAGCTTGGCCTACCTCTGGCTTGAAAAGAAGCAGATGCGGACGCCATGGTTGGTCGCGGTTTCGAGCAAAGTCTCCCAGGACATCGAAATCCACTATCACCGCAAGGACAAGATGTGTGTCATCCGCCCGGGTGTGGACATCGAAGCATTTCATCCCGACAGAGTCAGGGACGGAAGGCGAAAGGCGCGCGCTCAGTTGGGAATCGAAGAAAACGAACTGGCCATTTTGTTTGTCGGGTCGGCCTTCAAGAGAAAAGGCCTGGATCGTCTCATCGGGGCCCTTGCCAACAATATGCGGCTCTTGGTTGTAGGTACCGGAGACCACCTCTCGCTCTACAAAAAAATGGTGATGCACCGCGGGTTGTCGCAACAGGTGACTTTTTACGGGTTCAAGAAAGACGTCCAACCCTATTACGCTGCAGCCGACGTAGTGGCGCTTCCCTCCCGGTCCGAAGCCTTCGGCATGAGCATTTTGGAAGCCATGGCCTGCGGTCTGCCGACGATCGTCAGCGACAACGCCGGCGTGGCCGATATCATCGTAGACAAGGTAAACGGGTGCCTGATGCGCGATCCGGACACATTGCCGGATCTATTGAAAGCGCTTTCGGATGCCGACGTGCGGGCACGGATGGGGAAAATGGCAAGGGATACGGCCCGGGGGTACTCCTGGGAAAAGATTGCGGCGGCTTACGAAGACTGTTACCGGACGATCATCTCCGGGAAAAGATCTCGATAAAAGGCCGGTTTCGATGAATCGCGTCGTTGTGGAAAACACCCTGTTCCGTCATGTCGAGGCGGAAAAACGGTACCTTTCCGATAACTTGTTGCAAGTTTTGCACGACCCTGATCGCTACCTGGAGGCCCCCGACACCGTCCTCCTGCAGTCCAATTTCAAAAGCAAAATCGGAGTGGTTGCCGTGGACGGGCGCAAGATCGCCATCAAGCGGCATAACTACAAGTCAGCCTGGCATCGGTTCAAGCGCTTTTTCAGAAAAACCCGTGCCAGCAAAAGCTGGCATTACTCTCATCTCCTGTCATCCAACGGCATTCTTGTGCCTCCGCCGGTGGCCTACATCGAAACCCGCTTCCTCTGCCTGAGGATGGATTCCTTTTTTCTCTACGAACACGTTGACGGCGTCACGGGGGAAACTTATTTCCATCAATTTCAAAATGATCCTGAAAAAATCGAGCCCGCCATCGATTACATTATCGGCTTATTGATAAGGCTTGGAACCCTCGGTTTGATTCACGGCGACATCCGCATCGCCAATCTGATTTTCGACGATGACAAGGTCTGGCTGCTCGACTTTGACGACATGCATCCGCTGAGGTGCTACCAGCCGAATCGGGTTCGGCGACGCGATGTCCGGGGATTGATAGCGGATATCTACTATAATGTGCCTGAGCCACTGCAAAAAGATTTTATCCGACGCATCGATGCGCTGCAAGCCTCCCCATCTTCAGTCTTCCTTGGGACAAAGGTTGCCCCGCGATAAATAGACATTTTCACCCCGGGTCCATTCATGGGCGAAACCGGGAGTCCCGCTATAGAAACTGCGATTGCATCCCTTTTTGTAGCGCTCGTGCAACTCGATGATGATGGCATCGACCTTGTCGATCCAGGTGGTGGTGTCGGCAAACACCTCTTTTTCAGCCCCTTCGATGTCGACCTTCAGGATGTCGATGCGATCCAGCGCAAAGGTTTTCAGGATCCAGTCCACGGTAACCGCCCGGACCGTGTGGCGGGTTTGGTGAGAGCCCGGCTGCCCGTCTTTGTTCCCCTCGGTCATAAAACCCCAATTGCCGAGGCCCGGATCAACCAGGCGAACCTCTTCGTCGCGGTGCCACAAGGCTGCCTGAAGAGCCGTCGCCCGGGGATAAGGGGCCAGATTGGTCCTCAACAGCTCGTAGTTGCCCTGCTCCGGTTCGATGGCAATGATCCGCGCCGAAGGGAATCGATTGGCGAAATAGATGGACGCCAATCCGATATTGGCGCCGGCATCCACGATGCAGGCGGGTGAACGCCGGACTTCGAAGGCGTAATCGCGGTTAACGAAAACCTGCTCGTAGGTGGGCACGTCCGATGAGCGCAGACGCAGCCAAAGGGGATGGCGAAATTCCTTGCGGGTCACTTGAATCATGGTGTTCCGGCCGCCGACCTTGCTTCCCAGGGCTGCCAGCAATCCCCTGACCCCCACGGTACGAAAATACAGTTTCAGGTCCGAAGACATGGCATCACCCGTTTTGGGCCATGGACGGGCCGTGATTCAGCCCGACTACCTCCGGCGACGCAGAGAGAAAAATACCGAGCCAGAGCATCAGAAAACGCCCCTCCAGAAAAGTTGTGAAATGAGAGCTGAAAAGACTCGTTGCGCACCAGGTAAGCAGGACGCAGAGCCCCGGGACGCGAAACCTCCCGGGCACCGGTTGGAAGAAGAAGGACCCGATGAACAGCAGGAAGAAGAACAACCCCACTGCGCCGTGCTCCACGAGGATTCTCAAAAACTGATTGTGCGGATCCTCGATGACCTCTCCCTGCCAGCCGCTTCGGCCGGCAATGGCTCTTCTGTAAGCCTCGACATACGCCGCACTGCCGTAACCCAAGATCGGCTTTTCAGCGATCAACCGGAGCGTGGTTTCCCATGCCACCATCCGCACTCCCATGGAGGTCAACTGGGGACTGTCCCGGTAGCTTTCGATTTCTGCGAGTCCCATCTCGATTCTTTCCCTCGCCATGGGAGAAAAAGCGAGGGTGGACGCCATGACCATGATGAGCAGCAAAAAAACAAGATATTTTTTAAGCCCCGAAACGGAGAATAGAATATACCCGGACACGATGGCCATCATCGCCAGATAACCGCTCCTGCCAGGGGTAATAAAGACGATGTTTAAAAACGCGACAACCGCCATGGCCAGGCAGATTCCCATTTTGATCGGCACATGGCGATACTCCCGGGCCTGCCACAGCCCCAGCAACAAGCATACGGCAAATACCATCCCCTGGGCGGCATGGTTGGCAACGATAATCCCATCCTGGTACTTGGATACGTTCAAATCCAGCGCCCAAGTTCCGCTGGAAACGAGGAGCAAAACGCAGAGGGTGATAAAAATGGTGTGCACGGCCCGCTGCTTCCAAAAAATATCTCCGAAATAGGCGGCGGCCATGGGCAGAAGGAGAAGTTTGCGCCAACTGGACAAAATATCGATCAAGTCCTCCCGTGGGGCGATGGTGTAAAGGCAGGATGCCGCCAGCACCAAAATCCACACCAGGGTCAGGCGAATCATGGGCTGGTGCCGAATAGCATAGAGGCGTTGGAGCAAATCGCGCGAAGTCAGGATGATCAGATAAAGGAGAATCTCGATGATCACCGCGGCCGATGTGGAAACCAAAATCGCCACGAACTCCATCAGGATGAGAATCCTGGCCCATGTCAGTCGGTCGTGAAGTGAAAAAGTCTCGTCTTGCATGCCTGTCGCCTTTTTCAGTGAATTGCGATTTCAAGAAGAAAGCCGATCTTCGGTCAACCGGTTCGACCCACGTTACCGGCGGCGCGGATCAATGCCCAGAAGCGGGTAAATGTACTTGCGGCGGATCTTCTTGACCCAAAACTCGTGTCTTTTTTTCAAAAAACCGTCGTCGTTCAATTGGATCATGGATTTGAAGACCCCGCTGTGCGATCCCTGATGCACAACCGTCGGTTCGAGCCAGAACAGCGGACGGCTCAGCTCTCTGAGGATGGTTTCGATCAGATGATCGGCCGGCAGGGTAAAACCGCGGGCGTCCACCCAATGTTTCAACGCCACCGCCGTGTCCTGGTCGATCCAGTAAGAGTCCGAGGCCCGCATCAGATCGGCTGGATAAAGATAGGTGCCGCGACGGGTCTTGGTCCAGGGGACGTGGAGGGCGCAGCCGTCGCCGAGGCAAATGCATCCTGAAGCGCCGTGGCGTCGGCGCAGTTCATCGAGAGCGCGGTGGAGGATGGTCTCGAACCTTTTGCCATCCAGCAGCACATCATCTTCCAGGACCAGGCCACCGCCTTCCCCGGCCCGGGCGATCCGATCCCAGGCAGAAAGGTGTTTCAGGCAGCAGGATATCTCATCGGGACGCAGGTGCCGTTCAGGGTTCCGGTACCGATCCAGGACATTCTCGTCGATGTCGTCGATATCGAAATCGAGGACCCATTCGAAAGGAATTTTCAACTCACCGAACTGCCGTTGGATGCTTCGTTCGCGATCTTCGAAACCGGTCTTGACATGGAGCACATATACGGGGAAATGCATCTGGGCCTCTTATTCTCAAGGACCGGGCCGAACCGGAATCGGATGATAAGGCCGCGTCTTCCATCGCTGATGCACCCAGAACCACTGGTCGGGGTGGCGGCGAACAAAGGCTTCAATCGCCTGGTTGTAGCGTTGGGTGTTGTCTTCCAGATCGCGGACCCGGTCGCCGGAGACAAGGGGATATAACGGCGGTTCAAAATAGGCATGGAACCCGCCTCCCTCCCGAACCAGAAAGACGGGCACCACCGGCGCCCTGGACAGGATCGACAGGGTCGCCAACCCCTTGCTGGTACACGCGCGGTGGCCCATGAAATCCACAAAAACCCCCTCGTACCAGTCGACGTTCTGGTCGAGCAAAATGGCGATGCACTCACCGTTTCTCAAGACCCGGTTGATCTTGAAAACGCTTTTTTTCTTGGGAATCAAACGGGCCCCGAAGCGGCGGCGAACCCGACCCACCACTTCGTCCAGGATGGGCGCATCCAGGGGCCGATAAACGACGTGCAAGGGAAGTTCCGTCATGGCGCCGACAATGGGCAAAAGCTCCCAGGTGCCCACATGGGCCGTCAAACACAAAACGCCGTTTCCCTCCGCCATTGCCCGCCGATAGTGCTCCAGCCCGGAAATCTTGAAAAATTTTTTCCAGTTTCGCGGGTGGACGGCCAACGACCAGCACACTTCCAGGGGCAACTGCCCCATGCCCTGAAAAACGCCCTCGGCCATGCGGTCGATTTCGGCGGATGACCATTGATCGCCGAATACGAAACGCAGGTTGTTCAAGGCGATTTCCCGGTGCCGGCGATCCAGCCGAAAAATCAGGCGGCCGAGCCGGCGCCCGGCGCCTTGCAGCACGGGCAACGGTAATTTGCCCAGCAGGCGCATTGCCAAAAGGATGAAAGAAACCAAGGGCGCCGTGCCCTTGACACCAGCAGGTCGCATCAACAATCCTTCGGTAGACCGGCATCGCCAATCTCGAGCTTCTCGATGCCGTTGGTACATAAATGCCCCGATTTTTTCAGTGTGTCTCCGAGCAGCGCGTCATTGGCGGTGAGGCGGTCCCTTACGTATTCGGCATGCCAGAGGTGAAAACAGGTCGCCATGAAAGGATGCCGCTTGCAACGCAGGCCGTAGCGGAACAACCTTACGGCCAACTCGCTGTCCTCCCGCCCCCAGCCGACGAAATCCTCGTTGAAGCCGTTGACGGCATACAGATCGGAGCGCCAGAAGCCCATGTTGCAGCTGCGAATCCCCGTGAGCCGGCGCGAACGACGAGCAGGCCAGGCCGGCAGTCGCAGCAAGTGGTGTCCATTGCCCAGATCGCCCCGGATCAAATCTTTCATCAGCCCGAAAAAAGACCGGGACTTGCGGTAACTGAAATCGGCACTGCGCCGTTGGCTCACCAGAATCCGCCCCCCCTGGAAAAAACAACCCGGTTCGGCCATGCGCCGGTGATCGGCGATAAAATGCCGCCCGGGAATACAGTCACCATCCAGGCAAACGATGTAGTCGCCCCGGGAGCTGCGTATGGCGGCATTGCGGATCGCCGCGGCCCGAAAGCCCTCGTCCGGTTGCCAAACATAATCCAGCCGGAAACTTTTAGTTTGAATCAGTGATTCCACCAAACGGCGGGTGTCGGGACGGCTGCCATCGTCGGCCACGATGACTTCATCGGGGGCCACGTGCTGATGAGCCAGGCCTTCGAGCACCTGCTTCAGCGCATCGGGGCGGTTGTAAGTCGTCACGATGACGGAAATACGCATCCCGGTTCCACGTAGCGCTCTTTCAAAGCTTGAAGAAGGCATCAGAAAGGCACTGTTTCAAGTTTCAAGTTTCCATTCACCGCCGCCAGCACGCGATCCACCGAAATGCGGTGCATGCAGCCGCCGGCATCGCAGCGGCGCTTGAAACAGGGGGCGCAGGGCGCCGGGGCGCGCACGATGTGATGCCCCGGGCCGAAAGGTCCGGTGCGCCACGGGGCGGTGGGGCCGAACAGGGCCACCACCGGAGTACCGACGGCGGCGGCCAGGTGCATGGGGCCCGTGTCGGTGCTCACCACCAGCCGGGCACGCTTATAAAGGGCCGCCAGTTGTTTCAGGGATGTCCGGCCGCTCAAGTCCAGCGCCGGCCGTTTCATGGCGCCGACGATCCGCTCTGTCACCGGTCGATCTCCACTGCCGCCGGTAAATACGACGGACACATCGTAGCGCTCCAGCAGTCGATCCGCAAGAAGGGCGAAGCGCTCCTCCGGCCACAGTTTGGTGGGCCACTGGGCCACGGGGTTGATCGCCACCAGCGGACGATTCCCGCCAATTCCCCCATTCGCCAGCAGCAGTTCAACCGCCGTCCAATCCGCCTCCGTCACCGGCAGGCGATAGGCCACCTCCGCCACCGGCACGCCCAGGGCCTGCACCATCATCAGATTGCGCGTGAGGGCATGCACTTCCATGCTCGGCGGCCGGATGCGTTCGGAGAGGACGTGGTAGCTGTGTTCCATGTGTTCCAGGCCCCGGCCAAACCCCACCTTGCGGCGCCCCCGGGCCAGTGCCACCACCAGCGCGCTTTTCAACAACGCCTGAAAATCGAGAATCAGGTCGTAGCGAGTACTTCGCAACTCGCCGAAGAAACGATTGATTTCAGCCAGTGCCCCCGGACGCCGCGAACGGTCTATCAAATCCCGCATCCATGCCTTGCGGCGCGAGACGATCACCCGGTCGAGATCCGGATGCCCGACCACCAAGTCTGCGGCGGCCTCTTCCACCACCCAGTCGATCTGCGCCGTGGGCAAGTGGCGGCGCAGGGCGCAAAGCGCCGGCAGGGTGTGGATCACATCGCCGATGGCGCTGAGCTTGACGATCAGAATCTTCATGGCTGGCCGAGAATGGTGGCCGCCTCCTGCTGAAGCTGCGCCACGGTGATGCGCCGCATGCAGTCCAGGTGGCCGTAGCGGCAAAATGGCTTGAGACACGGGCTGCACGGCACGTCGGTGCGCACCACCCGGCTGCAGCTGCCCCAAGGGCCGGTGGTCACCGGGTTGGTGGAGCCAAAGATGGCAATCAAGGGCACGTCCAGCGCAGCGGCCACGTGCATCAATCCCGAATCGTTGGTCACAAACAAATCGAGCATGCCGATCAAAGCCATGGCTTCGGCCAAGTCGGTGCGCCCGGCCAGGTTCACCGGCCGCCGGCCCATGGCATCGCTGATGCGCTGCCCCAACGCCTCATCGCCCGGCCCGCCAAAAATCAGGATCTGCGCCCCGTATCGGTCCGCGAGCCAGTCGCCCAGGGCCGCATAGCGATCCTCGGGCCACTGTTTGGCCGGCCCGAAGGTGGCGCTGGGATTCAAACCCACCAGCGGGAGAGCCGAATCGATGCCTTCGAGGGCCACCCGCCGGACGGCCCGCTGGCGATCCGCTTCGGCCAGGGTCAACTCGAGCCGCGAATCCCCCGCGACCAGTCCCGCGCCGCGCAGGATTTGCAGGTAATAGTCTGTTTGATGCCGCCGTTTGATTCCCGGCGGCCGCCGCACCGGGTGGGTGAGCAGCGGCGTCCGGCCGTCGGTGTCGAAGCCGATACGGATCGGGATGCCGGCTGCGGCCGCGATCAGAGCGGCCTCGAAGGCGTTTTGCAATAGAATGGCGGCGTCGAACCGCTTGCGGCGGATATCGTTGACGAGCCGCCACCGACCGGCAATACCCCGATGGCGCCCCTGGACATCATAAACCAAAAAACGATCGACGTGCGGGCTGTGAGCAAAAACCGGCAGCACCCAGGGTTTGGCCAAGAGAGTGATCTTGGCGGCCGGAAAACTGCGGCGGATCGAACGGATCGCCGGCGTGGTCATCACCGCATCGCCGATCCAGTTGGTCGAGCGCACCAGCAAGCGCCGGATACGGCCTGTTTTCACCACCGGTTTCATCGCAATCCAGCCTTCCTCCTTTAGTAAATAGGCGGTGGGCATAAATAGAAGCTTGCGCCGGGCCTGTCAATCACCGGATTCGATCCGACGGCGCCGGAAAAAAGGAAACCCGTTTCGTCCAGGCCGTCTTGACCTGTCCGGCGGGTCAGGGTAAAAGGAGAATCTTTATCACATCGATTTCCACGGAGGTTAAGTGATGCAGAATCCTTCCATTCGACGGTTTGTCGCCGCTGCTCTGGCAGCCGTTGCACTCCTTTTTATCGCTCTGGTCAGCGTGGACCAGGCCGAGGCCCGGGCTCCCCGCGGCGGCCGAAGCTTTTCCGGCAGCCGGACCTTTTCCCGGTCAAGCACACCGCCGCGCACCGCACAACAGCCGCCAGCCGGTTCCCCGACCTTCAACCGCCAGCCTTTCGGCTCCAGCAGTTTCATGCGCGGGATGGCCGGAGGACTACTCGGCGGCATGATCGGCGGCATGATCTTCGGCAGCCCAGCCCACGGCGGGATGGGCGGATTCGGTGGCAGCGGCATCGGCTTGATCGAGATTTTGCTGTTGGGTGGGCTGGCCTGGTTTATTTTCAAGCGGTTCGTTCGACCCGCCAGGCAGCAATCGACCGCCGCCTCCTACGGTGGCCAAGGGCCATATCGAACCTTCGACACCACGGCCGAGACCTATGACGATACGCCGATGCCGGACATCGCCCCGGCGTCGGGCGCCGGCGGCGGCATCGAGGCGGTGCGCCGCAGCGACCCGCACTTTGACCCCGATCTGTTCCGCGAAGGGGCCCAGGACACCTTCTTCAAGATCCAGGCGGCCTGGATGCGCCAGGACCTGTCGCTGGTGGAAGGGCTGATCGGCGCCGACCTCGCCGCCGAGTACCGCCGCCAGATGGAAGAGATGAAATCCCGCGGGGTGGTCAACCGGCTGGAAAACATCGCCGTGCGTTCGGTGGAAATCGTCGACGCCGGGCACGACCGCGGCCACGCCTGGGTAACGGTGAAATTCACCGCCAATCTGCTCGACTACACCGTTTCCTCGCAAACGGGCGAAGTGATCGAAGGCGACCCCACCAACCCAGTAAAATTCGAAGAAAACTGGACCTTTGCAGCGCCGGAAGGCACGTCTGACTGGAAGTTGGAAGGCATCGGCTGATCCGTGAAAGGCATCGGTGCGCGATGGGGCGCTTTTTTGGGCATCTCCTCCTTCGAGATGCTCGCCATGTTCCGCCGGGGGCTGTTTTACGCCTACCTGTCGGTTTACCTGCGCCATTTTCTCGGCCTCAGCGTTACCGAGACGACCCTTTTCTCCACCCTGCCGATGCTGCTCAACGTGGTCTTCCAGACCTTCTGCTGGGGACCGCTTTCGGATCGGCTGCAAAAGCGGCGCAGCCTCATCGTCGCTGGAGAGATCCTGGCGGCCTTCGGTACCCTGGCGGTCTGGTACGCCCACACCCTGCCGACTACCCGCCTCTTGGCCGGTTATGTCATCATCGCCGGGTTGTCGCTGGTGGAGATCTTCTGGTCCATGTCCAACGTGGGCTGGAGCGCCCTGATCAGCGACATCTACCGGGAGGCGGACCGCACGTCCGTCCAGGGGCGACTCGCCAGTCTCGGCGGACTGGGCCGCATCTTCGGGGTCTGGATCGGAGGGCTTTTCTACGACGGACTCGGAGCCCGTTACAACGGATGGGGATTTGAAAGCGGCACCTTGTTTTTCGTGGCTTCGGCCGTGATGCTGCTTTCAGTGGTGCCCATGGCCATGGTTCCCGAGGGAGGGATTTCACAGAAGGGACCAGCCCGGGCATCGATGACCGGGGATCCAACGGATTTCGAATCAGGCAAAACCTTCGTTATTTTCCTGGCAGCCATGGTCCTGATCAACTTCGGCCGCAACGCCGTCGTAGTCATGGTGAGCCAGTATCTGACGATCGAATCCGGGCTGAACGTTTCCAGCCAGGTGCTGGGCTACATTTTCAACACCCAATCGGCTGCCATGATCGCCACCGGTCTGGTCACCGGCCGGCTGAGCCGCCGCCTGGGAAACGGCAACACCCTGATACTCGGGACCCTGGCAGCCATCGCGGCCCTGCTGATTCTCGCCTTCAGCCTGGATTTGCGCTGGATCTATATCGCTCACGTGCTGCGAGGCATCGCCGACGTCACCATCCTCGCCTCGGCCTATACCCTGGCTTCGACCCTGATGCCCGAAGCCTTGCGCGCCCGACGCTTCGGATGGTTCAACGCCACCTTCTTTCTCTCCTGGGGCTTGGCCGGGACCCTCATCGCCGGCCCGCTCACCGATCTGCTCATTCACCGCGGTCTGTCGGAAATCCTGGCCTATCAGGCCGCCTTCGGCACCTCGGCCTTGATGACCTTCGCCGGCCTGGTGCTCATGGGGGTGCTGAACTTCTCAAATTTCGCTAAATTTTCAGTTCATAACAGGCCCTGAATTCGAAGCAACCCGCCGATTGGGTCAGCTCGCTGTCTTGGCAATTCTGGTGGTAATAAATATCAACAATTCCTGCTTTTCGGTGGAATCGGTTTTGGCACCAAAAAGCAAACCCAGAATGGGGACCTTGCGGAGTCCGGGCAATCCTTCCAATGATTCCGTGTTCTGCGTCTTCGTAATCCCTCCGATGACGATTGTCTCTCCATCGTTCACCAACAATCTCGTTGACGCAAAGTTGGTGGTTTTTGAAATGTTCCCGGCGACCAATCCGGCAAAATCTTCCTTTTTGACTTCTATCTTCATGTCGATACGGTTATCTGACTTGATTTCCGGTGTCACTGCGAGTTCAAGATTGATCTCCACTTCTTCCGGCACCGTATTTCCGCTCTCATCCAACCTGTTCTGATAAGTTGTCAGGCCTTGCTTGATTTCCGCTTCCTCTGCATTCAAGGTCAAAATTCTCGGCGAACTGATTATCTTGGTTTCCCCCTCCGTTTCGGATGCGTCGATCGCGGCATTGATGGAAAGCGGTGAACCCACCAATCTGTCAAAGGTAAAAGATACGCCGGATCCCGATCCCACGGTGGATCCTTGGGGAAAATTGGACGAGAGATTAAGATTCCAGAGCCCACCCAAACTGTCGCTATAGGCACCATCTTCACCCGGTCCGATGCCGAACCTTGTCCCGATGGAACGGGAAAAGTTCTTGGTCGCCTCTACGATGCGTGCTTCAATCAAGACTTGCGGCGTAATCTTGTCCAGCCGTTTGATGCGTTCCTTGATCTTTCCGATCTGGGTTTTCGTGTCGTTGATGAGTATCTGGCTGTTCTTCTGGTCGACGACGATACTCCCTCGATCCTTGCTGACCAGATCACCAATCTTATCCTTCACATCCGTCACATTGGCGTAGTTGATGGCGATGAATTCGGAAACCAGCGGATCCAGGGACTTCTCCGCCTCCTTGGTCTTCCGTTCAGCCTCAATGCTGTCCTGGCGCAGTTTTTCTTCTCTCTGCAGGGTTTGCAGGGTGGCGATACGGATCACATCCCCTTCCATGACCTGCCCGAGCTGGTTCATCCGGAGCACAAGATCCATCACCTGATCCCACGGCACCGGCTTGTCGAAGGTCAACGTCACCGTGCCTTGGACATCCGGATCGATGGCAAAATTCTTGCCGCTGACTTCCTTCAGGATACGGAACACATTTTTGATATCGGTCTCATAAAAATCGAGGGCTATCTTTTCACCTGTGAAAGACTTTCTTTTGGCAAACCGACTTTCTTCCTCCACGGCCGTTTCGTTTTCGCCCGCGAGTCCCGGTTCAGGGACCTCCCGGACCGGTTTTTCGCCGCTCTGCGGCGGCAAGGACGCAAAAACAGTGTCCGCTGCACGCTGCTCCACGGCAGGGAGTTTATCAAAGTGCACCAGGATCAGGTCGTCCACCTGCTCCACGGTGTAGGGCACCGTCTGGCGAAGTTCGATGACAACCGTGCTTTCATCCTTTCCCACGCCGCCATCCTCGGGCAGAACCCGGTCCACCGCGCTGGCAAACCGCGTCGTGTCCAAGGGCCGGCGCCGGTAGTCGGGAAGTCGGGCCCCGTCCAGGCGCAGCTGCAAGCGGCGGTCTCCCAGTTTGTCCAGCCGGTAGGAAACGGGGCGGCTCGTGCCCACGATCACCACCGACTTGCCCGACGGCTCGGCGGAGAAATCGACCCGGTTGATCCACACCGTGGATCCGGCATCCCCGCTCGGCGCCGCGGACGCGGCGGCATCCTTGCGGGCCACGTCCCCCACATGGATCAGGAGCCCGTCTTGAATCGGTTTGGCGGTGGTCGCCTGGAACCGGTCGGCCTTCGTGTCCAGCACCACCCGCAATTTTCCCTTGTCCCCGTAATAGCGCACCCGACTCACCCACGGCATTTGCGCATCGATGGTCTGCTCGCCGACGTATGGACTGGTTACACCGAAAATATCATAGACCATCCGATCCGGCCCGCTGAGGGTGAAGGAGGTGAAATCCTTGATCGGCCCATCGGCCCGGACCCGGACCTCGACGCCGTTTTCCAGCCGCTGGACCGTGATGGCCTCAAGCCGGGTCGCCGGGGGAGCGTTCAGGGTGTCGGACGGTTCCGGCGCAGCGGCCTCTTCCACCGCCGCAGCCGCGTGAGGGGCCGGCCCCGGGGCGTCGGGAGCGGGTTCCTCGACGTAAAGCGGCCGAACGAAGGCCACCACCACTTCGTCGCCCTCCTGCACCGCGTCGTAGGGTGCCTCGGCCTTCATTTCGATCTCGATCAACGCCGTTGTCTGATCGGTATCCAGAAGGCTCGGTCGCACACCGGCGACAACGCCGCTTGTCTCCAAAGCGGCCAGATCCATATAAGCATCCGCCAGGGCCAACTCGGTCTGGGGAAAATGGAGTACAACTCCCCTTGGAGACGACTGGGAAGCGGTGGTGAAGGTCAGGGGTCGGTTGCCCAGGATGCGGACGCGATCCGTATCAGCGTCCGATTCGACCTTGATTCCGACGATCTTGCTGGCGCCGCTGTCCGGTGCCACAGGCTGTCCCGCCATCCGGGGAGCGCATCCGACGGAAATCGCCGCCAGCCAGATCAGGACAACGGCCGCAACGGCCCTGCCCGTGGAGGTTTTTGTGGTGGTGGTCATGTCACATCTCTCCAGGCGGTTTGGGAAGCTGGATCTCCCGGGCCTCGGTAATCGGTTTGCCCAAGTCGTCCTCTCCCTGTTCGGTGACTATCAGCCGATCCGGCAGGATCTCGGTCACCTGCCCCTCGCGATTGCCGATAAAGGTTCCTTTTTTTACGATGTATCCCTTGCCCGTGGCGTCTTGGACCATCGCCAGGTTGCCGCTGGGCGCCAGAATCACCGCGGTGAGTTTCAGCTGTCCAAGGTCCACCATCTCGATGGGGGATTGGGGAATCCGTTTGACGCGCGCCACGGCATCCTGCCCCGCATTGTCCGCGAGACTCTCCGGTTCGTCGGTTCCAAAAACCGGCCGGAATGGATCGATTTTGCCCTCGGGGTCGTAGGAGAAGGCGGTTTCCAGCGTCAGCAGCCGCTTGAGATGCTTGGCGGACGAGATGTCGTCCCCGATGGGTGTATCAGCCGTTGGGGGCCCGACATCCCCTGGCGGGGCCGCCTTGTCATCGGATTGTCCCGGACTCGCGAGAGATGGCGCAGGAACCGGCGCAACGGTCGATGCCCCGGGAACGGGTGTCTGCGCAGGCTCGGTGGGCGTGGCGGCAGCACTCGGTTCAACGGGCGCCGGTTTCGAGGCAGCCGGTTTTTCCACTTCGGTCCGGGCGGCCGTTTGGGCCGGATCCGGAGCCTTCTCCTGCGCCACCGGGACCTTCCCCTTGACCACTTTTTGGGTCGCCGCCGGAGACCCCTGCTCGGAGCCGTCGCAGCCCAGAAAGATCATGCCGACCCAAAGGCAAAGTACAGCGGCAAAACACCATGGGCGGAGTCTGACCATATAGCATCACTCCCTTTTCCTGGATGGCGGGTTCCCCTTGGATTGAACCGGCGGAGTGTCGACGAACTTGTAGGTCGTCGCCGTGCAGGATGTCACCAAGCCACCGCCCGGATGCTCCCGGTTGCCGCCCGGCGTCATGCTGAGATCGAGCACATTCACGATCCGGGGCAACTTTGCCACCCGGTCCAGAAACAGCCCCACACCGTGGTAACTGCCCTGGACCCGGATGGAAACCGGTATTTCGGCGAAAAACTCCCGATTGATTTCAGCCTTGGGCTCAAAGAGCAGAAATTCCAGGCCCAGATCTCGCCCGCACTGGGAAACGCTGGCCAGCAGCGAAGGAATTTCCTCCGTTTCCGGAAGCGCCCGCTGTACCGTTTTGAAGGAAACCGTCACAGCATCGAGCTCCTGGCGCAGTTTGGGAAGCTGGGAAGCGGTTCTGCGGGCCACTGCCAGTCTGGTCTCCACATCCTTCAATTCTGTTTCCAGCTCAGTCAGCCGCTGGAATTTTGGCCAGTAGGACAGGAAGCCGAAGAGGCCGATCAACAGTAGAAAGGTGCCCGCGCAGATCAACACCCGCTGCAGCCTGGAAAGCTTGCCGATCCAATCGAAGGCCGCTGTCAGCTTGCCGCCGGGGCTCGTCCGCTTCATTTTTTCTCCGCCTTTTCTGGCGCCTGATTCGGCTTGCCGGTGCGTTCGAGCGGCTTGCGATCGCCGCTGATGCTGAATTTTTGCAGCACATTCCCGTCCTTCTGGGGATTGGCTGAAGTGGACCTGAGCGCCACCTTCTTGAACAGCCCCGATTCCTCCAGGCGCGTCATGAAGCCCGCGATCGTCTGGTTGTCGGCCGCTATCCCTCCCATTTCCACCATGTTCCCGCTGATCTTCAGCTCGGTGAGATACATCCGGTCCGCCACCGTCAGGTGCGCCATGGCATCCAGCAGCCGAACAGCGGCCTGGCGGGAAAGTTCAAGGTTCTCGATCACGGCCGTCTTGCGCCGGATCGTCTCCAGCATTTTCTTCATTTCCTTTATTTCATTCAGCTTCTTTTCAAGCTGAGCCAGGTCGGCCTTGGCATCCGCCACCTTCTGATCCTGAGTCGCCACCCGGCTGCCCAGCAGCAGATGATACCCGAAGAGGCTTACTGCAACAAGGAAACCGCCCAGGACAAAGATCGAAATCTGGCGCCGGACATTTTCCTTTTTTCGGGCACTGCGAAAGGGGAGTAGATTGATACGTATCATTTATCATCGACCTTCCTGATGGCCAGCCCCATGCAAATCGCCGCCTGGGGGGCTACCTGCTCCAGAAACGCCTCGTCAAAATGGCCTTTTTCGACTTCCAGGGCTCTGAACGGATCGATGGTCTCCACCACGGCGCTCGTTTCGCTGGACAGCATCCGGCGGAATTCGGCGACGCGCGCCCCGCCGCCGCTCAGCACGATGCGCTTGATCTGGTCGTCCGGGTAGGTGGAATAGAAAAAATCCAGGGCACGCCGGATCTCGTTGCACCAGTCGGTCACCACGCCGGTGACGATCTCCGCCCGGTTGGAGGGGGATATCGCCATGGTTTGCTGCGCGAGCTTGATCCGCTCGGCCTCCAGCGCGGTGCAGGCGGTCAACGAAACAATGCGCTGGTCGATCTGGCTGCATCCCAGGGAAACGTCGCGCATGAAGACCGAACTGCCCTCTTTGAGAATGTTGAGACTCGTCTTGCTGGCGCCGATGTCGATCAAGGCGACGCTTTCCGCCACATCGGGGTAGTTGATTTCATAGATGTTCTGCAGGGCGAAGGCATCCACATCGATGACGCAGGGGTTCAGCCCGGCCTGTTGCACCAGGTTGACATAATCCGCGATCATGTCCTTCTTGGCGGCCACCAGCAGCACGCTCATCTGGCTGGGGTTGGCCTCGTTCTTGCCCAGGACCTGAAAATCCAGGTTCACATCGTTGATGTCAAAGGGGATGTATTGCTCGGCCTCGAACTGGATGGTGTCATGAAGCTGTTCTTCGGTCATGGTCTGTACGGAGATCTTCTTGACGATCACCGAATAGCCGCCCACGGAGATAGCCACGTTCAGTTCCTTGAAGCCATTGGTCCGGAACAGGTCCTGGATCACCCGGGCCGCGGCCGGTGCATCCTTGATGACCCCGTCCTCGATCACTCCGGGAGGAATCTCGGCCATGGCGAAGCGGCGCAGGATTTTTTTCTTTTTGCCCTCGACGATTTCACCGGCCTTGACGATTCGCGAACCGATATCCAGACCGGTCAACTGGGTCTTCTTCGTTCTCAAAAGCATGGCGGCCCTCTACTCCTGATCGCTGAACAGTCTGTCCTTTTCGGAAAGTTCCAGTCCCAGGGCGATCAGAATTTTGCGCTGGGTATCCAGACGACAGGGCATGCCCTTTTCGATGCGAGAGATGGTGATCGGCGACACATCGGCCTTGCGTGCCAGCTCGGCCTTGCTCATCAGCAGGGATTCCCGCATTTTTTTCAAGGAATTGGGACGCGTTGTCATATCGTTCAGCCCCTATCGCCGGAAGGGTGCCTCTGGCAGGAAAGCCTCCGCCCTCCGCTTCGAATGGATTTTTAGAATGGTATATCATTCACGGGTCGCACGTCATTAGTCAAGTCGAATTACATATAATTGTATGATAATTATATGTAATTACGCTATCTGGTAGTCAGCTCCGCGGCTTCCCTCAGATATAGTAGCCCCTCCCTCCCACCGCGCTTCCCCGGTGGCGGCATATCGGTCGCTGACCCGGTAATAGGCCGTTATTTGGACAAGTTTTAAAAGACCAGCAAACTCCAGCGTCTTGACTTTGCCAAGGGCATTGCCTAACATGCCACCGAATCGGCATTGCCGATCCGGTCGATCGTCCGCAACGACGCCTCACCGAAATCCCCCGAACAGCGGTTGGACACTTTGCCGATCAAGCAAGCCGCCATCACTGAACGCGCCAAGCCGTTTCGACTGGTCAAGTATTTTACCTTCACCAGCCTGGTGCTCGTTTTCCTGGGGACCCTGATGCTCTCCATGCTCAACACCCATTGGGCCCGGGAGCTTCTGCGACAGAAAAGCGAGGCCTACAGCCGCCTCCTCATCGAAAACCTCAACCATCAGGTGTTCATCCAGTTCATCCTGCCAGTGGCCGTCCGCTACGGACAGATCGAGCTGCGTCGCGAGGAACAGGCCGAACGGATGGACAAGGTAGTCCGCAGCACCCTGCACAGTTTCCAAGTGGAAACGGTCAACATCTATGACCGGGCCGGTACCATCGCCTACAGTTTCGACGAATCGCGGGTTGGCGTCACGGATGCCGGCGGCCGGGAACTGGCGGCGGCCCTGGCCGGGGAAACCACCATCCGGTTGGTTCAACAGGGCAACTGGCTGCGGATTTTCCTGGGCATTCCCGAGGAAAGCCGTTTGGTGACCTTTGCTCCCCTGCGGGCCGAAAGGCCCTTGTCGACCTTGAGCGGGCCCGTCCTCGGAGCCGTGGAGATCACCCAGGACATCAGCGACGACTACCGTGCGATTTTCGATTTCCAGGTTTCAGTAATCTACACTTCCACCGGGGTGATGGGCCCGTTGTTCGTCATCCTGATTTTCGTGGTCAAACGCGGCGAACACATCATCGAGCAACGCAACCGGGAACGGCTGCGATTGAAGGAGGAGCTGAGCCGGGCCGCCCACCTGGCCAGCCTGGGCGAGATGATCGCCGCCGTGAGCCATGAAATCCGAAACCCCCTGGGGATCATTCGCAGCTCGGCCGAGCTGCTGAAGAAAAAACTCGCCGGCACCCCCCGAAGCACCGCCATTGCGGACATCATCGTGGAAGAAGCGACCCGACTGAACGGAATCATCACCGACTTTCTCAACTATGCCCGCCCGGCGGATCCCCATCTCACCCCCTGCCGCATCGAAAAGGTGATCGAAAAGGCCGTCACCAACCTCACTCCGGAGTTCGAAGCCCGCGACTGTGTCATCGAACAGCGTTCCGGCCCGGCGTTGCCGACGCTTCAAGCCGACGGCGACATGCTTTACCAGGCTTTTCTCAATCTTTTGATCAATGCGTTGCAAGCCATGCCCGGCGGCGGTAAAATTGAGTTGGAAACGCGTCTTGAAAACGCCGCGGTGGAAATTTTGGTCCAGGACCAAGGCGAGGGGATCCCCGAGGAAGTGCTGGCCAAAATTTGGGATCCGTTTTTCACCACCAAGGAACGCGGCACGGGATTGGGTTTGGGTATCGTGCGCAAGCTCATCGAAGCCCACGGCGGCCGGATTGACATCGAAAACCGCCCCGAAGGCGGGGTACGGGCCTTGATCCGCCTGCCGGTGCCCCCAGAGGCCCCGGACACTCAAACCGCATCCTGAACATTTGAAAGCAGTTGCATGCCCGGCTGGTCCGGGCAGGGAGTATCGGCATGGAAACCGTCCTCATCGTGGACGATGAAAAAAATTACCCATTGATCCTCAGCGCCGTGCTCGAAGACGAAGGCTTCGAGACCATGGTGGCCAACAGCGGCCAGGAGGCTCTGGAGATTCTCGAGTCGGCCGACATCGACTTGGTGCTCACCGACATGAAGATGCCCCAGATGGACGGCATCGAACTGTTGGCAAAAATCAAGGAGCGCGACCCGGACCTGCCGGTGATCATGATGACCGCTTACGGGACGGTGGACAAAGCCGTGGAGGCGATGCAGAAGGGGGCCTACAACTACATCCTCAAGCCCTTCGACAATGCCCAACTGGTACTGTACGTTCACAAGGCCACCGCCGGCTACCGGGTGGTGAAGGAAAACCGGCGCCTGCGCACCGCGGTGATCCGCCGCTACAGCTTCGACAACATCATCGGCAAAAGCAAGGCGATGCAGGATGTCTTCGAGACGGTGGCCAAGGTGGCCCCCACCAACGCCACGGTCCTCATCGAAGGCGAAAGCGGCACCGGCAAGGAATTGATCGCCCGTTCGATCCATTTCAACAGCGATCGAAACGACGGGCCCTATGTGGCGGTCAACTGCAGCGCGCTGGCCGAAAACCTGCTGGAGAGCGAACTGTTCGGCCATGACAAGGGGGCCTTCACCGGGGCCCATGCGATGAAGAAGGGGCGTTTCGAGCTCGCCGACAAGGGCACGCTGTTCATGGACGAAATCGGAGATCTGCCCCTCCCCTTGCAGGTCAAACTGCTGCGTGTCCTACAGGAGAAAAGCTTCGAGCGGGTCGGCGGGACCAAACCGATTTCCGTGGACATCCGCGTCATCGCGGCCACCAACCGCCGTCTGCGCGAGGAAGTGACCCGCGGCCGGTTTCGCGAGGACCTTTTTTATCGCCTCAACGTGGTCCACATCGACCTGCCGCCCCTGCGGCAGCGCAAGGAAGACATCCGTCTGCTCGTCTCGCATTTCATCAAGAAGTACGCATCGGAACGCAAGAACGCGGTTCCCATCACAGGGGTGTCGTCGGATGTGCGGCGCCTCCTGGACGCCCATCATTGGCCGGGAAACGTCCGTGAACTGGAAAACCTCGTGGAGCGGGCCATGATTCTGTGCCCGGGGGACACCATCGGCGTGGAAGACCTGCCGGCGGAGTTTCGCGACAGCATCGGCACCTCCCTGCGCATGGGAGGCATCCCGGCCGAGGCCAAGCTCTACGACACGCTGGCCAACGTGGAACGCGAGATGATCGTACGGGCCTTGCGCATGGCCGACGGCGTTCAGACCCGGGCCGCCGAAATTCTCGGCATCGGCAAGAGCGGATTGAACCAGAAGCTGAAAAAATACGACATCGATGTTAACGCGCTCATTGAAACGGAAAAGCTGGCGGTTGATTCGAATGAGGGGGTTGAATCGCCGCCCCGGATAAAACAGAGCCCGCCGCTTTCAAACCGGTGAAAAGTGAAATGCCCCAGCGCAGCCGCAGAGATGCGCTGCGCTGGGGTTGAAAGGCGAAAATCCGTGGAGAGGGTTATCCCTTGACGCGCTCCCGGGCCGCAGCGGCGTAGATGGATTCGCCGAACTCGTCTAGAATCCGGCGATAGGCGGCCTCCGCGGCATCCGCTCGCCCCTGGGCGTCGTGAATCCCGGCCAGAACGAACAATGCCTTGTCCCGCAGCGGCGCTTCGGGGACGGCCGCCACCTCGGACAGGTAGCTTGCCGCCTTTTCCCAGTCCTTCTTCTCAGCATGGGCATAGCCGAGGCTGCCGAGAATCAGGGCACGGTAAAACGGCGCGTCGTTGAAATCCGCCAGGGCTTTCTCGTAGAGGCGGATGACGTCATCGATGCGCCCGGCTTCGTAACAGATGTCTGCATAGCGGATGCGCGCCAGCTTGCCGCCCACGCGGTTGCCGTAATCCTCGATGAGCTTCTCGAAATTCGCCCGTACCGCCTCCCATGCCTTTTCGGGTGAATCCTTGGCCGCCGCACGCCGGACTTGGTACTGGGCCGTGTACTGGTCCAGGAGGACAGCGGCGCGGTTCTCGGACCGGGCCGCCCAGTAGCGAACGGCGGTGAAGCCGAGCAGCAAACAGGCGACAGCCACCGCGGCATAGGTCAGGGGACGTTGATGGCTCTGGCCGAAGGCGATCATCCGGCCGCTGAAGGTGATGAATTGGTCCGGCTCTTTGAGCAGCTCCTTGCGGCTCGGTTTTTTTTCCGCGGCAGCCATCTATCGCTTTCTCCTTGAATGAGGGGTTGGTTTTCAAAAAGGAATAGGGCTTATAGGTCTTATAGGGCCAATAGGACCGATAGGACCGATAAGCCCTATCGGGTTGAACCCTCGTGTCCGTTGCGCTTGGCCTGGTCTTCTTACCACACCAGAGACTTGGCAATCCAGGCGATTTCCCCGTCTCCGTGCTGCACCCGGAGCCATGCCCCCTGGCGTTCGAGCACCTTGAACGGCACTCCCGCATCGACCACGAGCACCACGGGGTGCGTCGTGGCTGGCCCGGCACGCAGGTTGCTCGCATCCTTGACAGTGACCACCGTTTCGATCTTTCCCAAAAGGGACTGGTGCAGCCAGCCCCGGTCCCCTTCGTAATCCTCGAAGAGGCACCAGGGTCCCTTGCGCTCGATCGCCTTGACCGGGTAGTACTGCTCCGCCTGCCAGATTACCACATGTTCGGCGCCCGGCCCGCCCCGGACATTGGCCTTGGGTGCCGTGACGGCCAACCGCTCGGCATGGGAGACCCCCGCGGCCAGCAGCCAGACGGCCAGGGCCATAAAGACAACCCGAGCCTTCATGGCGTCAGAATCCGCACGTCGCAGATCCCCTCCAGCCCCTTCCGGAACCGCTCGGCATCGGCCCGGGATCCCACCAGCGTGCCGTAGTGCATGGGAACCGCCACCCGGGGCTTGAGGCGACGAGCCGCCTCGACGGCCTCTTCGGCCGTCATGACATAGGTTCCCGAAACCGGCAGAAGCGCCACATCACACCGGATGGCATCCATTTCCGGAATCAGGTCCGTGTCGCCGGCATGGTAGATCCGCGTTCCGTCCAGCGTCACCACGAATCCGAGCCAGTGCTTGGCGCGAGGGTGAAATTTCTTGTTCATGTTGTAGGCCGCCACCGCCTCTATGGAAATCGGACCGATCGCCAGACGGTCTCCGGGGGCCATGATCCGCACATCTCCCTTGAGTTTGGCGGCGCATTCGGCCTCGGTGACGATCACCGTCTTCGCGTGGCTCACCTTGGCGATGTCTTCCGGTGAGCAGTGATCGTAGTGCGGATGCGTCACCAGCACCACATCGGCGGAAATGGACTCATGAACCTGGTATGGATCGAAAACAATGGTTTGCCCGCCAGCGGTCACGGCAAACCCGTCGTGCCCCAGCCACCGCAGGCCTTGCCAGATCTCTTCGTGCATGGCCGCCTCCTTTCTGTTTGGGCAATGTCCCGGCAAGCCCGCCACCCCCGTCGTCAACGGATCTTCAGGTGATCCCCAGCAGCCTTCCGCCCTGATAGATGGCCACCGCCACCAGCCACGCCAGACCGGTGCTGTAGGCCACGGAAAACAGCATCCAGCGGTTGCCGGTTTCACGTCGCACCGCGGCCACCGTGGCCAGACAGGGAACATACAGCAGCACGAAGGCCATCATCGCCAACCCCGCCAGGGGCGTCATCCCCGATGCCCGCAGGGCCCGGCCCAGGGCGTCCTCGGAATCGGCTTCCGCCGCGTAGAGCACCCCCATGGTGGACACGACAATCTCCTTGGCCACCACCCCGCTGAGCAGGGCCACCCCCCCACGCCAGTCAATGCCCATGGGCGCCACCACCGGCTCCAGGATCTTTCCGATGTGTCCCATATAGCTTTGCCCGATCTGCTCGGTGCGCTGCTGGCGCCGCAGTTCGGACAGCTCCCGAGCCAGTTCCGCCTCCAGCACCGGGCGCCGGCCGGGATCCGCGGCGGCAATCTGCGTCTGCCACCGCTGCGCCGCGGCGTTGCGCAATGCCCCGTAGTCCTGCCGGTAGTCCACCTGCCGCGGGAAGGAACTCAGCACCCAGACGATCACCGCCCCCACCAGGATCACCCCTCCCATCTTCTGGATGAACATCCGGGCTCGGTCCCACATGTGGATCATGAGGCTCTTGAGCATGGGCATGCGGTACGGCGGCAGCTCCATGACGAAGGGCGCGTCGGCGCCGGGCAGGAGGGTCTTGCGGAACAGCCGGCCGGAGAGCATCGCCACCACGATGCCCAGCAGGTAAATGCCGAAGATGACGGTGCCGGCCCGCTGGGCGAAAAACGTCCCTGCCAGTACGAGATAGACCGGCAACCGGGCCGAACAGCTCATGAAGGGCGTCACCAGGACGGTGAGAATCCGATCCTTTTCGCTTTCCAGGGTGCGCGCGGCCATCACGGCCGGCACGTTGCAGCCGAAGCCCATCAGCATCGGAATGAACGATTTGCCGTGCAGCCCCACCAGGTGCATGATCCGGTCCATCAGAAAGGCGGCCCGGGCCATGTAGCCGGTGTCCTCGAACAGGGATATGCAGAAGAAGAGAATCAGGATGTTGGGCAGGAACACCGCCACGCTGCCGACCCCGGCCAGCACCCCTTCCACCAGCAGGTCTCTCAGGAGCGATTCGGGCACCCAGCGCTGGATCAGGCCACCGACGGCCTCGAACCCCGCGCCGATCCAGTCCATGGGATAGGCGCCGAGAGAGAAGGTCAACTGGAACATGGCCCAGATGAAAAAGACGAAAATCGGAAAACCGAGGAAGCGGTCCGTCAATACCTTGTCGATGGCCCGCGAGGTGTCCACCCGCTGACGCCGGGTAGTGGTGAGCACTTCGCGGATGATGCCGGCGATGAACCCGTAACGCTCATCCGTCATGACGATTTCCGGCGCATCGTCGTAGCGGTCGGCCAGCTGTTGGCGCAACCGCTCCGCCTCTTCCAGGATCTTCGGGCCGCCCGGACCGGCGGCGGCCAGGATCCGCTGCTGAACAATGCGGTCGTCCTCGAGCAGCTTGATGGCCGCCCAGCGCGGGTTGTAGGGCAGATCGCCCTCGGCGTTGCCCGCCATGAAGGTGCGCAGCCGTCCGATGGCCGTCTCGATATCCTGACTGTAGCGCACCCGGCGTTTCTGCGGCGCCGGCGCCCCGGATTCGGCCAGACCGACGGCCTTCTGGAGCAGCTCGTCGATCCCCTCCTGCCGGTTTCCGACGGTGAACACCACCGGCAGATCCAACAGTTCGCCAAGCTTGGCGGCATCGATGCGGATCCCGTTGCTTTGCGCCAGATCGGCCATGTTGAGGGCGAAAAGCACCTTGCAGTCGATCTCGCGCAACTGGGTGGCCAAGTAGAGGCTGCGCTCAAGGTTGGAGGCATCGATGATGTCGATCACAACGTCGGGACGGTCGTCCAGGACGAAATCCCGGGCCACGATCTCTTCGATGGAAAACGGGGTGAGGCTGTAGGTGCCCGGCAGGTCGATGATGGACAGTTCATAGCCGAAGCGCTGGACGTGTCCTTCCTTCTTTTCCACCGTGACCCCCGGCCAGTTGCCGACTTTCTGCCGGGTGCCGGTGATGGCATTGAAGATGGTGGTTTTGCCGGAGTTGGGGTTCCCGGCCAGAGCGATGGTCAGGTGTTTGGCGGGAGGCATGAGCGGTTCCTGTGCGGCGCAATAAACGAAATGGATGCTGACGGGATCACGAATTCTGGAATACCGGAGCAGCCGCCGACGGCATCACGCGGCCGGATCGACCTCGATCTGCGCGGCTTCCTCCACGCGCAGGGAGACGTGCATCGCATTGACCACCAGTTCCAAGGGATCCCGCAAGGGGGCGTATTTTTCGATGCGAATCCGCGCGCCGCTGCGCAGCCCCATTTCCAGGAGGCGCCGCCGGAGGGCGCCGTTGCCCCCCACCCGGACGATGACGGCCTCCTGCCCTTCCCGCATGTCCTTGAGCGTCGGCATCCCGATTTCCATCAGTCTTCGGCGTTATGGCTCAACGGCCGCCCCGGGGTGACCCGGTCGGGTCGCACGAGGATCTTTTGGGCCAATCCCCGGCCGAGCACCAGGCGCCGGTTCCCCATTGCCAGAGCGATCTGTCCTTCGTTGATGTTGGTGATGACCTCGACGCTGTCGCCGACGCGAAGCCCCATGGTCATCAGGCGCATCCGGGCCCCGGTCCCGCCGGTGAAATCGATGATCGTCAGCCGCTCTCCGGGCCGGGCCATGTCCAGGGGCATGCGGTCGATACGCTCCTTCAAGCACTCGGCGCAGATCCCGTAGAACTCCACCCGATGCTGGAGGAGATGGAACCCATGGGCTTCTGCGATCTTGATCTGCAGCGCCTCGAGCGGATCGCTTTGAAACTCGTAGATGCGACCGCACTTGGTGCAGATCATGTGGTCGTGGTGCTGGCCGAGGTGCAGGGGCTCGTAACGCACCTCCCCGTTTCCGAATCGGCTGCGCCGGGCGAAGCCGAGCTGGCACATGAGCTTTAGCGTCTCGCGGACGAAGTCCGGGTCCAGCTTGACGCCCTCATCGACCAGGACCTCATGCACGCCCACGGCCGTCGGGTGGCCATCCATCTGCCAAAACACGTCCAGGACTTTCAACCGGTCCTCGAACCGGTCGATGCCCTCCTGGCCGAAAAGTTTCTTGAACTGCTCTTTTTCCTTGCTGTGCAGAGTCTTCATGGCCCCTTTCCAAGGAATTAAAGCTAAATCCGGGCCGGACGGCTGTCAACGCCCGGTCCGTGAAAGCGGCGGGCCGCTCCCTGGCGGCCGACGGTCAGTCCGGCCCTGGAATGGTGAGGGTCGAGCAGGAGCCGCTGGTACAGTTGTGGTTTTCCACCTTGGCCGCGCCGGAGCGGCCAGAACGCACCTGGTGGCTGGCGGCGCTCATGACCCGCTGGAAATTGGTTTCCTGGCAGTAGGGGCACCGGACCTCCGTCTCGTCTCCGCTGTCCATGATCAGCACTTCGAACAGCGCGTTGCAGGAGAGGCACTTGAACTCGTAGATCGGCATGGGGACCTCCTTGAACCAATTCGGCCCAGCGCCGCGTATCGATAGCCGGCACCGGGGTCGATGCGATGAAAATTTTTCAAATAGTACCCGGTGGGATGCGGTGTCAAGCGATTAAGCCCGCTTGCCCGTTTCAACGCTGTTCGAGCAGCTCCCGGGCATGAGCCAGCGTCCGATCCGTGATTTTTTCTCCCCCCAGCATGCGGGCGATTTCTTCCAGGCGCCCGTTGTCGTCCAGAGGTTGAATAGTGGTGCGCGTCCGACCTTGGGAGACCGCTTTTTCGATGCGGAAATGATGGTCCCCGAACCGGGCGATCTGGGGCAGGTGGGTAATGCAGATCAACTGGTGATGGCGCGCCAATTCATGCAAGCGGCGTCCCACCACTTCGGCCACCGCGCCGCCGATTCCGGCGTCCACCTCGTCGAAAACCACGGTTTCCACCGCGTCATTGGCCGCCAGAATGGCCTTGAGGGCCAGGACCACCCGGGACAATTCGCCCCCGGAAGCGATGGCGGCCAGCGGTTTCAATGCCTCGCCGACGTTGGGCGCCAGCATGAAGGTGACCTGATCGATGCCGGCCTCGCCGGCCTCGCTCCCGTCCACCGACAGGTGCGGATCGGATCCCGGTCCCGCCGGAGGTTGGCTCAAGGCCGCCTCGAAGCGGGTCCCCTCCATGCGCAGGGGGCCCAGGGCCGCTTCCACCGCCCGGGCCAAATCCCGGGCCGCCCTCTTCCGTCCGGCCGACAGCCGGCGGCAGCGTTCGGCCAGACGGCCGGCGGCGTCATCGAGAGCGCGCCGGTTCGCCTCGATGCGGTCATCGAGGTTTTCGATGCCGTCGAGTTCCCTTTCGGCGATCTCCAGGTGATCGAGGACCTTGGCCAGGCTGCCACCGTATTTTTTCTTCAACCGCCGGAGCGTTTCGAGGCGCTCCTCCACCTGTTCCAGGCGCCCCTCCTCGACTTGCAGGCTGCTCAGGTGGCGCTGCATCTCCGCCGAAAGATCCTGAATCCAGATGCCGAGTTCCTCCAGGCGTTCCGCAAAGGCGGACAAGGCCGGATCGATGGCCGCGGCCCGGGCCATTTCCTTGCCGACGGCCGCCACCTGCCCCAGGACAGCCCCATCTGCGCCGTAAAGGGCCTCGACTCCCTGGCCGAGGGTCTGCATCAGGGTCTCTGCATGGCGCAGCACCTGCCGCTCCCGCTCCAGTACGGCATCCTCGTCCGGAACCACGCTCGCCGCCTGGATTTCGTCGCGTTGAAACCGGAGCATCTCCATCCTTTCGCTCTGGCGGGCCTTGAGCGCCGCGAGGTCCCGGCCCTCGCCCAGCAGCGGTTGGATCAAGCGATAGGCTTCAGCGGCCTCCTGCCGCTGGGGCATGAGCCCCCCGTAACGATCCAGGACAAGGAGGTGGGTATCCTCCTTGAGCAGCGTCTGGTGCTCGTGCTGGCCGGAGATGGAGGCCAGGGATCCGGTCAACTCGGCCAGCACCGCCACGGTGGCCAAGGCGCCGTTGATGTAGATGCGGTTGCTTCCGTCGCGGTGGATGATACGCCGGACCACGAGCCCGTCAGCGGGCACATGACCATGCAGCAGCATGGCGCGGGCCGTGGGGCTGTCGGGCGCCACGCGGAACAGGGCCTCGAGCTCGGCGCTTTCGGCCCCGGTGCGGATCAGCCGCGACGACGCCCGGCTGCCCAACAGCAGGTTGACCGCATTGATGATGATGGATTTGCCGGCGCCGGTTTCGCCGCTGAAAATCGTCAACCCCGGCGCCAACCGGATGCGCAGGTCCTCGATGATGGCAAAATTTCTGATGACCAATTCCTCGAGCATCTTTACGTCGACCTCCGAACCCAATATCCACGGCCTGCTAAGCGACCTTGATCAAAGGGAATGTATTGCACAGGGGCCGGCGCTTGTAAAGCATTGGGGGGCCGCTGGCGCCAGGGTTTCCCTTGCACCCGGTGGGTGCAGACGTTATAGGCACTGAACCCGTTTCGCCGATTTGCGCGCCGGAGGCCCGGCCGGATGGCCGGTGCGCCCATGGCGGTCGCTGACGCCTTGGCGTCGCCGGCGCAGGAAGACAACAGACAACCGGATGGAGAAGGTACCATGAATTCCTGGATTGCTTGCGATGAGGGGGAGTACCGCGTCGAGGCGGCATTTTTTCACGTTGCCTCGGGACGCGGCCTCCGGGTGACGGAGGTGGTGGTGGAAGTTTACGAGGACGGCCGCGGCAAGAACCTGCGCGGCTACGGGCAGGTGGTCAACGCCTTGCTGGTCGATCTGCTCGATGGCGCTGAAGAGGTCGATCTGGTCCTGGTCTTCTCGCCGGGGCACGTCTATCGACTGCCGGGGCCTGTGATCCGTGCCGGAAAGGTGTTCGCCCCAGGGGTCCGGTCGTCGTTCCATTTCCAGCCCCGATCCCCGTGGATGGCACTGGAAGAAAAGGAATTCGACAATCTGGTGAATCGTACTGTTTTTCTGGAATCAGAATGAAAAGCCAATGCTCTGCCGATGATGTGCCTTTCAAGTGAAGCAATTCTTATGCAGGCATGCAAAAATTTTGATGCACCTAATATTGTTCCATTGATTTTGAAGGTATCGGTGCCAAATTTCAAATCGCGCATTATTTTATTTGCGGCCTGACTCGAAAGTTGATGTTCCTCTTCTGATCACACCGTCCCGAGGCTGGCGAAAACAACATACAACATTCTGAAATTGTAAATGATATTTTTTTCGATTGGCGGATTTCGCCATTGATCGAAACCGTAAAATGCGATGGCATGTACATTGCTAGTAAGCAGGGGAATGTCCTTTGTATGCCGGCCGCATTCCCGATCTCATGTTTCACGGATCGGAGACCAATGCGGCATTTATTATTCAAGTTCAATTTTCACTAAACTTATCTAATGGAGGGGGAAATGAACAAACGTTGTGGCAAACTGTGGGTTCTACTGCTTCTGATGACACTGATCGCCGCTCCGCTGATGCTGGCCGGCACGGCCTCGGCCGATCCCTTGGGAGATGCCATCGCCAAGGCCATCACCGAAGGCAAGATCGACCAGGCGGCCGAACCCGGCTATCTCGGCATCCCGGGCGGCCCCAAGCCCAACCTGATCGTGGCCTTTCTGTGGGCATGCTGGGTCGGCTGGGTCTTCTCCACGGTCGGCGCCTTCGGCGGCATCATGGCCGGTGTCGGGCACATGTCGATCTTCGGCCTCGGCGCCTACGCCAAGACTTTTCAGGACAACCCGCTCAACAAGCTCGTCACCGACAGTATCCGGGTGTCCAACCAGTGGCTGGTGGGCTTGTCGGCCTTCGTTTCGTCCCTGAACTACGCCAAGCAGAAGCGCTTGATCATTCCCCTTGGCGTCACCCTTGGTCTCGGCTCCCTGGTGGCGGCCTTCCTCGTGGTGTACACTACCATGGGTAAGCTCAAGTTCTCCCAGTATCAGGGCTATTTCGGTCTGGTGGTGTTCATCATCGGCGCCTTCATGATCTATGAGCAGACCCCCAAGGGGCAGTCTTCCAAGAAGGCGGCCAAGGCTGCGGCCAAAGCTTTCGAAGAGACGATGAAGAAGAAGGGTGACATCACTCAAATGGGCGTCGAGACGGTCAAACTCGGCATCACCCGCACCGAAATCTCCTTCTTCGGCCAGACCTTCGGCTTCAATCCGATCTGGGCCTTCATCGGCGGCTTCTTCATCAGCGCCCTTTCCTCCTTCATCGGCGTGGGCGGCGGCTTCCTCTATGTGCCGTTCCTCACCAGCGTCGTCGGCCTGCCGATGTACGTGGCCGCCGGCACCTCCGGCCTGGCGGTGCTCATCAGCATGATCCTTTCGATTTTCAACTACATGATCAAGGGCGTCACCGTCTACTGGCTCATGATCGCCGTGGAGCTGGTGGGCGTCTTTGTCGGTTCGATGATCGGTCCGCGGACCGGCAAGTACATTCCGGAGAAGGGCTTGAAGTACGTCTTCATCTTCCTGTCCTTCTACGTCGGTCTCAACTACACCCTGCGCGGGTTTGCCGGTTACAAGATGCCGATTATCGGTTTCTAAGGCGGTTTCCTTCAATCCAAGCGTGCGGACATGGGGGACGGCTAGGACGGCCGTCCCCCTTCCGTCCGGCGGGCAGGCCTAGCGAATAATGGACGCTTCCCTTCATCATATTCTCGTGTGGATCGATCCGATTCTCATCGCTCCCTACCGCCTCACGGGCCATTCGTTGATCAATTTCTTCATCGGATCGTTTTGCCTGGCGATGATCGCAGTGGTCGCCGGAGAGCTGACGCTGTCGGGGGCCATCCGCTTCAACCGCCGCCACATCGATGCGCTCAACGAGGAAATTTCCCGCAAGGAGGCGCTGAGCCTCCACGCCTATGCAGCCGGAAACCGCGACGGATACAAGGCCCTCAACAGGGAGGCCAACGACGCCTGGGGCCGCCATTTCTTCAACATGGCCGCCTATTCGGCCGGAATGCTCTGGCCCATTCCCCTGGCCCTGGCCTGGATGCACAGCCGCTTCGCGGACATCGACTTCCTTTTGGCCTGGCCCTTGAACCGCCTGCTCGGTGAAAGCGTCGGCTATCCGTTCATTTTCATCCCGGTCTATATTCTTTGCCGCATGATTTTCGGGCGGATCCGCCGCTGGCTTCCCTATTTTTCCAAGGTCCAACGGGAACTCGACGCCACCGGGCGCCGGGACCCGCAATCTTCCACGACGGAGCGTCCATAGGGAAACAGGGTGCAAACCCGGCTTGTCCGATAAACTTTTAAAATCTTCCTTGGCACCCGGTTGAAGGCTCTGTAAATAAGACACGAACGCCTTCGACAGCCATTTCAACCGCAAATTGACCAGGCGCGGCTCAAATCCTGCTCCTACCGGGGGGATCTTCCCGGGGTAGATTTTTTTTGCGATGCGACTTGACCCTGCACATGATACACCCTGGCCTCCCCGATGGGGTGCTCCGGGGGCCGGCGCCGCCACACCGTCCTCAGGCCTCGCCGCGGGGATAATCCATCGTTGCCGGTCAATCCTGAGACGCGTTGGGCTGGCGGCGGTGTACATCCTCCTCATCATTCCGATCCTGCTCGCCACCGCCCTCCCGGCATGCGCCACCCAGACCCACGGGGGGCCGGAGGGACTGGTGGTCCACCAGATCGCCCACCTGTTTTTCCTGCTGTCCATGGCCACCCTGGCCTACTGGATCCGGGCGCACGGTCTGGTGCGGCAGAAAGGCTGGCGTTTGATCCGCTATGCCGCCATCATGCTGATGGTCTGGAACGTAGACGCATTTCTGGCCCACCTGCTCGACGAGCAAACCGGGCTGATCGCCGTCCACCACGCGAATCCGCTTCACCTGTCCATCGTACCGCGTCCGGGGTTCGAGTGCCTGGTGCCCCTCTACTACCTGGTCAAGCTCGACCACCTCTTCTGCGTCCCGGCCCTGGTCCTGCTTTACCTGGGCCTGCGCGCCCTCCTCAAGGAGGCGGGCGACAGGACTACCGGGGAATCATGACGGTCAACTCGGTCCCCATCCTTCTGGTGGATCTGTTCGGCTCGATCGCCATGATCGTGCTGTCATTTTTCTGCCTGTCCAACGTGGCCCGCTTGCGGCGCCGGTCCCCGGATGAGCTCCTTTGGTCTTACCTCTGGTGGGTGTGCCTCGGTTTGGCCGGTTTCGCCATCTCCCGCTCCGCCGGTCATATCCTGCGCCAGCTCTTGATTTTCGGCGGCCATGGGGAAATCTGGCGCGCCATCAGCCCGTTCACCGGCGCCTTCAACACCCTGATGTTCGCCGTGGTGGCCTCGGTAACCCTCTACTTCGAGCAGGTCTGGGCCGCCTACCGGCAGATCCAGGGCGACAAGGCCGAAATTCAGGATGCCCATGCGAAACTGGTCGACCTCAACCAGAACCTCGAAACCCTCGTGGCCGAGCGCACCGAAGCCCTGAGCCGCTCGGAACACAAATATCGCCGTATTTTCGAGCTGTCGCCGGACATCGTGGTGGTGACCAGCAGCGAGGGACGCATTCTCGACCTCAACCCGGCCGGCTACGAGGCCCTGTCCGGCAACTTGCCCTATCCGCTCGGACCGGTGGGCGCCCACATCCAGAATTTCCTCGCCGACGAGCGGTCCTGGGAGTCCATTCGCGCGACCATCGACGCCAATCGTTTCATCACCAGCGCCGAATTGATGCTGCTTCGCCCGGACGGCAGCCATCGCATGGCCTTGATCAGCGGCAGCCGGGACCGCTCCGTCGCCGGCGTGGATACCTTTCACCTGCTGATCAAGGATATCGAACAGCGCCGGCAGATGGAAAAACAGATGGCCCAGACCGACAAGCTGGCCTCCATCGGAGAATTTTCCGCCGGCATCGCCCACGAGATCAACAACCCCCTGGGCATCATCCTGGGCTACACCCAACTGCTGCTGCGGGGAGAAGAGGCCGGCAGCAAACGTCAGGCCGACTTGAAAACCATCGAGAAGCACGTGCGCAATTGCAAGGCCATCGTCGAGGACCTGCTCAATTTCGCCCGCTCCTCCCCCCCGGTCAACACGCATACGGACATTCATGCCGTCATCGACGATGCGGTCAATTTTTTTGCCCAGCACGCCCGCCGCGAGAAGGTGATCATCGAGCGCCGTTACAACGAAAGCATCCCGCCGCTGCTGCTGGATGAAAAAAAGATGCGCCAGGTGATCCTCAACCTGATCGTCAACGCCCACCATGCGGTGGGCCAACAGGGAACGATCCATATCGAAACCGTCCTGTGCCCAGGCGGGGATGCCATCGAGATCCGCGTCTCCGACGACGGCTGCGGCATCGAAAAGAAAAATCTCGGCCGGATCTTCGATCCGTTCTTCACAACCAAACCCACCGGTGAGGGGACGGGTTTGGGATTGTCGGTCAGCTACGGGATCGTCAAGAACCACGGCGGCGATATCGCCGTTCGCAGTGTTCCCGGAGAAGGGTCCACCTTTACGGTGACCCTACCGCTGCGCCGTGGATGAGAGGAAAGCGGCTCATGAAGCAAACCATTCTGGTCGTCGATGACGAACAGGACATGCGCGACCTGCTCCAACGCAGCCTGGAACCGGACCTCAACTGTCGCGTGGTCACCGCCGGCACCGGCGAAGAGGCCCTGAAAAAGCTGTCCGATAGCTCCTTCGACCTTGTTCTGGCGGATATCAAGATGCCGGGCATGGGCGGCTTGGAGTTGCTGGGCCTGATCAAGAGCCAGCATCCGCAGCAGACAGTGGTGATGATGACGGCCTACGGGGGGATCGACACGGCGGTCACCGCCATGCGGCATGGCGCCTACGATTTCATCGTCAAGCCCTTCGAATACGACGCGCTTCTGGTCCGTTTGGAAAAGGCCTTGGAAAGGGCCCTGCTCATCCGTGAAAACCGGCAACTGCGCATCGATCGCGGCCAGCGCGACGGACTCCAGGACCTGGTGGGCAACAGCACCATCATGAAGCGCGTCTACGAGACCATCCGCACCGTGGCCCAGACCGACCTGACGGTACTGATCACCGGTGCCTCCGGGGTGGGCAAGGATCTGGCGGCGCGGGCCGTACACCAGCTCAGCCCCCGTCGCAGCGGTCCCTTCGTGGCGGTCAACTGCCCCACGGTGCCGGAACAGATCCTGGAAAGCGAACTCTTCGGCTACCGCAAGGGCGCTTTCACCCACGCCACCCAGAACAAGATCGGCCTGTTTCAGGAAGCCTCGGGGGGAACCATTTTCCTCGACGAAATCGGCGACATCAGTCTGGCCATGCAGGCCAAACTGCTCCGCGTGCTCCAGGAAAAGGAGATCAAGCCCCTGGGGGACACCCGCACCATCTCCGTGGACGTGCGCATTGTCGCCTCCACCAACCAGGACCTGGCCGCCAAGATCAGCCGCGGGGAATTCCGGGAGGACCTCTTCCACCGACTCAACGTCCTGCCCCTGCGCCTGCCCTCCCTTCAGGAACATGTGGATGACCTTCCGTTGATCGCCGGCCACCTGCTGCGCAAGCACTGCGCCGCCCTGGATCGCCCGTTGAAGCGGCTTTCGCCGGAACTGATGGAAATTTTCAAAAAACGGGCCTGGACCGGCAATGTCCGCGAGATGGAAAATCTGATCATCCAGGGGATCCTGTTCGCGGACGGAGTCGAGATCCAGCCAGCCGAGGTGGGCTTGGGGGGGCCGCAGGAAGCGGCCGCCGGAATTCCCACGGGAATGGATGAAGAACTGCTCCGGCTGACTTACAAGGAAGCCAAGGCCAAGGTGCTGGAAGCCTTCAACGCCCGCTACATCGGCCGGCGCCTGACCGACACCGGCGGCAACGTGACCCAGGCGGCTCGCGACTGCGGCCTGGAGCGCCAGGCCCTGCAACAGATCATGCGGCGCTACAACATCAGCGCCGAGAATTACCGCCAGTAAAAGCCGTTTCAGCCCGCCGCGGCGACAAAAGCTTCCAAAATCGACGGCAGCAGCCCCGATGGCGACTCGCGATAGGCGAGTCCGCCGATGCGACGGGCCAGGGCCGCCACCGGGTTGGGTTCGGGGTTGATGTCCACGATGCGTGCCCGGTGATTGTGGGTAATTTCCCAGGCCACCTTGTTGGCCAGGTTGGTGTGGCCGGAAAAACCGGCCATGACGAGCAATTCGCTGCGCCGGGCCGTTTCCAGAACGCTGTTGACGCCGTAGAAGGGTTCATCGTAGCTCTCGTCACGCCAGAGGATATGCGGACGGGTCGGCCCGCCACAGGCCGGGCAACGCAGCAAGGCCATTTCCGTTGCCGTGAGGGGTTGATGGGCCGTGCGCCCGAGGAGGGCCTCCGGAACCGGGTACAGCGCGGGGGTGCACCCTTCGGCACAACGCATGAAAAAGAGGTTGCCTTGCGGTTCGAACAGGCCTTCGGCGGGGTGTTGGCAGCGTCGATGTAATCCGTCCACGCATTCGGTGACCACCCTCAATCGATCTCCCAATCTCTCGGCGGCACGAGCGGCGGCCTGATGAACCAATCCCGGCTGCCCCCGACGCACCTCTTCCAGCCGCCACAGGTGCCAGGCCCAGACGGCCTCGGGGGCCTGCTCGAACAGCTCCGAGGTCATCAACTCCCGGACCTCGTAAGACTTCCCCCGATAACCAAATGGCCGCGGATCCGTACGAAACGACGCAACTCCGCATTCCTCGGCCACCCCTTCCCCGGTAACCACCAGCAAATTTCCCCCGCTGCGGGCGAACGATTCGACAAGTCGGTGCAACTCGGCATCCATGGTATCTCCTGGATTTTTTTTTGCGTTGTATCAGAACACGCCCGGAGGCGGACCCGACGCGGGTCTTCCTTCAGAGCCGGAGCGGTCCCGTTGTGTTGCCCCCCACAAAAACACGCCGGCGTCAAACAGTCAACAAACGTTGCTGGAGTTCCGCCGGGAACCAGGCGAGGGGAAAAACAGGGGCCGGCCCCACAAGAAGGAACCGGCCCCGTTTCTCACCCTATCCCGCGCGGCATCCCGAAATGAATGCCGCACCGATTCAATCGCACAGCTCGAAGAGGGCCGCCGCCCCCATGCCGCCGCCGATGCACATGGATTCGACGCCGTACTTGACGCCCTTGGTGCGCATGTTGGCCAGCAGCGTGGCGCAGAGCTTGGCCCCGGTGCAGCCCAACGGGTGGCCCAGGGCGATGGCGCCGCCGTGGATGTTGATCCGGTCCATGTACTTGACCAGACCGAGCTCACGGATGCAGTAGAGCGCCTGGGAAGCGAAGGCTTCGTTGATCTCCCACAGACCGATGTCGTCGATGGTCATGCCGGCCAGCTTGAGCAGCTTGGGGATGGCGTAGCGCGGCCCCACGCCCATCTCGTCGGCCCGGCAGCCCACCGTGGTGTAATACTTGAGCTTGGCGATGGGCTTGAGCCCGAAATCCTTGACCGCCTGCTCGCTCATGAGGATCGAAACGGCGGCACCGTCGGTGGTCTGGGACGAGTTGCCGGCGGTGACCGAACCGGTGGGCGAGAAGGCCGGACGCAGCTTGGCCAGACCCTCCAGGGTGGTGGACTCGCGGATCCCGTCGTCGAAGTCTTGGAGCACTGCCTCCTTCTTGTAGGTGCCGTCCTTCTGGAGCACGAAGCGCGTCGCCGGGGTGGGCACCAGCTCGGTGTAGAGCTTTTCCGCCTTGGCCTTGGAAGCCTTCATCTGGCTTTCATAGCCGAACTGGTCCTGGTCCTGACGGCTGACGTTGTAGCGCTTGGCTACGTTTTCGGCCGTCATACCCATGGAGATGTACAGGTCCGGGCGCTCGCGGGTGTACTCCGGATGGGGCCGGGCCATGTTGCCGCCCATGGGCACATACGTCATGGACTCAAGGCCGCCGCCGATGGTGATCTCCGACCAGCCGGACATGACGCGCATGGCCGACTGGGCGATGGCTTCCAGGCCCGAGGAGCAGAAACGGTTGACCGTGGCACCCGAGACATGATCGGGAAAGCCGGCGATCTGGGTGGCGATCCGGCCCACGTTGAGCCCTTGCTCGGCCTCGGGGAACGAGCAGCCGATCATCACGTCATCCACCTGGCCCTTTTCCAGGCCGGGGGTTCTGTCGATGGCGGCATTGAGAATGAAGCTGAGCAGATCCTCGGGCCGCGTGTCCTTGAAGGCCCCTTTGCCGCGTCGGCAGCCGGGGGTTCTGACGGCAGTTACGATATAGGCGTCTCTCATGGTGCGATCCTCCTCATCAACGCTTTAAAAAGCGATCCGGGCGATTAGTTGCGCAGTGGCTTGCCAGTCTTGAGCATCGTCTCGACGCGGGCCCGGGTCTTTTCCTGCTTCCAGAAGTCGCAGAAGGCCTGCCGCTCCAGATTCAGGATGGTCTGCTCGTCGATCAGGGCATTGGTGCGGGCGTCCCCGCCGCAGATCACGTAGGCGATGCGCTTGGCCAGAAAGACGTCGTACTCGCTGACAAAACCCGCGCTTTGCATGTTGAACAGCTCGGCCTGGATCATTCCCTGTGCCGCCTCGCCGAAAACCCGCAGCGGCCGACGTACCGGCGGGGCATACCCGTCCTCCACCATCCGCAGCACTTCGCGCTTGGCCTCGCCGATGAGCAGGTCGCGGTTGAACACGATCCGGTCCTGCGGTCCGAGGAACCCGTTGGCCCGGGCCTCGGCGGCCGAGGTGCTCACCTTGGCCATGGCGATGTTCATGAAGCACGGAACGAAGAACTTGGCCAGGTCCACGTCGGTGACGTTCTCCGGAATGTTGGCGGTCATCTTCTTGTACAGGTTCAGACACCCGCCGCCGCCGGGAAGCAGGCCAACGCCGATTTCCACCAGCCCCATGTACAGTTCGGCATGGGCCACGATCCGGTCGGCGGCGCCGATGCACACTTCACAACCGCCGCCCAGGGTCAGCCCGTAGGGGGCCGCCACCACCGGGAAGCTGGCATAACGGGTTTTTTGCATCCCGTCCTGGCCCTTCTTCAGGAAGGCGTCGATCTCGTCGAACTTGCCCGCCTTGGCCAAGCCGGCCATGAAAGCCAGGTCGCCACCGGCGGAGAAAGCTCCCGGCATGCCACCGGCCTGATTGCCGATCACCAAACCGGCCCCATTGGCTTCGACGTAGTCGATGGCGTCGCCCATGAACTCGACGATATCTCCGTTGATGGCGTTCATCTTGGTATGGAACTCGAGACAAAACACGTCATCGCCAAGATCGATCAGGCTGGCCGACTTGCACGTCTTGATGGTCTTGCCGGCGCCCTTGAGGGCCGGCAGGTCGATCTGGGTTTCGCTCACCGGCACCGGCTGGTAGCTGCCGCTGGCAAAATCGTAGAAGTAGCGCCGGCCGCCTTCGGTCTTGTAGAAGGTCCGGTTGCCGGCAGCGAGCATCGCCTCGACCTTGGCCGGGACCTTCATCCCCTCGGACTTCATCTTGGCGGCGGCTTTTTCGACGCCGATGGCATCCCAGGTCTCGAACGGCCCCATTTCGAAGTTGTAGCCCCACTTCATCGCGTTGTCGATTTCCACGATGGTGTCGGAGATCTCGGGGATACGGTTGGCCGAGTAGATCAACTGGCTGGCGGTGGCTTTCCAGGCGAAGCGGGCCCCCTTGTCGTCGCCGTACACCACGGCCTGCATTTTTTCCGGCAGGCTCTTGGCTGCCTTGGCTGCCGCCAGGCAGGGAAAATCGGCTTTGCCGTACTCGGCGTATTCCAGGGTCGCCGGATCGATGACCTTGCGAATCTTCTTCCACTCGGGGGTCAGGTCCGTCTTGTAGAAGCCGGCCTTGGTCTTGTTGCCCAGAATCTTCTTTTCAATCATCTGGTTGACGAAGGCGGGCACCACGAAGCTGTCGCGTTCCTCGTCATCCGTGACCAGTTCGTAGGTATTCTTGGCCACGTGGCCCAGGGTGTCCAGGCCCACCAGGTCGGCCGTCTTGAACATGGCCGTTTTGGGCCGGCCCATCACCGGGCCGAACAGAGCGTCGGCCTCGGGAATCGTCAACCCGTCTTCGACCATGAGCTGCATCGCCTTGACCATCCCCTGGACGCCGATGCGGTTGCCCACGAAATTGGGGGTGTCCTTGGCCCACACGATCCCCTTGCCGAGGCGTTTTTCACCGAAATCGGCCATGAACTTCAGGATTTCAGGCAGGGTGTCGGGGCCGGGGATGATCTCCAGCAGGTGCATGTATCGTACGGGGTTGAAGAAATGGGTGCCGAGGAAGTGCCTGCGGAAATCTTCGCTGAGGCCCTCGCTCATCGCCTTGAGGGGGATTCCGGAGGTGTTGGAGGAGACGATGGTGCCGGGCTTGCGGACCTTGTCGATGCGGGCGAAGACCTCGCGCTTGATCTTGAGGTTTTCCACCACCACCTCGACGATCCAGTCCACGTCCGCCAACTTGGCGAAATCATCCTCGAAATTGCCCAGGCGGATCAGGCCGGCATCCTTGGCTTGCATCAACAGGGCCGGACGGGACTTGACCACCGTGTCGTATCCGGCCTGGACGATCCGGTTGCGCAGCTTCGGATCTTTTTTCTGGTCTTCGGTCAAATCGAAAGGAACAATGTCCAGCAACAGGGTTTTGACGCCGGCGCTGGCCAGGATGGCGGCGATCCCGCCTCCCATCACGCCGGAGCCGAGCACCGCGGCCGTTCTGATCTTTCTGTGCATGGGATCCTCCTCGAAAACGATGGATGAATGAAGGCAACTATAAGTGAATGAATATTCATTCATCTACCAAAAGCGACAACCCCATGTCAAGGGGAAAGTCAAATCGTTTCACCAATTTTGTAAAATGAAATATTTACATTTATATTCAAATGGATAACTTTATATTAAACCGCCTGGAACGCCGAACCGAACCGCATCTCGGGTCCCGTTTTAACCGCAAGGAGAGCAATGAACCTCTATTCATTTATTTTCCAAACCCTGGTCGGCACATCCGCTGCGCGGCGGAACGACCCGATCGCATCCTGCATTTTCTGCCGAAGAACGCGATAGAGGTTGCCGTTTCAGGATGAAAGCGATACGCATATTAAAGAAACAAATATCGGTGGGTCCCACCAGATGGATTGCCGGGGGTTCGGAAAAGAGGCTACGATGAGCATCGAAGTGTTGATCCGAAGGGAATTTGTCGAGGAAAAGGCCAAGCAGGTGGCGCCGCTTATGATCAAGTTGAGATCTCTGGCCAAGTCCCGGCCCGGCTACATCTGCAGCGCATCGTTGCGCTGCATCGAACCGCTTGACGAAAAGGCTTATCTGGTTCGCAGTACCTGGGAATCGCTCGAAGCCTGGAAAAACTGGTTTAACAGCGAGGAGCGGGCCGCCATTCAGCGCCAGATCGACGCCATTGCCGGTGTTAAAACCGAGTACCGGATTTACGAACCGCTGGTGGATGGCTTTTTCGAGAAGTACTGCTGAAGCGTTGCCGCATCGGCCAGGCCGGTTCACTCCATTGCCCCGTATAGCGGCAGCCCCAATTCCGTGGCGTTGAGAATGCTTGGCGCGGCGGGCGGCGGATCCGCCTTGAGGAAGGCGTCGATGTCGGGGCGATGCCACACCGGATTGCCCACCAGCATGGCGGCCACGTTAAATGCGGCCAAGGTCGCCATGCCTTCTCGCGCCCAGCGGGTGGCTGACCCGATGTGCGGCGCCAACACCACGTTTTCCAGTTCCACCAATCCCGGCGCCAACTCCGGCTCATTCTCGTAGACATCCAGACCCGCCCGAAATTCGGGATGCTGGCGGCAATGGTCCACCAGAGCCGCTTCGTCGATCACCGGCCCACGGCTGGTGTTGACCAGCACGCCTTCCGGTTTCATCAGCGCCAGACGTTCGGCATTGATCAGGTGCCTTGTGCCATGGCCCAACGGCACGTGAATGCTGACGCAGTCGGTCTCTTTCAGCAGGCCCTCGATCGTTTTGGCGTACCGGCAAACCACCGCCGGCTCCTGCCGCATGGCGAGAAACCGGTTGTAGGCCGCAGCGAAGGACTCCAGAGCCGGTTTTGGGTGACGGCTGTAGTAGAGAATGTCCGCCTTGTGGCCTTCCATCATCATGCGGGCATAGGCGGAACCGATGCGGCCGGCACCGATGATGCCGACCGTCTTGCCCCGCAACTGGGTCCCCAGAAACAGTCTCGGCAGCCAGCGATCCCATTTTCCGGCCCGCAGATACCGCTCGGCCTCGCCGATGCGGCGTGCCGCGGCAAAAGTCAAGGCCACCGCCAGCTCGGCGGTCGCCTCGGTGAGGACTCCCGGCGTGTTGCCCACCGGGATGCCGCAACGGGTGGCGGCCGCCAAATCGATGTTGTTGAACCCCACAGCGTAATTGCTGTAGGCCCTCCCTCCTGCCGCCTTGAGGCCCTCGAACAGGGCATCGTCCCAACTCTCCACAAGCTGACCGATGACGGCGTCGCAACGCGATCCCATCGCATGGCGGATTTCGTCAGAGGACAGCTCTGCGGTCCCGGTAAAAATTTCCACCCGGCAACCGGCGGCCACGAGAATATCCACCCACCGTTCTCCGGGCAGGTCCCGGGTGACGATGACGCGATTTTTACCGTCGGGGTTGACGATGCGCCAGTTGTCTTCGTTCATGTTGTCTCTCCGGGTTTGCTTGTTCCTGTTTTGTCCGAAACAAAACCGCCCCTTCGCGCTCTTGATGCAAGAAGGGGCGTCAATTCAAACAGATGCCTGAGGATGGCATGGATGGCGGTTAGAAGTAAACCCGTATGCCGGCGTAAAGATTGTGACTTGAGAACTCGGTATCATAGTAATCCAACTCGGGATCGGAAGTCCCGAAATACCGATATTTAAGGTCAATCGTAGCACGTGGATGGACCTCGATTCCGACCCCCGCCCCAACCTGGTAGGCGAATACGATATCATCGTCAGAAGTCGGCACCATTATACCTTCAACCCCGATATCGCTGAAATCGACCTGAGCCATACCGAGCCCCACCGTCACAAAGGGTGTCAACATCGTCGTGTTCTTGAAATCGGCGTAACCGTTGATCAGGAGTGAATAAATTGCGGCATCGCCACTGATGTCGACCTTCCCGAAATCGGGATCTTTGGCTTTGTCGAAATCATGCTCCTGATAACCAAGCTCCAGTTCGGCTCTGAAAAATTCGTTGAGGTTGCCCCCCATGGCATATGAAACCGCCATTCCCTCCTTCATTTCGATCTCGACCTTGTAGCCGCCATCAAAATCCACATCGGAATCATCTGCGATGGCCACCCCTGCGTTCAAACTGGCATAAAACCCTTCTGCCGCGTACACGGTGCCAACCACGAGAAAAACGACAAAAAAGACGGCGACGGTAAAAGCATACCTTTTCATTGACGTTCCTCCTTTTGGCCGTAAAGTTTCCGCTGCAGTATTGGAAGCGGTATCCATGCCAGTGACTACCAAAACCCCCGAGACCTGTCAAACTCAATATAGAATACAAAACTCATGTTTTCAGCTACATATTGGACGGCTTGAACAACGGCAGCGAGAATCCGGCCGGCCGATCCGCCCACGTCACCTCGACAGGCATCTCGCAATAAACCTCGGACGGATCGCATCCGACGATGTTGCTCACCAGGCAGGGGCCCTCCGCCAGGGTCACAATGGCCACCACGTAAGGCACATCCGTCTTGAAGGCCGGATGGAACGCCTTGTGATACACCACGTAGCTGTACACCCGCCCCCTGCCGGAACAGTCTCGCCACTGAGCCTCTTTCCCATGACACCGGGGGCAGAGAAACGCGGGCGGCCAGCGCGCCAATCCGCAGGCGGTGCATTGCTGAACCTGGAGCCGATGGGATCGGCACGCTTCCCAGAAAGGCCGGGAGTCGGCATTGAGCCGCGGCGCCGGTTTGGCTGGGGCCGTCATGGCGTCCACCTCCTTAAAATACAGCAAGAATGGGTTTGCAAGACGCCGCCGTTGTCGCTGCACAGAATCACCTCGGGCTTCCGGGTGCCGGTTTCCGGTCCGAGCTGGCGCGCCCCGCAACGGCCCATGAGCTGCATCACGGCCTCGGTGAGCGGCGTCAGCCCCATGTGATAGGCCTCGGCCAATTGCCCTCCCGAAGTGTTCACCGGTATTCGGCCCCCGGGCTCGATGGTGCCCCCGGCAAGCCATTCCGCCCCTCCGCCGGGTTCGAAGAAACCGTAATCCTGGAGTGTTATTTCAACGGTGTAGGTAAAACAGTCGTAAATTTGGCAGGCATCGATCTCCGATCGCGTGATTCCCGCCATGCCCAGGGCTTGCTGGAAAGCCACCTTGGCACCGGTGGGCCCGGTGAGATGGCCCGGTTGGTAAAGGTCGCCCGACGGGTTGTGCTGCCCGAGACCCATGATGGTCACCGGCGGATGCTTCAGGTCACGGGCGCGTTCCAGGGAGGTCAGGACGCAGGCCCGCCCTCCGTCGTTGACCAGGCAGTTGTCGGGCAGTCGAAACGGTTCGACGAGGAAGGGGGCATTTTCGTAATCTTCCAGGGTCAACGGGCGGTCGCGAAGGATCGCCCGTGGATTGAGGCGGGCCCATTTGCGCTGGCCCACCGCGATGTGCTTCCAGGTATCGGGGCCGGTGCGAAATTCGTGCATGGCCCGCCGGGCGGCCAGGGCGTATCCGCCGGCGGCGCCGAACAACCCGAAGGGAGCCTCATCGCCGCTGATCTCGTCGAGCACCCGCAGCATACTGTCTCCCGAATGGGCGTAAGACAGCAACACATATCGGCAGAGGCCGGATTCAAGCGCGCTCACGGCGTGCTGGAGGTGGCTGCGCGATCAGTTGGCGTCCTGATAAGCGTAGGTTGGCGCAATGCCAAGGTGCTGGGCCAACAGGTAGGGGGTGAGGTCCCGCTCGCCGGTGGGGCCTGAAAAGTGGCGATAGACGATGAGGCCGTCCACGTCGTGGGGCTTCAGCCCGGCATCGGCGATGGCGTTGGCGCAGGCTTCCAGATGGAAACTCAAGGTGGTGCGCTCCGGCACTTTACCTTGGGGGGTGTACCCCACCCCGACGATGGCGTACTTGTCTTTCAAGCGCATCAGGCGGCCTTTCCTTTGGGCGGTTGGAAATTGTCGGCCACGGAAACACGGTTGCGACCTTCCTCCTTGGACCGGTACAATGCCTCATCGGCCCGGGCCAAGGTTGCGTCGAGGGATTCCTCTTTCCCGACCCGGGCGACCCCGAAGCTGCCGGTGGCTCTCAATACCCGGCTGCCCGCGACCAACTGGGCCTTCTCCAGATTGTTGCGCATCTTTTCGGCCACGACGAAAGCACCGTCCAGGTCGGTGTTGGGCAGCAGGCACAGAAACTCCTCACCGCCCCAGCGCACGAGCAAGTCCTGCTTACGAATCCCCTGGCGCATGGTGTCGGCGCAGTGCCGGAGCATGGCATCCCCGGCTTCATGCCCGTAATGATCATTGATTTGCTTGAAGTGATCGATATCCACAACGATGAGGGAAAACGGGGTTTCGTTGCGCAAGGAAATCTCCCGGAGCGTCGAGAGTTGGCTAAGGCCGCAACGCCGATTGGCCAGCCCGGTGAGTTCGTCCTGGTAGGAGAGCGCCTCCAGCTTTGCCGCCAACGTCGCCAGCCATCGGTGGGTTTTCTGGCGGCTGTATTCGGAGATGGCGGAAATCATCACCACGCCGGACAACGAGAGCAGGAAGCGCTTTTTATAATCGGGACTGTAACGAAAATGGTCGATGGGCCAATACTGACCGTAGAAGACCGCCAGGACGCAGGCAATGAGAAGGGCCATGTAGAACAGGCCGCGCCGAAATCCCTGCGCATAAAAGATAAAGGGCGGAAAAATGTAGATCCACAGCAGCCCATACCCGTTGATGCCGCCGGAGACGAGCAGAATCAGGCTCAAGGCGACCATCATGACGCCAAATGCGTTGATCGCCAGCGAGATATTGCCGGTGCGTTGTGTAAAGAAAACCAGGGCCAGGAGGACCGCCGCCGCCGGCACCGTCATCCAGATGAATGCCCCGGAATGCCGGACATAATTGACCGCCGAGATGGTGAGCAGAATAAAAACCGCCACCCCGCCGAACAGGAGCACAATCTGCGCAAGGCGTTTTTTCTCCAGTGCCTCAGGGTCGATGGCGGTTTGGCCGGCCGCCGCCGGTGCCTTTTCAATTAACGGGAACATGACTGGCATCCATCCGACTCTCTGAATTTACCCGGCTTGCCCTCTCCGATCGGGCCGTTCTGATGAGAGAAGGCAAAATCGGCCGAAACAATCATATCGCCTCGGACGGCAGCGGGTCTCTTGCCTCTTAGAATCCGTCAAATGAAACAAGTCAAGCCCGACTTTTGCAGAATCGGGGCGCCACTGCTCCGATTCCGCCCCAGAGTCGCCCCGGCAATGAGAGAAAAGCTGAGCGAACCCCACCGACGCCTCCTCTGCGTCTGCGGGTACGATGAAGATCGCCTTGCCCGATTCGGCGTCGCAAAGGCCAACGATTCGGCTTCCGGCAGATGCCGTCAAGCAGGCAGATTGCCATTGCCCGGAGAAACCAAACGCCACAAATCGTCCGGCCTTTCCCCGGTGCCGGCCCATTGCGACCGGCCCGCACCCGGTTTTGCCCTGTCCTGTCAGGCAGCGGCGTCTTTCATGATCTACGGTTTTTTCGGCTGAAGCTTGACGGCGGTGCCGTAGGCCAGCAGCTCCGCCGCTCCCTGCATCACGCTGGCCGTGGTGAATCGAAGGCAAACGATCCCGTCGGCGTTGAGGATCCTGGCCTGCGACACCATCCGGTCGAGGGCCTGCTCGCGGGATTCGGCCAACATCTTGGTGTATTCATGGACCTCGCCGCCAACCAGGTTGCGCAAACTGGCCAGGATATCCTTGCCGATATGCCGCGCCCGGATGGTATTGCCCTTCACCGGTCCCAGCGTCTGGACGATCTGGTAGTCGGCGAATTCATCTTGCGTCGTCAACAGCATGGCGGGCTCCTATTTTTCCACCGTTTTGTCGTAGTGATCGTCTTCCTTGTTGCCCCAACGCTCCTTCAGCACCTTGGCAAACAGCAAGCCGACCCCCACCAACGCGAGCAACCCGATGGCACCGGCGGGAAAAGTACGGGGAATCCCCATCAACACCCCGATCAACCAACCGAGGGCCGCCGCCAATAGCAGGGCGTAGCCGATTTTTTCCATTGCCGGTTCTCCAGGAAATGTTTCGCGGAAGGATTGCCTTCCTGTATACTTCACTTTGGCAGGCAAGAGAAGACGCGGCTGGAACTCGAGCCAGTGGGTGCGCCCGCTGGCACCATCCAATTCAGTCGGATGGCGTACATTGCGACCTCAGGCGCAACGTGTTACACCACACCCGGTTCACCGCCTGGGGATTTGTGACCGTCACGCAGGATTCCTGCTTACCGGAGCCTTCGCAAGATCCTTCCCATGATCCATATCCACCACAGCAACCGCACCGAGCTCCTGCTGGAGCGGTTTGTGGACATGACGCGGCAACCGTTGGCCGACCCCATGGCGCCGGAGACGGTGGTGGTCCAGAACCCGGGCATGGCCCGCTGGCTGGCCCAGCAACTGGCGCTGGAAACGGGGATTGCCGCCAACCTGGACTTTCCGCTGCCCGCTACCTTCGTCTGGCGCGTTTACAGCGCATGGCTGTCGGAGATGCCGGATCAAACCCGCTACGACCGGGAAGCCCTCCACTGGCGAATTTTGGCGCTGCTGCCCCCCCTCCTGCCCCAACCGGCCTTTGCCGAATTAAAACGCTACCTGCAAGAAGACGCCGACGGCCTCAAGGCCTATCAGCTCGCCGGGCGCATCGCCGACGTCTTCGATCAGTACCTCGTTTATCGGCCGGACATGATGCTGGACTGGGAGGCCGGCCGGGAAGACCATTGGCAGGCCATCCTGTGGCGAACGGTGGTGGGCAGCGTCGGCGGCATGCACCGGGCCGCCATCTTTGACGCCTTTCGCCAGGCCGCCGGTCAGGGCAACCCCCCGTCCGGCGCCTTGCCAGAGCGGGTGAGCCTCTTCGGGCTCACCGCACTGGCGCCGGTGCACCTGCACGCCTTGGACATCCTGTCGCGCCACCGCCCGGTGCACCTGTTCCTGCTCAATCCCAGCGCCGAGTACTGGGCCGACATCGTCGACGACCGGGGCCAGGCTCGGCGGCGGGCGCTATGGCGGCGCAGCGGGAGCGATGACTTCAGCGGCCTCCTCGACGTGGGCAATCCGCTGTTGGCCGCCTTCGGCCACACCGGCCAAGGCTTTCTCGATCAACTGCTGGAAATCGGCGCCCGGGACCGGGACGCCTTCGCCGATCCCGGCGAAGCAAGCCTGCTGGCCTGCCTTCAGCACGATCTGCTGTACCTGGAGGACCGGCGTGGCGACAAACGGCCGGCCGCCCTCGCCCCCGATGATCCTTCCGTGCAGATCCATGCCTGCCACACTCCCATGCGCGAGGTGCAAGTCCTCCACGACCGCCTTCTGGCGCTCTTCGAGACGCTTCCGAACCTGCATCCCCGCCAGGTCGTGGTCATGGCGCCGGATATCGACATCTATGCCCCCCATGTGGAAGCGGTCTTTGACGCGGCGCCCCGGGAACGCTCCATTCCCTGGAGCATGGCCGACCGGCGCCTCACCGCCCGGGAACCGGTGGTGGAAACCGTTCTGGGCCTGCTGGATCTGCCCGAGATGCGCCTCAGCGTCTCGGAAGTGCTGGGTCTGCTGGAAGTGCCGGCGGTGTCCCGGCGCTTTTCTCTGAATGCCGACGGGCTGGCGCGCATCCGCACCTGGGTGGAGGAATCCGGGATTCGCTGGGGACTGGACGGTGCCATGCGCGCCACCCTGGGCCTGCCCGCCGAACCGGCCAACACCTGGCAGGCCGGCCTTGCCCGCCTGTTCCTCGGCTACGCCATGCCTCCGGAGGAGGTCTTCTACGGGGACACCCTGAGCTACCCGGATGTGGAAGGAAGCGAGGCCAGCGATCTGGGGATGTTGCAGACCCTGGTGGACCGGCTGGCCCGCTGGCGCGCCGTGCTCAAGGCACCGGCCTCCGCCGGGCACTGGCTTCAGCGGATCAACGATCTGGTCGATGATTTCCTGGCGCCGGATCCGGATGAGGCCGAAAGCCTCCAGGCCCTGCGGCGGGCCGCGGACAGACTGGGGCAGGCAGCCGGCCAGGCCGGCCTGGAAACCTGCCTGGAAGCCCGGGTGATCCGCGCCCACCTGGAAGGGCATCTCGCCACCGCCGGCGGAGCACGTCGCTTCCTCCTCGGCGGCGTGACCTTCTGCAACATGGTTCCCATGCGCGCCATTCCCTTCCGGGTGGTTTGCCTCCTGGGGCTCAACGACACGGATTTTCCCCGCCGCCAGCAGCCGCCCGGCTTCGATCTCATCGCCCGCCATCCGCGGCCCGGCGACCGGTCCCGGCGCCTGGACGACCGGTACCTGTTTCTCGAAGCCCTCCTTTCGGCCCGCGACGTCTTTTATGTCAGCTACTTAGGCAACGACGTGCGGGACAACAGCCCCCGGGAGCCGTCGGTGGTGGTCAGCGAGCTGATGGCCTACGTCGACGGGAGCTGGCGGCTGCCTGGCAGCAAGATGCCATCCGATCGCCTGGTCCGGCGCCATCCCTTGCAGCCCTTCAGCCTCCGCCTCTTCGACGGCCGGCACCCTGACCTGTTTTCCTACGATTCCCGCTGGTGCCGGGCCGCGCCGAACCTTCGGGCGTCAGGGCCCCGCCCCTTCGCGGCGCAGCCGTTGCCGGTCCCCGCGGACCGGGAGCCGGTAGTGGACATCTCGGATCTGGTGCGTTTTTTCAGCCACCCGGCCCGCTGGTTTCTCCAGCAGCGGCTCGGCATCCAGTTGATGGCGGACCAAGGCCCACCTCCAGACGAGGAACCCTTCGATATCGCCGGGCTGGAGCGCTACGGGGCTCGGGACACGCTGGTGGCCGAGATGCTGGAAGGCCACCGGATCGAAGAGGTGAGGCGCAAGCTGCGCGCCCGGGGCCAACTGCCCCATGCCGCCCCGGGAGAAGCGGCATGGGAAGAGATGCTGGAAGGCATGGATCTGGTTGTGCAGCGGGTTCAGGACGCGGCACGCCAGCCGGTGGCGCCGCTGGAACTGGACCTCGTCGTGGGAGACGTCATCCTGCGCGGGTGGCTCGGCGGGCTCACCGAAAGCGGTCGGATGGCCTTTCGCCCGGCGGCGCTGAAAGCCAGGGACCGGTTGCAGCTCTGGCTCCAGCACCTGGCCCTGTGCGCCGCCACAGCCGGCACCCGGCCGGCGACGAGCCTGCACATCGCCGCCGACAGGGTGCTTCGACTGGCGCCGGTGGCCAACCCCTTGGAGATTCTCCAGGAACTGTTGGTGCTCTGGCGCGCGGGACATTCGGCCCCGCTGCCGTTTTTCCCCGAAACATCCAGGGCCTATGTCGAAGCGTGGAATCGAAGCGGCAACCCGGACAAGGCCCTTGCGGCCTGCCGCCGGGTTTGGCGGGATGACTACAACGCCCGCGGCGACGCTTTCGACCCGGCGGTCCAGCTCGCCTGGCGCGGTCAGGATCCCTTGCAGGAGCCATTTCGACAAACGGCCGTCCTTGTTTTTGAACCCTTGATGAACGCCGCCGAAGAGGAGCCGTTGACATGAGCCCCGCGCGCCTGGATCCGCTGCAGTTGCCGCTGCGGGGCCTCACCCTGATCGAAGCCAGTGCCGGCACGGGAAAAACCCATACCCTAGTGACGCTCTACCTCCGCCTGCTCCTGGAGGCCGATCTCGATGTGGACCGCATCCTGGTCGTCACCTTCACCAATGCGGCCACCGAGGAGTTGCGGGGGCGCATTCGCCGACGCATCGCCGAGGCCATCGCCGCCTTGGATGACGCCGATGCCGCCGACGAAACGCTGGCCGCCATCTTCGCCCGCCTGCCGGACCACCTGACGGCCCGGCGTCATCTCGCCGACATCCTGACCCGTCTCGACGAGGCGGCCGTGTACACCATCCACTCCTTTTGCCAGCGCACACTGCGGGAAAACGCCTTCGAAAGCCGGGTCCCCTTCGAGTCCGAGTTCGTCACCGACGAAAGCGAACTGCGCCGCACGGTGATCGCCGACTTCTGGCGCCGGCAGGCCGAATCCCTTTCCGTTGCGGAAGCCCGCTGGCTCAGACGCCAATGGCGCACCCCCCTCGATCTGCTCCAGGCATTGGGGCCAATGGTCCGGGACGACCGCATCCGAATTCTGCCCGACCCGGCCGACATGGCCCACTCGGATGATTTCGCCGCCCTGGCCGGGGTTTTCGAGAGTCTGAAAACCGCGTGGGCCACGGATCGTGAAGCAGTAGTGAAGATCCTGGAAAACAGTGGCGGGCTCAACCGCCGTTCGTACAGCAAGCCGGTGGTGGGACGAGCGGTGGCCGCGATGGACGAATTGCTCGCCGGAGACCTGCCGCTGGCCCTGCCGGCCGAACTGGCCCGCTTTACCCCGGACCAGTTAAAAGCGCAGACCAAGCCGGGTGAAGCCGTCCCGGCACACGCCTTTTTCGACCGCTGCGCCGCTTTTGCCAAGACATTCGAGATGACGTTGAAAGCGCGCAGGGTCACGCTGCTGGCCGCGGCACGGGAGTTCCTGGCCGCCGAGATGGTCCAGCGCAAGCGGCAGCGGCAGGTGCTGAGTTTCGACGACCTGCTCCGGCTGGTGGACGAGGCGCTGTCCGGCGACGGAGGCCCCTCCCTGGCCGCCGTCATCCGGGAACGATTCCCCGCGGCCCTCATCGACGAGTTCCAGGACACCGATCCGCTGCAGTACCGAATATTTCAACAAATCTATCGCCAGTGCGACCAATCCGGGCTTTTCCTCATCGGCGATCCCAAACAGGCGATCTACAGCTTCCGCGGCGCCGACATTTTCACCTACATGCAGGCCAAGAACGACGCCGGCGCCCGACGCTGCTTTACCCTGGGCACCAACTGGCGTTCGGCCACCCGCCTGGTGGCGGCGGTAAACCACCTCTTTTCCGCTGCCCAGCGGCCGTTTGTCTACGATCGACACATCCCTTTTCTCCCGGTGAGCGCCGGCCCCCGCGCCGACGACCGGCCGCTGAAACTCGCCGGTCAGGTCCCGACGCCGCTGTCCTTCTGGTTTCTCGAAACCCGGGGACGGACCCTGACACGAAACGGCGCCATCACCGCCGATGCCGCCCGGGAGGCGGCCGCCGCCGTCTGCGCCACCCAGATCGCCCGCCTGCTGGCTCTGTCGGCCCGGGGGCGGGCCGTGCTGGGAGATGTTCCTCTGCAAGCCGGCGACATCGCGGTGCTGGTCCGCAGCCACAGTGACGGCCTCTGGATGCAGCGCGCCCTGCGCGAGAGGGGAATTGCCAGCGTCAGTCTCAGCCAGCAAAGCGTCTTCGATACCCCTGAGGCCGAAGCCCTCCAGCAGGTGCTCATGGCGGTGAGCGACCCCGGCAACGAGGGCCGTTTCAAAGCCGCCTTGGCCAGTGCGCTGCTCGTATGGCCCGCCGAGGAGATCCTGGCCCTCGATGACCAAATGCAGCCGCGGGAAGCGGTCCTCAGCCGGTTCCACGCCTACCGGGACCTCTGGCTGCATCGCGGGTTCCAGCGGGCCTTTTTCGCGCTCATCGAAGGCGAGAAAATCCTGGAGCGATGCCAGACGGATCCGGACGGCGAACGGCGGCTGACCAACCTGCTGCACCTGGGAGAGCTGCTCCAGGCCGCCTCCCGGCAGTTCACCGGACCCCAGCGGCTCCTGCGCTGGCTGGCCGACCAGCGCTGCGACCCCGGCGCCGACGATGAGCGGCTGCTGCGCCTGGAAAGCGACGAAGCCCTGGTGCAGATCGTGACCATCCACAAGAGCAAGGGGTTGGAATACCCGGTGGTCTTCATCCCCTTTCCCTGGGCAGGCGGCATGGCGGGCCGCGGCCCGGTGGTGTTCCATGCCCCGGAACCCCCTTACCCGGTGATCCTGGACCTGGGCTCCGACCGCATCGAGGCCCACCAGGCAATGGCCGCCGCCGAAGACCTGGCCGAACGGCTGCGGCTGCTCTACGTCGCCGTGACCCGGGCCCGGCACCTGTGCGTCCTCACCTGGGGCCGCATCAACAACGCCGAGCACTCGGCCCTGGCCTGGCTCCTGCACCCGGACTCCGGACAAGACCCGCCCCGAAGCCTCATGAGAGATCTGGCCGAGGAGGAGATCCGGGCGCGCTTGGAGACGCTGGCCGCCGGGGCCGGCGGTGCCATCCAGGTCAAACCCGCGCCAGAGGAACCCGCACCCGAAATCGGACTGCCGTCCCAGGACGAAAAAAACTATGCCGCGCGGCCGTTTACCGGCCGTATCGCCGGCGACTGGCGGTTGACCAGCTACTCGGGCCTGCTGGCCGGCAGGGACGTGGAGCGACCGGACCATGATCCCGAACCATCGCCAGAGACAGCCGAGACCCCCTCCGCGCCAGTGGACGCCGTCTTTCGGTTTCCCCGCGGCACCGTGGCAGGCCAGTGCCTCCACGAACTGCTGGAAAACATCGATTTCCCCACCGCCGAAGGGCCGGCCCTGGCCGAAGCCGTCCAGCGACAACTGGCCCGCCATGCCATCGGCGACGGCTGGCAGCCGGTTGCCGCGGAAATCGTGCGCCGAACCCTGGACACCCCCCTGGACGCCGATGGATTGCGCCTGCGCGCCATCTGCCGCCCCGACCGGCTCGACGAGATGGAATTCCACTTCCCCCTGGCCCGCCTGGAGCCGACCCGCCTGGCCGGCGTCCTGGCGGATTTCGCCGGTCATCGCAGCGCGGGACAAGGGCTGCACTTCGACCCGGTGAAGGGTCTGATGAAAGGCTTCATCGATCTGGTCTTCCGCCACCGGGGCCGCTACTACATCGCCGATTACAAGTCCAACCACCTGGGCGACCACCTCCAGGACTATGGCCCGCGGCAAATCGGGGAGGCCATGGCCGCTCACCGCTACGACCTGCAGTACCTGTTGTACACCGTGGCCTTGCACCGCTACCTGGCCTGCCGCCTGCCCGGCTACCGCTACTCGGACCACTTCGGCGGGGTGTACTATCTGTTTCTCCGCGGCATGCACCCGGACCACGGGCCGTCTCGGGGCGTTTTTTCCCACCGGCCGGAGCCGGCCCTGGTAGAGGCCCTGGACCGGATGTTCGCCGGCAATACCGAACCCGGGGATCGGCGATGACCACTGGCATGCTGGAAGCGATGCAATCCCTCAACACCCTGCGGGACCTGGACCGGCATTTCGCCCGGTGGATCGGGGTGCTTTCCGGAGATGCCGCCGGGCCGCCGACCCTGGCCGCGGCCCTGGCCAGCCAGCGGCTCGGGGAAGGCGACGTGTGTGTGGAACTGTCCCGTTTCGCCGGCCAGCGGCTCTTTGCCACCCCGGAGGCCGAAGACGGTCTGCCAGCCCCGGATCTGAAGCCCTGGATCGATGCCCTGCGCGCCTCCGCCGCCGTGGGGACTCCGGAGAGGCCCGACCGCCTCCTTGTCCTCGACGGAACCCGGCTCTACCTCGCCCGCTACTGGCATTTCGAGAAGACCCTGGCCGATGCGCTGCACCGGCTGGCGTCGGCCCCGGTGCCCGTGGACATCGGCCGGCTCGAAGCGGCGCTGAATCGCCTGTTCCCGGCAGCCATCGCAGCAGGAGAATCCGACGACCAGAAAACCGCCGCGGCCCTGGCGGCCCTGCGCCGCCTGTGCATCGTCTCCGGCGGCCCCGGCACGGGCAAGACCCACACCGTGGCGGTCATCCTGGCGCTTATCGCCGAGTTGGCCGGGCCGCCTTTTCCGCGGATGGTGCTGGCGGCCCCCACCGGCAAGGCCGCGGCCCGCCTCACCGAATCCATTCGCAAGGCCCGGGAGGGACTGCCGGTAACCGCCGAAGTCCGGGCGGCCATCCCCACCGAAGCCATGACCCTTCACCGGTTGATCCGGGTTCGACCGGGCCGGGCCAACCCCGGTCATGGGCCGGACCACCCGCTGCACCTGGACCTGCTGGTGATCGACGAGGCGTCCATGATCGATCTGCCCCTGATGAGCCGGACCGTGGCCGCCCTGCCGGACCACGCCCGGCTCATCCTGCTCGGCGACAAGGACCAGCTTGCCTCGGTGGAAGCCGGCAACGTCTTCGCGGACCTGTGCGCCAAACCCGGCCGCGGATACAGCCCGGCCCTGTGCGCCCTGCTGAAGCGCTGCGCCGCCTACGACGGCCCGGCGGATCCGGCGGCCACCGCCCTGGGGGACTGCCTGGCGCTCCTGGAAAGAAGCTACCGTTTCGGTTCCCGCAGCGGCATCGGCGCCCTGGCCCGTGCCGTGCGCGCCGGCGCCGACCCGATGCCGGTTTTCGAGGCCGGCATGGGGGATGTGACCCATGTCGCCCCGGACCCGGCCGCCCCGATGAAAACGCCGGAGGCAGCCATCAGCGCCTTTGGCGCCATCTTCAAGGCCGTCGATCCCGCCCGCGCCCTGGCCTGCCTGGAAGATTTCGCCATTCTCTGCGCCACCCGCGAAGGTGCCGCCGGCGTGGTGGAAACCAACCGCCGCATCGAAATGGGGCTAAAAGCGGCCGGGCTGGCGGTGGAACCAGGCGGCATGTACCAGGGGCGGCCGATCCTGGTCAGCCGTAACGACTATCAGCTTGGCGTATTCAACGGCGACATCGGCATTCTCTGGCCCGACCCGGCCGACGGTGTGCTGCGCGCCTGGTTCCGGCAGGCGGACGGCGAATTGAAAAAAATCTCCCCCGGCCGTCTGCCGGCGCACGAAACCGCCTTTGCCATTACCGTGCACAAGGCCCAGGGGTCGGAATTCGACCGGGTCCTGCTGCTGCTGCCCGATCACGACGTGCAGGTCCTCTCCCGGGAGCTGCTCTACACCGCCGCCACCCGCGCCCGGCGGCATATCGAAATCCGCGGCCCCGTTGGTTTGATCCGCAAGGCGGCGGCCCGCAGCGCCGAGCGGGCCTCCGGCCTGGCGGAAAAGCTGTGGCAGCAGCCGCAACACCGCCCGCCAGATTGAGGCGCCGTTTAGCCTCAGGCAATCAGACCGATTGGAGCCCCTGAAGCAGCGCCTGCACGTTGTAGCCCAGCACGCTGTGGTTGTAACCACCCTCCAGCACGGCAAAACATCCGCCGCCGCAGCGCAGCGCCGCACTGCGCACCAAGCGGCCGATGCGGGCGTAATCCTCGGTGGCCAGCAGCCGGCCCCAGTCCTGGAGGTGATGATCGAAACCGAGTAGAATGCCTCGTCGAAAACCACCTTGATCATTGTCGCCTCCCGTTTCCGGTTTGGCCCCTGCCGCTACGCGGTTAAGCAGCCAATATTCCCCTTAACACGCAAATTGACAGGCGCTTAAAATTTTGACATATGAAATCGTATCGAAGAAACGACATATTGAACCGCCAAAAAAAGGGAGAATTGGCTCATGCTGAAGAATTTTCGCAACGCCACCCTGGCCCTGGGAATCGCTGTCTACCTGATGTGCCTGTGGACCTCGCCTGCCGCCGCTGGCCTGATGAGCTCCAGCCTGTCCAACGGGTCTCCGTCCGGATCGCTGCGAATGGTGGAAATCGAAAAAATCCAGAACGCCCTGGAGCAGAAAGTCGTCACCGACAAGCTCGTCGCCTGCGGCATGAACCCCGCCGAGATCCAGAGCAAGCTTTCCCAAATGAGCGACGATCAGATCCATATGCTGGCCCAGGCCTCGGACAATGTGCTCGCCGGCGGCAATGGGATCGGGGTGGTGATCGGGGTCCTGGTCATCATCCTGCTGGTCATCGTGATCATGAAACTGCTGAACAAAGAAATCATCATCCGGTAGCCCACATTTGAAAAAAACTTGCCTGCTGGCGGTCCTGTTTTGGCTTGGCTGGACGAGCCCCCCGGGAGCGGAAATCATCGAGGGGGTGCCTTTTTTCGAGCAGCAGCGGCATCAGTGCGGCGCCGCGGCCCTGGCCACCGTCTTTGCTTACTACGAGCGGTTCGTCCCCTCTCGTCAGATCAGCCAGGAGGTCTACAACGAAACCCTGCGGGGCGCCCTGCTGCCCGACCTTGAAAACTATGCCGCAAGATTGGGATTTATAACCGAATCCGGCCAAGGCGACCTGGACCTGATCAAAAAAAGCATCCGGGACGGAAAACCGGTGATCGTTCTCATCGACGACGGGGTCTGGCTGGCCAGCCGCCCCCACTATGTCGTTGTTGTCGGTTTCAATGAAAAAGGGGTCATCGTCCACGACGGAACCGATGCCTCGGTCCTGGTCGACCATGAAACCTTCGAGAAAAAATGGCAGCGCCTGGGCAACCCATACCTGATCGTTCATCCCTGAGATCATGGTGCATCGCAACGGCTCTCCTGTGCATGACGGGATGCGCCATGCTCGGGATCCATGTGGTCGAGGATTCGCTCACGGCCGCCGACCACAACGACCTGGGATTCTCCTATGAAACCCGGGGCAACTTGGAACTGGCGGAGAAAGAATACAAAAAGGCAATCCAAAAGGACAAGGACTGGTATCTACCCTATTTCAATCTGGGTAATGTTTATTACCAGAAGGGGCAACTGGACAAGGCGGCCCTGCACTACCGGCGCAGCTTGGAAAGAAAACCCGACCACAGCGACAGCATGAACAATCTGGCCTTCGTGCGGATGCAGCAGAAACGCTACGACCAGGCGCGCCGGTGGATCGACCAGGCCATCGCCATCGAGGCCAAACCCGAGTACCTGGATACCCGCCACAAAATCCTTCAACAAGGCGCAGGAGAATCCAAGAAGTAGTTTGATCCGACAGACATGACCGGCCGCGGGAAAACCGCAACCATTTCTGGCGGCCCGCAACACGCGTTGCGGGCCGTCAGAAAACAAGACCGGCATACCCCACGAAGCTCGGCCCCGGACTTTTTTCGTAACTGGTGGTGTAGGCCAACAGATGGGCGGCCTCGGCCCCGAGGCGCCGCCCGGTTTCGATGGCCGCGGCCGCCGCACCGGCGCAGCAGGCATTGTGGTGCGTCAAGGCCTCCCGGATCACCGCGTCGGGCTCCAGACGCAACATGGCATCCACGATGCGCCGATCGTTTTCATCCCTCACCCAGGCCAGGGCCGCCGGCCCGCTCCCCCGGGGCGCGAAACCGTAATTGGCGCCGTAATGGGTCAGGTCGGTGGAACCGACAACCTTGATGCGCCGGCCCAGCGCGGCCGCCTTGGCCGCCACCCGGCGCGCCAGGGTCAGCGTGGCGGCCGCCGGCGGCACGCCCATGGGCAGCAGCCTGACATCGCCGAAGAAGTGACGGATGAAAGGGAGCTGGAGTTCGATGGTGTTGTCCTGGACGAAGCGCCGGGCCGTTTCCACCACGAAATTGAACTCGGCGGTGAGCTGGCCGGCGAGTTCAGCGTCGATCTCGATCACCCCGAAGGGGGTTTCCCACCCGCCTTCCGCCATGATGTGGCAGGGGGAATCCGGATGCAGGTGCATTCCGTAAACCACTACCGTGTCCGGTGCCTCCCCTTGTGCCAGTCGGTGGATCACGTTGCAGGCCACCGCCCCCGAATAGAACCAGCCGGCATGGGGGACGATCCCTCCCACCCGGCGTCCTGGAGCCGGAGCCTTGATCGCCGGATCCCGGAGGAAGATCTCGATCTGGCGGCGGCACTCTTCCGCCGTGGCCGGATACCAGCTACCGGCAAACACCGGTTTGCGTACGTTCATGATCGCCTCCTCTGGTACATGATTGAGATACGGGAAGACCCGCCCTTGCCGGTCGGTTTCCTTTCAGACAATGATGATTATGATACACCGGAGCAAGAACCAACCGCAAATCCGGGAAGCATGCCGGGAGACCTGCGGAGATCTCCCGGGTCTTGCCGCATCAGGGGGGACATGCCATGTGGGACTATACCGATAAAGTCAAAGACCATTTTCTCAATCCACGCAACGTGGGCAAGATGGAAGATGCGGATGCCGTCGGCGAAGTCGGTTCGCTGGCCTGCGGCGATGCCTTGACCTTATATCTCAAACTCGATGATCATCAACGTATCCAGGACGCCAAGTTCCAGACCTTCGGCTGCGCCAGCGCCATCGCCTCGTCCTCGGCCCTGACCGAGATGGTCAAGGGAAAGACCTTGGAGGAGGCGCGCCAGATCACCAACGACCACATCGCCGAGTACCTTGGCGGCCTGCCAAAGGAAAAGATGCACTGCTCGGTGATGGGCCGCGACGCACTGGAAAAGGCCATATCCTGCTACCTGGGCGAGCCGGACCGCAAGGCAGAGGGGCAGGTGGTATGCGAGTGCTTCGGGGTCACCGACGTTCAGATTCGCGAGGCGGTGGCCGAGCACAAGCTCAAGACCATTGAAGATGTTACCGACTACCTGAAGGCCGGCGGGGCATGCGGCAACTGCCACGAAAAGATCCAGGAGATCATCTGGGAGACCCTCGGGTTGCCCGAGCCGGTAAAAAAGCCGCCGGCCATGACCAACATTCAAAAAATCCGGCGCATCGAGGAAACCCTGGAAACCGAGATCCGGCCGGCGCTCAAGAAGGACGGGGGGGACATCCAGCTGGTGGACGTGGACGGCAACCAGGTGCTGATCAAGCTGCGCGGTGCCTGCGCCACCTGCAAGCTGAGCCAGGCGACTTTGAAAGACTTCGTCGAAGCTCGCCTGCGCGAGACGGTCACCCCGGAACTGGTGGTGGAGGAGGTACCTTCATGAACCCGATCTATCTGGACAACAACGCCACCACCCGTGTAGCGCCCGAAGTGATCGAGGCCATGCTCCCCTACTTCGGTGAACGCTACGGCAACCCATCGAGCATGCATGCTTTTGGCGGCGATGTGGCCGCCGACTTGCGCCAGGCGCGCGCCAATCTCGCCGAACTCCTCGGGGCCAAGCCGGGTGAGATCGTCTTTACGAGTTGCGGCACCGAAAGCGACAGCACGGCGATCTGGTCGGCCCTGCGCACCCGCCCTGAACGCCGTCATCTCCTCACCAGTCGGGTGGAGCACCCGGCCGTGAAGAACCTGGCCGAATGGCTGGCGCAAAACGGCTACCGGGTCACCTTCGTTCCGGTGGATGCCGATGGCCGCCTGGACATGGAATACTTCAAGAAGCACCTCAGCGAAGACACCGCCGTCGCCAGTTTCATGTGGGCCAACAACGAAACCGGAACGATATTTCCCGTGGAAGAGCTCGCCGCCCTTTGCCACGAACGCGGGGTGCTGTTTCACACCGATGCGGTGCAGGCCGTGGGCAAGGTGCCCATCGACATGAGCCGCAGCCGCATCCACATGCTGTCGCTCTCGGGGCATAAACTTCACGGGCCCAAGGGGATCGGCGCGCTCTATGTACGCGATAAAACCCCTTTTTCACCTTTTTTGCACGGCGGCCACCAGGAGCACGGCAGGCGTGCCGGCACCGAAAACACCGCCAACATCGTGGGTCTGGGCCGGGCAGCGAAGTTCGTGGCCGAACGGATGGAAGAGGAAAACACCCGCGTCAAGGGGCTGCGGGACCGACTGGAGAGCGAACTGCTCGCACGGGTGCCGGATACCTATGTCAACGGCGACCGGGACAACCGCCTGCCCAACACCACTAGCATCGGCTTCGACGCGGTGGAGGGGGAAGCGATCCTGCTCATGATGGACCGGTACGGCATCTGCGCCTCCTCCGGATCGGCCTGTACCAGCGGTTCGCTGGAGCCCAGCCACGTGCTGCGCGCCATGAACGTCCCGTTTACCCGGGCCCACGGCTCGATCCGCTTCAGCCTCAGCGTGTTCAACACCGATGCCGACGTCGATCTGGTGATAGAAAAGCTGCCGCCGATCATCGAACGGCTGCGTCAGATGTCGCCGTTCTGGAAGGGGCCGTCCCATCTTGCCTGCCCGGTGACCTGACCGGGCGGGACTGGCATTGTCCGCAGTCCATTCGATCGAAGAAAGGAGGATCCTCGCCGCCTGAGGGATTTGGCACACCCGGTTTTCCGCCATCCTGTCTCGGAGATGCTCACATCACCCCGGATTTGCCGGCGCCATGCTTCGGCCGGACGGGCAAGCCGGGCAAAAGGAGACCCATTTCATGGATAGGATCACCCTCGAAGAACTGAAAGAGCGCTTTTTGGAAACCCGTTTTAACTGGTGCGTCTCCCTTTACATGCCGACCCATCGCGCCGGGCGCGAAGCGGAGCAGGATCGGATCCGCTTCAAGAACCTGCTGCGGGAGGCGGAAAACCGCTTCCTGACCCAGGGGCTACGCACCCCCGAGGTGCGCGACCGGCTCAAGAACGCCTACCAACTGCTGCAGGATGGAGGGTTCTGGAAAAGCCGCAGCGACGGGTTGGCGGTTTTTTTTTCCGTCGATGGCATCCATGCCTTCCGCCTTCCGGTGACCTTCGAAGAAACCCTGGTGGTTTCGGAACGATTCCACATCAAACCCCTGCTCTCCCTGCTCACCAGCGACAGTCGCTTTTTCATCCTGGCCCTGAGTCAAAACCGGGTGCGGCTGCTCGAAGCCACCCGCCAAACCGCCTTCGAAGTCGAACTGGGAGACTTGCCCCTCAGCCTCGCCGAATCCGCGGGGGAAACTGCCACGGAAAGGCAGTTGCAATCTCACACCGGCCCTCCGTCCGGCGCCGGAGAGCGTGCGGCCATGTTCTTCGGCCACGATCTCAGCAAGGAAAACAAGGACAAGCTGGCTCGCTGGTTCCGAATGATCGACAGAAAACTCCGCGAGGTACTCGGCGACGCCAAGGCGCCCCTGGTGCTGGCCGGGGTCGATTCCCTGTTTCCGCTCTACCGGGAGGCCAACACCTATGCGCACCTGATAGCGGAAGGCGTGGCGGGAAGTCCGGAAGGATTGAAACCCGAAGAGCTTCACGGGCAGGCATGGCCGTTGGTGGAACCCGTGTTCAAGGGGGAACGGGAGGAGGCCGCCGACCGATATCGCCGCCTCGCCGGCACGGGCCAGACCACCAGCAACGTGGAAGAAGCGGTACTGGCGGCCCATCATGGAAGGGTGGGGACCCTGTTTGTCGCCGTCGGGGTCCAGGTATGGGGCCGCTGCGACCCGCAGCTGAACCGCTGTGAAATCCATTCGACGCCTGAAGTCGGAGACGGGGATCTGCTCGACCTGGCGGCGATTCAATGCCTGCTCAAGGGAGGAACGGTATACGCCGTCCCGCCGGCGGAAGTTCCCGACCAACATCCGGTGGCCGCCATGTATCGCTTCTAGCGGCTGGCGCCACGGCGGTGCGATTGAGGGAATCCGTCCGCCATCAACCCTTGGCGGTGCCCCGCTTGGCAGCGATCTGGGACCTGAGCCAGGCGATCCAGGGATCGAAGCCCTCGCCGGTCTTGGCGGAGAGTTCGAAGATGGACATGTCCGGTTGGATCTGGCGGATGTTCCTGAGCGCCAGCTGGCGGTCGTAATCCAGGTAGGGGAGCAAGTCGATCTTGTTGAGCAGCGTGGCCTGGCAGAGCCGGAACATCAGCGGATATTTGATCGGCTTCTCCTCGCCCTCGGTGGTGCTGAGGATCACCACGCGCCGGTCCTCGCCGATGTCGAACTCCGCCGGGCAGACGAGGTTCCCCACGTTTTCCACGATCAGCACATCGAGATCGTCCAGCGGAAGCTCGGCTGCGGCCCGTTCGATGACGTGGGCCGCCAGGTGGCAGTCGCCGCCGAATTCGTCCGTGTTGACCTGAACCACTGGCGCCCCGGAAACGGACAACCGGTCGGCGTCCAGGGTAGAGCAGATGTCGCCCACGATCACCGCGCAGCGCAGGTCGGGCATCAACTGGCCCAAGGTGCGCATCAAAACGGTGGTCTTGCCGGATCCGGGGGAACTCATCACGTTGAGCACGAAGATGTTGTGCGCAGCGAAGAGGCGGCGGTTGGCCTGGGCCATCCGGTCGTTGGCGTCCAGGACCCGGCGCACTACCTTGATTTCCCGACCCGCGCCGGAACGCACCGTCTCATGATCCTCATGGGAGTGGTCGTGGGGATGGTGATGGGGACGGCCGTGGTCATGGTGGCGGCGGATGACGGTGCGAAACAGGGAAAACGGCATTTCTACTGTCCTTTTTCTTCTTTGTCTTCCAGTTCGATGGAACGGATGTCCAGCTCCCGGCCCGATACGACCTCAATGGTTGTCGCGTCGCAGGCCGGGCAACGAAACACCGGTTCATCGATGGTCCACTCGTGCCGGCACTGCTTGCATCGCGCCACCACGGGGACTTCCTCGATATGCAGTTCGGCACCCTCCACCGCTGTCTCACGGCTGGCGACCTGAAAGCAGAATCGCAGGCTTTCAGGCACCACGGCCGAGAGCTTGCCGACGGTGAGGTTGATCCGCTCCACCCGCGTCCCGGCCAAATCGGCCGGGATCGAAGCCGTGGCGATATCGATGATTTCCAGAGCCAAACCCATTTCGTGCATGAAAACCCTTTAATGTTTCAAGCGTTTGCTTTTTCGGACAGGTCAGACCGGTCCGGCTGGGTCCGACCTGTCTGACATTGTGCTCCGACGCGGTGTCTTGACGGTAAAAAAGAGGGTGCTTCAGCTTTTGCCAAACACCCTCTTGCACATCTCGCCCAGGGTGCCCAGGTCCTCGCAGACCGCGATCCCGCTCTGTCGCATGGCAGCGATCTTGCCCTCGGCGGTACCGCTGCCCCCGCTGACGATGGCCCCGGCGTGGCCCATGCGGCGGCCCGGGGGGGCGGTGAGCCCGGCGATGAACCCCACCACCGGCTTGGACCCATTGGCCGCGATCCAGGCCGCGGCCTCTTCCTCGGCTGAACCGCCGATCTCTCCCACCATCACGATGCCCCGGGTATCCGGGTCTTCTTCGAACGCCTTGAGGCAGTCGATGAAGTTGGTCCCGTTGACCGGATCGCCGCCGATGCCGATGCAAGTGGTCTGACCGATCCCCTGGCCGGTGAGCTGGTGAACTACCTCGTAGGTCAGTGTCCCGCTACGGGAAACGACCCCGATGGGGCCGCCGGGTTTGTGGATCGCCGCCGGCATGATGCCGATCTTGCAGGCACCTGGCGTGATGATCCCCGGGCAGTTGGGCCCGATGAGGCGCAGCATCTTGTTTTGAATGAAATTTTTGACCTTCAGCATGTCCATCACCGGAATCCCTTCGGTGATGGCCACGATGACCGATATGCCGGCTTCCGCCGACTCCAGGATGGCATCGGCGGCAAAGGGCGGCGGAACGAAGATCAGGCTGCAGTTGGCGCCGGTGGCGGCCATGGCCTGACGCACGGTGTCGAAGACCGGCACCTCATCCATTTTTTGCCCGCCCTTGCCCGGCGTGACCCCGGCCACCACCCGGGTGCCATAGGCGAGGCACTGGCGGGTGTGGAATTGCCCCTCGCGCCCGGTGATGCCCTGCACCAGGACACGGGTGTCTGCGTTGACGAAGATGCTCATGCGAAACCCTTTCGGATAGGAAGTGTCTAAAATGAACTAAAGTGCCTAAAGTGAGCTAAAGTGCCTAAAGTGAGCTAAAGTGCCTAAAGTGCCTAAAGTGAACTAAAGTGCCTAAAGTGAACTAAAGTGCCTAAAGTTCAGGAGTCGCTTCGCTCCGGCAATTTGAATCGTCGAATCCTTCCCCTAAAAGAACTTTAGCCACTTTAAACTTTAGTCACTTTAGTCACTCGTAACTTTAGTCACTCGTAACTTTAGTCACTTCACAATACTGGCCACTTTGGCCGCCGCATCCTTCAGATCCACCGCACCGGTCAGGTCGAGTCCCGATTCGGCCAGGATGCGCCGTCCCTCCTCGACGTTGGTCCCCTCCATGCGCACGACCACCGGCACGCTGACCCTGGTCTTCTTGGCGGCTTCCACCACCCCTTGGGCCAGCACGTCGCAGCGCAGGATGCCGCCGAAGATGTTGATCAAAATCCCCTTGACGTTGGGGTCCGAGAGGATGATGCGGAAACCGTTCTCCACCATCTCGGCGCTGGCCCCGCCGCCGACGTCCAGAAAATTGGCCGGCGATGCCCCGGCGCGCTTGATGATGTCCATGGTCGCCATGGCCAGGCCGGCGCCGTTGACCATGTTGCCCACGTTGCCATCGAGTTTGATATAGTTGAGGTGGTGGGCCGAGGCCTCCACCTCCAGGGGATCTTCCTCGTCCAGGTCGCGGTACGCGAGGATGTCCTTGTGGCGATAGAGGGCGTTGTCGTCGAAGTTGATTTTGGCGTCCAGGGCCAGGACCCGGTCGTCGGCGGTAAGCACCAAGGGGTTGATTTCCACCAGGGAGCAATCCAGCTCGACAAAGAGCCTGAACAGGTTCGTCAGCAGCTTGGTAAACGGCTTCATCGCCGCCGGCGGCAGGTTCAGGCCGAAACCGACCTCGCGCACATGAAAGGACTGGAGCCCGATGAGCGGATCGACCCATACCTTGACGATCTTTTCCGGCGTTTCGGCAGCCACTTTCTCGATGTCCATCCCGCCCGCCTCGCTGGCCATGATGAGGTACTTGGCGCTGCCGCGGTCGGGCAGGAGGCTCAGGTACAGCTCCTTGGCGATATCGAGGCCCTGCTCCACCAGCACCTTTTTGACCAGCCGGCCTTCAGGCCCGGTCTGATGGGTCACCAGGGTCATGCCGAGGATCTGTCCGGCCACCGTCGTCACATCCCCGGCGCTACGGGCCAGCTTCACGCCGCCGCCCTTCCCGCGGCCGCCGGCGTGGATCTGGGCCTTGACGACCACCGGATACCCCCCGAGGGCATCTGCGGCAGCCACGGCCTCGTCGACCGAAAAGGCGGCCCGCCCCGCGGGGATGGGGACATCGTACCGGCCAAAAAGCTCCTTGGCCTGGTATTCGTGGATTTTCATTTTTAACTCCTTGTGAAACTTTTGGGAAAAGGACGTAAAGGACTTCAGGGACCAAAGGGACCTAAAGTTAAGGGGGGCACTGCCCCCCTGTATTTGAGATGGCAGAATTCCTTAACTTTAGGCACTTTAGTCACTCGTCACTTTAGGCACTTGCAACTGTAGGCACTCGTAACTTTAGGCACTTTGCTAGCCGATCACCGCCAGCACGGCCCCCTTGGCCACGCTGGCGCCCTGGGCCACGTTGATCGCCTTGATCTTCCCGCTCACCGGCGCCGGCAGGGCGTTTTCCATCTTCATCGCCTCCAGCACGATCACCGTATCGCCCTTTTCCACGGTGTCGCCCACATTCTTGGCCACGCTGACGATCATCCCCGGCATGGGCGCGGTGAGCGGAGTTCCGGAGACCGCGCCCGCCGGCGCTGCCGCCTTGGAGGCTTCCGCCTTGGCTTCCGGGGCCGGCCGAGGCGCCGGCGCCGCAGGGGCCGGTTTCGGTGCCGCCGCCATCGGCGCGGCGGCAATCGGCACGGCGGCCATCGGCGCCATCGGCGCCGTCGGCATCATCGACATCTGCTGGATGTAGCTCAGCACCGGGCTGCCCCCCACCTCGTCGACGCCCACCTCGAAGTATTCGCCGTCCACGAAGACGTTGAAGGTCCGGGCCGAGGCGCTCTTTTCCGGGGCCTCCTTGGCGGGCTTTTCCACCAATTCGCCGGCCAGCGCCTTCTTGACCAATTCCTGGCGTTGGTGCACCTGCTCCAGGGTGATGGGACGCACCTCCTCGGGCACCGGCTCCTTGCCGTACTTCCAGTTGAGGAAGCGTTTGCCCGTCACGGGATACAGGGCGTACGTGATCAGGTCGTCGGTATCCACCGCCAAGTCGCCGATCTCTTTTTTGGCTTTGGGCAGCTCGGGCTCCAGAACCTCGGCCGGGCGGCAGGTGATGGGCTCCTCGCCCCGGGCGTAACCCTTCAATGCCTTCTTCTGGACCTCCGGGTCGATGGGGATCGCCGTCTTGCCGTACAGGCCGTAGCACAGGTCCTTCACCTGGGCGGTGATCATCTTGTAGCGCTCGTTCTCGTCGTCGAAGAGCACGTTGTTGACCGTCTGGATCCCCACGATCTGGCTGGTCGGGGTCACCAGCGGCACCTGCCCCAGTTCCCTGCGCACCCGCGGCAACTCCTTGAAGACCTCGTCGATCTTGTCCAGTTTGTCCATCTCGCGCAACTGGTTGACCAGGTTGCTCAACATCCCGCCCGGGGTCTGGTGCAGCAGCACGTTGATGTCGATGATCGACATCTTGGTGTCGTCAAGCAGGTGCCGGTACTTCGGCATCACCTGCTTCTCCAAAATGTCGTTGATCCGGGCCAGGAGCCGGATGTCGAAGCCCGTGTCGCGGTTGGTGCCGATCAGGCCCATCACCAGCGGCTCGATGGCCGGGTGGCTCGTGCGGAAGGCGTATGGCGACATGCAGGTGTCCACGATATCCACCCCCGCCTCGATGGCCTTCAGGTGGCTCATGGCGCTCATGCCCGAGGTGAAGTGGCTATGCAGGTGAACCGGCACTGTCACCACCTGCTTGATCGCCTTGACGATCGCGTAGGCGTCGTAGGGCGCGATGAGACCGGCCATGTCCTTGATGCAGACGCTGTCGGCCCCCATGGCCTGCAAGTCCTTGGCCTTGGAGACATAGTAATCGATGTTATACACCTCACCGCCGAGACGCGGCTCGGTGAGGCTGTAGCAGATGCAGCCCTGGAAATGCTTGCCGCAACGCTTGATCACCGGCACTACGGTCTCGAAATTGCGGTAGTCGTTGAGGGCGTCGAAGGTCCGGAAGATGTCCATCCCGTTTTCCGCGGCCCGTTCCACGAAGACCTCGGCCACGTCATCGGCGTAGTTGCGGTAGCCCACCAGATTTTGACCGCGCAGCAGCATCGAAAACGGCGTTTTCTTGATGTAGCGCTTCAGGGTGCGGATCCGCTCCCAGGGATCCTCGTTCAAGAACCGGTGCATCGTGTCGAAGGTCGCGCCGCCCCAGACCTCCATGGCCCAGAAACCCACCTGGTCCATCAGCTCGGCCACCGGAATCATGTCCTCGGTGCGCCCGCGGGTGGCGAACAGGCTCTGGTGACCGTCACGCAGACTCAAATCCTCGATCTTGACCGGGTTGTCCGCCTTGGGACGGTCCGGAGCATAGTTCATCGCCGTCAATTTCAACTGGTCGTGGTCGCTCATGGGATTCTCCTTTTAAAAAAATCGAAAGAAAAGTGAGCTAAAGTGTCGAATGCCTAAAGTGAGCTAAAGTTGTGGAAGCGCTTCGCGCCTGTTTTCTTCTTGTAGAGAGCCGCCTCCCGGGGCGCGGCTTCACTTTAGTCACTTTAGCTCACTCGTCACTTGTAACTTTTTTTTATCTGAGCCTTGCCCCGGCGAAGATCCGCAGCTGCATCAGGTTGCGCATCTCCATCTGCTGCTGCCGGCCATTGAACGCCCAGGGTTTGGCTGCCAGCGGGATCTGGGGGGCTGGCGCCGCCATCCGTGCCAGCGACAGGCTGGCCATGAGGGCCTCCTCCTCGCTGCGGATGTATTGCAAGACCGCCGCGCCGACGGCCGCCATCTTCTTGGTATCCATGGTTGCTCCCGTCTTTGACATCGCGTTTGGCCCGGCGGCTACATCGGAATGTTGCCGTGTTTCTTGGGCGGTCGCAGTTCGCGTTTGCTGCACATGATCTCCAGGGCCTCGATGAGCCGCGGCCGGCTGTCCCGGGGCGCGATCACGTCGTCCACGTAGCCCCGCGCCGCGGCGCAGTAAGGATTGGAGAAGAGGGTTTCGTACTCGGCGATCTTTTCCTTGCGCTTGGCCGCCGGGTCCGCGGCACCCTTGATCTCCTTGCGATGGATGATGTTGGCGGCACCGGCGGCCCCCATCACGGCGATCTCCGCCGTGGGCCAGGCGAAGGCCATGTCGGCCCCGAGGTCCTTGCTGCACATGGCCAGGTAAGAGCCGCCGTAATCCTTGCGGGTGACCAGCAGGAGCTTGGGCACCGTGGCCTCCGAGTAGCACCAGAGCAGCTTGGCGCCGTGGCGGATGATCCCGCCCCACTCCTGCTGGCTGCCGGGCAGGTAGCCGGGCACGTCGGCGATGGTGAGCATCGGAATGTTGAAGGCATCGCAGAACCGGATGAAGCGCGTGGCCTTGTCCGAGGCGTCGATGTCCAGGCAGCCGGCCAACATCTTCGGCTGGTTGGCGATGATGCCGATGGTGCGCCCGTTGAGCCGGGCGAAACAGACCACCATGTTCCGGGCGAAGTACTGGTGGGGTTCGAAGAAATCTCCGTTGTCCACGATGGAGCGGATCACGTCCTTCATGTCGTAGGACTGGTTGGGAATGTCGGGCACGATGGCGTCCAGGGCCGGATCGGTGCGCCGAGGGTCGTCGGTGCACGGCACCCGGGGCGGATCTTCCATGTTGTTGGACGGCAGATAGGACAGCAGGCCGCGGATCTGCGCCAGCGCCTCGGCGTCCGAATCGCAGGCGAAGTGCGCCACCCCGCTCTTTTCGTTGTGGGTCATGGCGCCGCCGAGGTCCTCGAAGGTGATTTCCTCGCCGGTGACCGACTTGATCACCTCGGGGCCGGTGATGAACATGTAGCTGGTGTTCTTGACCATGAAGATGAAATCGGTCATGGCCGGCGAATAGACCGCACCGCCGGCCGTCGGCCCCATGATGGCCGAAATCTGGGGGATGGTGCCCGAGGCCTGGGAATTGCGGTAAAAGATCTGCCCGTAACCGGACAAGGCGTCGACCCCTTCCTGAATCCGTGCGCCGCCGGAGTCGTTGAGCCCGACGAAGGGCACCCCGGCCTTGAGCGCCAGGTCCATCACCTTGCAGATCTTTTTGGCGTGCATTTCCCCGAGGCTGCCGGCCCGGCTGGTGAAATCCTGGGCGAAGGCAAAAACGGGCCGGCCGTCCACCAGCCCATGACCGGTGATGACGCCGTCGCCGGGAATCTCGACATCCTGCATCCCGAAATTTACGCAACGGTGGGTGACGAACATGTCGATCTCCCGGAACGTGTCCGGGTCGAAGAGGGCCGCCAGGCGCTCCCGGGCCGTGAGCCGCCCCTTTTCCTTGTGCTTGGCCACCGCGGCTTCACCTCCCATCTGCCGGATCGCGGCGGCTCGCTGCTCCAGTTCCTGAATCTTGTCTTGCACCAGGCTCATGATCGTATCCTTTCGTTGAAACAGCCGTGAAAAAAACAGCCGAAATGTTACTCCTTCTAAACCGCACCGGCCTTGTCAAGGGAAAAAAGCAACCGATCGGCGCCGCGAGTGGCTTCGAGGCGGCCGGCGGCCACTTCGCGCTCGATGACCGGCAGAAGGCGACCGACCTCCGGATTCCGCTGGAACCGCTTGCGCAGCCCATCCTCGATGAGGCTCCACATCCAGGCCAGAGCCTGGTTGCGCCGCTTGGCTTCCAGCTCCCGGCTGGCCGTCATGCGTTCGCGGTGCTCGCACACCTTCTCCCAGACGGCCTCCAGTCCCTCGCCGGTCTTGGCGCTGCACGTCATCACCGGCACCCGCCAGCAGGCGGAGGCCGGCATGAGCAGGTGCAAGGCGTTTTCGTACTGGCACCGCGCCAGTTCAGCCGGCTGGCGGTTGTCGCCATCCGCCTTGTTGATCACCACCGCATCGGCCAGTTCCAGCACGCCCTTCTTGATGCCCTGAAGTTCGTCGCCGGCCCCGGCGATCATCAGCACGAGAAAAAAATCGACCATCGAGGCCACGGCGGTTTCGCTCTGCCCGACCCCAACGGTTTCGACGATGATCAGGTCGAAACCGGCCGCCTCGCAGACCAGCATGGTCTCGCGGGTCTTGCGGGTCACCCCGCCCAGGGTGCCACCCGAAGGCGATGGCCGGATGAAGGCGTTACGCTCGGTGGACAACCGCTCCATGCGGGTCTTGTCGGCCAGAATGGAGCCTCCGCTGCGGCTGCTGCTCGGATCCACCGCCAGCACCGCCAGCCGGTGCCCCCCGGCAATGCGCTGCATGCCAAAGGCCTCGATGAAGGTGCTCTTGCCCACGCCGGGCACCCCGGTGATGCCGAGGCGCACCGCCTTCCCCGTATGGGGGATCAAACGGTCAAGAACCGCCATGGCCAAATCCTGGTGCTCCGGGCGGGTGCTTTCCACCAGGGTGATGGTCTTGGCCAGGATGCGGCGGTTCCCCGCGAGGACGCCCTCAACGTAAAAATTGGGGTCTTGGCTGAGCATCGATACCATCTAACAACTTTAATAAAAACAAATAGGACAAAAGGGACTCAAAGGACCCAATTTCCAGTTTCTATTTTTTATTTTCCAAAAGGTTGAGCACCTGGTTGGCCGAGTGGACGATGCTGGTCCCCGGCCCGAAGATCGCCTTGACGCCCATGCCGTAAAGCAGCTCATAGTCGCCGGGGGGAATGACGCCACCCACGATGACGATGATATCCTCGCCGCCCTCCTTCTTCAGGGCCTCGATCAACTGGGGCACCAGGGCCTTGTGGGCGGCGGCCAGGCTGGACCAGCCGATGGCGTGCACGTCGTTTTCCACCGCCATGCGGGCCGCTTCCTCCGGCGTCTGGAACATGGGACTCAGGTCCACGTCGAAACCGATGTCGGCAAAGGCAGAGGCCACCACCTTGATCCCCCGGTCATGGCCGTCCTGGCCCATCTTGGTGAGCAGTATCCGCGGCCGGCGGCCCTCTTTTTCCAAAAACTGTTCGCATCGCTTGCGCAGCGAGGCGAAAATCTCGCTGTCACCGTACTCGGCGGCGTAGACGCCGGAAATGCACTGGGTGGTGGCCACGTAGCGGCCGAAGACTTTTTCCATGGCGTCGGAAATCTCCCCCACCGTGGCCCGGGCGCGTACCGCCGGCAGGGCCGCTTCCAGCAGGTTGCCGCCGGTTTCCGCGGCCTTGGTCAGGGCATCGAGCGTTCGCGCCACCTCGGCCGCATCTCGCCGGGCGCGGGTCCCGTTGAGCCGGGCGATCTGTTCCTCGCGCACCGTCTCCGAAACTTCGCGGGTCTCGATCCGTTCTTCCTTCTTGAGCTGGTACTTGTTGACCCCCACGATCACGTCCAGCCCCTGGTCGATGCGGGCCTGGCGCCGGGCCGCGGCTTCCTCGATGCGCATCTTGGGCATTCCGGTCTCAATGGCCTTGGCCATGCCGCCGAGCTGCTCCACCTCCTCGATGATCTTCATCGCCTCGCGGGCAATGGCATCGGTGAGTGACTCGACATAGTAGCTGCCGCCCATGGGGTCGACCACATGGCAGACCCGGGACTCCTCCTGGACGATCAGTTGGGTGTTGCGAGCGATGCGGGCCGAAAAATCCGTAGGCAGGGCCACTGCCTCGTCGAAGGAGTTGGTGTGCAGCGACTGGGTGCCGCCGAGAACCGCGGCCAGGCACTCCAGGGTGGTGCGGATGATGTTGTTGTACGGATCCTGTTCGGTGAGACTCCATCCCGAAGTCTGCACGTGGGTGCGCAGCATGCTCGAACGCGGGCCCTTGGGCGAAAACTGCTGCATCAACCGGTGCCACAGAAGCCGGGCGGCACGCAGCATAGCGATTTCCATGAAAAAATTCATTCCCACGCCGAAGAAGAAGGAGAGGCGCGGGGCGAAGACATCGATATCCAACCCGGCCTTGAGGGCCGCCCGCACGTACTCGACCCCGTCGGCCAGGGTGAAGGCGGTCTGCAGCACGCTGTCGGCCCCGGCTTCCATCATGTGGTAGCCGCTGATGCTCACCGTGTTGAACTTGGGCATCTCCTTGGAGCAGAAGGCGATGATGTCCGAGACGATGCGCATTGAGGGCGTCGGCGGATAGATGTAGGTGTTGCGGGTGAGGTATTCCTTCAGGATGTCGTTCTGGATGGTGCCGTTGAGCTGTTCGTGGGAGACGCCCTGCTCCTCGGCGGCCACGATGTACATCGCCATGATGGGGATCACCGCGCCGTTCATGGTCATGGACACCGACATCTGGTCCAGGGGAATCTGGTCGAAAAGGATCTTGGCGTCTTCGACGCTGTCGATGGCTACCCCGGCCTTGCCCACATCGCCGGCCACCCGGGGATGATCGGAATCGTAGCCCCGGTGAGTGGCCAGATCGAAGGCCACCGACAGTCCTTTTTGACCGGCGGCGAGGTTGCGGCGGTAGAAGGCGTTGGATTCCTCGGCGGTGGAAAACCCCGCGTACTGGCGGATGGTCCACGGCCGGCCGGCATACATGGTGGCCATGGGGCCCCGCACAAAGGGCGGAAAACCGGGGAGAGTGTTGACATGGGACAGGTCCTGGAGGTCCCGGGCCGTGTAGAGAGGCTTGACGAGAATCCCTTCGGGGGTCTTCCAGTTGAGGCTGTCCGGGGACTTGCCTTTGAGCTGCTTGGCGGCCAGGGCCGCCCATTTTTCCAGATCGGGATGTTGTGCTGCCATCGTCGTCTCCTTTGACTCCCTGTTGCCGGTGGTTTTCCCTGCGCCCGGCGACCGGTGCCGGGTGCGATCGTCTACAGCCGATCCGTTTGATCCGACCGAACCGGCCGAACCGACCGATCCGTCCGAACCGACCGATCCGTCAGATCCGTCCGATCCGTCCGATCCGTCAGATCCGTCAGATCCGTCAGATCCGTCAGATATAAAATAATTTTACGCGACCCGTACCCTGTCAGCCGTTCTCCGTGTGCCGCGGGTTGGCGATAGCACGCCAGATCAGCTCGAAAAACACATTGGACTGGGCCGCCAGACCTTCTTGCTGGCCCCTGGAGATCCACATGAAAAAGGTGCGCTGCACGAAACCGAGCATGAAATCGAGCAACACGCCGGCCCGCACCGTGTCCACGAGCACCCCTTCCTGCTGTCCCCGCCGCAGCACGTCCAGGTAGAGATGGATCATCTTTTTCTGCTGGAAGCTCTCGTCGGCCATCCAGGTCTGCATGGGCAATGTCATGAACAAGATCCGCCCCAGTCCCGGGTTGCGCTCGTAGTAGTCGAGCTGCAGCCACAGGACCTTGCGCAGTTTCTCCTTCAGGTCCTCGATGCCCTGGAGGTGATCGATAATCCGGTCGGTGAGCTTGCCGAGCCAGATGTCCACGAAAGCGAAGACCAGGCGCTCCTTGCTGCCGAAATGCGAATAGATGGTGGAGAAGCTGACGCCGGCACGGCGGGCCACATCACGCATGTTGGCCTTGTGAAAGTCGGAGCTGGAAAAAATTTCCATCACCGCCGCTTCCAGCCGGCGCTGAATCTCGGGCCTCAGGGCACCGAACTTTGTTATCGGTTCAGTCATCTGGTCCGGGGCGAGTCCCTCGGGCTTTCCGGGACTCGATTAAATAATATCCATCTGTATTTAATGTTAATATTGTCTTATCAGGAATCGAGGCGCAAGAAGTGTCGACAAAAACTCTGTTTCATCCTAATAAGTTGATATCTTATTGTTTTTATTTGATTGACCAAAGTATCGAGCCTAACATCGAAACATTGTTACATCTCTTAGTCGACCCGTTTGGAGCTGTCAACCTTGAAATCGGTTGCCGCTGAAGGCGCCTCCAAACGCTCCCGAATTTTTGCCTTGACGGATCCGGGCTGGACCACTATATTTCGATCCAACGGTATGGAGGCCACATGCGGGAATTCATCAAGGTGACCAAGGCCCTCTCCGATCCCAATCGGGTCAAGATGCTCAAACTGCTCCAGCGGCGGGTGCTCTGCGTCTGCGAGATCCAGGAGGCATTGGGCCTGGCCCAGTCGACCGCCAGCAAGCACCTGAAAATATTGGAAGACGCCGGATTGATCACCTACGCCAAGGAAGGTCTGTGGGTCAACTACCGCCTGGCCGAAGATGCAAGGAACCCCTACGCGCTCAGCTTCCTGGGCAATCTGCGCCACTGGCTGGAGGACGATCCCCAGGTGTCGGCCCTGGTGGCCCGGCTGCCGCAGATCCGCCGCGAGACCATCTGCGGGGGGTGAGGATATATTTTTTTGACCTTAATGTATCGTTATATGACGATATAAAAATACCGGACCTGCCGCCGGAGTGATGCGATGATGAAAGAACGTACCAAGCTATTGTGGATCTTAGGAATTTTTGCGGTCGCCTACTATGTCCCCTGGAGCCATCCCGTCATCCGCCAGTCGGGCCTGGAAGCCTTCCTGATGCTTCAGGAATACGCCCGAGAACATGTGCTCACCTGTCTGATTCCGGCCTTTTTCATCGCCGGGGCCATCGCCGTATTCATCTCCCAGGCCTCGGTACTCAAATACTTTGGCGCCCAGGCGAACAAGATCCTCTCCTATTCGGTGGCCTCGGTGTCGGGGACCATCCTGGCGGTCTGCTCCTGCACTGTTTTGCCCCTGTTTGCCGGCATCTACGCCCGCGGGGCAGGCATCGGCCCGGCCACGGCCTTCCTTTATTCAGGGCCGGCCATCAACGTGTTAGCCATCTCGTTGACCGCCAAGATCCTCGGCTGGCAGCTCGGCTTGGCCCGGGCCGTCGGGGCGGTGAGTTTCGCAGTGATCACCGGCCTGCTCATGGCCCTGATCTTCAGGAAGGACGATGCCGCCCGCGCCACTGGTCAGATCTACGTGCCAGAGGCCGGCGCCAAGGAACGCACCCTTCTTCAGGACGGCTTGTACATTTTCACCATGGTGCTGATCCTGGTCTTCGCCGCCTTTGCACGTCCGGCCGCGGGGTCGGCAGGTCTCTGGCCGGCGATTTTCGCCGCCAAGTGGTACATCACCGTGGCCCTGCTCGTCATCCTCGGGTTCATGCTCAAGGCCTGGTTCACCCGCGACGAGTGCAAGGATTGGGTCGATTCCACCTGGGGCTTCATGAAGCAGATCTTCCCGCTGCTGGGCGCCGGGGTCCTGGTGGCCGGCTTCATGCTGGGTCGCCCCGGGCACCCGGCGCTGATTCCCGAGCAGTGGGTCTCGGCGCTGCTGGGGGGCAACTCGCTGTGGGCCAACCTGATCGCCGCGGTGGCCGGGGCACTGATGTACTTTGCCACCCTCACTGAAGTGCCCATTCTACAAGGGTTGATCGGTTCGGGTATGGGCCAGGGGCCGGCGTTGGCCCTGCTGCTGGCAGGTCCTGCGCTTTCTCTGCCCAACATGCTGGTGATCGGTTCGGTCATGGGGGTCAAGAAGACCGCCACCTTCTGCGGCATCATTGTGGTTTTGTCCACCATCGCCGGGATGATTTACGGTTCTTTCTTTGGCTGACGAATGAAGCCAGAATATTGTTAACTTATTGATTTTAAAGGAATGAAAACCATGGAAATCAAAGTACTGGGCCCGGGCTGCCCCAAATGCCAGCAGACGGAAAAGATCGTCAAGGAAGCGGTGGCCGAGGCCGGCGTGGCCGCCAAGGTAGAAAAAGTCACCGACCTGATGCAGATCGCCGGCTACGGGGTCTTCGGCACTCCCGCGGTGGTGGTGGATGGCGAAGTCAAATCGGTGGGCAAGATTCCCAAGAGAGAGGATGTCCTGAAGTGGATCAAATAAAATCGGTCCGTCTCCGGCCCGGCCGGTATCGCATTGCAGTCTATCATACTGTAATATCGTGTTAAATTTATCAACCATTCAAATTTCGCCAACAGGTGATATTTCCCGATGCGACAAAAGGCCAAGTGGACGATACCCCTGGTCCTGGCTGTTGCAGCAGCGGCCGTCGCCTTTTTCCTGGTGAAGCCCGAGGGCCCTAAGGTCGGACCGGAGGCCACCGCGCCGGCTGCCGGTCAGCCGCGCCAGGCCGTCTCCCGTGTCGCCGACGCCCCGTCTCCCGGGCGAGTCACGATGATCGACCTAGGCGTCGATTCGTGCGTTCCTTGCAAGATGATGGCGCCCATCATCGAGGAACTCAAACGGGAATACGCCGGCGCCTTTTCCCTTGGCCTGTTCCTCACCATCGCGGTGGTGGGCATCGTCTGCGCCTATCTGGGCCGCATGCTCGGTGTCGTGGGCGACGGGTGGCAGGTGCTGGTGGGCGCGGTACTCGTCTGGGTGGCCCTGGGCATGCTCGGTGTCCATGCCTGCTCCATGTCCGGCTCCCTGCTCTACCGGCTCAATCTGCGCGGCATCCACGGGGCCTTCGGCTTGGGGTTGGCCTACGGGGTTTTGTCCGGATCGTGCACCTTCGGTTTCATCGCACCCATCCTGGCCATCGTCACCGTGCAGCAGAAGATCTTCGCCGGCGCGCTGATGATGATTCTCTTTGCCCTGGGCCACTGTATGCCCATCGCCGTAGCCGGCAGCTCCACCGCCATGGTGCGACGCATTACCGAAAACAGCGCCTGGCAGGGAGCCGGCCTGTGGTTTCAGCGCGGCTCCGGGGCTGTCGTCGGGCTGTTGGGAATTTACTTCATTACCAACCCGTTTGTCCGTATGTAAGCGTCAAGCAGGAAAGGATACGCTTGATATCCAAGAGAATTGAATCGCATGGAAACGAAAACGGAGGTAATCCGACATGCCGGAATATGAGGGATATATCGCCACGCTGAAGGCCGACGGCAAGGCCGAGGTCGTCATTGAGCCCGGGAGTCCCGGCATTCCGGGGGTTTCCGGCGAGGTGAACAGACGGGTCTGCCATTGTACGTCCGGCGGGAGTTCCTTCACGGTGGAGGCCCTCAACCCCGTCGGGGCGCAGGTGGGGGATCAGGTTGTCGTCAGCCTGCATTCAGGCACTTTATTGAGAAATGCTGCGGCCGGATTGGGGCCACCTCTGGTCGGGCTGACGCTGGCCATCGCCCTTGCCTGGTCCTTAACCCACGGCTTCTCTCGTGATTTCGGCGCCGGCCTTTCCATTTCAGCCGCCCTTTTGTTTTCGGGAATCATCGGCGGGGTGCTGATTTTCAAACGGTTTTCAGCCGAAAACCTGCCAGCCATCGAGCGCATCCGCATGTCCCGGCTTGAGGCGGCATCACGGTTCAACAATTCATCTCCTTTTCAGGATGATTGCAAGGATTGCCACGGGTGCAGCCCTATGGCGAAAAAACCTATACGATTCGGTCAAGAAGCTGGGCAGTCGACTCCTCGAACTGTTTGATGTGCTTGGTTTTTAGCAGAAAAGCCCTCCGATGATCGCGGCCGCGACAGAAATTTCCAGGTAAGACAACGATTGCCTGTTGACAGCGAAAACCGCAGGGGTTAATTTCCATCCACTATAATTCGCCAAATAACGAATTATAGTGGATGGAAAAGCTTTACAGGAGGCCGCGATGTTCCAAATCATGGCCGTGACCAAAGCCCTGGCCGATCAAACCCGGGTTCGCCTGTTGGCCGCCTTGCGGGACGGCGAGCTGTGCGTATGCCAGCTCATCGAGTTGATCGGGCTGGCGCCTTCCACCGTCAGCAAGCACCTTTCGATTTTACGCAGTGCCCGGTTGATCGAGGGGCGGAAGAATGGCCGCTGGATGTACTACCGGCTGGCCGGTGCCCAGGCCCCCCAGGCGGCCCGTTCTGCGCTGGCCTGGTTGCTCGACGCCCTGAAGGACAACCCCACGATTCTGGAAGACCGGCAACGCCTGGCGCAAGTGATGAAGACCGGCTGCGATGAGGTGTGCGGCAAATAGGCGCCGTTGTCGCGCTCGTCTGCGACCGCGCATCGATCAGGAAAAGGAAAAACGCAGATGACCGATTCCACCATCAAGCACCTGAGCTTTCTGGATCGCTTTCTCACCCTGTGGATCTTCCTGGCCATGGCCGTGGGGGTCTTCGGCGGCTACCTGTATCCGGGGGTGCGCGATTTCATCAACATCTTCCAGGTGGGCACCACCAACTTGCCCATCGCCGCGGGCCTGATCCTGATGATGTACCCGCCCCTGGCCAAGGTGCGCTACGAGAAGCTGGGCTTCGTCTTTCAAGATGGGAAGATCCTCACCCTGTCGCTGGCGCAGAACTGGATCATCGGCCCGATCCTGATGTTCCTGCTGGCCATCGCCTTTCTCTCCGGCCACCACGAATACATGGTGGGCCTGATCATGATCGGCCTGGCGCGCTGCATCGCCATGGTGCTGGTCTGGAACGATCTGGCCAAGGGCGACGCCGAGTATTGCGCCGGTCTGGTGGCCTTCAACTCCATCTTCCAGGTGCTGTTCTTCTCGGTTTACGCCTGGTTTTTCATCACCATCCTGCCCGGATGGTTCGGGATCCAAGGCGCCGTGGTCGACATCACCATCGGCCAGATCGCCGAAAGCGTCTTCATCTATCTGGGCATCCCGTTTATCGCCGGTCTGATCACCCGCATCATCGGCCTGAAGACCAAAGGGGAAAAGTGGTATCATGAATACTTCATCCCCAAAATCAGCCCCCTGACCCTGGTCGCCCTGCTGTTCACCATCGTGGTGATGTTCTCGCTCAAGGGCGAATACATCGTCAAGCTGCCCTTGGACGTGGTGCGCATCGCCATTCCGCTGTGCATCTATTTTCTCGTCATGTTCCTGCTCAGCTTCTTCATGTCCATGAAGTTCAAGGCCACCTACGAGCAGGCCACCACCTTGTCGTTCACCGCCGCTTCCAACAACTTCGAGCTGGCCATCGCCGTGGCCGTGGCCGTGTTCGGCATCAACTCGGGGGAAGCCTTTGCCGCCGTGATCGGTCCCTTGGTGGAGGTGCCGGTGCTCATCGCGCTGGTCAACGTGGCCCTGTGGTTCAAGCGCAGATATTTCCCCTACGCGGTCAAAACCCCAACCGGGGTTTGCCATGTCACCTGCAAGGCGTAACAGTAAAGGAGAATGTGATGGAAATCTTGAAAAAAGACGAAATCCGCCAGGTCGTGCGCCAGCGCTACAGCCAGATTGTTGACACCCGCCAGTCCGGTTGCGGCTGCGCCCCGGGCTGCTGCGGCGCCCCGGCGGTGGATGCCGCCAGCATCTCCCGGGCCCTCGGCTACAGCCCCGAGGAGGTCGGCGCCGTGCCCGAGGGGGCCAACCTGGGGCTCGGCTGCGGCAACCCCCAGGCCATCGCGGCTTTGAAACCCGGCGAAGTGGTGCTCGATCTGGGCAGCGGCGGCGGGTTCGACTGTTTCCTGGCCGCACGCCAGGTGGGGGAAACGGGCCGGGTGATCGGGGTGGACATGACCCCTGAAATGATTTCCCGCACCCGGGCCAACGCGGCCAAGACAGGGCATGGCAACGTGGAGTTTCGCCTGGGCGAAATCGAAAACCTGCCCGTGGCCGACAACACGGCGGATGTGGTGATTTCCAATTGCGTTATCAATCTCTCGCCGGACAAGCCCCGCGTCTTTGCCGAGATCTACCGGGCCCTCAAGCCCGGCGGCCGGCTGGCGGTCTCCGATGTGGTGGCCACCGCCCAGTTGCCCGATGCCGTGCGCCAGGACCTGGCCCTTCACGCCGGTTGCATCGCCGGGGCTTCGTTGATCGCGGAAGTCGAGGCCATGTTGCAGGGCTGCGGGTTTGTCGACATCCGGGTGACGCCCAAGGAGGAAAGCAGGACGTTTATCCGAGAGTGGGCGCCGGGAACCAATGTCGCCGACTTCGTGGTTTCCGCCGACATCCATGCCGTCAAGCCGGCGGTTCGTTCATAGCGCGTGACGCCGGCTATGATGATCCCGACAGGAAAGGAAGATCTCCGAAGATGAACCCCGCCAAGACCCGCATCCTGTTCTTGTGCACCGGCAACTCCTGCCGCAGCCAGATGGCCGAGGGTTGGGCCCGGCACCTGAAGTCCGATGTCATCGAGGCCGCCTCGGCCGGCGTCGAGCCCCACGGTCTCAACCCCTTGGCCGTGAAGGCAATGGCCGAGGCAGGGGTGGACATCTCGCACCACCGTGCCAAATCGGTGGACGAGCTGCGCCATCAGCCGTGGGATGTCGTCATCACCCTCTGCGGCCACGCCAACGAGACCTGCCCCGTCTTCCCGGGCCGGGTCAAACGGATGCACGTGGATTTCGACGATCCGCCGCAACTGGCCCGCGACGCGCACACCGAAGAAGAAGCCATGGGGCATTACCGGCGGGTGCGGGACGAGATCCGGGCCTTTGTGGCGTCGCTGCCGGAAAGTCTGTGATGGATTGAGGATCATCCGCTCTGATTTTATCCCTGCCGATCTGGAGAATGTTAAGATCAGATCGGGCACTGGTTTTGACTCTGTCCACCTATCCGCCAAGTTGACTCATACCTCCAACCTTGCTAAGACTGCCGACGAAATTTAGAATAAATTAAAAATCCAGGCCGCCGCGGATCAGGGCGCCGGTGGTTCGGCCCGGCATGTTTGACTCCACGGCCGATGGGATGAAAGAAAGGCCGGCCTAAAATGGAAATGCAAGCTGCACAGGTAGTGGCGTTGTTGGCTACCGGCATTGCGGTGGGATTCGCCTCGGGGCTCCTGGGCGTGGGCGGCTGTTTCATCATGGTGCCGGTGCAGTTCTGGGCGCTCAAGGCCATCGGTGTGGACCCCACCATCGCCATCCGCGTTGCCTTCGGCACCAATCTGCTCGTGGTGCTGCCCACCGCCTTCAGCGGGGCCATGGCCCATCACAAGAAAAAGGCCGTTCTCTGGAAAGCGGGGATCACCTTCGGCATCGCCGGTGCCCTGGGCGCATTTGCCGGTGCGTTCATCGCTTCGCATCTGCCTGGCAAGGTTTTGACCACTGCCTTCGGGGCCGCTGTGATTCTCGGCGCCGTCCGCATGCTCACCGCCAAGCCGCCCAAAATCACGGATCAACCTTGCTACAGCCTCACCGCTTTCATCCTGTGGGGTTTTCCACTGGGCATCGTCTCCGGCATCATCGGTATCGGCGGCGGCGTGCTCATGATCCCGATCATGGTGTACTTCCTGAAGTTCAAGATGCACCAGGCCGTGGGCACATCCACCGCCCTGATGATCTTCACCGCCCTCGGCGGCGCCATCTCCTATGCCGTCAACGGAATGGGCGTCGCCGGCCTGCCCCCCTACTCCACCGGGTATCTCAACTGGTACCAGTGGGCCATCCTGGCCGGGGTGAGCATCCCCTGGGCCGTGGTGGGCGCCAACACGGCCCACCTGCTGCCCGCCAAACAGCTCAAGTACCTTTTCATTCTCGTGATGTTCTACATGGGGTTAAAAATGACCGGGGTGTTCGTCTGGTTGAATCTTCCCCTCTGAAAAAAAGGTCATCACCATTCAAGATGAAAAAAACGGAGCCCCTGCCTTTTCCGGGCAGGGGCTCCCGCCGCATCGTCTCGTGCTTGACCGATCAACTCTTGTTGTGATCCTCGTGGCACTGCAGACAATTCATTTTTGTCAGTGCGTCGACCTTTTCACCGTTGGCGCCATGGCAGGAATTGCAGGTTGCGGTGGATTCAGGCATGACGAACGTGCTTTTGAAGGTCCCGTCAAAATGAGCGTTCAGCAGTTGGATGGCATGTGCCACCGAATCCCCGGTCAGGCGGGCACAGCGCTCCATTCGCTGCAAGCAGGTAATCTCTTCTCCGTTTTCATTGCACCAGGTGGAGGAGGAGACATGGCACAGCGGTGAGCCGCTTGCGCAGGCCGGAATGGCTTGGTCGAATTTGTTCACCCCGTATTTTTTCTCAACCCCGTACTGATTGGCAAGGTCCGTCGGCAACGGCGTCTGGGTGTACCATCCGAACAGTTCTGAAACCAGCACGTCGGTGACCTTTTTCTCACAAACCAACGAAATCAGCGCCGCCGGTCCGTTTATGGCTCCGCACAGCACCCCCCAACCGACGCCGCCGCCGTGCCCATAAATCATGATTTCGGACGGCAGGGACGTGTAGGGCTCCCCTACGGCCTCGCGCAACAGACCGGCAATACCGTGAAAGCCGGCATAGGAGCAGCCCTTGCCGCTCCAATAGCTGTCGTGACCCAGTTTACGCCCCATTTCCGGGTCAAGCTTCGTGTAGGGCCACGGCCATTCGAAGGTCTTCGGGGTTTCAGCAAACAGGGGTTGCGGACGCAATGACGCAACCCCCGCCGCTCCGGCCACCCCGGCTGTGGCGACCGCCCCGATTTTAAGTGTGCGCCGAATAAAATCCCGTCTCGTTGCGATGTGGCTCATACCCCCTCCATTCTGTTGCTGCTGGATTGACGAAACCGGCTCCTCTTCAGGCCGGACCAATGACTTCAAAGAAATCCAGGCGGCGTCGAAGACACAACCGTCGTCGTTCCCGAAGGGCCACGGGGAAACCCCGAGAGCTGAGGCTACGCTCAAAACAGCAATTTTCCTGAGAGTCCCCGGAGTTCATTAGGTCAGCAACCGTCGCCGGTCAAATGAGTAATATTCATGGCCTCATCAGGCCATTCAAAAACTGGATAAGCCTATAAGGAGAAGTGATGAACGGCGGTGGAAATGGAGGTGGCGATCAATCCTGCCGATTCAGGCTGCAACGGATTTGCCGATGGGATACCGCGACAAAAAAGTGATCAATTCCTTGACCATGGCTGAGGGCGGATCCTGTTTGCGGTACGTCAAATAGAAGGTCTGAATCGGATTGCCCTCTTTGAGATGGATTTCGGCCAACGTCCCGAGATCGATGTCTTTGCGGACCATGAATTCCGGAAGCAGCGAGACCCCGTATCCATCCTCGACCAGATTCTTGATCGCCTCGTTGCTTTCGGACTCGCTAACCAATGAAAACTGCTGCAAATCCATCTTGTTTCGGGCAAGAAAGCTTTCGAATTCCGCCCGGGCGCCAGAACCTTTTTCACGCAGAATGATGCGGTTGTTTTGCAGTCCTTTCAGATCGGTGGTGCCGGTGGGGGGCTGGGTCTTTCCACTTTCAAACCAAACCAGGGCAACGCGTATCAGTTGCTTTTTATGCAGAAATCGACTTTTTGGCTCAAGACCGATCACTCCGACATCAAGGTCGCCGGCCAAGAGCCCCTTGATCACTTCCTCACATTTTGTGATGGTCAGCATCAGCTCGGAGGACGGATGAGCTTCTCGAAAAGCCCTTAAGCCCAGCGGCAGAAGTTGTTCCCCGGCGATACAACAAGCGCCGATACGCACCTCTCTTCGCAGCGCCGGGGAATACCTTTCCATGTCTTTGAAAACCGTTCGCTGAAGCCGCAACAGCTCTTCGGCATGCCCCAGGAAGCACTTTCCGGCTTCCGTCAGGGCGATTCGACCGGTTTTTTTTCGGATAAAAAGCGGGGTGTGAAAAATCTGCTCGATCTTCTGGACCTGAAGACTGACAGCGGGCTGGGAAAGCACCAACTCATTGGCGGCCTGAGTGAAACTCATCGTCTCGGCCACCTTGAGAAATACTTTGATTGAAAACAAATTCAAGTCCATCGGAAATCCGCCGCAGTTCTTGAGTGGTCGCACAAGATCAGTGGTTTTTAGAATTTTTTGAGGACCATGTCAAATGCCCAATATGGCATAAGGCCGGCATTGAACCGGGGAACAGCAAGGCCAAGTCCGTATCGCTGTCCGGCCGATTGTCTCCTGAGGCCCGGGACCCGAAAAGGTAAATTCCCTGAACCGCGGGACAATGGCGCAACACCGTGGGGACGATGGCCTCATTGTCTTTCATTGCCGATTTTCCGATCTTCTGGCCCGCTGCATGAACCTCCGCCGTCAACGCGGCTCAAGCGCCTCCGCGCCAAGTAGCGCCGGGCGTCCGGGTATTTAAAAAGTTAACACCTTGTCCGCCTCCGCGGCAAGTTCGTACAAATCGTACATCCAACCGATGGGGCAGGTGCCGGATCCCACCAGACCGTGGGATTTCATGCAGACCCCTCAGACGAAAAAATCGCCGCCGAACCGTTGATCTGGCCCATGACATCGTAAGCCTCGCTGCCGGCCTGCGCGAAGCACACCCCATTGCCGAGCATGAACACGCCGACCTCATCGACCTTCTTGACCCCCACGTTGGCCAGCCGCATGCCATTGTAAATGGTCTCGCCGTCGTCGCTGGTAATGATGAACAATTTTTCACATCGATTCGCCATCCGTATTGGCCAAGGGAATGGGGAAGCCCCCCTGTGCGAGGGGAAGAGTTGCTCGCCGTCGGGGGGTTACGGCGACCGATGGTGCGCATCAGGCGACCGAGGAATCTAGAAAGGCCATGACCCGGTCTGCGAAGGTGATCAGATCATCGAGTCCGGAAACAATCACCGTCTTGACGATATCCAAGTTCATCCGTTGATATTCATGAATGATCGTGTTGCGAAAGCCAATCATTTTCTTGAGCCTTACGGCCAGATCGGCATCGATGACGGATTTGTTGCGCAACAGGTCGAAGCTTTCCGCGCTGGTATTGGGAATCCCCATCTTGCCGAGCCGGATGACGTGATTGGCCAAGTCTATGGCCTGCTCACAAGCCCGCAACACGTTGAGGATGGCGGCGTCCTGCAACGTGTAATTGGTGCCGAAGCCTTCCGGATCGCTTCGAAATTCCTCTCGTGCCCGTTGGACGCAGCGCTGGATGCTCTGGATCTTGTTGATCGCAACGTCGTTCATACGGCGTAGGCCCTCTTGGTTTTTCGAAACGATTCGAGTATATCAGCCCGCTCTCGATTGAGTCGTTGGTACTGTGAAAGGACGATCATCTCGAACTCATCGACGGCGAATCGATTGGCACAAAAGATCAAATCGCCCGAGATGATTTCTTTCTGCAACACGGTTGAAACCATCCTGGCATTGACCAGATCGACGGATTTACCCAGCGCCTCTTCCAGGTGGAAACGACACTCGCTTAACGCCAACAACCCGGGATGCTTGGATTGTTCATGGCCGAACAGCAAGGCCAAGTCCATATCGCTGTCCGGCCGATCGTCTCCTGAGGCCCGGGATCCGAAAAGATAAATTCCCTGGACCGCGGGATAATGGTGCAGCACCGTGCGGACGATGGCCTCATTTTCTTTCATTGCCGATTTTCCGATCTTTTGGCCCGCTGCATAAACATCCGCCGTCAATCCAGCTCAACCGCCTCCGCACCAAGTGGACCGGGCGTCGCGGCATTTTAAAAAGTTAACACCTTGTCCGCCTCCGCGGCAAGTTCATACAAGTCATCCATTTAAAATCACTTCACCCCTCTCAGGCCGACAAAGGCCCCCTGGCCGAATCCGTCCAGGATCCGCCCCCCCTTATCCCCCGGTATCAGCGTCTGCTCGATACGGTCGATGCGGAAACCCGCCGCCTCCAGGTGAGCCATCACCTCCCAAATGGAAAAGAAGGTGGCCTCCCGGTAGAACCGGCTTTGGTCCCGGTGGGCTTCGTAGTGCCGCCCCAGATCGCTTTCCTTGTCCACGAATCCCACCACGAACCACCCGCCGGGTTTCAGCACCCGCCAGGCTTCCGCGAAGGTTGCACTCAAGTCATCGACAAAGCAGATGGTGGTCACCATCAGGACGAAATCGAAACAATCCTTTATCAGGGGAAGGTGTTCGGCGACCCCGGCGATGACCTGGATGCCCTGCAGCCGTGCCTTGATGGCCATCTCCCGTGAGGGTTCCACGCCGGTGCGAATGCCGAAGGGCACGGCGAACTTTCCCGAGCCGATCCCGACTTCGATTCCCCCGGCGCCGGAGGCCGGCAACAGCCTCCGGATCAAGGCAAGTTCGGCTTCGTACTTGTCGGCGTTTTCTTCAAACCACGCATCATACACGTCGCTGAAACGCTCGAAGGCTTCGATCTTCGCCATATTCCACCTTTTGGCCCTTGCTCTTTTGGCCACATTCGGTCAAGTGCCGCCCGGGTTGATCAGAAACAGCGCTCAATGGTGTTTGGCGCCGCTTCCCCAGAGCGGGTCGTCCCCGAAGCGCTCGAACCACCATTCTTCGGGGGATTGGTGCCTTTTCACAACTTCTTCCGAAAAATCGTACCGGTAGTGCCGGCAATAATCCAGGAGCGTCTCATAGGCGGAAATGATGCGGCGCGTCATCTCGGCGCACTTTTCCGGGTCCGCTCCCCCCTTGTCCGGATGCCATTGGGACAGCAGTCGCCGGTAGCCGGCCTTGATCTCGGCCATCGTCGCCACTTGCGGCAACTGCAAGATCTCCCGGGCGGCACTGATTTCCTGGTATTTTGTGCCTTTCAAAAGTTTAACTTCCCTTCCCTCTTGAGTTTCGAAAAAATGAAAACCGCCCCGCTGCGGGAAACGATTCTCAACAGCTCATCCATAAGCTTGGTTTTCCTTCGCGGGGATAGAAGCCCTTGCGGTTCTCCAGGCAATCGGTTGACACATCCCCTAAAATTTTCAGTACATCTAAAATCCTGTCATCCGCCAGATGGTAAAACACAAACGGGCCTTCGCGTTCCACTTCCACCAGCAGTGATCGCTTCAATTCCTTCAGATGAGGCGATACCAGCGGCTGGGAGAGATCGAGCGCCTCCACGATGGCCGATACCGATTTGCGGCCCCGGCTGACCAGCAGCAGAATCTTCAGACGGTTGCCGTCCGACAGGCATTTGGCCAGAAAAGCGATCCGCTGCAGAAGTTCGTCGTTCAATGGGAATGCCTCTGAGAAAGGCGCGCTCTCGTTTCCCTCCATGTGAAATGGATTGAAAAATTATATTCAATATGGAATGAATAAACTTATTCAAAGGAAGCGACCCCTATGGATATCCGTTTCGCTCCACACAACCTGCACCTGGAAAGCCCGGAGTTGTTCGCCGCGCAGGATCCGCACCTGAAAGTCCTGAGCCGGCAACCCCTGGTGTACCGCTTCCCCCTGATCGACCGCCTGCCCACCGACTTGCCGGGAATCTACACCATCAGCGGCGGCCGTCAGATCGGCAAGACCTCTTTGCTCAAGCAATGGATGGGGCACCTGCTCGAAAAGGGCGTCCCGCCGCACGCCATGGTCTTTTTCACCGGAGAGCTGATCGACGACCAGCATGCCCTGGTGCAGTTGGTCAACATGTATCTGCAAGATGCCGAAACCCCGAAAGAGGGTTTGCGATTCGTTATCCTGGATGAAATCACCTACACCCGCTCCTGGGATAAAGGGGTGAAATTTCTGGCCGACAGCGGCGCCCTGGAAAATGTGATCCTGGTAATTACCGGATCGGACATGGTCATCATCCGGGAAGCGCGGATGCGCTTTCCCGGTCGAAGAGGGATGGCGGACAAAGTCGATTTCCGGCTTTTTCCGCTCAGTTTCGGCGAGTTTGTGACATTCGTCCAGGCCTTGTCGCCCTCCGAGCGCGACGCCGCCATGGTCTCGGCCCTGAGCACCGAGGCCATGGATCGTCTGTTTGCTGCTTTTGATAAATACCTGATTCACGGCGGTTTTCTCACCGCCATCAACGCCATTGCCAAGCACGGGCATATCCCGCCGGCGGTTTTTGCGGTCTACAGCGACTGGATCCGCGGGGATGTCCTCAAGCGGCACAAGCAGGAACATTACCTGCGGCAGGTCCTGGATTCGGTGCTGCGGCGCATGGGATCCCAGGTCACCTGGAATGCCCTGTGCCAGGATCTTGCCATCGATCATCCCCAGACCGTCTCCGATTACATCAGCCTTCTGGAATCCATGGATGTGCTCTTCGTTCAACCGGCGCTGCTGGAGGATAAACTCATTGCAGCGCCCAAAAAGGCACGCAAGGTGATGTTTACCGATCCGTTCATCCTTCACGCGGTCAATTCCTGGCTCAAACCCGCCAAAGACCCTTTCAGCGAGCGGCTGCGACCCATGCTGGAAAATCCGGAAGACTGCGGCCGAATCGTGGAGGCCTGCGTCGCCAGCCACTACCGCCGTTCTTTTCCCACCTTTTACCTCAAGGCCAAAGGCGAAGTGGATATCGCCTATGTGGACGGCCGGCGGTTTTTTCCCGTCGAAATCAAGTGGACCGGCCAACTGCGGCCGGCCGATCTCAAGCAAATCGCCAAATACAAAAACGGTCTGATTCTCACCAAAAGCCGCCAGCCCGGCAGGATTCAGGGCATCGCCACGGAACCGCTGCCGCTGCACCTTTTCAAGCTGGGCCAAAACCGGCAGAACGAAATCTGAACGAAATTCGGGCGACAGGCTGATGACGATGAAGCTCATTTTTCTTCGATCACCTCACGCTAGAGTTCCTCGATCTTTTCCCGCATGGCGGCCAGCAGTTCTTCGCCTTCCGGGGCGATCCGCAGAAACGACGGGATGAACAAGCCGAGCCGGCGTTATAGGCCAATAGGGGTATCTACTTTACTCAAGTTATCTGTTCCTAACATACTGAATTCATAACATTTTCGGTCGTTTTTCTAAATAAAGCCCTCACCTGATAAAAATCCGTTATAATCAGATAGATAGCTTCTATGTACTGGAGCCAACCGGATACCCCAGTAGGCCAAAAAAGGCGGCCAGGTACTTGAGCGCCGTAAAGAGGATGATCCCGGCCAGCATCCACTTGATGGTGCGGGCCGGAACGAATTTCTGGAAACGTGCCCCCAGGTACATGCCCGCCATGCCGCCGAGGCCGAACAGCAGTCCCAGGAGCCAGTCCGGGCGCACGGAAAGATGCGGATACAGCGGCGCGATGGCCTGGTAAAAGGCCACGCCGGCCACCGAGGTGACGAAGGTGCCCATGAGGGCCGCGCCGGCCACGGTGTACACCGGCAACCGGAAGAAGGTGACGAAAAAGGGGGCGATGATCGCTCCCCCGCCGATACCGTAGATGCCGCCGATGATACCCACAACGAAGCTGAGGGTGAAAATGCCCCAGAAGGAAACGTCGAAGGCGTCGTCGTAAAACCTGTACCCCAGCCGCTTCAGGTTGAAGTGGGTCACTTTCACCGGTCTGAAAGGCACCTGATCGTCGGCTTTCGATCCGGTCTTGGCGAAACGGTGACGGCGCACCATCTCCTGGAAACGCTCTTCGGACCCGTTGCCCTTGGTGCCGGTTTTCTTCTTGAGCAGATCCCGCGCCATCTTGCCTCCGATATACATCAGCACGGCAGCGGCAAACAGTTTGAAACGCGTCGGATCCGGCAGATAGGCCACCCGCACGAAAGCCCCGATGAGCACCCCGGGAAGGGTCCCGGCGATCACGATCCAGGTCAAGGGCCACACCATGCGGCCCTCTTTCCAGTAGCGGTACACCCCGCTGGGGATGGCCACGATGTTGAACAACTGGTTGGTGGCGCTCACCGACGGGCTGGTGTAGCCGAGAAACGACATCTGGAAGGGCAGCAGCAGGAAGGCGCCCGACACTCCGCCCATGGAAGTGAAAAAGGAAATCACGAACGCCACCAGGGGGGGCACCCAGGGGGTGACCTCGATACCGGCGGTTTCGAAGAGCATGGGGGCCTCCGCTGGCCAGGAGTTTGACAAACAGACACGATATTTTTATACATCGTGTCAATGGTAACGTAGCAGGAACCCATCCGATGCGTCAAGAATCTTTCCCCAAATCCTCCGCCATCCCGGACCGGTGCCTGGCTACGGCGGACCTGGTCCGGCTGGAACAATCATTCCGGGACTGGGTGGACGCCACGCCGCGCCGGGACATCCGCCTGGCGCGGGAGCGGGTGCTGCTCATCTTCCTGCTGATCCGCTACACCGGGGCCAAGCTCAGCGAGGTGTTGGCCTTCAACCCCCGGGAAGACATCGACGGCCATGGCCGCACGGTCATTTTCCGCGGTTCGGGGCCGGGCAATGAGGGGGCTTTCAGAAAAGTCCAGATCTCCGAAGCCCTGGCCGGTGAAATCCGGGAGACCATGGCCGACCCGGCATTTCGGGAAGCCACCGGCAGCCGTTTCGGGGTCGATCCGGCCTTTGTACGCCGCAAATTCTACGAACGGGCCGAAACCTGCGGGTTTGACAAACGCCTCGGCGGCCCGGAAATGGTGCGCAAGGCCCGCACCGTGGAGCTGATGCAGGCCAAGATGCCGCTGGCGGCGGTGCAAAAGATGCTGGGGACCGTTTTGCCCCACCGCGGCGCCGCCGGCATCTCCTTTTCGCCCGAAGAGATCGAGGAGCTCACGCGCCGCTTCGTGGAGCGCGAGGCAAGGCGGCGCTCCAGTGCCCGCAACACCTTTTTCGGCAAGATCGCCGCCATCCACCGCGGCGACATCCAGAGCCGCGTAACCCTGCTCACCGTCGACGGGCAAACGGTTTCCACCGTGATCACCAACGACAGCCTGGCGCGCCTCGACCTGGCCGAGGGAAGGCTGATCGCCGCCGAGATCAAGGCCCCCTGGGTCATTCTTTACCACGGGGAAGAGGAGCCGCCGTGCAGCGCGGAAAACCGCTTCAGCGGGGTCGTGGAGCGGGTCCTACGCGGCAAGGTCGGCACCGAATACGGGGTGCGTATCGCCGACGGGACCGAGTTGTGCGCCGTCATTTCCACCGAGAGCGGCCGGCGGCTGGGTTTGAAACGGGGAGACCGGGTCTGGGCCGTTTTCAACGCCTTTGCCGTAGTGCTGCATGTCGAATGAGGGTGCGGGTTTCTCGCCGGGGACTACTTTGCCGGTCGAGGTCACCCCACTGGATCGTCAGAGCAGGGGGCAATCGTAAGGTACAAACTTGGAATCGTCCGACATGAGGTGCATTTTGTTGGCTATGGCCTGGGCGATGATCATGCGATCGAAAGGGTCCCGGTGATGCATGGGCAGCCGGCCCAACTGCATGGCATCCGAGCCGGAGAAACTCAGCACTTCGACACCGGTTCGTTCAGCCATCACGATGGGATCGAAGTCGACCTGGATCTTGCCGATGGCTTGCTTGATGAAGAGTTCCGCGATGCTCATGGCGCTGAGAAAGATTTCGTTGGTCCGGGATTCGACCGTATAACGCCTTTTTTCGTCGAGCTTTTCCGGGCAGGAGAGCATCCATAGGAAAATATGCGTGTCGATGAGAATCTTCATTCCGGCTCCCCGTAGAACATGGCGTTGATTTCAGGGGCCTCTTCGAGAAAGTCCTCCGGAATCCGGATCTTGCCGGCCAGCAACCCCAGCGGGCGCTTCTGCCTGGGTTTATGCCGCACCAGTTCGACCAGCGGCAGATTGTTCTTGGCGATGATGACTTCTTCGCCGTGATAAGCCATATCGATCAACTTCGAAAAATTCGCCTTGGCTTCGGACACATTGACGATCATAGCAGTTTCTCCAATATCGGGGGTTATCCATGAACCTACCATACCCACTCGGACCAACCAGGTCAAGGTAGGTCTGCCAAACCTCCAGTGCCCCGTCAAAGTCGGGGGTTCAGTCACTTTTTTTGCCGAATGGCACCGTTTTCCGCCGATCTTCCCAACTGCGGATGCCTCACCGACGTTCGGCATGAGACGGGAAAATTCAAGTGTCAAGTGAACTTAAGTGAAGGAATTCTGGCGGTTATATAAAAACCGGAACGAAGCGACTCCACCACTTTAGTCACTCGTAAGTTTAGTCACTCAGAAAAGTGTCATCCCGAGGAGCGTCAGCAACGAGGGGTCTGCAGTTGAGAACACAGACGGGAGGATGGCCTAAACCGGAAAAAAACCCTCGAAGGGATCATCGCAAAACTTTGACGGGGCCCTGGTCGAACCTCAGTCCGGTGCTAAATTCCCGGGACGGCAAGAGACACTTGCCTGTATTCCACAAGCTTGTCGTGACGAAAGAAAAACCATAGCGCCATGAGCATTTCACTGATTCTGATCGCCGCAATTTTTCTCATCTCCCTGGTGCTGGCCATGGTCGGCCTGGGCGGGGGGCTGGTCTTTTCAATCCTGTTACCGTGAAAATACACCCCCCTCACCCTGACCCTCTCCCCCCACTGGGTGGAGAGGGGATGATTTTCATGAGTGGGGGTGACCAAATCCCGGTCATGCCGTGATGGTTTGGGGGAACGCATCGTGGCGGTCTTCAATCTGCTGCCCATGGCGATCCTGGGCATCCTGCTGGTCTTCGCCGGCATCCAGTTGGCCGTGATCGTCATGGACCTGGGCCGGCCCAAGGACTATTTCGTGGCCACCCTGATTCTGGGCATCACCCTGGCGAGCAACCTGGCCGCCGGGTTCATCGCCGGGATGATCGTCGCCTGGCTGCTGAAGTGGGAAAAATTGTCCGTATAGAAAACGCCGCAATATTTGGATCAGAGCTGACCGCCTCGCGTTAAAACATCCACAACGGCAATGGTCCTTCTCAGAGTAGGGATTACCGGGAAACCATGAATTCCAGGCACTTATGGGGAATGCAGTTATATTGTTTGACTTGGTTGGCGGCCATTGCTACATCAATCAACAAGCCTTAAAAGCACGCGAACTGTAAGGAGGCTGTCAATGAGGAGAGATTTTTCAAGCCTCCCTATCCAAAAAGGATGGCAGAGTTTTGCCTGCCCCGGGGGATCTTGTGGGCGGCCGATATGAACAACCGCCCATTTGGGATAACCGCCTTATCTCAAAAAACGAAATGGCTGATATATTAACTCCAAAACAACGATCTGAATTAATGTCCAAGGTGCGTAGCCGAGACACCAAGCCGGAATGGATCCTTCGATGCGGACTTCACAGGCTTGGAATCAGGTATCGTCTTAAAAACAAACACTTAGCGGGGAACCCGGATCTCGTCTTCCCCAAGTTTCATGCAGCCGTATTCGTCCATGGATGTTATTGGCACAGACATAAAGGCTGTAAAGACGCAAGCATTCCTAAGACCAATGCCGATTTTTGGGAGAAAAAATTCATTGAAAATATCGAGAGAGACCGCCGAGCCATTGATCAACTTGAAAACAATGGCTGGAGGACTTTGGTGGTATGGGAGTGCGAACTGACCAGAAATGCTTTTGAAACCATTTATCGGGTTGCCAACTGGCTTAATCAAGCTGATGCGCCATATAGTAATAATTTAGAAAATATCGATCTGCTATCAGTAGCCGAAGAGAAAATACGCTATCGAATCATGATGTATGGTGATAAACCGGAATCGAATTAACCGGAGGAAATAAGGCAGATAAGGCAAGGTGCTATGAAAACAGAAAAATTTTCCGTTATTGATCTTTTCTCAGGGGCCGGAGGGATGAGCTACGGCTTTCATAAGCATGCCTCTTTCGAAGTGATGGCGGCTGCTGACGCCGAACTTGGAAAACCCAGCACCGGGCAAGGCAAACTTCAGTGCAATAGCACCTATTTTAAAAATATTGGTTTAATTCCAACTAGATTGGATTTGGCAACCGTTGCTCCTGACAAATTGCGTGCAAGACTCGGATTGTCCAACCAACAGCATATCACGGTTCTTACGACGTGTCCTCCTTGCACCGGCTTCAGTCGAGCCAATCCCGAAAATCATCTTCGAGATGACAAGCGAAACAGCTTGGTGCGTCGATCAGCTCAATTCGCTGTTGCCCTATCGGTTGACATTGTGATCATGGAAAATGCTCGTGAACTGATTCGAGGCAACTTCAAGCATCACTATGAGTGGTTCCGGGAGTATTTGGAGGATCACGGATATAATGTCTTTGGCAGGACTTACATGCTATCCAGATTCGGCCTACCACAAGTGCGCGAGCGCGCAATCGTGATCGCTGCCAAACAATATCTTCCCCTTCATACGCTGGACAGCCTTTGGGATGGCTGGGGTGCATCTGACGAAGCTTTGACTGTCAAAAGAACCTTCGAAATGATTTCAGCAGATACTGATGGTTTCGATCTTTATCCGGATTTTTCATCCGATATAGTGAAACGAAGAATAGCAGCAATTCCGAAAGATGGCGGATCATGGATGGACCTCTTAAAACGAATTGATGCCAACGAACTTTTAACCGACGCTATGAAGCGAATTGTTTCAAACAATCGCTTCGGATCCTATCCTGACGTTTATGGCCGCATGGCCTGGGGCAAACCCGCTCCAACAATCAAGCGCGAGTGCTCTCATGTTGGAAACGGGAGATACGTGCACCCCGAGAAGGACAGGTTGTGCTCTGTGCGAGAAATGGCGGCTTTGCAGGGGTTCCCGAACGATTTTGCCCTCAACGGGGCCGCCGTATCGAACATGTATCGCCACATAGGCGATGCGGTTCCTCCTCTGATTTCCTATCAGCTAGCGCACCTTGCACACTGGATTTTGACGGGGAAGCAACCTGAAATTAAAGACATACTTCTACCCGGGACAAACCTGAAGCAATCTGACCTAATAAAAAAAGGGCAGCAGGAGCTTTTCTATGATTGATTTTACCGTTTCTGTGACTGCGGCTGAGGAGCGAAGGCTCAAAGAATTCCTTGGCGCTTTGCGAAAGCCCTGCATGGTGGAAATGAATCCAAATTCTTATTTTAATAAAGATTCGTTCGAAAGCGAATTTCGGTCGAAACTTCTTACCCATCATTGTTTTATGGGTTCGCCCCTATTTCAAGAAAGTTTTGATTCCGCCTTTATCGCGGCATGCTCGCATGCTGGACACAAAGTTGAAGAAGCCCCTGATGGTCAGCGGTTCTGGGATGTGATAGTAGACGGAAAAAAGATCAGCCTTAAATCGTCGAAGGCCAAAAGCCTGCGAGAGGATACCGTCCACATCAGCAAACTTACCGAAGCCGCATGGATTCAGGATTGCAGAACTGCCGCCAAGCGCCGCGAGTACACGCGTAGCCTTTTTAAGGAGTACTGTGATGAAGTTGATGCCATCGTACAGTTACGATATTTTCAATCGTTGAATCGTTATGAACTTGTAGAAGTTCCAGTTACTCTTTTCTCTCAAATAATGAATGTCGAACGAGCGCAATTTTCAGCGGATGGTCCAACCATTAATATTCCTATCGGGAAAAACCCTCCAGACTTTACATTGAAGCTGGACAGGTCTGATGCAAAAATCACAATTACAAAAAAGGGGGTATCCCCTTGACTCAA
>DCWA01000004.1 GCA_002327445.1 Desulfobacteraceae bacterium UBA2174 | reverse complement strand
GCCCGAGAGACTTTCGGGCATAACGTACCCCGAAATTTCTGCTTGACTTTGCACGGATTAACTCCTCGGGATGACACCGGGGTTGGGCATGGGCTCCCTCGGGATGACACCGGGGTTGGGCACGGGCTCCTCGAGATGACAGTGTCGGAGCAGGTGTCCGTTATTGGATCAAGCCGGCGGCCGGCGGCAGCGCTTGTCTGCGCCTGTCCGCGCTCGTCGGCGGTGGATCTATATTCCGCTCATCGGTGATTAAAGCGTCTTCCTGTCATTCCGAGGAGTTTCTTCCCTTGTCATTCCGAGGAGTGAAACGACGAGGAATCTCCATGAACCTCCCACCCCTTCCCGCCATATCCCAAACTGCAGATCCCTCGCTTCGCTCGGGATGACACGGGAGAAGGGTGTACGGGATGACACGGGAAAAAGTGAGGAATCTTGGCGCATCCAAGAGATCCCTCGTCGCGTTGCTCCTCGGGATGACACCGGGGTTGGGCATGGGCTCCCTCGGGATGACACCGGGGTTGGGCACGGGCTCCTCGAGATGACAGTGTCGGAGCAGGTGTCCGTTATTGGATCAAGCCGGCGGCCGGCGGCAGCGCTTGTCTGCGCCTGTCCGCGCTCGTCGGCGGTGGATCTATATTCCGCTCATCGGTGATTAAAGCGTCTTCCTGTCATTCCGAGGAGTGAAACGCAAAACGCGCACCGGCTCAAGTACAAAAACGTTGAAAATCAATAAAGAGCACCAATTGTTAACCGCCTCACACGGGAAGTTCAATAATGAATTTGGCCCCTCGCGGCTGGTTGTGCTCCGCCCGGATGCTGCCGCCGTGGTCGGCAATGATGGTGTTGACGATGGTCAGCCCAAGCCCCATGCCGGCCTTTTTCGTTGAAAAATCCGGTTCGAAGAGCCGCGTCCGATCCTTCAAGGCGATGCCCCGGCCATCGTCGGCCACCGTGATCAGCACCTGGTTGGTTTCCATGTCATGGCGCAGGCTGATGGTAATGGTGCCCGCCTGGCGAACGGCAGTCACGGCGTTGTCCACCAGGTTGATCATGGCCTGCTTGATCTGCTGGCGATCCAGATTGAGCACGGGAATCGGCGTCAGGGCCTCGATGGAAAACTGCACCCCCTCGTGCCCCTCGCGGTAAAGGGCCACCGTCTCCTCGATGATGGGCAGCAGCTCGCAAGGCTCCGGCACCGCGGTGGGGAAGCGCGCAAAGGAGGAAAACTCGTTGACGAGGTTGCGGATCAATTCCACATGGTCGATGATCATGCGCACGCATTCCTCGAACACCGGCTCGTTGAGCCTGGCGGCGTAACGCCGCTTGAGACGTTGGGCCGACAGGGCGATGGGTGTCAGCGGATTTTTCACCTCGTGGGCGATGCGGAGCGCCACCTCGCGCCAGGCCGCCATGCGCTGGGCCCTCTCCAGCTCGGTCAGGTCGTCGAAGACGCACACGGCCCCCATGTTGCGGCCCAGGTCGTCCGTCAAGGCGCTGGCATGAACGAGCAGGCTGCGCGGCTGACCGGCCACGATGACCGTCAGCGGCACCCGGATGGTTTCCCCGGGGTCCTGGCGCAACTGGTCCATGACGCCCAGAGCCATGTCGAGCAGCTCTCCCTTGAGCACACGCCGGTAAGGGCGGTCGAGAATATCGGCCGCCGACAGGTTGAGCATCTCCTCGGCCGAAGGGTTGAGGGTGGTAATGCGCCCGTCGGCGGAAACCGACACCACCCCTGCGGACACGTTGCGCAGCAGGATTTCCATGTACTGGCGGCGGGCCTCGATCTCGACGGTTCGCTCCTGGAGCGCCTTGGCCGACTGTTCCAACTGCTCCCGGCTACGGCGCAGGTCCTCGGTCATGCGGTTGAAATCGTCCACCAGACGGCCGATCTCGTCGTCGGCGGCCCGCTCGATCACGAAGCCCAAATCCCCTTCAGCCACGCGGCGGGTGCCGTCGGCGAGCTGACGGATGGGAATCGTGATGCTCTTGGAGAAAAAGAGGGCGAACCAGATGGCGCAAAATACCACCAGCAGCGCCACGATGGAGAGGCTGATGTAATAGGTGATGCGGATGGGCCGCTTGAGCAGCTTGATCTGCTGGTACTCGGCGTACCCCCTGGAAATGGAGGCCATCTGGTCCGCCAGGTCGGTACCCACGAGCTGGGTCATCACAACATAGGCCCGGGCTCTGTCCCAAGGCACCCCGAAAGGCACGGCAGCCACGGTGCGCACCAGTTCCCCGCCAGGGCTGCGATGGTTGATGCTGTGCACCGGCCCGGACGCCGAACTGGATTTCATCTCCTCCAGCGTCAGCAGACCGATCGTCCCGTCTCCGGGGCTCTCGGCCACCGCCGCCTCCACCCGTTCGGCGTGGGCATCGTAAACCTCCACGGCGTGGGCGATGAAGGCGCGCTGGACCACCTGAAGGTAATTGGCCAACAACTTGCGCCGATCCGGCTTAAGATACTCCCTGGTTTCCAACTGATAGGCCACCCGTTCGAGAAAGAAGCGGTTGGTGGCCTCGGCGTGACTGTAGAAGCCCTGTCCAACCTGGAGGGCGTTCTCCAGCGCCTGCTCCACGGGCTGATTGAACCAGAACTGGATGCTGCTGGTGATGAAATTGATGGAAAAGACGAAGAGGATCGTGGTGGGCAACAGGGTCAGAACGATGAAGGCCACGGCCAGGCGCGTGCGCAGATTGGCCCCCATCACCTTGCGCCGCCGCTCGTAGAAGAGCTTCACCAGGTTCCGGAACACCAGGAAAATCAGAAGGATGAGCAGGATCAGGTTGATGTTGATGACGATGAACATCAACACGGCGTTGGAAACCGGGATGGCCCCGCCGAAATGGATGATCCGGGTCTCGGCGTAGGTCAGCACCGTCATCACGATCAGGATGACGACGATGAGGATCTTTTCGCGCTTGCGGCGCCGGCGCTCATCCTCGGAGAGATGGACCCCGGTGGCCTTTGGGGAACGGAAAGGCGTCACCGTTTGGGCCTCCGGTCGGCAAAGGCAGGGTTAATAAATGAAATCGACGGTGTACCAGTCGGTTTCAAAATCCCAGAATGACAGGAAAAAAAACACATGGTGGAGATAAAACGGCAAAGTGAGCTGGCTGAGTTCGGCCTTGGCGCGAAGCTGGTAGGACTTGCCCTTGGTCATTTGATCGAGGGTGGCCACCTTCAGCCGTTCCACCGAAGTCATCCACTGGCGCGCCTCCTCGAAGTTGCGCGTCACCCGAAGCCGGCCCGGCTCCCAGGAGCGGGCCACGGTGTACTCCTTTTTCAAAGCGTCATAGATGAGGCTGTGGGTGGCGGTGACCTCGGAAACACCCTTGTCGAACCAGAGGCGTCGCCCCTCGTGGAGGGAAGCCCGAAAGGTGAAGGTCGTGGGCACACCGCTGTGCAAGGCCTGAGCCATTTCCGGGAGGAAGGCGCCTTGCACCCGCATATAGACCAAAAGGTTGTCCGCCGTGTTGGTGATGGTCAGATCGGTGAGTTTCGCTTCCCGGGCCGCGCGGGACGCTGACGGCGTGGCCACGATCAGCAGCCACAGCGACAGCAGAATCCAGTATCGCAAATCCCTCATGGAAGCTCCGTTGCCGTCGAACGCCCTCAGGACCGCGCCGGGGTCACGGCGTGCCCGTCCGACAGGGACCGTGGTCGGGAAGGCGTTTGCGAATAGGCACGGCCGGGCCTGGAAGGATGGATGGTGCGCGTCTCCCAGGCATCCTTGGAGGCAAAAAATTTGTTCAAAAACATATGGTTGAACGCATGCCCGGACTTTTCGGCGACGATGTGCCCCAGAATCGGCATGCCGAGCAGGGAAAAATCGCCGATGCAGTCGAGAATCTTGTGGCGCACGAACTCGTCGGCAAAACGCAGCCCATCGGGGTTGACCACGCCGTCGCTGGCCACCAGCACGGCGTTGTCGAGGCTGCCGCCCTTGGCCAGGCCGTAATGCTTCATGTATTCGAGGTCCTGGAGCAGGCCGAAAGTCCTGGCGTCGGCGATCTCTTCCTCAAAGGCGCGATCCGACAACACCACGGTGCGCGACTGGCGTCCGATCACGGGGTGCTCGTATTCGATGCTGCACGTGATCGTTGGGGTGTCGGCCGGGTACACGGCCACCGCCTTGCCGTTTTCCCGCAGTTCGATGGGATGTTCGACGACGAAATAGCAACGCGGTCCGGGCTGGGACACGATTCCGGCCGAGCGCATCATGCGGACAAAGGGACCGGCGCTGCCGTCCATCACCGGCACCTCGTAGTCGGTGAGCTCGACCCGCGCATTGTCGATGCAAAGCCCGGCGAAAGCGGCCATCAGGTGCTCGATGGTCGATACGATGAAACCGTCGCTCCCGATGACGGTGGCCTGGCTGGTGTCCACCACCATGTTGAAATGGGCGATGATTCCCGGCGCGTTGGGCAGATCGGTGCGAAAAAACTTGATCCCGTGATTGATCGGCGCCGGATGAATCGTCATCTCCACGGTTTTTCCCGAATGGAGGCCGACACCTCGGCACTGGGCCGAACGGGCCAGGGTACGCTGTTCTGCAAATGGCATCATGGGCGAACTTTTATTTGCAAAGGTTAAATTTCTTTTGTAGGAACATCATCATTTCATCAGCGCTTGTAGCTCAGGAACTGCCTGTTTGGCAAGAACTTCCGGTTACGGCAGGAAGTTGGCGCGGATATCGACCCATACGCCCATGGCGCTAAACAAGGATCAGGTTGCCGGACAAGGCGCGGCCGGATTCGACACGGGCAGCACATCGGGTATATGTAAGCAGTTTCGAAGAGGCCGCAACGCCGCACGGCGGCCTGAGACGCTCATAGAGATAAACAAGGATCAGGTTGCCGGGCAAGGCTTGCCGGGCAAGGCGCGGCCGAATTCGAAATGCGCAGCATATCAGGCATATGTGAGTAGTTTCGAAGAGGCCGCAACGCCGCACGGCGGCCTGAGACGCCGTTTATCTGAGGGAGGGGTATTGCTGGCCAAAGTGCTCAGCAGCGCGGTAATGGGCATCGATGCCTACCTGGTGGAGGTCGAGGTGGACATCGCCGCTGGACTGCCCGCCTACACCACCGTCGGCCTCCCGGAAACGGCTGTCAAGGAAAGCAAGGAACGGGTCAAGGCGGCCATCGCCAACGCCGGCTACATTTTCCCCGACGACCGCATCACCGTCAATCTGGCGCCGGCCAACATCAAAAAGGAAGGCACCGGTTTCGATCTGCCGGTGGCGCTCGGCCTGCTGGCCGCCACCGGCGTGGTGCCCCAGGCGCGCCTGTCCCGCTACTTGGTGATGGGGGAATTGTCCCTGGACGGGCGGATCAAGGCGGTGAAGGGCTCTCTGCCCATGGCTCTGCGAGCCCGGGACGCCGGGCTCTCCGGATTGATCGTCCCCCGCGAAAACGGCCCCGAGGCCGCGGTGGTCGAGGGCATCGACGTGTTCCCGGTCCTCGACCTGCCCCAAGTGGTCGATTTTTTGCGCGGCCAGGCGGCCATCCCGCCGCAACGCATCGATGTGGCGGCTCTCTTCGAAGTCGCGGATCAGGACGAGGGCGATTTTGCCGAGGTGATGGGGCAGGAGGACGTCAAACGGGCGCTGGAAGTGGCGGCCGCCGGCGGGCACAACCTCATCATGATCGGCCCTCCCGGATCGGGCAAGACGATGCTGGCCAAGCGGCTGGCCACCATTCTGCCGCCACTGAGCTTCGCCGAGGCCATCGAGACCACCAAGGTCTACAGTGTGGTGGGGCTGCTCGACGGCAGCCGGCCCCTGGTGACCCGCCGCCCCTTTCGCGCCCCCCACCACACCATCTCGGATGCCGGCCTCATCGGCGGCGGCCACCTGCCGCGCCCCGGCGAAGTCAGCCTGGCTCACAACGGGGTGTTGTTTCTCGACGAGTTGCCCGAATACAAAAAGCACGTCCTGGAGGTGATGCGCCAGCCCCTGGAGGACCGCCAGGTCACCATCGCCCGTGCCGCCTCCACCCTGACCTACCCGGCCTCGGTGATGCTCGTGGCGGCCATGAACCCCTGTCCTTGCGGGTACTTGGGCGATGAACGGCACCAGTGCAGTTGCACCCACACCCAGATCCGCCGCTACCGGAGCAAGATTTCCGGCCCCCTCCTCGATCGCATCGACATCCACGTCCAGGTGCCGGCGGTGGCCTATCGGGATCTGGCCGGCCAGGGTCTCAAGGGCGAGTCTTCGGCCGCCATGGCCACCCGAGTGGCCGCGGCCCGCCGAATTCAGTCCGAGCGCTTCGCCGGGCAGCCCATCTACTGCAACGCCCAGATGGCCAACCGGCACATCAAGCGCTTCTGCGCCGTGGACGCCGCCGGCCAGCGCCTGTTGGAAAACGCCGTGGACCGGTTCGGCCTGTCGGCCAGAGCCTACAGCCGGGTCCTCAAGATCGCCCGGTCCATCGCGGACCTGGATGGAAAAGACGCCATCGAGGCGTGCCACATCGGCGAGGCGGTCCAGTACCGCTGCCTGGATCGCAAAAACCCGCTGACGGGGTAAAAACGACTGCCAGAAAATATCCTCGCGCCAAGACCAAAAGACCCAAAGATAGACAAAAAATGTTTGAGCTCCCTCGTCGCTTTGCGCCTCGGGATGACACCCCTATCCCGTGTCATCCCGAGCCCCTTTTCCCGTGCCATCCCCACCCTCTTTTCCCGTGTCATCCCCACCCTCTTTTCCCGTGTCATCCCGAGCGCAGCGAGGGATCTGCATTTTTCAACACTGCGGGAAATGGTGGCAAACTCCAAGAGGTTTCTCGTCGTTTCGGTCTTTGTCTTTGATCCCCTTCCTTACCTTCTCATCGTCCCAACTTCTCAACTTCCTGCTCCCACCGACGCGGAGCGCCCGATATCGCCCGCAGTTCTTAGCGCCTGGGCGTCTTGGCGCGAAAATGTCTTTGAATTAGGACGCAACAGCCATCCCAAACGGCCGGTACAGCGGGTCGCCTACCAGCACCATTTGCCAGGACAGGTAAGGTACGCTCAGCATATAGCATTCGGCCAGCGTCAGGCGACCATCCACCAAAACACCAAAAAAAATCTCCGGCACCGGAAAGGCCTGCACATACGGTTCGTCGACCGGCCCGATCACCGCGGCAGCCCCCTTGAGCAACATCTGGACGCACCAGATACGGCTTTCCGGGTTGTGCAGAGTGCTGCACTCGCCGCTTGCGATATGGAAACCCACCGCACCGGGCTGCCAGGTAAAAGCATCCACGTATCGCGAAAGGCTGTACCAGCCGCAGTACAGGGCCGCTTCCGGAGCATCGCCAGGTTGGAAAAGTTCCTGCCGGTCATCCCGGCGCACCGGCATCCGACCGCTGGCTTCAACCCGGTCGGATGCCCGATGAATCGACCGATCGTAAAATGCATACCCCTCTACAGGTCGGTCATCGGTCGGCCGCGGCCAACGGGCGTCGAAATAGGCGGTTCCGACCAGCCCCCGAGCCTCGATGGCCAGGCTGTCATCGATGATGCGCCGGACGATCTTCGAGGACGGCCCGTCCAAACGACTGACCATGAGCACATCGTTGCGGTCGATACCGACTTCGCGCCCCTGATAACCAATGAAAAACGGATTCGGCTGCCAACCTTCAAGCGGATAGATCCCGGCCTTGATTAGGCAAAGCTCGGAATCGAGGGACGCGCCCGGGGTCGGAAGGGCAGGCGCCGGCTTGCCTTCATCTGATGAATTGCCGTTTTTTAAAGTACTTTCGGCCTTTTTCCCCGGCGCCGATGGTTTGTTCGCCTTGGGCTTGTCCGCATTCGGCATCTCTGGTGGCGCCACTTTCAAAGGCACCCCATAGACTGTTACCAAGCAGCGAATACCGGCTCCCGGGTGAGCTGCCAGCCAACGACGAATCGGTGGCACCACCTTCTTGTCGTAATCCTGCCGGCTGCACGTCTCGCCATCCGTCACCCACAAGGCCACCAGCCGGTCCTCGGGGATTCCTCTTTGCTTCATGTAGTACTTTGCCAGCCCGATGCTGCGTCCCGCATTCCGGTTGGCCACCACCAAAATCTCGTCGGGCTCCAGCGCCGCCGCCACGGTCGGACCGAACACTGCCGGCAAAAGCAGGATCAGCACCGCTACCAAGTGTTTCAGAAGGCTATAACCGCTCATAGGCATTGAAAAAATAGGAAGTTCGGAGGTTGCCAATATCCGATTCTTTGGTTTATCTTCTGACCATCCCAACATCTCAGCCTCGAAAGCTCTCAGCTTGCAAACTTCTCAACTTCCTGCTCCCACCTGCGCAAAGCGCCCATCTATCCATTGCCGTTCTTGGCGCCTTTGCGTCTTGGCGCGAGAATCGATTTTCCCAGATTCAGCCTTTCCTCACCCTTTCCTTGATCCGCTGGATATGCCCCCGGCCCAGCCCCTTGACCTCGCAGCCCAGCTCGAAGTAGCGCCGGATCTGGTCGTCCTTCAAAATCCCGAAGCAGTCCACCACCGCCGCCTGGCCGCCGATCATCGCCACCACCTGCTCGGGCGTCAGCGCCAGGTACTCGGCGTGCGGAACGGCCAGCACCATCGCATCCACCCCCCGCAGGGCCTCGGCCACGCTGCCGGCGATGCGCAGGCCGCTCAACTCTTCCTGGTTGCGGAAAAACCGAGCCCAACTTTTGCCCGGCGCCGGGTAGCTCTCTTGCTTCTCGAATTCCCACCAATGCTTAACATACGGATCGTGGACCACCACGTCCCCGCCCATCTCTGCGATCTTGCGCACGATGATCTCCGAGCCGCTGTAGCGCGTGTCACCCACGTCCTGCCGATAAGACGCGCCGAGAACGGCCACTTTGGAGGCCGCCACGATACGGCCCATGTTGCGCAGGGCGTCGCGCACCAGTTGGGCCACGTGCAACGAGCGGGTGTCGTTGATGTCGATGGCCAGCGGGGTAATCTTGAAAATGTCGTCCTCGAAGCCCATCAGCGTGTTGTAGGCCCAAACCCCCAGGCCGCCGTCCTTGGGCAAACAGTAGCCGCCGATGCCCGGGCCGGGGAAGATCATGTTGTCGTGGGTGGGCCGCACCTTGATCGCCTCGATGACCTTGATCAGGTCCACCCCGTTGCGCTCTGAAAAACGGCTCCACTCGTCCAGAAAGGCCAGGATGGTGGCCCGGTACGAGTTTTCCACGATCTTGGCCGTTTCGCTTTCGATGGGCCGGTCCAGCACGGTGAGCGGAAATTTTTCCACGTTGAGCACGTTGCCCAGGAACCGCACCACCTTGTCGCGGGCCTCGGCGTTGACCCCGGAGCACACCCGCCAGAAGTCGCGGATCGAGGCCACGTAATGGCGCCCCGGCATCACCCGCTCGTAGCTGTGGGCCAAAAGCGGCTCGGCCGCGATTGGGGCGCGTTCAAGGTTCAGGGTTCCCGGTTCAAGGTTCCCGGTTCCCGGTTCCCGGTTCAGGCTTGCCGCTGCGCGAGGTTCAGGGTTCAATGCCCCAGGTTCCTTGGTTTTCTCTGTGTTCTCTGTGTCTCTGTGGTGAATTTTTAGCCCCCGGGCTTCGAACGCCTTTTTCAAAATCGGGTAGGCCACGTACTCGGTGGTGCCCGGCGGAACGGTGGTTTCGATGAGCACCAGACAGTGCGGGGCGATCTTTTCGCCGATCACTTTCAGGCTCTCTTCCAGGGCCTTGATCTCGGCGTGCCCGTTGCGCACGTCGCCCAGCGTGTTCTTGTGGTAGTCGCACTGCACGTCCACCACCACGACATCGGCCAGGGCCAGGGCATCATAGGAAAAGGAAGCCGTGAGGGTCTTCTTCTCGTTGACGCAACGCGCGATGAGCGGCGCCACCTCCGGGTCCTCGGCCTCCACGGGCGCCACGCCGCGGTTGAGATACGGAATCTTCCAATAAGAACGGCTGCTTGGCCGCTGCATGCCGATGACGAAATACAGCGGCGCACCGGTGGCCTTGTCGGCGCTGTCGGCCACCACCCCGGCCATCACCGCGCCCACGAAGCCGACCCCCATCACCACCACGATCTCCCGGCCTAGGGCGCGCTGCTCGGCGACCAGGGTTTCGAGCCGCCGGTTTTCGGCCGCATAGTCATTTTCCGCCGGCAGCACAAAGCGCTCGCCGTCGGGGGATACCGATAGATCCTGATCCTTGATTTCCGCTGTTACCGCTTTTTTCATTCGTTTTCTCCGAGATTGAGGTAAAAAAAATTCTCGCGCCAAGACGCCAAGGCGCCAAGAAAGACAAGGACAAAAACCATTTTGAGACCCGCTGGTGCGGGTAAAAAGAACGTATTTGGAAATTTTTCGCCTTTTGGCACAAAGCGCCCTCATACCCAGCAGTTCTTTGCGCCTTTGCGTCTTTGCGCGAGAATATTCTTTGCTTTTTAATTTTTTCTTATCTTCCAAACCTCTCAATTTCTCATCTTTTTGCTGTACAGGCGTCTTAGCGCGAGAATGGTTTTTCGTTTTTCTTATCTTCCCAACTTCCTGTAGTTTCCCTCATCAGCCGCACGTCGTCCAAATAGATGATTCTGTTCCGCTTCAATCCCGCCGCAAAAAGACTCACCTGCGTCACCTGCCGCAGGTCCATTTTCCTTTTTTTCGGCGCGGCTTCGATATCCGCCATGGGAACAAGAATACGGTTCCACCCGCAATTCAGCTCAAAGGATCCATTGAAACGGTCCTTGTATCGATGACCGGACCTGTCATGCGCTCGATCGGCGACTTTGCACATGATCTTCAGCGGCACGGCCTCCGGGTTGAAAATCGCGAAACGCAATGCCTGGTATCCCTGCCAGTCTCCCGGAAAATACTTGAGCGTAGCCCCCGAATAGCGCGTGGTGTTCAATTCCATCTTCAGAGACGCCTTTCCGGTGGCAAAAATTCCATGATCTATAGCCAACCGAGCGTCGCCCTCCCAACGATCAATCTCCAAAGGGCATTCAAAGCCGCCTAAAATCGGAAATTGGCGTCGAGCCATGGCTTCGTCGGCCAAGGATAGCAACAGAGGAACAGCGGCCAGGATCACCAATCCAATGGTGGCGGCCTGAACGCGCCACCTCACCGCTTTATTCAGCATCAGCCGCCGGCCCGAAAAAAAAGCGCTCGCGGTCAGGCAGCCAATCAAATCCCGGCCCAGATCCGACCAGGAGCAGTCCCCGCCCGTTGCCGCCTGCACAACCTCCACCAAGCCCCCGGCAATCAGGCCAAAGAGGAGCAGAATCTCCATCTGAGGAAAAAAAGTTTTTCCCGCCAAGCCTTGCCAATGGTCCAAAAGCAGCATACAAAAGGCGGCAAAGGCCACGATATGGCCCAGGTTCCAGACATAACGCAAGGATCTGACGGCAAAACTCCCGGGGCCGGCAGAAAACAGCAGCAACAGGCAACTGCCGGCAATCAAGTATAAAAAACATCGTCTCATGCAAAACGCCTCTCAACGAGGCGCAATGGCTTCTGAAAAAAAATCTTTCCGGCCCAGGCCTTTCCTTTCCTCAAGCGGCCTCGGCATCATTCAGCACGCCCAAAACCGTGTCCATCCGCCGCAGGGCGGCGGCGATATCTTCCCTGTCTCCTTTGGTCAGGCCCCCATTGTTGACTTTCCTGATCACCTCAAACAGCACCGCCACAGCCTTTGGCGTGTTGAAATCGTCCTCCAGGGCGGCCTCGAAACCGCGAATGGCTTCCTTGGCCAATGCATTCATGGCAGCTCCATGCTTTTTGGGTCGGGCTTCCGGCAGCATCGCCACCAAAGCATCCACCTTTTTCATCGCCTTGCAAAAGGCGTCCAGGCTTTCGTAGGAAAAATTGAGCGCTTTCCGATAGTGGTTGGTGAGCAAATAATATCGTACCTGTCGCCCACTGTATCCTTTGTCCAGCAAATCTCGAAGCGTAACGACTTCTTCGGACTGGTCCGACATCATTTTGCCCTGGTACAATACCGGCGCATTATGAATCCAGAAGCGGCAGAGCTGTTTGCCGGTGCACGCCTCGGCAACAGCGATTTCGTTTTCATGATGCGGAAATATTAGATTAGCGTCACCCGTGTGGATGTCAAAGCTTTCTCCCAAATACTTCAACGCAATCGCCGGGCACTCCAAGTGCCAACCCGGCCTGCCGTTGCCCCATTCGGTCGGGTAGCAGATGCCCTGCTTCAATTCATTCAGCGTGGCCCGCTTGAAAAGAGTGAAATCTCCAGGGTGATTTTTATCATACTGGTCCATATCCACGGTCACGCCAGGCCTTACCTTGCCGGGATCGATGCCGGACAGCTTTCCGTAATTTCGAAAACGGGTCACGTCGAAATAAACCGACCGGAATTTTTCGTAGGCAGTACCGTTTTGGACCAACTTGCCGGCCAATGCGATCATTTCGTCAATGTTTTCGGTAACACGCGGGTATACCGAGGCACGACGCAAGTTCAGCTGGTCTCCGTCTTCCCAGAAAGCTTGCAAATAAGTTTCGGTCAACCTGGCCAGTGGGATTCCCGCCTCCTCGGCGGCAGTGATAGTGCGATCGTCCAAGTCTGTGATGTTGATGACGTGGTAAACTTCCAGACCCTTGTATTCAAGATACCGGCGAACGATGTCGGCTGTCACGAATCGCCGGCACAAGCCCAGGTGCATGTAACTGTCCACGGTGGGTCCGCAGGTATACATGCGGATCTTTTTGCCGGCCGTTGTCTGCAGTGGCTCCTTTTTTCGCGCCAGCGTGTTGTAAATGAATGGCCCCGCCTTGCGGTCATCGGTACGATCTTTCCTGAAAACGGGCGTGCTCAGGTACCGCTCACCAAAATCGGGTAAGATTGTCACCACGGTGCCGCTTTTCAGGTCCTTGGCGAGCTTCAAGGCCCCGGCCACCGCGGCGCCGGAACTGATCCCCACGAAAAGCCCCTCCATGTGAGCCAGCCGGCGGGTAGTGTCAAAGGCCTCTTGATCGGTGACATGGATCACCTCGTCGACCAGGCTTTCATCGAAAATCCCGGGCTTGTAGGATTCCTTCATATTTTTGAGGCCCTGGATCTTGTGGCCCGGGTTGGGTTCGATGGCAACGATCCGGACCTTCGGCTTTTCCTCCTTGAAGCGCCGGGCAATCCCCATGATCGTTCCAGTGGTTCCCAGGCACACCACGACCGCGTCCAACCGCCCCCCGGTCTGCGCCAGGATTTCCGGTGCCGTCGTCTCGTAGTGCGACCGCCAGTTGTCCGGATTGTTGTACTGGTCCACGAGAAAATATCTGTCCGGCGCCTCCCTGGCAAGGTTGTACACGTATTCGATGGCCCCATCGGTCCCCAGAGATGACGGAGTCAGCACCAGCTCGGCGCCGTAGGCCCGCAGGATGGTCTTGCGCTCCTCGCTGGCCGATTCGGACATGGCCAGACGCAGTCGATACCCTTTCACGGCGCATACCAGGGCAAGCCCGATGCCCGTGTTTCCGCTAGTGGCCTCCAGCACGGTCTTGCTCTTGTCAAGATCGCCCCGCTTTTCCGCCGCCTCGATCATGAAAAGCGCCGGCCTGAACTTGATCGATCCTCCGGGGTTGAAACCTTCCACCTTGGCGAGGACAGTCACTTTCTTGTTGTTGGCCAGTCGCGCTATCGGCACCAGAGGCGTCGGCCCGATCCCGCCCAGTATACTGCTGAATGCCCTTTTCATGTTTATCGCGCCGCCCATTTCCGCCTGGCCGAATCAACCTGTAGACCAAGAGGATTAAACATTTTGGACAATCTTTTGGATAAAATCAGACACCGACGCGGTCATCGCCGAATCGCCAACAGCCAATAAAAACGGCAGGAACACGGTAATAAAACATCATCCAGGATCCTGCCGTCAAGGTTAAGTTTTAGAATTCGAGCTAAAAGAAAAGCTGATTTATCATAAAATTTTTTAAGACCAGTTATTGAGCGTTCTTTCGGCTAACATCAAATCCCCACACCGCCCAGACCAGATCGGCCATATCGATTTGGCCGTTTCCATCGAAGTCCCCGGAGGGGTTCCAGTTCCCATCGCCGTCAATTGATCCATAGGCTTGCGCCAATAGAAGAAGGTCCGGTTCACCGACAATGTAATCGTCGTTCAAATCTCCGGGCATTTTGACAAAGCCTTCGATTTCCTCGGCGCTCAGAGGGCGGTTGTAAAGGCGCACGTCGTCGAGGATACCGTTGAAAAACGCATAATTGGGAATGGTCTCTCCCCTGCTTCGGGCGCCAATGATCAAATCCAAGGTATTTGCCGTATTGGCGCTGGTTAACATTTTCCCCTGGTACTGACCGTTGATATAAAACTCAACTCCCCAAATAGTCCGTACCACTGAAAAATGAAGCCACTGTTGCTCCATGTCTTTTAGTAAATAAGCCGTATGCGGATATCCGGTCCCACAAGAAAACAGGCAATCCCGAAAAGCAAACATCCCAACAGCGTTTTGGCTGTCAGTGCTGTTTTTCGAGACGATATACTGCGCTGTTCCAAAATCTTTTTGGCCATAAACCCAAGCCGTGAGCGTATACTCGGGAGTAGTGAAGTCAACGCTGTCCTCGACCCGCACGAAATCGTTGAGGCCGTCGAATTGGCCCGCCTTGTCTGGTCTACGGTAGCGATCCCGGGTAAAAGACGGTGTGTTGTCCGAGGATGAAACACCATTGTTTTCCCAGCCGGAAGCATCTTTGAAATCGCCGTTGAACTCCAGCCTCATGGCAAGTTCATCGGCAAGTTCCGGGGTCGGCACAAAACGCACTTCGATGGTGTGATCACCAATCACACCATCCAAATGAAAAATAAATTTATCGATCAGGCTTACGGCCACGCCGTCAATTAAAACCTCATCGATGGAATAGCCTTTTTCCGGGCTTATCAAGAAAGTACGGCTCCCGCCATCGGGCACCGGCACCGCCGACTCGGGGAATATGGCGCCGCCTGGGCCGGAGGTAGCCGTGATTATATGCAAAAGGGTTCCTTCGGCATAGGCGTTGGCGCCGTAGTTGGAAACCGCCAGCTTTAAATCGGCGGCATCAACAACTCCGCTGCCGTCCAGGTCCACACCAGCATTCCAACCTGTATCGGCTGTATTGCTGCCAAAAGCCTGCATTACAGCAACCAGATCAACGCCGTCCACCGTGCCGTCAAGGTTTACATCTCCCTGATCTGGATCGGTGATGATGTAAGGGTCAACAACAGGGTCGGGATCGGGTTCAGGCTCCGGGTCCAAAATGGGGTCCGGATCTGGTTGGGGGTCGAGAACAGGATCCGGTTCTGGCTCCACTATCGGGTCCGAACCTGAATCAGAGTCTGGCACGGGTATCACGATTGGATCTGGATCAGGCGCCACAACTGGATCCGGCTCAGGCTCCGGCTCGGGCGCAGGCTCCGGGACCGCGGCCCCCGGATTGTCAGCCAGAATGGCGATTTCAGACGCACTCAGGGGACGATTATACACCCGCAACTCGTCCAATGCACCCTTGAAAAAAGACAGGCTAGGTGTGTCGGCATGGCTACGGGCTCCGATGATCAGCGGCAAGGTGCTGTTCTGTAGATAGCCGGTTTGAACCGAACCAAGGAAGTTTCCGTTCGAGTAAAACTCGGCCACATCCGCCCGGCGCACCACGGCCAGATGCATCCACTGGTTTTCCTTGCCCGCCATGCCACTTACATGAGGATATCCGGTTCCAGGTGCATACAAGCCGTCCCAGGCAGTAAAAAGACCCAGTGCATTGGTGCCATCGGCGCCGTTTTTTGAAAGAAAATACTGTCCTTTATAAAAATCCTCTTTCCCGTACACCCAAACGGACAGCGTCGCGTCGCTGGCTTGAAAATAGGCACTGTCGGCCACACGGATGTAGTCATTCACCCCGTCAAAAACGAAGGCGCTGGCGGGGTTGCCGAAACGGTCGTTGGTCAACTGCGGCGCACTGTCGCCGCTGGCGCTGCCGTGGTTGCCAAGGCCTGAGGAGTCCTGCATGTTGCCGCTGAAATCCAGCTTCGTGACCCACCCGCCGATGCTGTTCGTCTGCTGGGCGAACTTCACCTGGATGGTTCGGTCTTGAGCGATGTTTTCCAGGAGATAGGCACCCACGCCTACAAGACCGGTGGAAACGCCGTCAATCAGAATATCGGAAACGATGTAGCCGGGTTGCGACAAGATGGTGAACATCTTGTCGTCGCCTTCCTGAACGGTGATCTGCCCGCTGGGCGTTATACTCCCGCCCGCCGCGGCCGTCGCGGAAATGGTGTGAAGGGCCGCGGAGGGTGCAACCACCTGCAGAATGAAATCCTGGGTTGCCGTCTGGCCGCTGGTATCAGTAGCGGTAATGCGCAGCGTATCACTCCACCCCACATCCTGGGCGGTCGGGGTCCATTCGAACACATACACATCAAAAGTGGAGTCTCCTTTGAGCGTTGTGTTCTGACGGCCGGTATTGGTTACCGTGGCACCGGCGGGAAGGTTTGTCACATCAACCGTGTAGTTCTGGCCGTCCGGCTCCGTAACGTAAAATTCGAACCACAACGTCCGGCCCGCTTCGATCTTGTTGGCCTGGAAGGTGCTGAGGCTGGTGCCGGCCTGTGTGTACATGGCCGCATAGATATAAGGCTTGAGGTTGTTGTCGCCCACCACGATCCGCACGGTTTCGCTCTCGGTGCGGGTCCCGTCCGAGGCTGTGATCACCACGTCATAGGTGCCAGCCTGAGCATACCCCGGCATCCACGAAAGCCCCGGCGTCGGCGTTTGACCGTAGCCCGGCAGGGCCGTCTCATCGTAGCCGGCGGCGCCCAACTTCTCCAGCATCAACTGATCGGCCAGCTCGTTGATGTAGTACTCGATGTATGTGTAGCCCTTGTAACGATCCTGGGTTCCGTCAATGGCTACTCCGTTGAACACCAGAACGGACTCCCCGCTCTTGACGATACGGTTGTAGTCGGACCCGTCTTGGGGGTTCAACATCGCGGCGCGGTTCACCACCCGCCCGTCCGGCATCCTCACGACCGCGGTCTCCCACTCATCCGGCATGCCGTCATCGTCGCTGTCGGTGGGCGGATCCTCGGGATCCAGCCCCTCCATCAGGCCACTGGCGGGCGCCTCCTTGCCCCACTTTCCGGTCCTGCCGCTGATCTCGCTCACGTTTCTGGCAGTCACGGCATCCCGCGGCAGGGTGCCAGCGTGTGCCAGCACCAATTCATAGGCAGTTTGGGCAGGGTGCGTTTGAAATCCCGGGGCCGGGAACATCTCGCCGACCTTCTGGTCCAAACCGCCATCAAACAGCCCGCGGCGGCGGTTGCTGTCGAAAATATCCAGATATCCCTTCGGATCGTCGATCATGTCGAAATAATTGCTGCCGGCATAGATCATGGAATCCGAGCCACCGATGAACGGATAAAAATAAGTCGGTATGTTTATCGTCTTGGGGGAGTTGGGGCCGGCCTTGAAATAGTTGCCCACCAAATTGGTCTTGAATCGTTCACCCGGCCGCTGCTCGTTCATGGTCAACGGATGCCAGGTGACACCCAAATCGGCATTGTAGATGACATTGTTGCGGTGATCGAGCACTTCGACGCCCGACAGCGGGGTACGAATCTTGTGATGGGCGAAAAAGTTGTGGTGCAAGCTGATATTCTTGCCCTTGTAGCCAAGGATCATACCAAAATTATGCTCCGGTTTGACCAAGGGGCTAGTTCCGGCCAAGTATTCTTCCCGGTTGGATGCCAAGTCCCCGTCCAGGTCGTCTTCCGGCCGGATGCTGGCAAGCGAAATCAGGTTGTCGGTCGCGCTTTGATTGACGGCCAGCATTTCCCACCAATCTGCCAGTCCGTCTCCGTCGGAATCATAATTGACCATCCATTCGGGATCTGCAGGCGCCCCGGCCACCAGCGGGTTCGTCCCATTTTTGCATTCGTTGAAGTTGGTGACGCCGTCGCCGTCGAGGTCTTCGTTTGGCTTGATGTGAAGGGCGATATCCTTGACTGCGTCGGTGGTGCTGGAATCGCGCACCTTGCTCTCCCAGTAATCGAGCATGCCGTCGCCGTCCGCATCGGCGAACACCTCCCAAGGGCCGCCATAGCCGGCTGCTTCCTCTACTCCGCTCCACTGGATGGTGGCGTTTCTGAGGTTGGAAAAATCAAAGTTCTCGTCCGTTCCCCAAGCCCCGGACACATGGTCGAAAATCAGCCGGTTGCCACCGGCACGCAGAGTGTCTCCTTCGGCTCCCCGAAAAAAGGGGGAACGCAAACGCAAAAATCGCAGGATCGCATTATCCGCGGCCGTACCACCATCGCTGTTGTACATGCTGAGCATGGCGTTGAGCGTCACCCCGGCCCCCGGAGCTGTCTGACCGGCAATGGTCAACGGGGCATTGGCCGTGTACAACCGCCCGGATTTGTAGCGAAGCCACTCGCCGGTCATCAAACTGCCGTCGATCACCCCGCTCACATCGAACACGATGATGCGCGGCTCGTTCAGCTCCAAGGCGGCCTTGAGGCTGCCCGGGCCGTCGCGGTCCAAGTTGGTCACCTTGACCACCCGGCCCCCGCGGCCGCCGGTGGTGGCGGCCCCGAAGCCCTCGGCACCAGGGAAAGCGGGCACCTCAAAAAAGGCCGCATCCTGGGGCAACCCACTCACCGTCCATTTGACTTCCGGCCCAAATCCGACCGGCGCCTCCAGGGACAAGTCGATCAATTCTCCTTCCTTGACCGTGATGTCCCCAATCTGACCTAAAATTTTGGCCGGGTCAGAACCCGCAATGGCCGTCTGCCCAATAAATGCGAGGACAATTCCGCTCAGGGATATTGCAATGAATAAGTTCCAAATTTTTCTGCTCATGCTGGACCTCTCTTTTCTTCAAGAAACGAATTAGTCCGGGAGCGACGCCCCGACAGGGGGTTTGAGCTAATTTTAAAACCGTTGCCGACTTCAGGACCGCAACTTCGCATTGAAAGTGTTCAAGGCCCAAACAAAAAACCCTCGGGCCAAAAACACCCAAGGGTTTCACTGCGATGCGTTCGGTAGTCCGGCTGTCATAGCCTTTCGGCTTTAGACCCGTGGCTTTGCGTCGCCGCCTTTCGGTGGTTTTGCTTTTTTCGTCGCCTATAAAAACGAATATAAAATTTTTTCTGACTGTAATTTAGGTAACCTTATACCTCCGGCTAAAAATTGAGATCCCCATAAAAAATCCCGAAACGTCATCAATAGCAAAATCTAATAAAAAATTTCACATCTTCAACCATTAAAAAGCAGCTCTATTCCCTTGCCTTTTCATTAGTTGACTCTGTGTTCTCTGTGTCTCTGTGGTGATTCCTGATGTTTGTACGAGCTTGTCAAATTTCCTGGACCGAAAAACAACAAACAATATTTGCGCCAACTTTTGCAAAAAATTCTCAATAAATTCTCAACCATTTAAAAATAATAAACATTTTTTAATCCTCAAAAAGATTTTCGCGGGACTATATGCCGCGGCGCTTTTCCCCATGTGACAAATTTTGTCAACCCCGGTGACAAAAAACGCCTTGACGCTGCTTCATCCGTCCGCGTCAAGCCGAATTTTTTTCCCGTGAAAAGAACAATCCGAGAACAGGTTTCAAAACCTCTTTTTAGAAACCATCATCTCCGTCCCATTAAAAGCCGAAGAGCGCTGACCACTTTCTCCGGCCGCAACCGCTTGAGTTCATTCCAACTTAAATGATCGACGATCGGTTTGACCTTGCGCACCCGAAAAGCCTCGCGGGCGTACCGTCGACCGGTAACGCCTTGAGCCAAAAGTCGGTTTGCCTTGCGAATGCAGCGCTCCGCCCACCCACTGCGGTCGATGCGAACCGAATGGCCATCGTCGAAAACCGGAACCTGCCGGACATGGTCAATGCTACTTTTGTTGATGTCCGCCAGAAGAATACAACTCGCTCTTTCGAAACGATCCCAAACAAGGACATCACCGTTGGTATAGTGAACCGGATTGGAAAGGAAGTTGCCCAGTGAATAAATAATCGGCTTGCCGCGATAAATTTCCAAACCCTGAAGGACGTGGGGGTGATGGCCCAGGACCATGCTGGCGCCGGCATCAATAAAGGCGTGTGCCTGCCGGATCTGGCGCGGGGATGGAAAGCGAAAACGTTCATCGCCCCAGTGAGGCGACACGATCACATGGTCGGCCTCCTGCTGCAGCGCCTCGATCCTGCGACAGACTGCATCCGGATCGTTGGGGGCAACGCCGCTGGAAGCCGGACCGGCGAACCGACTGGCACCCGAGGTCGCATCCACCACCCCGATGAACGCCAGGGTGATGCCTTTCACCTGTACCATAGCCGGCTTCAGGGCCTCTTCAAGATTATCGCCCGCACCGCACCACCGGATGCCAATGTCCGTCAAAGCGTCGCGGAGCCGATGGAACCCTTCATCCAGGCAGTCGAAGGTATGGTTGTTGGCCAGGCTGACCACATCGAACCCGGCGCCACGCAGCGTTTCGATCTGAGTGGCCGTCGAGATCAGGCGCGGTTCACTGGAAACAGTGCCGCTGCCGGGAAGGGTGCACTCCAGGTTGCCGAAGACAACGTCGCAATCGGAAAAAAGCCGGCGAATGTCTTCAGACAGCGCTTCACTGCCGCGCCCCGGGTTGTCACGGCCCGGACCGGCGACCAACATGATGTCCCCGACGGCGGCAAGCCGGATCCGTGTATTTGCCTTGTCGTTCAAGAAACACCTCGCCCGACTTCGTTCAGGGTCACGATATCGAAATCAATGGGCGGCATCAGAACGCCGGCAGTCTTTTTCAAATCGATGTTCGGCTTGCATCACGGCCATTTATTGGTGATACTGGGGCTGACAAAAGAACCCGTGCTTTTCAGTCAGGAAGCACATCAATACAGGCACATTGAATCCTGATAGATCAACAAGAAATGTCATCCCGCAAGAAATGTCATCCCGAGCGAAGCGAGGGATCTCTACGCAAATGAGCATATCACATGATTTCAGTTTGGTGAGACTCCTTGTCGCCATTTCCGTGGATAGCAAGCGCTTTTTCTACCATAGGAAATCATCATGAACCACGCCGCAAAAATTTTTGGGGTAATTTCGACCATAATTTTGTCAATGTCAACCGGGGTCGGCCACATCACGATCCCGCCTCGGCCGGCACATGCGGCGGAACCGGGCAATGAGACGGCCCCTCCTTCGCCCGCATTGGCTCCCGGTTACGGCCTTTCGCCTTTCAAACCCTTGGGACCACGCAGAAGACAACTGATAAACGGCAATGCCTATGCTGTCACCTTGGCCGAGGAGGCCCTTCCCGAGAATGAACTGCCTCAAATAATAAAAGGGCATCCGCGGTTGTTGTTGCGTCCCTCGGAATGGAAATACGGGCTGTCTCTCTCCCAGCTTCGCGCGCGTGCCCAAGAGGAGCCCTGGGCCAGCCAGGTTGCCAAGGACATGAAAAAGCCACCGGACCACCCTTCATCCCCCGCGGTGATCACCCACCGGGCGCTGCTCTACCTGATAACCGGGGATGAAACCCTGGTGCCGAGAATCGTCGAGCGCATCCTGGTGGCCAAGCCGGCACTCAACGTGGGCGGCGGCCTGGTGGAAACCGCCCTGTGGTACGACTGGATTTACAACAGCCCCAGCGTCACCGATGAACAGCGGCGGCAGATGGCCGACAAGATCGCCGAGGTAGCCCTGGAATGCGCCAAAATTTACGAATCCGACCATGCTTTCGACATCTGGACCCACCGCGCGTCACCCGGCTGGGTGTCGGATGTGCTGGCCGCCGGCCTGGTCCTGGACGACCACCCGGAAGCCGCCAAGCTCAGGCGCTGGGCAATGGGATATTTCAAGAAAAACTACTTCCGGGCCTGGCAGCACAACGACGGCGCCTGGATGCACGGCGGCAGCAGCTACAATATCGGGCTGATCATGCCGGAGGTCATTGCCTGCTGGGCCAGCGCGGTGGCGGGAGAGGACATCTACGAGATCATTAAGCGCGATTACGGCAACTGGCTGGAAGGGCACCTGCATTACATGATGGCCGAGGTGCTGCCGGACAAAACGCGAAGCGATGCCGTGGCCTGGGACTACAACCCGCCCGGGTTGCGCATCAAGGGCCGCAGCGTCTACTGGACCGTCGCCAATGCCTGCAATGTCCCCGAATTTTACGCCTTCCAAAGATGGCTGGGGGAAGATCCCAGGTGCGGCCCCTACGGCCGCCTGATCCGGATCCTGTTTTACAACGAAGCGCTGAATGCCCAGGCCGAAAAAATCCTGCTCGACAAACCGGTGGCCCGGCTCTGGGGCCGGCACGGCCCGGGTTACGCGCAGATGCGCAACAAAGGCTGGAGCGCCGATGGCGCGGTGATCGAATTCAAATGCGGCGATTGGGCATGGACCCACAGCCAGGCCAACCACAACAACTCGTTCTGGATTTTCAACAAGGGGCGCCTGGCGGTGCAAGGCGGCAGCTACGGCCTGGACAAGTGCTGGCATGGGGGCACCGGCAGCCACTACTTCACCCAGTCCATCAGCAGCAACACCATGCTGGTCTTTCAGCTCGGCGAGTTCACCCATGCCGGCGGGCCGGGCGCCGGGGATTTGATCGCTCCCGGAATCATCGCCAACCCCGGGGGGCAGCGTATGCGCTGGGCCTGTGGCCAGACCTGTTTTACCTTTGACGAGTACCTGCGCAGAAAAACAGAGGAAAGCGATGTCGAGGCCGGTCTGTTCGAAACCGGCGACATCATCGCCTTCGAGAACGCCGAGGACAACAGCTACACCTATGTTTCCGCGGATGCCACCATGGCTTACAACAACCCGCGGTACTGCTACGCCCAAAAAGATAAAAAATCAGGCCGCACCTGGCGCAACAAACCGAAAATCGATCTTTTCACCCGATCCATGGTCTATTTGACCAACACCAACAATCTGATTGTCTTCGACCGGGTGCAGGCCCTGGACGCCTCTTGGCGCAAGGCCTGGGTATGTCATTTTCAGGGAAAGCCCGAAATGCCCGGCGGCCAACTCCTATCCGCCGAGGTGCTGGGGCACATCGAGGATTTCAAGGCGGACACCATCCGTATGACCTGGGGCGACGGTGTACTCAGGCCACCAAATCCCGACGACCCGGGAAGATTGTTCATCCAGGTCCTGTTACCAGAGAACAGCATCGTCCGCAGAATCGGCGGCGATGGCTACGAGGCCTGGGCTAACGGGAAAAACCGCACCGGCGACGGACACGACATCCTGGGCAAGGTGGATGCCGGCCGCTGGCGAATCGAAGTCTCCCCGGCAGAAGCGCGCAAGTTTGACAACTTTCTGCACGTGCTCCACATCGCGGACACCGGGACCGCTGAGATGCCGGCAACGACCAGAATCGAATCAGAACAGGGTAACATGGTCGGTGTTTCGCTGGACGGCCAGCTGGTGATGTTCGGCCGAACCGGCACGGTGGACGGTGAGGTGACTTACCGCGCCCCGGTCGGAAAAACCGATCACTTGGTGGTGGATCTGAAACGAGACGGGGATTACAAGGTGGTCGGTATGGCTAAAGGGGAAGTGAGAACGAGAACCAGCAAGGAGGGTACGTTACGTTTTCTGACGGATAGTGCTGTGGTTGTAAAAATTATTCCTCGGTAAAAAACATCTCAATCGGTCACCTTACAATCTTTATTAGTTTTTTCTCACCCAAGCCATAGATTGGTGGTTTCTCAAAGCCAACTTCATTCAACCAGAAATCAGCATCATCAAATACGCTGATAACAAGGGGCAGATGGCCATCTTGAGAATACAGGCTACCACCCTTCTCAAGAAGCGGATAAAGATACTTCAGGCAGGTGCGCGTTGACGCGGCAAGATCCACATCCAAATATGCTGCCGCAACAGGCTCGTTGAATTTCGGCATCGTATCATCGAACCAGCCTTTAACGAATCTGACATTATTAATCTTTCCAAATTTGAATAAATTTTCTTTAACTTCTTCTATACTGCAAACGGCGATAATG
>DCWA01000031.1:22500-81590 GCA_002327445.1 Desulfobacteraceae bacterium UBA2174 | reverse complement strand
AAAAAAACGCCGCCGGGGCTGCCATCGGCGTTTTGATCCGGCTAAACGAGCAGTTGCACCGGGAGGTGCGCCCGTCGGCGTTGTTCCCGCAGCCGCCGGTGGTCGATTTTCGACCATCGAATCAGCTTTGCCCCTGCGGCGGGACCCTGAAGGTGCAAAAGACACAAACCAAGCGCGTGATCAGTCTTGCCGGCGTCTTTCAGGCGCGCCGGATCGTGCTCGAATGCGACCGTTGCGGCCGTGTCGAGCAGGATCCGGCGCTGCGCCAGTGGGTGGCGCATCGATGCAACACCGCTTGGGACGTGATGGTCTTTGTCGGGCGGCGTTTGTTTCAGGACTGCCACAGTGTCGGCCGGGTACGCGCCGAGTTGCTGGCGCGCGATGTGCAGTTGTCGGATTCTCAGATCGGCAAACTCGGCCGCAAGTTCATCCTTTACCTGGCACTGGCCCACCGCCGGGCCACACCGCGCATCCGAGAGGCCATGGCCGTAAACGGCGGCTATATCCTGCACATCGACGGCCTGCATCAAGACGATGCGCCTGCGTTGATGTCCGGCATCGACGCTCTGAGCTCTCTGGTGCTGGCCAACGTCAAGGTGCCCACCGAGCATGCCGACCGGATTGTCCCTTTTCTGGAAAAGATCAAAACCGACTACGGCGATCCGATCGCCTGCGTCCACGACATGGGCACCGGTATCTGCAAAGCGGTGACAGCCGTGTTTGCCGGCGCCAAAGACTTCATCTGCCATTTTCATTTTCTGCGCGACGCGGGCAAAGACCTTCTCGAACCGGCCTATCGACAGCTACGCGGCTGTCTGCGCCAGCATGCGTTCAGTACCCGGCTCAGCGAACTGGCCCGCCAAGCGCGGCAGGTGTTGGCCGAACAGGCCGACGTCAGGGCGATGAATCCCGGCGCTGCCGAAACCACCGCCGGTCCCCCCATGACAACCGCGCAGGCGACCTATGCCCTGGCGCTGTGGTGCTTGCAGGCCAAAAACAGCGGTGATGGCTACGGCTTTCCCTTCGATCGGCCGCTGTTGGCCTTGGCCGAACGGGTCTCGATCCTGCTCGATTGCCTGCCGCGGTTGCTGCAAACACTTGCCGGCGATAACCCGGTCGGCAACCGACTGTTTTTGCACCTGGCCCGAAAGGTGCTGCAAGTGGCCGCCGATCCTGTTTTGGAAAAGAGCGTCGATGAGTTGCGCCGGCGCTGCGAACTCTTCGATCAACTCCGCGCTGCGATGCGCATTGCCGATGCCGGCGGACATGGCGGCCTCAACGACGACGGCGGACAAGTTGAAATGGACGCTATCCGCGATGCCGTCGGCCGCTTCCGTCGTCGCCTTGATGCGGAAACGAAGCTGGCCGAAGATCCACTGTGCAACAAACTGGCCGAGCAAATCGACAAGTATGAAGACAAACTGTTTGCCGAGCCGATCCGGGTGCAAACCCCCTCAGGGCCGGCTCTCGTTTACCCCCAACGTACCAACAACATCCTGGAACAGTTCTTTCGCTCTTTGCGCCGGGACCATCGGCGACGCACCGGCGACAACCGCATGCACCGCGCACTGCAAACCATGCTGGCCGACACCCCGCTGGTCAAAAACCTGTCAAACCCGCACTACATGCAGATCCTGCTCGACGGCCGGCCGAGTCTCGAAGCCCTGTTTGCCGATCTGGACAGAACCGCCGCAGCCGACGATCTTGAGCCGAGCATTGAAACCGATCGCATTCTGCCGGGATTTAAAGCGCTGACTAAAATGCCGGATCTGCCGATTCGAATCGCTCAACTTGCCTCGGCCATACCCGATGGGGTAAAATCCAACCGAATTGTGTGGCCATAGGTTTAAATATACATCGCCTCGGAAATTGCTTTTCTATTTTTTACTTGTACAAACAAATCGTTATGCCCTCCGTCAAGTATGAAAAGCCTTTGGGCAAATATCTTTTGAGCATATTTTAAAGTTTCCAGAAGAGGTAAAATTCTATCACCGCTGTGTTTAAAAACGCTGACCTCATACCCCGCCTTCTGAATTTTTTGCATATCCTCTTCAGCTCTATAATGGCAAATATCCCAAAGTTCGCGAATTCCTCCCCTTACAGGGTTTTTCAAAGTATTTTTCCACCACGCCCAGAGGTCATGAAGCTCCCTCTTCCGGTAATCGCCTCTTGCCGCATCCCCCCTTGGAATTGGATATGCTCCACCCCAAAATTTGCTGAATACCTGTTTTATCAGTCCGCTGCCCAAATGCATGAATTGCCATCGAAAAATATGCACCAAAATATTAATATCGCCATTAAAACCGGCTGGGTTGTCTAAAAAGAAGACAGGCATGATATTTTTATATTTTTGGGGATCTTTCGCAATTAGCCGGATCACATCAAAAGCGGCGTAAGACTGAAAAAGCCCGGTCACTTTTTTTATTTTTTCAGGCCCCTGATCTCGCAGGCAGTCGAGAAAATGCTCAAGAACAAGAGGGCGTTCCAGCTTCGGATGGATTGCGGTATCCAAAAGCCCTCCAATAGGATGTTCAATATATGCAACAGGATATCCTTGGTCTATCAACCATGCGAGATATTCCTGCGTTTCTTCAAAAGGAATGCTTGTCCCGGGCACAACCAAGGTGGGAACACACGAGTAACTATCATTTACTGCCAATCCGAAAGCTCTCATATCATCCGCTGTCACCAGCAACCTTTTATACCTCACCATTCTTCCTTTGGGCGACTGGATGGCAGCGCAATGAAACTTTGATTTCAAAAGCCTCAGTGCTTCGGCCGATACTTGTAGATCTGGTCTATTGAACATTTTAATGTAAATAGAAATAAATTTTAGATATTTTTATCAGTTATCGGCGCCGTTGATTTTCCGCCAAATCTCTCTTTCTTATCTTTCAATCTAAGAATTCTTCTCAGTTTTTTCCCCCCGCTACTGATGGGAAGCGATGTGACGATCTCGAATTCAACCGGTATTTTCCAAGTAGCTAATTTGTTTTTTAAAAAATCTCTTAGTTCCAAATCGGTAGTGGACTGCCCACGCGCTAACAAAATAAATGCTTTGGGGGCGCTGCCGTATATCTCGTGCGGAATATCGATAACACAGGCATCTTGAATTGCCGGATGCATAAGGAGCCTTTCTTCTACTTCATCCGGGAAGACGTCCGATGTCCCACAGGTAAAAACATCTGAATTCCTTCCCAGAATGTAAAAATAACCCTCTTCATCCATATAGGCGGCGTCTCTAGAATGAACAAAACCGTTTTTGTCGATGGTGGCTTTTGTCAATTTTTTGTCTTGATCATAACGAAGCATCTGATGAGGTGCCCTAAGACACAATTCGCCTACATAAGGCCTTCTTTCATCCGCATCATCTGGAAGCAATGCTTTTCCGGTAGAATCGACAGGTACTGGCTTGCAAATCCTCCCATCTTTCCCTAAAATCACCGCATCTACGTTGGGTGTGGGGATTCCAATACTTGAAGCCTTCTTTCTTCCTTTCGGACCTCGAGGATTGGCAATGCTCATAATACATTCTAGCATCCCGTAGCCCGCGCATATTTCGATACCCATTGATTTGAATGATTCAAATATTTCTACTGGCAAATATGCGCTCCCACAGAAGAAATCCTTCACGCAACTCAAATTTGTCTGGCGCAGGTCTGGATGATGTAACATTTCATTTAAAATTGGTGGGGTAAGAGGTATAATAGTTGGTTTAAATTTTGCTATGGATTTCAGGATAGCTTCGCCGGATGGTTTAGGAATTAGGTGAATTTTGGCTCCAGCAGATATAGCGGTCAATACAATTTGAGCGCCAAAAGAATGAAAAATAGGCACAATAGAAGCGAAGATCTCTTTGGTCATATCTCTTTCGGCAAAAATCGAACAAAGTTGTTGGGCCAATGATGAAAGAGCCTTGTTCGAATGCACTACTAATTTTGGCATCCCCATGGTACCGCTCGTGTGAAAACATGAAACAGGAGCATCCCAATCTATCTCAACATTAATTGGTTCAGCTTGATGTTTTTCCAATATCAAATTAAAGTCTATTATTTCAATTTTGTCCCAACTATTTTTTGGCGATTCTTTTTTTCCCTGAATATTTCCATTCTCAAACGAAAAATCACTCGGAGATATAGTAATCACGGTTTTCAACGGAGTTTCTTCAAGAATATCAGCAATTTTTGTTTCGAAAACTTTATCTATCACAATCAAATACTTAGCCCGAGATCGATTCAGAAACAATTTAAATTCCGCTTTTGAAAAAAGGGGATTTTCCGCGATCATTAAGGCTCCCAATTTGATAATTGCGAAATATGCAATTATACCTTGGGGAATATTGGGCAAGCAAAGACCCACTCTATCTCCTTCGCTTACTCCTAAGCGCCTAAGGCCTATGGCAAGCCTATCAATCTGATTTTTCAGCTCCTGATATGTAATTTGCTTATCTTCAAATATTATTGCGGTTTTGTAGGGATATTTCGATGCCACCTCATCCAAGAAATCCGGTATACTTTTTCTTACGATTTCAATCTTATGAGAAATAAATTCAGTATAAAAATAATTTTTAAGCCATGTCTCTTTTTTTTGTCTTTGGTATTCACTTTCGAAATCATATTCCCTTGTCTTGAAAGTTTCCGAATTTTTTTTCATCTTTTTTATATTCATCCTTAATCCGTGGCACAAAACCTGCTAAAATAGCACATAAGATATTGAAATATATTGCTAAATATGGTATGCGGGCGCATAAAAACGACTCACTCGAAAGGTGAAAGCCATGCGCCCTGTCATTCGCATCAAGGACACCATCGATCGGTTGGTCAGCCATAGCGGTATCGTCCATATCGGAACGCTTTTGCAAAAAACCGACCTCAAAAGCAGGCTGGACAATTTCGATGGGCTACGCTTTGAGCAGCGGCAATTTTCCCATAGCGATGTGCTGTTTTCAATGATTGCTCTTCTCAGCATTGCAAAGCCCGACTACGATGCCATCGAACTGTTTCGTCCGAAGGCGGACTTTTTCAAGTTGGCTTTGGGTCTTTCCGGGTGCCCGTCGGCAGTCAATGTCATAAACTTAGGCTAAAACCTGATGAATTCATTGACTTTTCAGCGTATTCTGCTATCCCGGGAACAGCTCGAAAACCCATCTTTTTTTCATCGAAAGGAGAAAAAATGTCAAAAAATTCTTTGAAAAACGATAACATTGGCACGGAGGTTGCTTTGCCAATCCTATGCCAAACTTATTGAATTTTTTAGAAATATCGTTACCAGCCCCGAATTCTGCATCAAGCACCGCAACTCGGAAAAAGACTTCTCCAGAAACCGCAAGATTCCCTTTCACTTTGCCATTTATTTTCTCCTCGGCTTCTCCACCGGCTCCTATGAAAAAGAACTCGACAGCTTCTTCAAGGCCGTAAAAGGCCTTGATATCGCTGAAAACATCGTTACCAAAATGGCGTGGTGCAAAGCGCGCATGAAACTGGCCTACAGCGCCTTGATCGATCTGAACAGCCGTTTGGTCAATTACTTCCATGCTCACTTTGCGGCAAACACATGGCACGGCTTCTTCCTGAAAGTCATCGACGGCACCACCTTGCGCCTGCCCGAAATCGATCGCATCGCCGAGTACTTCGATCCGCGAACACCGAAAAACCGCGGCAATCGCCCCTTGGCCAGGGTATCGCAGCTCTATGATCCGCTCAACCGGATCTCTTGCGATGCAATTATCGCTCCTGTAAGTCAGGGAGAGCGCGATCTGGCAGTGATGCATCTTGCCAAACTCGTCGCCGGCGACCTCGTCCTGCTCGACCGAGGTTACGCCTGCCTCTGGCTGTTCGATTTAGTCCTTTCCCTCGGAGCCGACTTTTGCGCCCGCATGCCCTCCAACTGGAAATGCGTCCGGCAGTTTCTCAAATCCTCCAAACGCGAGCAAATCATCCGCCTGCCGCTTGCACCGGTGGAAAAAACCCGTTGCCTGCGCCATGGCATCCACATCGGTTCGTTTCCGCTTCGACTGATCCGCATCGAACTGCCAACGGGAGAAACCGAAGCGCTGCTGACATCCTTGAACGACACAACCGGTTATCCATTTGAAATATTTGGCGAACTCTATCATCAGCGCTGGTTTGTGGAAGAAGACTTCAAAACCTGCAAGTGCTGGATTGAGCTGGAAAATTTCACCGGAAAATCCGTCTTGTCCGTCCAGCAGGACTTTCATGCCCGCATTTTATCCAAAAACCTGACCTCCATGCTCAGTTTTCATGCCCGGGAAACCATCGCCAGGCGCAATCAAGACTTCAAGCAACCGCGCCAGATAAACTTCGCCCATTGTTTGTCGGCCATGAAATCCGCCATCCCGCTGCTGCTGACCCGCCCCCTCGAGACCTTGGCAACCTTGTGGCAAGCTCTCTCAGCTTTGTTTTTCAAGTCCACCGAACCGCTCCGGCCGGGGCGCAGGTATCCTCACAAACCAAAACGTAAAAATGAATTTTACACATGCTACAAAAGAATCGGCTAAAGTTTATGACATTGCGTCGGCAGTCACATTGCGCCAGCGAATCGATTTGCTCGGTCATAGCGTCGAGACGATTTTAGCCGAGGAATCGGCCAAACTGGTCAAGACGGCGGCTCCCGCATTGACGCCCATCGAAACCAGTTGCGGGCCGTTTTTACCATTGGATATTGATGTAAGCCCCTTTGACAACTCAAAAACCCAGAAAGAGGGGGTTTCGCGCACCTACAAAGGCTGCGACGGCTATGCCCCGATTTTCGCCTACTTGGGGGCCGAAGGGTATCTGGCCAACCTCCAATTGCGCATCGGCAGCCAGCATTGTCAAAACGGGACACCGGAGTTTATCGCTCAAACCATCGGCTATGTGCGCCAGATCACCCCGGCGCCGGTGCTGATGCGCCTGGATTCGGGAAACGACAGTCAGGACAACTTTGCCGATGTGCAGCGCGACAATGTTCATTTCATCATCAAGCGCAACCTGCGCCGGGAGTCGCCGATGGCTTGGCTGGATTTGGCCCGCCGTTGCGGCGATTGCGTACCGGCTCGCAAGGGAAAGCGCGTTTGGATCGGCAAGACCGGCGTTGGAGTCAACGGACAGCCATTGCCGTATCCGATCGTTTTCAAGGTGATCGAGCGCACCATCGACAAAAAAGGTCGGCAACTGGTGTTTCCGGATATCGAGGTGCAAACCTACTGGTGCTCCCTGGTGGATATGCCGGCGCGGGAAGTCATCGACCTGTATCATGATCATGGCACCAGCGAGCAGTACCACAGCGAACTGAAAACCGATATGGATATCGAACGGTTGCCAAGCGGACGGTTTGCCAGCAACAGCTTGGTGCTGCATTTGGCGATGGTCGCCTACAATGCATTGCGCATCATCGGTCGGCAGAGTCTTGAAGAAGCTCGCCGAAGAGGGATCAAGCTGCCCGGAAGCCGTTCCTCGAAGCACGTCGAGCGCCGTCGGATCCGGACGGTCATTCAAGACCTGATGTACATGGCCGGCCGACTGATTTACCGTGGCCGGCAGTGGTACATCGGATTCGGTTGCCTGAACCCGTTTGCCGAGCTTTGGCGTTCGATCGATAGCCGGCTGCGCGGGGCTACCGCATAGCCGATATCAGCCCGGAGAACAGACAAGGTTTTACCGGCCGATGTTGCCGGAGTGGTAAAGTGTTGTCTTTTCCGTGCTGCTATTTGCAGATGCAATGAAATCAGGAGCCCGGTCCTGCTTTGCGGCTTGAAAAACCGAGCGAAAAGCCGATGGAAGTTGTCAAAGAACGTTAAAAACATCTACTGACATCTGTCTGCAGTTTTCGTGCCACGGAAACAGGTTCATAACTAAAATATGAATGAAGATATTTGGCAAATCAAGGTTTTTCTCCGCGACAAAGAATCATGGGGGTATAAGTAAAACGACGCGGGTCTAAAAAGTAGCGTTGAAAGTCATGACAAAACCCTTCTGCCCCATTTTCGTAATACTTTTCAAAAAGAAAGCCAGATTTCTGGGCAGCCATCAACATCTTTTGCTCCCAGTTAAAGCGATCCGATTCTCTCAAGTCACCGTAAATCAAATTATGGGGCCGCATATCTACTTGAATGTTTAACATTTTCAGATCATAAAGATGCGCATAGAGCTTGCGGCCTGCGAATGGATCGAAATTTTCCAGCTGCGCTAGATTTTTCATCACATCCTCTAACGTGCGAGCAAGGCTGGAAGGAAGTTCGTGATGGCTGAGGCAGTTATGATCCAAATCAATCAGGCACAAAATTCCTCCCTGATTGAGCAAATCATAGGCCCCTTGAACGATTGTCATACTCTCTTTTCGATAGTGTTCAAGAATAAAACGGATCCAAATGAAATCGAATCCACCCAAATCATTGAGCGGTTCAAGAAAATCATGGCACACGAAGGATAGACTGGGGTGTACGTATGTCCGACGGGCGTAGGCGATACGCTCTGCCGAAGCGTCGATGCCAACCACTTCTCCGCCCGGCTGGACCAACTCGAGAAGGTGGAAGCTGGTTTTGCCGCTGCCGCAGCCGATATCGGCCACCCGCTGCCCCGGCTTGATCCCCGCCCACAAAGCCTGGTCGATCACGTCTTCACCACGGGTCTTCATTTCGAGGCGTTCGATTTCGGTGGCGCTCTCCATCAGGTACGCGCGGTCGGGCATAAGTTTTTCTTTCTCCTCACCGGTTCAACATGGACATCGTCAAGCTCAAAACGCAGGCGACGGACCGTTTTCTTATCCCAATTATAAAAGGAAGGCAACTACTGCGGACGAGGTCGAATCGGTTCAAATTGACACCGGGCACCCGCTTGTCCTACTATGCTGCACTTTGAATCGACCTGAACTCCAATGCAACCGTCCCGCGTGCGCCTGACGGCAGAGCGGGCACAGATGGCCAGAGGATTTGAGATTGCCTAAACAATTCATGATTTCCCGCCGCTTGACGGCTGTCCTGGTGTACACGCGCCCCGCATTGGCCTTCGGTGCGCTGATCTGTGCCATTGCGGTGATGTGGCTCCGGGACCCGGTCATTTACACCCTCGGCATGGTCCTGCTGTGCATCAGCATGGTATTCGATCTGGTTGACGGCTGGTTCGCGGCCCGTTTTCCGCCTCATCCGACGCTGGCTCAACTGGCCGACCGCATCCTGGACAAGGTCGTCTATTCGATCATCTTTCCCTTGGTGGCCGTGGGAGTCACTTGGCGATTGACGGTTATCTCGCCGACTTACACACGGACCGAACTGCTTCACGCCATCCTGGTGCTCATTCTCAGCGTAACCGTCCTGATCCGTGACAATTTCGCGCATTTCATGCGCGGGTTCGCCATTCGCCAGGGGCAGGAGCCGGAAAGCAGCGAGTTGAATCGTCTGCGCACCATGGTGGCCGCACCGGTGGGCGCCCTGCTCTACGCTTACGCCTTCTATGTCCCCCAAGGGCCTCCCTCTCCGATTTATTTCTGGATCTCATGGTTGGGCAACATCCCCCAGAGAGGGCTCTTTTTCATTGAAATCATCTTCCTGATCATCAATCTGGGCTCCATTGCCGGTTACACGCGCAAGTACGGCACCTACTGCCTCGACGAGCTGTGCCTGGGCGAGGAGCGTCTCCGGCGTCAAATCCTCACCTTCTTCCCCAATGCGCTGACCATCCTGAACGCCCTGATGGGTCTTCTGGCGGTTTTTTTCGCCTACCAGGGCCGTATCCGCGAAGCATACCTGATCCTCATCGGGGCGGCCCTTTTCGACAAACTCGACGGGACTCTTGCCCGGCGTCTGGGGCTGACCGAACCGGTGGATCCCCGAACCTCCGGGAGCCGGGTCACCCTCGGCGGCATTTTGGATGACGTGGCCGACGGCATCAGCTTTTGCATCGTGCCGGCCTGGGTTTTCTACCTGGTTGCCAGAGCAGCGGCGCCCTCGGCCACCGCGGGCCTGCCGCTGGGGTGGGCGGCCATCGCCTACGCCGCCGGCGGGATCGCCCGCCTCGTTTACTTTACCCTGGACAAAAATCCCATTCCCGGATTTTTCAAGGGGCTCCCGTCACCGGCCGGGGCCTTGCTGGTGGTGGCTCCGCTGATCATGTTCCAACAGGCCGCTGCCGAAGGCACCCCGGAAGAAATACGCTTCTGGAGCCTGTTCTGCGTGGGGGTCATGATTTTTGCGGCGATCTGGATGAACCTGTATCCACTTCGCTACCTGCATTTTGGTCGCCTGATGAACCGCCGGCCGCTGTTTGTCGGCTTTTGGCTCGTGCTGGCCCTTCTGCTGTTGTTCACACCCTACTTCGGCTACTTCACCCTCGGATGCATGATCATCTACCTCGTTTCGCCCATGTGGACGTGGCGGATATCCCCGGAAATTGCAGCCAGCGAGAAAAGGATCAAGAAGAACGGCCTGAAGCAGGCCAAGACGCGGGATTAGAGAAGGGCGTGAGGCAAACTCTCGATTCGGCCGACCGGTGTGATCTCGATATAGTCGAGCTTTCTTTGCAGTTCCCGGATCGTCATCGCCCCGCCGTATGTCAGCCCGGACCGCAGCCCGCCAACGATATCGGCGATGATCCGGTCGGCATCCGGTCGATAGGGAACTTCTACGGCGATTCCCTCGGCGGTTTTCCATTCGGCAATGCCCCCGCGGTAATCGTCGGCCACCTCCGCGCTGGCCATTCCCCGATACACCTTCACGCGCCGCATTTTCCCATCCGGGCCGGTTCTTTCGAGCACCTGGCCCGGAGTGGGCTGGGAGCCGGCCAGCATCTTTCCGATCATGACGAAGTCTGCGCCAAAAGCCAGGGCCTTGACCATATCGCCAGGAGACCGAATCCCGCCGTCAGCCACGATGGACCGGTCCACCCGGGCGCAGTTGTGGATGGCCGTCAGGTTGGGCACCCCGAATCCGGTCTTCAGGCGGGTCGTGCAGACGCTTCCGCCGCCGATGCCCACCTTGATGATGTCAGCCCCGTGTGAAGCCAGAAAGTCCGCCCCGGCATAGGTGGCCACATTGCCGGCCATGATGCATGCCTCATCGCCCACCAAATGGCGCAGGATTTTGAGCGTCTTGCCGACGTACCTGGCATGGGCGTGCGCCACGTCAATGCAGAAATAGGCCGCCCCGGCATCCCTCAAGGCCTCGGCACGCTCGAAATCCTGCTCGGTGCACCCGATGGAAACGAAGGCGGGGAAACGGCACCGCTTGAAAATCGCCACGTTTTCGCCAATCGGCATGAAGCGGTGCAAAACGCCGATCCCTCCCTTGGCGCCGATGAAGTCGGCCATTTCCGCCTCGGTGATGGTGTCCATGTTGGCGGTCATCACCGGCAGTTCCAAACAGAGCTTCGTCTTTTTGCAAGTCATCGATATATCGACAACTTTTCTCGACTCCCAATGATTGTAGGAAGGCACGAGGAGCACATCGTCGTAAGTGAGCGCCTTCATCAAGTCTTCTCCCCGACTCTGCGTGCCGAAGAGCGGAATGGGCGCAAAGCGCCTTCCACCGCCCCGGCAGTCTGAAAAGAAACCTACTTGGCCACCATGGCCCGCATCATGTCGCCGGCGTTCTCGACGTGGTCTGCGATGGAACCGATGATTTCCGCCAACCGCACCATGTGGAAAACGGTGGTCGCGTCGCCGATGCCTTGAAAAATCTTTCGTTTGAGCTGATCTTCAATCAAGTCGGCTTCGTGTTCCAAATGGCGCAGATGGCGCACCATCTCCTTGACCCGCACCCGATCCGGTTCCCGAAAGCGGCGAAAGTAGGTGCGAGCGGCGGCGATCATGCGCCCCAGCTCTTCGACGGGATCGACCACGGCATCCACCAGCAGGAAGAAATCCTTTTGCAAGCTCTCCGGGATGCCGGGTTCATCACGGTACGAAATCCAGTCCATCACATCTTCAAGGGCGTCGAGGACGCTATCCTGTTCGCGCAGGTAGCGAAAAAGCTGAAACTTGTCCACCGGCAGCAGCGTTCCCTTGGGCAGATGCCCCCGAATGCGGCGTTTGATGGCGTCGGCCTCCTGCTCGAACCGAATCACCTCCTGGCGGAATTCCTCGAACCGCTGGCAGTTCCTGGAGACATGGCACTCGATGGCCTGCTGGAAGGCGATGGCGCAGTCCTGCACCTTGTCGGCGTGCTCCTGCAGACTGTCAAACGGCGCGGTGCTTAGCATGGATAGAAAGGGAAGTCGCATGGTTGTACTCGGCTAATCACCCCTCAAAGGGCAGGAAACCGGCTTTGTTGTTCGGGGTCCCGCCGCCGGAAAGGACGGGAAACCGGTCTGCCCGCATCTCCGAGAAATCGGGAATCTTTCGCCTCACCGCAGGGCCGGAACCGCCGGCCCCTGGCACCATCCATCGCAACAGGTGGGACCGGCGTCCGGGTCCCGGAACTGCATCCATCGCTTGCAAAGGCCGTAAAATCTGAAAAACAGAAGCAACCGCCGCCGCTGGAGCGCCGTGATCGGCAAGAAACTGCATACCAGTTTGAGATCATCGACGCCTCGGTCGCGAAAACCGACCGCTCCGCGTACCGGCACCCTTACCCGCTGTCCCCTCGCCAGGCGCCCTCCGATCACCACCGCGTCCAACGGATCACAGTCCGCGCCCCTGGAATCGACAACGGAGCCATAGTTCACCGGACAGGGCAGCGGCGATAGAAACTCCACCTTCCCGTGTCCATCGCGCTTGATGAAACTGCCCCGGGGCACTTCGATGACCACTTCCACCCACTGCGCGGCGATGGTCGATTCGGTTCCCTTGGCCGTTGCGGCTGTCATCTGCGGCAATCCTCCCGACCCCGCGTTCATTGCTGAAGGTTGATGATGGTTCGCCCCTTGCGGCGCCGGGCCACCATTTTCTCGATGGCTTCGTCCAGACCCGCCAGGGGGACCTCTTCCACCATCGCCTCGGCCTGTTTCACCTTCCATGCGCCGGCGATCATCTCCCAAGCCTTGCGCCGCAAGGGCATGGGGCAATTCTGCGAGTCGATGCCGATCAGACGCACGCCCCGCAGGATGAAGGGATACACATTGATGGGCAATTCGGCCGATGCCGCATTGCCGCAACAGGTCACCACGCCGTAGGGGGCGGTGGATTTCAGGGTGGTCGCCAGCACTTCTCCGCCCACACTGTCCACGCTGCCGGCCCAAACAGCCTTGAGCAGAGCGCGCCCGCTGCCGTCGATCGCCTCTTCAGGGGCAATGATGCGCCCGGCGCCGAGTTGACCCAGGTACCCGCTTTGATCCACATGGCCGTTGATCGCCGCCACCCTGAAACCGATATTGGATAGCATCGCCACAGCCAATCCGCCCACCCCCCCGGTGGCCCCTGACACCAGGACCTCTCCGGCCGCGGGGGTCAATCCGTTTTCAACCAGCGCCAGGATCGACAGGGCTGCCGTGAACCCGGCGGTGCCGTAAATCATGCTTTCCCGTAGGGTCAACCCGGCCGGCAGGGGCACCACCCATTCGGCCGGAACCCGGATGAATTGCCCGAAGCCCCCGGCCGTGTTCATTCCCAGGTCGTAGCTGGTGACGATCACGGCATCACCCGGGTGAAACCGTTCGCTGTCGCTTTCCTCCACCACGCCGGCGGCGTCGATTCCCGGCGTGTGGGGATAGCGCCGCGTCACTCCCCGGTTTCCGGTGGCCGACAACACATCCTTGTAGTTGATGGAAGAGTAGGCGACGCGTACCAGCACATCGCCCGGCGGCAGGTCGGTGGTGCTCCTTTCGACGATTCGCCGGGTGAAGCGCCCCTGGTCGGCTTCCTCCACCATCAGCGCCTTGAAAGTGACGGGTGCCATGCGGATTCCTCCCATGCCCGTCGGCTCGCTCCCCTCAAAGCCGACGCTCCGGTTTCTCTCTGTGGTCCTCTGCATCTCCGTGTTCGAAAATCAATGTTCACGAGCGGATCGAATTTCAAACCTTGTCTGTTTTTAGGGTATTAGTATCAATCGCCACAGCGGTCAACCGGCAAAATGCCCCCTCCGCATCGCCGGGAGAAGAAGTCCCTTCTCCTGCATCCTTGTTTATTTTTTCCTTGTCAAGGTTGACGGAATAAGCTACAAAATTTCGGTTTCGGTATGAAAGATGCAACGGAAAGGGGGCGATGAGATTGAAGGAAATCCAGGTCAAAGTGTTGGACAACGACCTTGAAAAAGCAATGCGCATTTTGAAGAAAAAGATTCAAAACGACGGCTTGTTCAAGCGCCTGAAGCTGAAAAAGAGCTATGAAAAGCCGAGCGAGTACAAGCGCCGCAAACAGCGCGAAGCGCTTCGTCGACAGCGGATTGCAGCCGCCAAGGCGGCCCGCTACCGCCGATAGACATTTCGGCACCCGGCAACCCGGCAGGATGGTTTTTCTGCCGGGTGTTTTTTTGGGTCAAGCCGGCGTCGGACCCGTTCCCGCAACCCGGCCCGCGATCCCCCCGGGGGCCGGCTCCGGAGAGGAAACTCAGCAATGGTGGCTTCGGATGAATACACGGCTTGTCTGAACCGCCTTTACCGCTTGAGGCGATTCGGCATCAAACTCGGCCTGGATGTCATCGGCGGCCTGCTCGCACATCTCGACAATCCCCACCAGCACTTCCGCTGCATCCACGTCGCCGGCACCAACGGCAAAGGATCGGTGGCGGCGACCCTGGCATCCCTGCTGACCACGGCCGGATACCGGACCGGGCTGTACACTTCCCCGCACCTCGTGCGGTTCAACGAGCGCATCGTCATCGACGGCCGCCCGGTGGACGACCAGGAAGTCGTCAATGCCTACAATGCCGTCAGCGGGGCTCCTATGCAGGGGCGTGAACCCACCTTCTTCGAGTTCGCCACCGCCATGGCGTTCTCCACCTTCCACCGCCGGAATGTGCAGTGGGCCGTCATCGAAACCGGAATGGGCGGAAGGCTGGATGCCACCAACATTATTCATCCCGAAGTGTCGATCATCACCAATATCGCCCTGGAACACCGGGCCTACCTGGGACCCACCCTGGCGGTCATTGCCGGCGAAAAGGCCGGCATCATCAAGGACCGGGTGCCGGTGGTGATCGGGCCCGCCCAACCCAGCGTGCTGGCTTCGATTCGAGAGGCGGCCGAAACGCATCAAGCGCCCCTCCGGCGACTGGGCGTCGATTTCCGGATCCGGCGCCGGCCCGATGGAAGTTTCGACTATTCAAGCCCCGGCCACCGATGGCACGGTCTGCGACTCTCCCTCAAAGGACCGCATCAGTACACCAACGCCGCTCTGGCCCTGGCCGCCGGCGAGGAAATCGCCTCCCTGGCGCCGCGCATCGTCGACGCCGATGTCGTCCGCAACGGCTTGCAGCGCACCCGGTGGCCCGGCCGCCTGGAAATCGTTCGGGAGCATCCGACGGTGATCCTCGACGGCGCCCACAACCTGCCTGCGGCCCGCAACCTGGGCCGTTACCTGTGCGGCGAGGCAGGAAGCCGCCCGGTCACCCTGGTGGTGGGCATCCTGGACGACAAACCCTTCCGCGCCATGCTGCGCGCCCTGCTCCCCTGCTGCCAGCGGGTGATCTGCACCCGGCCCCGCATCGACCGGGCGCTTCCGGCCGAACGCCTGGCCGCCGAAGCCCGGGCGCGCGGAGCGACCGTCCTGATCCGCCCGACGGTGGCCGAAGCGGTCAAAAGTGCCATCGACATGGCCGGCCCCGACGAAATCATCTGCGTGGCCGGCTCCCTCTACGTGGTCGGAGAGGCCAAAGAGGTGCTTGACACGCCATCGGACATGGTCTAACTAAACGATTCCCGTCTTGCCGATGCGCCCGTGGCCCAGTGGATAGGGCGTCAGCCTCCGGAGCTGAAGATCGCTGGTTCGAGTCCAGCCGGGCGTACCACATCGAAGACCAAACGGGGACCGCTGTCGCGTCCCCCGTTTTTCTTTCCGCGGGCCCCGGCATCTATTTCCGGTGGGCGTAGATCTCGTATTCGGTGGGGATTCCCAGCAGGGCGTCGATCTTTTCCTGGATGCGCACCCGCTCCGGGTTGAGCACCCATTGGCGCCACTGGTCCGCCGATGCCCAGGTGCTGATCACCAGCATCTCTCCCGGCCGATCAAGCCGCTGCAAAGTCTCGCCGGAAACATACCCCGGCTGGTTGACGGTGTGACGGCGCAGATCGATGAGCATCTGTTCCAGTTGAGCGGCTTTGTTTTCGGGGAATTTTCTCTTGATCAGGATTTTGACGGTCATGGCGTCCTCCCGGCGGAAGAGGGCAAGACCGGCCTCGTCCCCCCTATCGCCGATCAGTGTCGGCCACCCCCCCGGATCAAGTCCGTCGCGAGGGACGGGGGCGGATTCCAAGCATCTATCCCGGCGGGAAGGCATGGGTTGCATCCAAGTGGATGGGAGGCCGTTGGCGATCTTGCCCGTTGATTCACGGGATGCTCAACATCGGATCTACGGATGATGATCGATGAATATGATAATTGTAGATTTACCCTTGCCCGTCCTGCCTGTCAACTGCCGCTGCGGCTTGCATTTTGGCAGGCCGGTGGTTATAGTTTCCGCCCATGGCAACGATCAATGAAAAATTTCCGACGCCGGAGCAATTGGAGAAGGAAATCAGTGCCTTCCTGACCAAACGGTTCGGCGAAAGCGTCAAGTTCGTCTCCCCCGTCGTGATGACCTCCGAGATGGAGGCAGGCGAATTTCGCCACGACGACCGGCAGAGCGATGAGGTCCACTTCGATCTGAAACCGGAGGAACTCATCGCCTATCTGGATCAGTACATCATCAAACAGGACCGGGCAAAGGCGATCCTGGCGACTAAAATCTGCACCCATTTCAACCGGATCCGCCTCTACCAACAAAATCGCGGCGCCTCGGACGACATGGTCGGGCGCATCAAGAACAACGTGTTGATGATTGGCCCCACCGGCGTGGGCAAGACATACATGATCCGGCTCATCGCGAAGAAGCTCGGGGTCCCTTTCGTCAAGGGAGACGCCACCAAGTTCAGCGAAACCGGCTATGTGGGCGGTGATGTGGAAGACCTCGTGCGCGACCTGGTGCGGGAAGCCGACGATGACATCTCCCGGGCCGAGCACGGTATCATCTATATCGATGAAATCGACAAAATCGCCTCAAGCCGCAACTTCGTAGGCGCGGATGTTTCCCGCACCGGCGTCCAGCGCGCCCTGCTCAAGCCCCTGGAGGAGACCGAGGTCGACCTCAAGGTGCCCCACGATCCGATCTCGATGATGCAGGAGATCGAGCACTTTCGAAAGACCGGGAACCGGGAAAAGCGCACCGTCAACACCCGCAACATCCTGTTCATCGTCAGCGGTGCCTTCAATGGTCTGGGCGACATCGTCAAAAAGCGCCTCAACCGGCAGCGCATCGGATTCTCGGCGCCCATCGCCGCACCGGGAGAAGACGCCCGCATCCTCGATCACCTCCAGAGCGAGGACCTGATTCAATTCGGATTCGAGTCCGAGTTCATCGGCCGCCTGCCGGTGCGTGCCGTTTTCGAGTCCCTCGGCAACGACGATCTGTACGACATCCTCAAAAATCCCAACAATCCCGTCATCCTGGGCAAGCGTATCGACTTTTCCGCCTATGGGATCGACATCCGCTTCGACGACCCCGCCCTCCGTTTCCTGGCTCAGCAGGCGGCCCGGGAAAACACGGGCGCCAGAGGCCTGGTCAGTGCCGTCGAGGCGGCCCTGCTGCCTTTTGAAACACACTTGCCATCCATGGGCGTTCCCCGCGTCGTGATCACGCCCGAACGACTTCAGAAGCCGGCCGAGGCCCTGATCACCCTGGGCGATCCGGCCCATTCCGAATCTGAATCCATCCGCCATCAAGCATTGATTCGGCAGGAGGAAGAGGCCATCCAGCAGTATCTGACCACCCATCGGGAGCGCTTCGACCTGAAGTACGGCCTGGTGCTGACCCCGGCGCGGATCCGCCTGGTGGCGGCCTGCTATGTGCGCCAATGCCTGGATGTGGCCAGCGCCATCGCCCGGGTCAAGACCCTCTGCGACGAAGTCAAGCAGATGGAAATGGCGTTCTTGAAAAACAGCGACATCAACATCGTGCTGGAACAGGAGGCGGTGGATGCCATCGTCGAGAGCCTCATCGTGGAAGGCAGAACCATTGCCGACGTCCAGCGCGCCCTGTTTGAAGACTTCGAATTGGGCTTGAAGCTGATTCACGAAAAAACCGGTCGGCAGCGTTTCTTCATCGGCCGGGCGGCCCTGGCTGCACCTGAGGCATATATTAGCGAAATGATTCGCACTTTCCTGCAACCGAAACGGGACGGTTCGTCCTGACATCCCTTTCGGGGCGTACCCTCTTTCAAGGATGACGCCATGATCGGCATTTCCAAGCTTTACTGCGGCACCGTGGAACCCTCCGACGCCTTGCGCTACGGTCGCCAGTCGTCGCGCCTGCCCTCCCATCTGCTCCAATTCTCCGAAGACAAGCGTCCCGTGGTCGTCTGGAACATCACCCGGCGCTGCAACCTGCGTTGCGTGCACTGCTACGCTCATGCCAAGGACCAAAAATTCGATAACGAACTGGCCAATGCCGAGGGCCGGAAGCTCATCGATGATCTGGCGGACTTCGGGGTGCCGGTACTTCTGTTTTCAGGAGGCGAACCGCTCATCCGCCCCGACCTGCCGGATCTGGCCGCCTATGCGGTGCGGCGGGGCATGCGGGCCGTCATCTCCACCAACGGCACCTTGATCGACCGAGACATGGCCCGCACCCTCAAGGAGATCGGGCTGTCCTATGTCGGCATCAGCATCGACGGCACCGAGGCGGTCAACGATCGTTTCCGCGGTGTCGCCGGCGCTTACCGCAAGGCCGTCGAAGGGATTCGCAACTGCCGGGAAGCAGGCATCAAGGTGGGTTTGCGCTTTACCATCAACCGTTTCAACGCCGGTGAGATCCCGGCGATCTTCGATCTGCTCGAAACCGAACAGATCCCACGGGTCTGCTTCTACCACCTCGTCTACGCCGGACGGGGGAGCAACCTCGTCAAGGACGATCTCGACCACGCAGAAACCCGTTCCGCGGTGGACTTGATCATCGACCGGACCGCGGACCTGCACCAGCGGGGACTGGACAAGGAAGTGCTCACGGTGGACAACCACGCCGACGGCCCGTACCTCTACCTTCGGCTGCTGCGCGAAAATCCGGACCGCGCCGCCCAGGTGCTCGATCTGCTGCGGATGAACGAAGGCAACAACTCCGGCCGGGGCATCGGGTGCGTCAGTTGGGACGGCGAGGTGTACGCCGACCAGTTCTGGCGCCATCACAGCTTCGGCAACGTGCGCCGGATCCCCTTTTCCCGTATCTGGACCGAACCCGAGGATTCCTTGCTGGCCAAGTTGAAGGAAAAGAAGAAGTGGGTCACGGGCCGCTGCGCCGGCTGCCGCTGGCTCGATGTCTGCGGCGGCAACTTCCGCGTGCGCGCCGAAGCGGTCACCGGCGACGTCTGGGCCCCGGATCCGGCCTGCTACCTCACCGATGAGGAAATCCGGTAAAAATTTCAAATCTGAAATTTGAAATCCGACTGGAGAGGAAACGATGCAATTTCCCGAATACCGCCCTCGCCGCCTGCGGCGCACCGAAGCACTGCGGCGCATGATCCGCGAAACCGTCCTGCGCCCGGACGACATGATTCTGCCCCTGTTCGCCATCGGCGGCAGGAAGGTGCGCAACCCCATCGCCTCGATGCCGGGGCACTACCAATTGTCCACCGACCTGGTCGCCGACCTGGCGGCCGAGGCATGGGATGCCGGCATTCCCGCCGTGATCCTCTTCGGGCTGCCGGAGAGCAAGGATGCCCGGGGCACGGCGGCCTACAAAGATGACGGGATCGTCCAGCGGGCAGTGGCCGCCGTGAAGGCCAAGGTACCCGATATCACCGTGATCACCGATGTCTGCCTCTGCCAGTACACCGATCATGGCCACTGCGGAATCGTGGACAACGGCCAGATCGCCAACGACCCGACCCTGGAGCTGCTCGCCAAGGTCGCCCTTTCCCATGCCAAGGCCGGAGCCGACATGGTGGCCCCGTCGGACATGATGGACGGCCGGGTGGCCGCCATTCGATACGCCCTGGATGAAAGCGGGTTTTCCGATGTACCGATCATGGCCTATGCGGCCAAGTACTGCTCGGCCTTCTACGGGCCGTTTCGCCAGGCGGCCGACAGCGCCCCCCAGTTCGGCGATCGCCGCACCTACCAGATGGATCCGGCCAACATCCTCGAAGCGCTGCGGGAAGTCGAACTGGACATCAGCGAAGGGGCCGACATCATCATGGTCAAGCCGGCCCTGGCCTACCTGGACGTGATTTGCCGCGTCCGGGAACGGTTCGACCTGCCCTTGGCCGCCTACAATGTCAGCGGCGAATACAGCATGATCAAGGCCGGCGCCCAACTCGGGTGGCTCGACGAAACCCGGGTCATGATGGAGAGCCTGACGGCCATCAAACGCGCCGGAGCCGACATGATTTTGACCTACTTCGCCATCGAGGCGGCCCGGGCGCTGCAGGGATAGAACCCAAACCCGGACCTGTCTGCGCGGCAAGACGACCAATATTTCAACAGGAGCACTTGATGAAGTCACCCCATCCCGCCGGTGCCCCCGGCCAGGTTCCCGAACTGCGCCTGGTCGCCTGGGAAACCACCCGCAACTGCAATTTGAACTGTGTTCATTGCCGGGCGGCCGCCACCCGCGGGCCATACCGCAACGAGCTGGACACAAAAACCGCCCTGGGCCTGGTGGACCGGATCGCCGCGGTGGGCAAGCCCATCGTCATCCTCACCGGCGGCGAGCCGCTCCTGCGGCCGGACATCTTCGAGATCGCCCGCTACGGCACCGACAGAGGGCTGCGCATGGTGATGGCGCCCAACGGCACCCTGGTGGATGCGGACAATGCCCGCCGCATGGTCGAAGCGGGGATCCAGCGCATCAGCATCAGCCTGGACGGCGCCGACGCGGCCAGTCATGACCGCTTTCGCGGTGTGCCCGGAGCCTTTGAAGGCGCCTTGCGCGGCATCGATCATGCCCGCCGGGCCGGCCTGGAATTCCAGATCAACACCACCGTGACCCGGGCCAACCTGGAGCAGATCCCGCGGATTCAACAACTGGCCGTCGAGCTGGGCGCCGTCGCCCACCACATCTTCCTGCTCGTGCCTACCGGGCGAGGCAAGTACATCGTCGATCAGGCCATCGACGCGGTCCAGTACGAGGAAACCCTGAACTGGTTCTACGATCAGCGCGGCAAAACCCCCTTGCAACTCAAGGCCACCTGCGCGCCCCACTACTACCGCATCCTGCGCCAGCGGGCACGCGCGGAGGGGGTGTCCGTGACCTTCGAAAGCCACGGACTGGACGCCGTCACCCGGGGCTGCCTCGCCGGCACCGGGTTCTGCTTCATCTCCAACGAGGGAGTGGTCCAGCCCTGCGGGTTTCTCGCCTTGACCTGCGGCAACGTCACGGAGACCCCTTTCGGAGAGATTTGGAGTCATTCGGAGATCTTTGCCGCCTTGCGCGACCCGGACCGCCTGGAGGGCAAATGCGGCCGCTGCGAGTACCGGCGGGTCTGCGGGGGATGCCGGGCCCGCGCCTACGAGGCCACGGGCAACTTTCTCGCCGAAGAGCCGCTCTGCAGCTACCAACCATCCGGAAGCAACTGATCCCGCCGGGCGCCCCGCCAGACCGGGAAAAACTTGCATCCCCGCCCCAAGGGCGTTAAGAATTGAAGCGTCTGGAGTATTTTGAAAACCGCTGCCGGGGCGAGGTAGGCCATGAAAATCAGCGCCTTGATGATTCCCGATCCCATCACGATCACCGACGCTGCTTCGATCCAGGACGCCATCGAAGTGATGAAAACCAATTCGATCCGCCACCTGCCGGTGGTGGACGGCCACAAGCGTCTCTGCGGACTGGTGACGCTGGCCGATCTCAAGCGGGGCCTGATCCCCTCGATGATCGGCGACCTGGGCTTGGCCGACCTGATGATCCGCGACCCGATCTGCGTCACCCCGGACGACGACGTGGAGCTGGCGGCCCAGGTGATCTACAAGCACAAGATCAGCGGAATGCCGGTGATCCGGTCGGGCAAGCTGGTGGGGATCATCACCGAATCCGACATCCTGCGCGCCTTCATCGACATGATGGGCATCCTGACCTCCAGCTCGCGCCTGGACGTGGCCCTGGATGACACGCCCGAGGCGTTCCACAAGGTGCTGCAGCGCATCAACGCCCACGGCGGGGATGTGATCAACGTCGGCCTGGTGCCCCGCACCGGCGGCAGAAAGCGCGTCTACTACTTCCGCCTGTCCACCTGCAAGACCGCTCCCATTCGCAAAGCCCTGGAAAAGGAAGGTTACGAGGTGCTCGAAGCCATGGACTGAAGGGCGTTGAGCACCAGGGTGATCGGACGGTTTTCCTCGCTGGCCCCGTCGAACCGGATCGGCCCGGGCACCCGGTAATTGTCCGGCCCGGGCTCGGCCGCCAGCCAGGTTTCCCGTAGCGCCTTGACCACCTGAAACGCCACCGAATCGGTGTCTACGACGCTTTTTTCAATCACCAGAGCCAGCCGGCCGTTGCGCTCCTCCAGGTGCATCAGGGGGGCAATGGGCACGCCGACCGGCTCCCATCGCTCGAACTCCTGTTCCAGGTTGCGGATGGCGGCCATCTGCCCGGTGGCCCCGTTGGCGATGAGGGAAAAAACCGTCAAGCCCAGGTTGTAGGTGTAGTTGCAGTCGAAACGGGTCGGGTTGGCCCCCCGGCCGTCATAGCCGTAGAAGTGGGTCTGGGTCTTGAACTTGGGCACCGATTTCTGGAAGATCTTGGCCACGGCGGCCGGCACCTCCTCGGCTTCGCCCAAAACGCCGGCGCGCACCAGCTCCTGCTTGAGGGTCTTGACCGAAATGATCGACGGCTTGACCATCAGGTAGCCATCCAGGGGGTACTCGGCAAAGAGGGCCGGCCCGAAACGGTCCGGATCGAAGCCGGCTTGCTGCAGGGTCTTGCGGTAGTAGGATGCCTGGATCCCCACCTTGTAAAGCCCCTTTTCCTTGAGGAAATTGAGGTAATCGGTCACCAGCCCCATGATCACCTTGTCCGTTTCCACCAGGGAAAACTGGAAGTTGCCGTGGCTGTCGCGCTCGGTGAGCAATCCCTCCTGGAAAAAGGCCGGGATGTCGTTGAACAGGTCGTCGTCGCGGGTGCTCCACACCGGCAGCACGTTTTCCTCACGGCTGCGCCGGGCCAGACGGCGCAGGTACTCCAGCTTGTCCTCCAGCAGCGGAAAGGAGGTGTGGAAATCGGTGTCGTGGGTCTGGTTGTACTCGGCGATGATGGTGTTGAGCTTGATGATGAAGATCTGGATTTCGTTGATGAACTCCAGCACTCCCTCCGGGATCACCATCACCCCGTAGGTTTTCCCCACCGCCGCCCGGCGCACGATGCCATCGCAGATCATCCGGGACAGGTGGCGCAGGGTCATCCCGTAGGCGGTGTAGTCCACGGTGCCCTCGGCCCCGGCCTTCTCGATCCGTCGCCGGTCCACGTACTCGGCCAGTTCCTCTCCGATCAGGGTGATGTTGGCATGGGTCTGCAGGGCCACCTCCAGGGCCAGGTGGCTCGCCACCCGCCCCATCACCTTGCAGATGTGCCAGTACTTGACGTCGCTGCTCGCGTCGGTGCACAGGTTGCTCACCGCCTCGGAAAAGGCCCGGGCCGCGGTGTGGAATCCGAAACTCATGGCGCAGAGCACCTCGCCGTTGCGGTCGCGCACCTGGATATCGCCGTCGATGGTCTTGGGCACCCCGATCACCTGCACCCCGTCGGCGGCGAGTTCCTCGGCCAAAAATGCGGCGTTGGTATTGGAGTCGTCTCCGCCCACGATCACCAGGGCGTCGAGCTGCAGATTCTGGCAGGTCTGGCGCGAGAGCGCCATCTTCCGGGCCGAGTCGATCTTGGCCCGGCCGGTGCGGATCATGGTGAAGCCGCCGAGATTGCGATAGGCGTCGACCATGGCATCAGTGAGCCGCACCGCCTCGTTTTCGATCACCCCTTCGGGGCCGAGGAGAAACCCGTAGATCTCGTTTTCGGGGTTGGCGGCCTTGGCGGCGTCGTAGAGGCCGGCGATGACGTTGTGTCCCCCCGGCGCCGGCCCGCCGGAAAATACAATGCCGATGCGCCGCGGGCGTTCATAAGCCGCCTGAGCCTCGGCCGGGAGCACGTCGACCCCGGCCACCGTCTCCACGCACCGATCGATGATCGACGGGAGAAGGCGTCGCGCTTCGCGGTCGAGTTCGAAGGTGTATGGGCCACACGGGATCAACCGGGTGTAGCGGTGGCTGAATGCCCCGCACCGGGGTGGCCGGTAGGCGCGCCGCTCTTCAAGACCGGAGTTGACGTTGGCGACGGCCTCCTGCACCGCCGGGTGGGACAAGAACTGCTGAACGGGATCGGACATGGGCTCCTCCATGACGAACGCGGCATGGCTGACGGCGGGCACCGGGTGGTGTCGCGGGTTGAGGGTACGCCCTTGGATGCATTCCGGGACGCGGGGACCAAATTGACCCTATCATAAAAGGAGGGCGCCGGGGGTGTCAAGACAGCCTGACGACCGTCTAAAGTACCGGCGCGGCGGACAAAGGGGCTTTACATCCAGGGGGGTTTAGGCTACAGAAAACGGGACTTTCGGATGTACCCCCCGGCCGTTTCGCGCCGTCCCACTCAACCGAAAATTTTTCTTGCAAGGAGGATGTCGATGAAAAAGAGCTTTCGACCCTGGACCGTAGCCGCCTTTCTGATCATCGCCCTGTCGCTGTGCGTGGCCGGCGGGCCGGTCGCCACCGCCGCCGACGAAGCGGATGTCCGCATGGCCTTGGTCAAGCAGTCGACGCTGGAGGAGATTCTGCAGCGCGGCGAGTTGCGCGTCGGCTTCGAGGCCGGCTACGTCCCGTTTGAAATGACCGACAAGAAAGGCGAATTCGTCGGCTTCGACATCGACATGGCCAAGGAAATGGCTAAGGCCATGGGGGTAAAGTTCGTGCCGGCCAACACGGCCTGGGACGGGATCATTCCGGCCCTGCTCACCAAGAAATTCGACATCATCATGAGCGGCATGACCATCACCCAGGAGCGGAATCTGAAGATCAACTTCTGCGATCCGTACATCGTGGTGGGCCAGACCATCCTGCTCAACAAGAAGCACGAGGGCACCGTCAAATCCTACAAGGATCTCAACGATCCCAAGTACATCGTCACCTCCAAGCTCGGCACCACCGGCGAGCAGGCCACCAAGCGCATGATTCCCAAGGCCACCTACAAGAGTTTCGAAACCGAAACCGAGGCGGCCCTGGAAGTGGTCAACGGCAAGGCGGACGCTTATGTGTACGACCAGCCCAACTGCGTTGTGTTCATGGCCGAGCAGGGCAAGGACAAGTTGATCTTCCTCGATGAACCCTTCACCTACGAGCCTCTGGCCTGGGCGGTGCGCAAGGGAGATCCGGACTTCCTCAACTGGCTCAACAACTTCCTGCGCCAGTACAAGAACGACGGCCGCTATGAAGTGCTCTACAACAAGTGGATCAAGAGCACCGACTGGTACGCCAACGTGAAATAAGCCATCCGATCCGCCGGGGGCGGGCATCACCGCCGCCCCCGGGCTTTCATCCACCTTCAAGCCTGTCAGGTTGGCGTTATTGTCATGGGTCCATCCCCGACCGTCCGTCGCGTCAGACGTCCCCAAAGCTACTACATCGGCGCCGGCATCTTCTTCCTGATGCTCGCCGCGGTCACGGGCTTCATTTACTACTCGACCCTCAAGATCGACTACGTCTGGCGCTGGTACCGGGTCCCGCAGTACTTTCTCTACCACGAAACCATCGAAAAACGTGCCGAGATCAACGGCACCGTCCAACGGATCTCCCGGGAGGCAGAAACGATCACCGTCGTGGTGAGCGGCGACGACGGAACGGAAAGCTACACTTCTCCCGCCGCCGACATCCGCGTCTCGGAGGGCGACGTCATCTATTCGGGCGACGTGCTCACCATTCACAAAAAATGGAAAGCCGGGATCCTGGTCCAAGGCATGTGGATGACGTTGAAGGTCAGCGTTATCGCCATCATTTTCGGCATTGTCATCGGCCTGTTCACCGGCTTGGCACGGCTTTCGGACAACCCGGCCCTCAAATGGTCGGCGGTGACCTATATCGAGCTGATCCGCGGTTCTCCGCTGCTGGTGCAAATCTTCATCTGGTATTTTGCCTTCGGCACCCTTTTCAACACCTTGATCGCCAAAAACGAGGGGCTGCAAAACATCCTGCGCGGCCTGCTGGGCAGCACGCAGATCGTGCAGATTCCGCCGTTGTGGTTCGGGGTGGCGGCCCTGGCCTTTTTCACCGGGGCCTACGTGGCCGAAATGGTCCGGGCCGGAATCCAGTCGATCCATCGGGGCCAAACCGAGGCGGCCCGCTCCCTGGGCATGACCTACGCCCAGGGCATGGTCCACGTGATCCTTCCCCAGGCCCTCCGGCGCGTCATCCCGCCGCTGGCCGGCCAGTTCATCAGCCTGATCAAGGATTCGTCCCTGTTGGGGATCATCGCCATTCGCGAGCTGACCAAGGCCACCCGGGAAGTCGTCACCACCAGCTTTCAGCCCTTCGAACTCTGGACGATCTGCGCCCTGTTGTACCTGTTTTTGACCTTCACCCTCTCCATGGCCTTGCAGTACGTGGAACGGAGGACCATCACCTCGTGATCGACGTGCGAAACATCTACAAAACCTTTCTTGTTCCGCACCGGGTGGAAGCGCTGGTGGATGTCTCGACCGCCATCGCCCCCGGTGAAGTGGTGGTGGTCATCGGCCCCTCGGGCTCGGGGAAGAGCACTTTCCTGCGCTGCCTCAACCGGTTGGAGCATGCCGACGCCGGCCACATCCTCATCGACGGCATCGACGTGCTGGACCCCAAAACCGACATCAACAAGGTCCGGGCCGAAGTGGGAATGGTCTTCCAGTCGTTCAATCTCTTTCCCCACAAGACCGTGCTGCAAAACGTCACCCTGGCCCAGACCGTGGTGCGGCGGCGCCCCAAGGCCGAGGCCCACGACCGGGCCATGGCGCTGCTGACCAAGGTCGGCCTCCCGGACAAGGTCAACGTGTATCCGGATCAACTCTCCGGCGGGCAGCAACAGCGGGTGGCCATCGCCCGGGCCCTGGCCATGAACCCCAAGGTGATGCTCTTCGACGAGCCCACCTCCGCCCTGGACCCGGAAATGATCGGCGAGGTTTTGGAGGTGATGAAAACCCTGGCCCGGGAAGGCATGACCATGGTGGTGGTCACTCACGAGATGGGGTTCGCCCGCGAAGTGGCCGACCGGGTGATCTTCATGGACGCCGGTGCCATCGTGGAAGTCGGAACGCCCGAGCATTTCTTCAAGAACCCCACCCATGATCGGACCAAACTGTTTTTGAGCCAGATCCTCTGATGGATCTCCTGACCGATTCAACCCCATATATGGTAGAAATTATTTTCCGCCCCCCCCCTGGTTGTGGATCAAGTCTTTACAAACACCACGATTTCTGCTAATTTGCCCGCCAACGATCCACCCTCCCATCCCTCTACGACGCGAAGAAGCCCATGCGGTTGAAGCATCTGGATATCGTCGGCTTCAAATCCTTCTGTGACCAGGCCGCCGTTACCTTTCCGAGCGGCATTTCGGCCGTGGTGGGCCCCAACGGCTGCGGCAAGAGCAACATCATCGACGCGCTGCGCTGGGTCATGGGCGAACAGAGCGCCAAGCAGCTCCGCGGCAAGTCGATGGAGGACGTCATCTTCGCCGGCAGCCGGGGCAAGGCCCCGTTGAACCTGGCCGAGGTGACTCTGACCTTGGCCAACGACAACGGCTCGGCCCCCGTGGAATTCAGGGATTGCAGCGAAATCAGCATCACCCGGCGCCAGTACCGCTCCGGTGAACGCGCCTACTTCATCAATCGTCAGCCCTGCCGCCTCAAGGATATTCTCAACGTCTTCATGGGCAGCGGCATGGGCGCCCGCTCCTACGCCATCATTCAGCAGGGCAACATCGGGGCCATCACCGATGCCGGCCCGGACGAACGGCGCATCTACATCGAGGAAGCCGCCGGCATCACCCGCTTCAAGGCCCGCAAGCAGGAAGCGTTGAGCAAGGTCGCCGCCACCGAACAGAACCTCAACCGGCTCAACGACATTCTCTCCGAAATCCACCGCCAGATGACCGCTTTGCAGCGCCAGGCCAAGAAAGCGGCCCAGTACAAGGCGTACCGGGACCGCATCCGGGCCCTGGACCTGCGCCTGTCCCTGAGGCAACACGACGAACTGGCCGCGCGTGTCGGCGCGCTCGAAGCGCTGATCCAGAGCCAGCGCGACGCCGACCAGGGGCACGACAACGCCCTGCGGCAAATCGATGTCGCCGTGGCCGAAATCAGGTTCGAACAGGAGAAAAAGAACCAGGCGATCAATGAGCAAAAACAGTGCCGCTTCGTTTTCCAGCGCGAAGCCGACCGCCTCGAAACCGAAGCGGCCCACCTGCGCGAGGAGATCGTCCGCCTGGATGCCGAGATCGCTTCCGCCGGCGAACTGCGCGACGACATCCTGGCCCGCAACCAGTCCATGACGCGGGAGATCGACGAGGTGCAGCAGGCCCTTGCCAGCCAGGGTGAGCGGGCCGCCGGCCTCGACGAGACCATCGAGGCTCAGCGCCGGGCATCGGAGGAACTGCGCCGGCGGCAGGCGGAATCGGCCAAGGCCCTTGCCGAAGCCAATGCCGACCTCATGCGTCTGGTGGGTCAGGAAGCGCGCTACCGCAACATCCAACAAACGGCCGCGAGCAACCGGGACCAGATCCAGCGCCGGCTGCGCCGGCTCGACGAAGAAGCGGCCCTGGCGGCGCTCAAGGTGGCGGCGCTCGACGAAGCCCACGCATCCGGCCAGAAAGACCTGGAAGGCCTCAGGGTCGCCGCCGCGGAGGCCGGGGAGGCCATCGCCGACGGCCACAAGGAGCTGGAAGCCCACAACCGCATCCTGGCCGACCAGGTGCGCCGCACCCAACTTCTGGACAGGGAGCACGACAAGCTGCGCACCCGCCACGGCGCCCTCAAGAAGATGGAGGACAATCTCGAGTGGTACCGCGACGGGGTCCGGGCCGTGATGCAGGCCAAAAATGACCCCGACGCCAGGGATGCCGGTTTCGGCGATGCCATCGTCGGCATCCTGGCCGACCTGATCGCCCCGGAACCCGAATTCGCCGTAGCCACCGAGGCGGTCCTGGGCGAAGCGCTCCAGTACGTCGTCGTCCAGACCCCGGAGGCGGCCCGGGCGGCGGTGGCCTATCTGCGCCACCGGCAGGCGGGCCGCTGCGGCTTCATCCCCCTGTCGGGCCTCGCCCCGCCCGACGCCATTTCTCCCAGTGGCGTCGGTGAACGCCTGCTGGAGCACATCCGGGTCCGCGAGGGATTCGAAGCGGCGGCCGAAGCCCTCATGGGCGACGTGCGCGTGATCGCGGACCTCGATGGGAGCGCCGCGGCGCATCAGGGCCTGCCCCGGGTGACGCCGACCGGCGATTCGCTGACGGCCCGGGGTTTGATCTTCGGCGGCAGCGCCGTCGGGCTCTCCGGAATCCTGGCCAAAAAACAAGAAATCGCCGCCATCGCGGACCAGCTCGCCCGGGTGGCGGCCGACTTGGACCAGGCCCACCGGGCACAGCGGGACCTGGAAGAACGGAGCCGGGGCCTGCAGCAGGACGTGCAGCGCCGCACGGTTGAAAAACAGCGAATCGCCGAGGAGATGCTGCAGGCGGAGAAGGCCGTTTACCGCGTCGGCGAGGAGTTGCGCCATGCCCGGCGGCACTCGGAAACCCTCTCTCTGGAGCAGGAGCAACTGCAGGGGGAGGAGTTGGACGCCGACGCCGAGACGAGCCGCTGCGAAAAGATGCTGTCCGACACCGCGGCCCGGGTCCGTGCCCAGCAGGCCGAGGTGGCCCGCCTCACCGCCGCCGGAGAAGGTTTGGCAGCCCGGGTGGCCGATTTCGACCGGCGCATCATGGATCTCAAGATCGAACGCGCCGCGGTGACCACCGGCCTTGAAAACAGCCGCCAGACCCTGCGTCGCCTCAAGAGCTTCCATCAGGACGCCAGCGAGCGCCTGGCCCGGCTCGAGCAGGAGATGGCCGCCAAGACCGACCGCCGGCGGGACGCCCGAAAACGCCTCGGCGACGGCGAGGGCGGCCTTGCCGAGCGCTACGAACGGATCAAGACCCTCGATGCGGCCATCGACGCCCACCACGCCGAACTGGCCGCCATCGAGGACCGCTTGCGGGACAGGGATCGGCAGGCCACCGAACTGCAGCAGCAACGCAGCCGGGCCCTGGAAAAAATCCGGGAGCTGGAAATGGAGCTCGGCCGCCAGCAGGTGCGCCAGGAGGCCGTCCTGCAACGGTTGTCGGAAAACTACGCCCTGGACCTGGCCGCCGCCCGCGTCGAGTGCCGCTCCGAAGAGGCCCCGGCGGATGCCGCGGCCCTGGAGGAAGAGCTGGAAGACCTGCGCCGCAAGATCGCCGCCATCACGGATGTCCATCTCGGCGCCATCGCCGAATACGAACAGCTCAAGGAACGCCATGACTTTCTCGACGCCCAACGCGCCGACCTGGTCAAGGCCCTGGAGGACCTCAACCAGGTGATCCGCAAGATCAACAAGGTGAGCCAAGCGCGGTTTCTCGAAACCCTCGAGCAAGTCAACGAAAAAATGCTGGAGGTCTTCCCCCGGCTGTTCGAGGGGGGCGCCGCACGGCTGGAAATGACCGATGCCAACGCGCCCTTGGAAACCGGGGTCGAATTTCTCATCCACCCTCCCGGCAAGAAGCTCACCCGAATGAGCCTGCTCTCCGGCGGGGAGAAGGCCATGGCCGCCATCGCCTTCATCTTCTCCATTTTCCTGATCAAGCCGGCGTCCTTTTGCCTGCTCGACGAAATCGACGCCCCGTTGGACGACGCCAACGTCACGCGCTTCAACAACCTGTTGCGCCTGATCGGAGAAAAATCACAGATCGTCATGATCACCCACAACAAGCGCAGCATGGAATTCGCCGACACGTTGCTCGGGGTCACCATGCCCCGGAAGGGAATCTCGAAGATCGTCTCGGTGAACCTGCAAAAAACCGCCCGGGCCGCCTGAGAGCCGGGGCAGAGGAAGGTAGAATGGCTTTCAACTGGTTCAGGAGGGAAAAGGCACAAGAAAAGCCGGCGGACACCGAACCCGCGGCCGAGACGCTCCCGGCCCAGTCGCCGGAGCCGGCGCCGGCCGCTGAGGAACCGGCCGTTTCCAACGGCGGCTGGTTTTCCAGACTCAAGCGCGGGCTGGCCAAGACGCGCGATTTTCTCAACACTGACATCGAGGATCTGTTCGCCGGCCGCCGGCAAATCGACGACGAGCTGCTCGAAGATCTCGAGGCGATGCTGATCATGGCGGACGTCGGCGCGGCCACTGCCGCGGCCCTGGTGGCAGGGGTCCGGCGCAGGGGCGACCGCATCCAGGATGCCGATGGTCTCAAAAAGGCGCTCAAGGCGGAGATTCGGGCTATGCTGGAACCTCCGCCGGGGCCGCCGGCGCCGGCGGTCAAGCCGAAGGTGGTGATGGTGGTGGGCGTCAACGGCGTCGGCAAAACCACTACCATCGGCAAGCTGGCAGCCCGGGCCCGGCAGGAAGGCCGCCAGGTTCTCGTGGCCGCCGCCGACACGTTCCGGGCCGCGGCCGTCGAACAACTCGCCGTCTGGACCCAGCGGGCCGGGGTGGAGCTGGTGCGCCACAAAGCCAACGCCGACCCGGCCGCCGTAGCCTTCGACGGCGTGGCTGCCGCCATGGCCCGGGGCGTCGACGTGGTGTATATCGACACCGCCGGCCGGCTCCACACCAACGTCAATCTGATGGAGGAGCTGAAGAAGATTCAGCGCACCATCGCCAAGCAGCTTCCCGGCGCACCCCATGAAGTCCTGCTGGTGATGGACGCCACCACGGGGCAGAACGGGTTGAGCCAGGCATGCCTCTTCCACGAGGCCTTGGGGGTGACGGGCATCGCCCTCACCAAGCTGGATGGTACCGCCAAGGGAGGCATCGTGGTGAGCATCTGCCAGAACCTGGGGCTGCCCCTGCAGTACGTTGGCGTCGGCGAGCAGATCCAGGACCTTCAGGACTTCGACCCGGCGGCCTTCGCCGAGGCCCTGTTCTAACCGGAACCGGCGAATCCCGTCCCGTTCCGTCCGGCAGGATCAGTAGCGGACCTCGAAACCCTTGGTGCGGCCCTCGTACGATCGGGCTTCAACCTTCACCGCGTCCACCCGGGCACGAGGCGGGCCGTGGCGGCACCATTGCGTCAAGGCTTCCACCGCTTGGTCTTCGCCCTCCAAAAACGCCTCCACCGAACCGTCGGCCCGGTTGCGGACCCAGCCGGCCACCCCGAAGCGCTCGGCGGCGCGCTGGGTTTCCAGGCGGAAAAACACCCCCTGGACCCGGCCGGTGATGATCAAATGGCGTGCGATGACATCCGCCATCTTCATTCTCCTTTATTGCCTCCCCTGAGAAGCTCCCGGTAGGCCGCCTCGTCGAGAATGGCCACTCCCAGTTCGCGCGCCTTGGCCGTCTTGACGGCGCCCACCTTTTCGCCGCAGATCAGATAATCGGTGCCGGGGCCCACGGCCGTCTGGACTACCGCGCCAAGCCGCCGCGCCTCGGCTTGCATTTCCTCGCGGCTCCCTCCCGTCATCTTGCCGGTGAACACGATCCGCTTGCCGGCCACGGCCGAAGCGCCTTCGGTTCCGGCGGCGGGCGGCAGGCGCCAATCAAGGCCAAGGCCGGCGGCGCGCCCCAGCACCGCCTGGTGTTGGGCGGCCCTTTCACTGATCTGCGCGGCCTTCGGCCGGATATCCATGTCCACGGGCAGATCCTGGATCTGCGCCGCCGTCACCTGGCCGATCTCCCCCAGGGTCCACCGCCGCAGCAACGCAGTGGCCAGGGCCCGCTGGCGGTCGACTTTTTCCTTCTTGGTCCGGGCGCCGCCATCGTTGGCGGCGTCTTCACAGATGCCCAGCGAAACGAGGAAATCCACCGCCACGGGAGAAGTCCGTTCCAGGTTGAAACCCCGCTGCCACATGGCGGCGATCTGATCGGCCTGGGCCCCGATTTCGGCGGCGATGTCGCCGCTGGTGCGTTCGGCAAACCCGTAGATGCGCGCGATCTGCCCGGCGTCCGCGCCGAGGAGAAGCTCCAGGGGAATTGCCTGAAGCAGGCGGCGGCTGTCGCCGGTGCCCAGGTGAGGCAATCCGAAGGCCGCCAGGAAGCGCCAGTCCTCCATGCGGTGGCTGCGGCTGAGGGCCACCGCCTCGGCCAGATTGGCCGCCTGCCCCGGGCCGAACCCCATGGCCTGGTAATCCGCCACCGTCAGGTCGTAGATCCGGGCGAGCGTGTTGCATCCCTGGTCCACCAGCCGCTCCACGGTCTTGACGCCGAACCAGTCGGCGTTGCCGATGGTCCGAAACCAGTGGTGGATGCGCTGGACGATCTGATCGCGGCATCCGGTGCTGTTCGGACAGCGAAGAAACGGCCCCTCCCGCAGCAGCGGGGTCTGGCAGGAGGGGCAGCGCTGGGGGAGCACGACCTGGTCGCTGGGGGTCAACACTCGCTCGATCTTGGGAATCACCTCTCCGCTGCGGATGATCTCGATGCTCGCCCCCGGACCGATGCCGTCCTGTTCCACTCTTTCCGCGTTGTGCGCCGTCACCCGTCGGATCGTGGCGCCGGACAGGGACACGGGCGCCACCTCCATCACCGGGGTCAGCACGCCAGTCCGCCCCACCTGCCAGGTGACCGCCTCCACCCGGGTGACGGCGGTATCACCGCGGCGCTTGTAGGCGATCTGCCAACGGTAGTGGTGGCTCGTAGCCCCCATGGCCTCGCGCAGGCGCGCCTCGGTGGTTTCGATGACCAGGCCGTCGGTGGGATAATCGATGCCCGTCAGTTCCGTGTAGAGCCTTTCGATGTGCGCCAGGAGATCCGGGCCGGATCCGACCCAGTTTTTCAGGGTCCGATACGGCACGAAGCGCACCGCGCCGTCGGCCAGGGCCTGGCGGGCCGCCTCGTTGACGGTGTCCGAGGAAACGATCCCCACCACGAGATTGCGCGGATGCTCGAAGGCATCGGCCAAGCGGGTTTCGAAGTACGAAAGGGATACGACGACCTCCCCGAGTTCCTCGCCGCGCCCGCCGACCGCCACCACCCCCTTTTCAAAGGCGCTGGTGATGTCGTAGCCGAACAGGCCGTCTCCCCGCGAAGCCAGTACCCGGCCATCGTCGCGGCCGGCCAGGCCATCCAGCTTGGGGGTGACCCGGAATTCGACCGTCTCGATCCCCAGTTCGGCGGCCTTTTTGTTCACCCGGGCCACGAACTGTTGCAGGCCTTCGACAACGTAGGCCTTTTCGGTGGACAGCATTGGCACGGGATGCCGGATCTGTCGCTTGGCCGGAAAAACTTCCGGTTCGATCGCCTTGAGGAAGGGATGGTCCGGGGCGATGCCGCGCAGGTGCTCGACCAGGGCGTCGTACGCGGCGTCGGAAATCAGCGGCTCCCCGGCGCGGTAGGCTTCGTTGAAGGCCTCCAGCCGCTCGGCCAGATCATCGGCCGAAAGGGCGGTCAGATCCTCGGGCAAGGCTTCGATCATCGCTGGCGGTACTCCGCAGAAAAGAATAATCAACCCCACCGCGGCCCATGCGCCGATAGCGGACCGCCCGGGAAACGCTCTCGCCCCGCCACCATCCCGACGCTGCCCCACGGTGCCTCCTCACACGCCGGTCCAGTCCGGCGCCTGCAGCAGACCGCCGATCCAGGCGCCGAGCGCTTTACGGGTCTGGAGAAACCGCGGCGATGAAAATCCCGGGCGCCACTGTCCACCGGCCAGGCTGTCGGAAACCGCGAGTACGGCCGCCATTTCAACGCCGAGAAAATCGGCGGCGCTGCACAGTGCCGAGACTTCCATCTCCACGGCCCGCGCCTGGTGGGCCTCGGCGAAATGCGCCACCCGGCGCGGGGTTTCCCGGAACACCGCATCGGTGGTCCATACCACGGCCTGATGGACTGCCAGATCCCGGATCGCCGTGACGGCATCGTGAACGGTTTGCTGCCATCCCGGCGTCGGCGCCACCCGGCTTCCGGCACCGGCGCCGTAGGCCGGAGAAGTGCCCTCGTCTACCACCGAACCGGCGGGCACCACCACGTCACCGATCTCGATGTTTCCGTCGAGAGCCCCGCACCACCCGAAGTACAGAACGCGCCGCACCCCCCGGGCCGCCAGGGTTTCCAGCAGCATGACGGCGTAGGCCGCCGCCATCACCGGGCCCACCATGCAGGCGCCGGGGCCGGCGGAGGGCAGATGCAGATGACTGTTGAACAGGGGACGGCAGCGTCCGGCCCACGAAGCGGGCATGGCCGCGGCGATCCCTTCCAGATCCCGGCGGTTGCTCACCATCACGGCCAAGGGCCCCAGGCGGGGGGTGTTGGGGCCGGACACCGGACGTACGATGGGCACATCCATCGGAGAGGGAGAGGGGTGCAGGGTCTGGCTCCTTCGAATCAGCGAGGTCCGACCCGGGAGGTCAGTTCGTCCTTCACCTCGTCGATGATGTCGTAGAGCCACAATACGTCTTCCACGGTCAAGCGCCCCGCCTTGACCGGCGCCCGGTCGGCCCCGTCCTTGCGTTTGAGGATCCGGGGGCCGATCTGCAATTTGGCTTCTCCGCCGTCGTACTGGTGGATGGAGACCACCAGGCCGGTTTCCTCCGATTGCCACTGTTTCAGTGTCTTGTCCTTGTCCGGATCGTAAGGCATCACCACACTCCTGCTGGTCTGCCGGCGCAGAGGCCCCACTCCGGGACGATCCCCCGAAGCAGCGCGCCATCGGCGCCGGGTTTCCGCGTCATGCCGAAAGTTTTGAAAAATCGGCGAAACGGTCGAACAGCGCCGCCACCTGCCGCAGCAGGGCCAGGCGGTTGGCGCGCACGGCCGCATCGGTATCCATCACCATCACACCGTCGAAGAAGGCGTCCACCGGTGCGCGCAGCGCCGCCGTCTCCCTCAGGGCCGCCGCCACGTCTCCGGCGGCCAGGCAGGACTCGACCCGCTGCACGACAGCCTGCAACTGCCGGTAAAGTTCCTGTTCACAGGCCACGGCGAACCGCTGAGGCAGCAACTCGCCGCCCTCCGCCGGGTCCGCCTTGCGGATGATGTTCACCACCCGCTTGAAGGCCACGGCGATCGGTTCGAAATCAGGCTCCGATTTCAAAGCGGTCAAGGCCGCCACCCGCCGCCAGACATCGGGGACCCGATCCGCCGCCGCGCTCAGCACCGCCTGGACCCCGTCGCGGCTGTACCCTTGCTCCACCAGCAGATTTTCCATCCGCTGCTGGAAAAACCGCAGCACCTGATCAACAACTTCCACCGCGGGCAGGCGGCGTACCCCTTCGAAACCGGCGGCGGCCTTTTCCACCAGCATGCGCAGGGAAAGATCCATCTTTTCCTTCAGCAGGATCTGGATCAATCCGATGGCCTGGCGCCGCAGCGCGTAGGGATCGGTCGCCCCGGTGGGCACCAGGCCGACGGAAAAGCAGCCGCAGATCGAATCGAGCTTGTCGGCCACCGCCAGCACCGCTCCGGCCAGAGTGGCCGGCAGCAATCCGCCGGCATGGGTCGGGCGGTAGTGCTCTTCGATGGCGGCCGCCACCTCCGGCGCCTCGCCGGCAACCAGAGCGTAGACCCGCCCCATGATCCCCTGGAGGTTGGGGAACTCGTAGACCACCTGGCTGACCAGGTCGGTCTTGCACAATCGCGCCGCCCGCTGCACCCGAGCCGCCAGGCGCCCGTCGCATCCGGCGGCAGCGGCGATTTCGGCCGCCAGGGCCTCCACCCGCCGGGTCTTGTCGTACACCGACCCCAGGTCCGCCTGGAAGAGGACGCCCTTGAGCCGCTCCAGACGGTTTTCGGCGCTCACGTCGAGGTCCCCGGCATAAAAGAACTGGGCGTCCTTCAGACGGGCCCGCAGCACCCGTTCATGCCCGCTGGCCACCAGGGCCATGTCCTTGGCCTCGGTGTTGTTGACGGCGACGAAGCTTGGCTGGAGGCTTCCGTCGGCGGCGGTGACGGCGAAGTATTTCTGGTGCTCCCGCATGGCCGTGATGAGGATTTCCTTCGGCAGGGCGAGAAACGCCGCGTCGAAGCGGCCGACGCTGGCCACCGGCCATTCCACCAGGTTGGTGACCGTATCCAGCAGGGCCGGATCGTCGATCACCGCTCCGCCGGCGGACCGGGCGGCGGCCTGTACCGCTTGGGCCACGGCCTTGCGGCGTTCTTCAATGGCGGCGATGACCCGGGCCTGGCGCAACAGATCGGCATACTGGCCTGCATCGCCGATGGAGATCTTGCCCGGCTGCATGAAGAAGTGGCCCCGCGTTCCCCGGCCGCTTTTGATCCCGCCGAGGTTGAAGGGAATCACCCGGTCGCCCAGGATGGCCACGAGGTTGTGGATCGGCCGGCCGAAGGCGATCTTCAGGGTCCCCCAGCGCATCGTCTTGGGGAAGGGAATCGCCAGGATCACCTCGGGCAGGATCTGCTGCAGCAGCGTGCGGGTGGCGCGTCCCCGTTCCGTCTTGCGCGCCACCAGGTAGTCTCCGCGCTCGGTGTGCCGGGTCGCCAGGGACCCGACTTTGACGCCGGCCTTTTCGGCGAACTTCTCGGCGGCCAGCGTCAAGCGTCCGGCGGCATCATAGGCGACCTTGGCCGGCGGGCCGACCAATTCGGTGGAAACGGCCGCCTGCTTGGGGGCCATGTCATCCACCAGCACGGCCAGCCGCCGGGGCGTGCCGAAGGTGCGGGCCTGCCCGTGGGCGATCCGTGCTTCGTCCAGCCGTTGCAGCAAGTGCGCCGCCATGGCATCCAACGCCGGTTGGATGTAACCGGCCGGCATTTCCTCGGTTCCAATCTCGAGCAATAAGCAGTCCATGACTTCCTCTGGTTCAGGGGCGAAGTTTGCCGGTTCTCAAGCCGCGACCTCCTCGGGGAGCAGCGGAAATCCCATCTTTTCGCGCTGTTGCAGATGGGCTTCGGCACAAAGCCGGGCCAGTTGCCGAATGCGGGCGATGTAGCCGGTACGCTCGGTGACGCTGATGGCGCTGCGGGCGTCGAGCAGGTTGAAGGTGTGGGAGCATTTGAGGGTGTATTCGTAAGCGGGCAGCACGAGGCCGCAAGCGATCACGGCCTTGGCCTCGGATTCGTATTTTTCAAACAAATCCAGAAGCATAGAGACATCGGCGACTTCGAAATTGTACGTGGACTGCTCCACTTCCTGCTGGTGATGGACATCGCCGTAGCGGATGCGGTCGTTCCAGCGCAGATCGTAGACATTGTCGACTTTCTGCAGATACATGGCGATGCGTTCCAATCCGTAGGTGATTTCCACCGAGATCGGGTCCAGTTCGATGCTGCCGGCGATCTGGAAATAGGTGAACTGGGTGATTTCCATCCCGTCGAGCCACACCTCCCAGCCCAGCCCCGAGGCGCCCAGTGTCGGCGACTCCCAGTCATCTTCAACGAAGCGGATGTCGTGGGCCAGGGGGTCGATTCCCAGTGCCCCGAGACTTTGCAGGTAGAGCTGCTGGACATCGGCGGGGGACGGTTTGAGGATCACCTGGTATTGATAGTAGTGCTGGAGGCGGTTGGGATTTTCCCCGTAGCGGCCGTCGGTGGGCCGCCGCGATGGCTGGACATACGCCACGTGCCAGGGTTCGGGCCCCAGGGCGCGCAAAAGCGTGGCCGGATGAAAGGTCCCGGCCCCCACTTCCATGTCATACGGCTGAACCAGAATACACCCCTTGCTCGCCCAGAATTTTTGCAGCGACAAGATCACGTCCTGAAAATACATCGGTCACCTCTCCACCGGCCGGTATCGGCCATCGATTGCCGAACAACGCCTGCCCTTGAAATTTATGCTCCGCGGCGGACAGCGGTCTTCGATTCCGCCCGCACCCGGGTCTCCGGATCACCCGGCATGGAAACCGCCACGCCCCGCGAATCCACCCCGGCGGCCAGCAGAAGGCCGTCGGGGATGGAAGCGAGCACACTCTGCCACGTTTCCCGCAGCCCCGCAATGGCCGAGGGCGTTCCCAGAGCCCAGACACACCCCCCGCCGCCGGCACCGGCGAAGCGTGCGCCACATCCGGCGGCCATGGCGGTCTCCACCAGGCGCCGCCCGCCTTCATCCAACACCTCCGGCGTCATCTGGCGGCGCAGGCGGGTGTCGGCGTTCAACACCGCTCCGGCTGCCTTCAGATCGCCGCGCTCCCAGGCATCGATGAACTCGTGGGTCAGCGCCGCGATGCGCCGCCAGAGATCCCGTGGGGCGCCCCCGTGGCGGAAAGCGTCCACCCAACGGCCGTTGACATCCAGGGAGACATGGGGGTTTCCCCCGTAGGCCACCAGCAGGCAGCGATTCAGGGCGTCGATGCCGCCCGGCGCCGCCAGGCGCTTGCGGCGAAACGCAGCCGGTCCGCGCCGGTGGCACCAGTACCACGCGTTGATGCCCCCGTAGGCGGCGGCCAATTGGTCCTGGAGGCCGCAGGCCACACCGGCGGCGGCCCCCTCGATACGCCGGGCCAGGAGGGCGATCTGGCGCCGGCGAATGCACCGCGGCGCCAGTGGCGCCAAGGCACGGCTCAACGCGGCCACCAGGGCCACGGCCGCCACTGACGAGCCGCCCAAGGCGCTTCGCGGTGGAGAGCTGGAGGCGATGCGGATATGAACACCGTCGCAGCCGAAGCAATCGGCCACCGCGAAAATCAGTCCCAGGGGATGGTCGTAAGGCGCCTGTCCCGGGGCGAATCCGGCGGGTGCGAACCCGTTGGCCTCCACCTGGATCCAGCCCGGGACACCCGTGCCAACCGACACCCGGGTTCTCAGGTTCAGGGCGATGTTCACCGTGCACGGAGCCAGGAGATCCAGGGGCAGCCCGACGGCGGCCAGATCCAGGGTGCCGCCCAGATCGATCCGGCACGGGGCGCTGGCCTCCACCGGCCCGTCCGCCAGAAGTCCAGCCCAGCCGCCGGTCACGACAGGACCCCACTCTCGCGCAGATGGCGCAGGAACTTCAAGCTGCGCGCCTCGCGTCCCAGGTGAAACGAAACAAAGGCCTCCATCAGTTCCTCGCCCGCCCCAAGGGCTTCGGCTGAAAATCGCATCCGCTGGGCCCGCACCAGATCCCCGTCGGCGATCCAGGCGAGCTCCTTGAGAGCGCCGCGGCTGATCGGCAGCGGCGGCGCGGCCTCGCAGCACCCGCAGACCACCCCCCCGCGGCTCGGGTCGAAGCCGAGGCGGACGTCCCCCAGCGTCTCGACGGCGCGCCGGCAGCCGACGCAGACCGAAAGCCGGGGACCGAGCCCGGCCAGATGCATGAAGCGCAGTTGAAACAGCAGGGACAGGACCCGGGCCGGAAGTTGATTCCGGTCCAGGGCCGTCAGCACGTCCCGCAGCAAGGCGTACAGTGCCGGCTGGGGCTGCCCCTCGTCGCCCCAGAAGTGCACCAGCTCGGCCCAGTAGGACGCATAGGCCGTCTTGGCCACCTCGGCACGAATGGTGTGAAACGGCTCGCAGAGGTTGGCCTCGGCCAGCAGCGGCATCCGTCCACACCGGCCCGTGCGGCAGCTCAATTCCAGCAGGGCGAAGAGATCCAGCACCCCGCCGAAGCGGCGGCGGCTTCGTTTGGCCGCCTTGGCCATCAGGGCCAATTTGCCCCGGTCCGGCGTGATGACACTCAGGATCAGATCGTTATCGCCGTATTCGACCCGCCGCAGCAAGATGGCCGGAGTGTTGAAGTCCGCCTCGGGGTTCATCGCCCGTCCCCCATCACGCAGCCTGGCCTCAAGGCAGGGTCAGGGAGACGACCTCGCCCGGTTTCCCTGCCGGTGCCACGGGGTTGCCGTCCAGCGTCAAACGGGCGCCGGCGACATCGCCGAGCAGCAGGCTGAAATCCGATTGCGCCGCCAGTTCCAGCCGGTCTCCAGGCTGGAGATCGTAGGTCTTCAGCTCGCCTCCGTCGACGATGATCTTGATCCAGGTGGGCGCCAGGGCCTCGATGCCCATGACATGCCCCTTGGCCGGTACCGGCGCGGGCGCCGGCGGCGGTCGAACCGCCCCTGCCTCCGGAGAGGGCGCCTGTGCCGCGGACGGCGGCGCCGGACTCTCGGAGCGCATCACCGCCACGCTGGCGGCCGCGAGGACCAGCAGGCCGGCCAGCGCCAGGAGCAGCAGCCACCGGTGGGATGAAGCCGGCTTGGCCACGGGCGCCTCGTTGGCCGGATCCAGGCCGCGGGCGGCCCGGTAGCGAGCCACCACGTCATCGGGGTCCACTCCGACATGACGGGCGTACGCCCTGAGAAACCCCTTGACAAACACTTCCGCCGGCAACCGGTCATGGGCTTCGTCCTCGATGTGGCCCAGGATGCTCGGCATGATGCGCGTGGCCCGGGCCACGGCGTCCAGATCGAGGCTCTTCTCCAGACGCGCGGCGCGCAGGTACTGCCCGAAGGACAGCAGCGGTCGGTCTTGATCCATCGGGTTACTTGACCACGTGAATGTAGGAGCGCTGGCGCAGTGCTTCCAACCAACTGCGAAACTTCTCGTCGACAAACTGTTTGTAGAGGGTTTCCTGGATGCGGGCTTCCACGTCCTTCAACGGTTTGGCGTCGCTGCGGAGGATTTTTTCAACGAAGAAGCGCTGGTGGCCCTGCTCCGTGTCCACCCATGAGCTGTACTGGCCGTCTGCCAGGGGGGAGACGGCCTTGCGCACCGGTTCCGACAGGCTGGCGAGGGGGAATTCCCCCAAATCCCCCCCGTCCGACGCCTGGGGGCCCAGGCTGTGCCGGCGGGCCACCTCTGCGAAGGGGGTTCCGGCTTCCAGGGCATTGTCGACCTGCCCCTGCCGGCTCGCCAGGTCGGGCAGGTCGCGGGGCAGCAGAATAGAGCGCAGATGGTACTGCCGCTGGCCCTCGAATTCTTCCGGATGGCTTTCGTAGTAGGCCTTGATGTCCTCGCTGGTAATCACGGTGCGAGACCGGATTTCCCGGTTGACCAGCTTGGTGCGCAGGATCTGGTTGCTGACGTTTTCCCGGTACTGCGTCATGGTGTAGCCCTGCTGGGCAATCGCCTCCCGCAGTGTCTCCTCGGTGAGAAAATTGCCCTCCTTGACCCTCTCGATGGCGCTGTCGATCTCGTCGGGCGCAATGGTGATCCCCAGACGCTTCACCTCCTGGTCGGTAAGCTTGCGGTCGATGAGCTGGGCCAGGATCTCCTCGCGGATCTTGTAGCGCATCTGCTGTTCCTTGTCCGCCGGATAGTTCATCGACGAAAGCCGCGCCACGTAGGGCGCCATGGCCTGGTCCAGCTCGCTGAGCAAAATGACATCGTCGTTGACCACCGCCACGATCCGGTCCACCAGATCGCCGGCGGCCGCCGGCGAGACTTGAAAGCTCCCGGCTCCCAGCACTGCGATCGCCAGGGCAGCCAGGATCGGAAAACGCCATCGGTTGAAAATCTTGCAATCAGTCATAGCCATCCTCGGCGGCTTGCCGCATGGTCGCAGGTTCGTTCGGCCGGTGGTTCCGCGGCCGTATTTAGGCGAAACGGTATCCAAAAAGTCCATAAAACCTCAAAAAATCAGCAGCTAACACGCTGTCCGATTTCTTGCAAGATGTTTTTGGCCTCCACCAGTTGCCCCAGTTCCCCGTTGCGCTGGAGGTTGACCCGCAGCACACCGTCCGGGCTCAGGGCAAAGCGCCGGGCATCGGCGGCGACCATCGCCGCCAGCGCCCCGGGATCGATTTGGTGGGCCGGCGAAAAGGTGAGCAGCAGCCTGGCGCCGGCCAGATCCAGCCGGCGGACCCCCGCCAGCTCGGCCAAGACCTTGAGCATGATCTTGACCAGCAGGTGCTTGGCGGGTTCGGGAAGCGGCCCGTAGCGGTCGATGAATTCGGCCTTGATGGCGTTGATCTCCTTGAGGTCCGAAACCCGCGCCAGGCGACGGTAGGCCGTCATCCGCTGGTCGATGTCCGGCATGTAGGTTTCGGGCAAAAAGGCCGTCAAGGGCACGTTGATCTCCGGCACCAGGCGCTCGACGCGCGGCTCTCCCTTGGCCTGGGCCACGGCTTCGGCCATCAGGTCGAGAAACAGGTCGTAGCCCACGGCGGCGATGTGCCCGCTTTGGGCCGCGCCGAGGATGGTCCCTCCACCGCGGATGCGCAGATCGTTCATCGCAATCTGAAAACCGGCCCCCAGATCGCTGTGCTCCATCAGGACCCGGAGGCGTTTCTGGGCTTCCGGGCTCAGCAGGCTGTCCGGAGGAATGATCAGGTAGGCGTACGCCTGGGCGTCGCTGCGGCCCACCCGGCCCCGCAGCTGGTAGATCTGGGAGAGCCCGAAACGGTCGGCGCGGTTGATCAGCATGGTGTTGGCCGCCGGGATGTCCAGGCCCGATTCGATGATCGTGGTGCACACCAGCATGTCGATCTCGCGCTGCACGAAGCGCATCATCACCTTTTCCAGGGCCGCGCCCTCCATCTGGCCGTGGGCGATGTCCAGCCGCACCTCGGGAACCATGGCCTTCAATCGCGCCGCCATACGTTCGATGGTCTGGATGTTGTTATGAACGAAGAAAATTTGTCCCCTTCTGGCCAACTCCTTGCGGATGGCGTCGGCGATGACGGTGTCGTCGAATTCGCAGACGTAGGTGACGATGGCCTGGCGCTGCTCCGGGGGGGTGGAAATCACCGAGATGTCGCGCACCCCCATCAAGGACAAGTGCAAGGTGCGCGGGATCGGGGTGGCGGTGAGGGCCAGCACGTCCACGTTGCGCCGCATCTGCTTGAGCCGTTCCTTGTGGCGCACCCCGAAGCGCTGCTCCTCGTCGACCACCACCAGCCCGAGGTCCTTGAACACCACGTCCTTTTGCAGCAGCCGGTGGGTACCGATCACGATGTCCAGGCGGCCTTCCTTCAAATCGGCGAGGATCTGGCGCTGGACCCGCGGGGAGCGGAACCGGCTCAGGCAGGCCACCTGGACCGGATAGGACGCGAAGCGTTGCCGGAAGGTCTCGTAGTGCTGTTCCGCCAGGACGGTGGTGGGCACAAGAACAGCCACCTGGCGGCCCGCGCTCACCGCCACGAACGAGGCCCGCAGGGCCACTTCGGTCTTCCCGTAGCCCACGTCGCCGCAAACCAGGCGGTCCATGGGCGTGGGCGCCTGAAGGTCAGCCACCACCTCCTCGATGGCCGCCAGCTGGTCGGTGGTCTCCTCGTAGGCGAAGGCCGCCTCGAAAGCGTGGTACTCGGCGTCCGGGGGATCGAAGGCGTGGCCTTCCACCACCCGGCGGGCCGCATAGAGCTCCAGCAGTTCGCCGGCGATGCGCTCGGCCGAACGCCGCACTTTGTCTTTGACCTTCTCCCAGTTGCGCCCGCCCATCTTGTCCAGCGCAGACGTCATCCCTTCGACGCCGGTGTACTTCTGGATCACCTCCATGCGATCCACCGGCAGATAGAGCCGGTCCTCATCGCGGAAAACGATGAGCAGGTAATCGTTGTCGTGCCCCTCCAGACGCAGGCGGGTCAGCCCCTCGTAGCGGCCAATGCCGTGGTCCTGATGCACCACCAGGTCGCCCTGGCGCAGATCCTGGAGATGGAGCAGCTCCCCGACCGTGCGTGGCCGTGGGGCCGGCCGTCGGCGTTGCTTGGGCCCGAAGATCTCGTCCTCGGTGATGATGCGCAGACTTTCGGTCGGCCAATCGAAACCGGCGGAAAGCTGTCCCAGGCAGGCGAAGATCCCCCGGTGCAGGCCGGGCCGCCGGAAAAACCCCTCCTGGATCCGTGCCTCGAGGTCATAGGGGGCCAGGAGAGAGCGCAGGCGATCGGCCTGGATCCGGGTGCGGCACAGGAGCAGGGTGCAGGCCGCAGCGTCCTGCCGCAAACGGTCCACCAAGGGCTGGAGCCGGTGGTGGCGATCGGCCGGGGTGGCCAGGGCGAGTTTCAATTCGGCGTTGTCCCGCACCGTGAAGCGAAGCCGGACCTCGGCGGCTGGCCCTTCCCCCGTTTCTCCGGTGTTCACCGGTGGGCAGGAGAGCATCCTGGCCCCCGCCAGGCGCCCTCGGGCTTGCTCCCACCGCAGCTGGAGCGCCGCCGGCGGCAGGCACAACTTACCGTCGCGGCGGGCGGCGACATAGGCCCGGACCGTCTGGTGCCAGTCGTCCCGGGCCGCCCGGCGCAGCGCGGCCGGGTCTGCCAGCACGAAGAGCGTTTCGGCGGAAAAATAATCGAAGAGACTGCCCGGCGTCTCGTAAACGAGGGCCAGCAGGCTCTCGGCGCCGGGCAGCAGCGACGTCTTGCGCAACTGTTCGGTCAGGGCGCGCACCGTCGTCACCGGCAACCCCTGCCGGGCGGCCCGGGCCCGGAGTCGGGTGACGACCTCGGCCCGGTTGGCCGCATCGATGATCGCCTCGCGGGCCGGCAGGATGACCGCTTCCTGGCAGTCGGCGGTCTTGCGCTGGGTCTCGGGGGAAAAGAAGCGCAGGGCCTCCACGACATCGCCGAACATCTCGATGCGCACCGGCTCCGGGTAGAGAGGGGAGAACACATCCAGGATCCCGCCACGAATGGAAAAGTCCCCGGGTTCCTCCGTGATCACGGAACGGTTGTAGCCCCCCGCCACCAACCGGGCCGTCAACCGCTCGATATCCAACGCTTCCCCCGGCAGGACCAAGTCGGCGAAATGGATCAACGCCGGCTTGGGAATCACCCGGCGGAGCAGCCCGTCCACGGAAACCACCGTCAACGGCGGCGGCCCCTCCGCGGTGAGCCGGTACAGGGTGCGGATCCGGGTGGCGGCGGTTTCTCCGTGATACGCCAGGCGCTTGAAAGGCTTGAGGTTATAGCTCGGAAGGGTGAGCAGGGGAGCATCGGTCCCCAGAAAAAAGGACAAGTCCCCGTGCATGGCCGCGGCGGTTTCGCCGTCGGCCACCACAACGGCCACGGGACGACCGGTGTGCCGATAGATCCGGGCCACGCCATAGGCCAGGGCGGCGGCGGAAAGGCCGGCGGCCTCCACCGGGGTCCTTCCTTCCAGGGCGGCGATCAGATCGTCAATGCTTCCAGAATTCGGTATGAGGGGCATCTGTTTCACTTCAACGGCCGCTGAAGGGCGACGGCTCGCCCATGGGGCGACCGCCACCCGAAAAATCATGGTTGCAGCCCCTTACCATCGAACCGGGGCCGATTGCAATCGACGGGGGATTGTCAATCCAGCCGGGCCGTGGTAGGGAAGAACAACCATATACCTGAACAGAAGAAAAGAAACACGATTCCACTCCAACCCTTATCCAACGGTATGTATGCCATGCGCAAAATCGCCGTGGCCATGGCCAAAGGCGGTGTCGGCAAGACCACCACGGCGGTGAACCTGGCCGACGCACTTGCCCGGATGGGCCGCCGGGTTCTGCTGGTCGACTGCGACACCCAGGGCCAGACCGCCAAATTTCTCGGTGTCCATCATCCTTTCGGACTCTACGAATTCGTCACCGGTTACGACGAGAAGGGCCAGCGGATCTCCAAGAGCGAGGTGGTGTGTCCCGCCCGTGAAAACCTCTGGCTTCTCACCGGCGGCATCAAGCTGGTGGAGCTGAAAAACTGGCTCGGCGAACAGCCCCGGGACCAGCGCCAGACCCTGCTGGCCAAGGCCCTGATTCCCAAGGACGGCGCCCTGGACTACCTGATCTTCGACTGTTCGCCCGGCTGGGATGTGCTCAGCGTTAACATCCTGATGGCAGCCGAGGAGGTGCTTTGCCCTGTCGCCCTGCAAGCACCGGCCCTGGAAGGGCTCAAAACCTTTTTCGGCTATCTGCTCTCGGCCCAGAAACTCAACCCGGCCTTGCAACTGCGCTACGTCCTGCCCACCCTCTACGACCTGCGCACCCGTCAAAGCGAAGTGATCCTCAAGCACCTGCAGCGCCTCTTTCAACGCCAGATCTGCGATCCGGTGCACTACAACGTCCGTCTGAGCGAAGCGCCGGCCTACGGGCGCACCATCTTCGAGTACAGCGCCCAGGCCCGGGGAGCCGCCGATTACCAACTTCTTGCCCAAAGGATCGATGATCATGACCAGCCGTAACGCCAAAAAAGGCCTGGAGCTGTTCGAGGACGTCGTGCTGGACCCGATGACGGTGGCCACCGGTCCGGACAGCACGGGCACCGCCGACAAGCGCAAGGCGGGCTTTTACCTGCCCGTGGATCTTCTGGAACGTTTCGATCGCAAGTTCTACGAGTTGAAGCTCTCCGGCGCCAGCATCGCCAACAAGTCGGCCCTTCTGGAAGCGGCGCTGCGCTTTGCCCTCGAGGATATGGATCGTGGCAGTCGCAGCCGCCTGTTGCAAGCGATGACCAAATGAAAAAATCCTGGATTTTTCTGGCTGTTTTTCTCGTCGTCGGACTTTTGGGATTTCAGGTGTACCGCAAGCTTGCCGCCGTGCCGCAGGCCGACGGCGCCATCGGTGACAAGCCCCCCGTGGCGGTGCAAACCGCACCGGTTTCCCGGGCGTCCATCACCCAGGTCGGCCAATACACCGGATCGCTGCTGGCCGCCAGCGAGTTCATCCTCGCCCCCAAGATCGCCGGCCGGATCGAAAACATCGCGGTGCGCATCGGCGATCCGGTCACCGGCAGCGACCTGATCGCCGTTCTGGACGATGCGGAATATCGCCAGCAGGTCGCCCGGGCGGCCGCGGAACGGGATGTGGCCCGGGCCACGGTGCAGGAGCGCCGCACGACACTGGAAAACACCCGCCGGGAATATGAACGCACCCGCGTCCTGCGCCAGAAGCAGATCGCCTCTCAATCGGAGCTGGACGCCGCCGAGGCGAATTACCGCCGCGAACAGGCCCGCTTCGACGTGGCCAGGGCCCAGGTGGCCCAGAGCGAAGCGGCATTGAAGACGGCCGAAGTGCAGCTCGCCTATACCCGGATCCGGGTCCCGGAACACTTCGGCGACCGCCGCCTGGTGGTCGGGGAACGCTTTTTGGACCCCGGGGCCATGGTGGCGGCCAACACCCCCATCGTCTCGGTCCTCGATCTGAAAACGTTGACGGCCCGCATTCACGTGATCGAACGCGACTACCCGGCCATCCGGCCGGGCCTGGAAGCCACGCTGACTACCGACGCCTTTGCCGATCGGCAATTTGTCGGCCTCGTCTCCCGGGTGGCGCCGCTGTTGAAGGAAACGTCGCGCCAGGCCCGCGTCGAGATCGAGGTGCCCAACGACGAGGGCCTGTTGAAACCCGGCATGTTCGTACGCGCGGCCATCGCCCTCGCCCGCCGCGACGATGCCACCGTGGTGCCCCTGGCGGCCCTGGTTCAGCGAAAGGGGCAGCCGGGGGTCTTCGTCGCCGATCTGACGGCGCGCATCGCCCGCTTCGTTCCGGTCACGGTGGGCATTGTGGACGATCGGCAGGCCGAAATTCTCCAGCCGTCGATTTCCGGCCATGTGGTGACTCTCGGCCACCATTTGCTCGAGGACGGTGCGGCGATCCGCCTGCCCGACGCCGGTTAGCTCACCATGCCCCGACTGCCCGAACGCATCCACCGGAAAAAATGACGAACATCTCCGCCTTCGCCGTCCGTCGGCCGGTGTTGACCAGCATGGCGGCCCTGATCGTGATCCTGCTGGGCGCCGTGTCCTTTTCACGCCTGTCCATCGACCTGATGCCGGACATTTCCTACCCGACCCTCAGTGTCACCACCGAATACGAAAATGCCAGCCCCGAGGAAGTCGAGGAGCTGATCACCCGCCCCATCGAGGAGGCGATGAGCGCCGTGCCGGGGGTGGAGGAAGTCACCTCCGTCTCGGCCGAGGGGTTGAGCAGCGTGCGGGTCACCTTCACCTGGGGCACCGACCTGGACGCAGCGGCCAACGACATCCGCGACCGCCTCGACCGGGTGATCCCCCGCCTGCACGAAGATGCCGAACGGCCCCGGCTGAGAAAATTCGACCTGGCCTCCTTTCCCATTCTGATCCTGGGGGTGGCCAGTGACCTGGATCCGGTCAAGGTGCGCCGCTTCCTCGACGAAGATATTAAAAACCGCATCGAACGGATCGCCGGGGTCGCCTCCATGGACGTCTGGGGCGGCCTGGAACGGGAAATCCACGTCAACCTCAATGCCGAAAAACTCAAGGCTCTGGATCTTCCCATCGATGAGATCATCGATCGCATCGCCGAGGAGAACATCAACCTGCCGGCCGGGACCATCGAAGTGGGCCTGCTGGACGTCACCATCCGCACGCCGGGTGTCTACACCAGCATCGAAGAGCTGCAGGACACGGTGGTGGCCACGCGCCAGGGCGCCGCGATCCTGCTGCGGGAAATCGCCTCGGTGGAAGACGCCTGGAAGCGGGTCACCCGTATCGTCCATGTCAACGGGCGCCCCGGGGTGCGCCTGTCCGTCAACAAGCAATCGGGAAAAAACACCGTGGAGGTGGCCGCGGCGGTGCTGGCGGAAATCGACCGGATCAATCGCGATTTTCCGCAGATGCAGATTGTTTCCATCATCGACACCTCCGACTACATCCAGCGTTCCATTTCCAACGTCGGCGCCACCGTTCTCTACGGCGGGGTGCTGGCGGTGGCGGTCTTGCTGTTCTTTCTGCGCCACATTTCCAGCACGGCGGTGATCGCCACCACCATCCCCATCTCCATCGTGGCCACCTTCAGCCTGATGTACTTCGGCGGATTCACTTTGAACCTCATGACCCTGGGCGGCCTGGCCCTGGGCGTGGGCATGATGGTAGACAACGCCATCGTGGTGCTGGAGAACATCCATCGCCTTCGGGAGGCGGGCCGGGGGCCGGTGACCGCCGCCGTCGACGGCGCCGGAGAAGTCATCGCCGCCGTGACGGCCAGCACGTTGACGACCCTGGCGGTGTTTCTACCGCTGATCTTCGTCCGCGGCATGTCGGGGATCATGTTCAAGCAGCTCTCCTACGTGGTGGCCTTCTCCCTGGCCTGCTCCCTGGCGGCGGCCCTCACCCTCGTGCCGATGCTCGCTTCCCGGATCCGCACGCCCACGAATCACAACCGGATCGGAGAGCGTTTCTTCGTCTGGTCCGAGCGCCTCTTCGCCCGGGTGGAAATCGGCTACGTCCGGCTGCTGGACCGCTGCCTCGGCCATCGGGCCTTGACCCTCGGCCTCACCGGCCTGGCCCTGGCCGGCAGCCTCGCCCTGGTCCCCTTGATCGGGGTTGAGTTGATGCCCGCCACCGACGAGAGCGAGGTTCGGGTAAACGTGGAAATGGCCGTGGGAACGCGCATCGGGGTGGTCGAGGACATCTTCGAGCGCGTCGAGGCCATCGTGGACCGGGAGGTGCCGGAAATCCGCAATACGGTCACCCTCATCGGCGCCTCCACCTGGCGAGGCCAGGGATCGCATTCGGGCGAGATGCGCATCGCGCTGGTGCCGGTGGGGGAAAGAACACGCTCCAGCGAGGAGATCGCCACCGCCCTGCGCGCCAAGCTGACGGACATTCCCGGCGCCACGGTGCGCACCCGGGCCGGGCAGGGACTGTTTCTGCTGCGCATGGGCACCGCGGATGCGGACCGGGTCCAGGTGGAGGTGCGCGGCTACGATTTGCAGATCGCCGACGCGCTGGGCCAGGCGGTGCTGGAAGCCGTGACGGCGGTGGCCGGCGTGACCGACGCCAAGGTCAGCCGGGATATCGGCAGCCCGGAACGGCGCATCCGCATCGACCGACGCAAGGCCGCCGACTTGAACCTTTCCGTGTCTCAAATCGCCGAGACGCTTCAGACCATTCTCACCGGCACCGAGGCGAGCCAATACCGCGAGGCGGGCGATGAGTACCCCATCCTGGTCAAGGTGGCCGGCGCCGAAACCCTCAGCTTGTGCGAGGTGCTCGACCTGCCGGTCACCAATGCCCTGGGCGAGCCGGTGGTGCTGCGCAACGTGGTGGATACCGACGCCGGCCTCGGCCCGGTGCTCATCGAACGCAAGGACCAGCAGCGGGTGGTGTACGTCAACGCCAACATCTCGGGCCGGCACATGGGCTCCATCCTTGACGACATCCGTCCCCGGCTGGCCGCCATCGCGGTTCCGGAGAATTTCAGCATCGTCCTGGGAGGCGACTACGAGGAACAGCAGAAAGCCTTCAACGAACTGCGCCTCGGCTTCATCCTGTCGCTGGTGCTGGTCTACATGGTCATGGCCTCGCTGTACGAATCCCTGCGTGATCCGCTGGTGGTCATGACATCGGTGCCCTTGGCGGTCATCGGCGTGGCGCTGATGCTTTTTTCCACCGACACCACTTTCAATGTCCAATCCTTCATCGGCTGCATCATGCTGGGGGGGATCGTGGTCAACAACGCCATCCTGCTGGTGGACCACACCAATCTGCTGCGCCACAACGAGGCCATGGACATCTTGGAGGCGGTCCGGGAAGCCGGGCGGCGGCGTCTGCGGCCCATCATGATGACCGCCGCCACCACGATCCTGGCCATGATGCCCTTGGCCTTGGGATTGGGCGAGGGCGGCGAGGCGCAGGCGCCCATGGCACGGGCCCTCATCGGCGGGCTGCTCAGCGCCACGATGATCACCCTGGTGGTGGTGCCGACGACCTATACCCTTTTCTATCGCCGTCGCTTGCCTGCGGGCGGCGTGCCGGCATCTCCCACCGGTTCAATCGAGGAGCAGGGTTGACGAAAAGATCAAAAGGTTCATGGAGGTGCTGGTTCCTGGCGGTCGTCCTGGCCGTGCTGCCCGCTGGAGCGGCCGCCGTCGACAAACCGATGGCAGATCCCGCCCGTGATCCGGAGCCGATGGTGTCGATTCCGAGGACAGGGCCGCTGCGCCTGACGCTGGCCGGGGCGGTGATCATGGCCCTGGAAAACAACCGCGCCCTGCTGGTGGAAAAAATTGAACCCCGGATTCAGGACACCTTCATCGACGAGGAGCGGGCCGTCTTCGACACCCTGGCCACCGGTGAACTGACGACGGGCCGCAGCGATGCCCAAACCCCCACCGGAGAAGGGCCGAGGGACACTTCCGACAAGGAAAACGCCGCCGTCGTCTCCTTGAGCCGCCTCTTTCCCGCCGGCACCACCGTCGCCCTGGAAGCCGGGACCACCATCAGCGACTCGAACCTCTATCGCGACCCGTTTAGTGAGACGGCTGTCGGTCTTTCCGTCACCCAGGCGCTGCTGCGCGGATTCGGCACGGCCGTCAACACGGTCCGTCTGCGCCAGGCGCGGCTCGATTCGCAAATCAGTCAGCACGAACTCCAGGGCTTCGGCGAAGCCCTGGTGGCGCAAGTTGAGGCGGCTTACTACAACCTGGCCCTGGCCCGCCGGCAGGTGGACATCGTCAAGGAATCCCTCCGGGTGGCCGAGCAGCAGTTGGGTGAAACCGAACAGATGATCGTGGTGGGGACCCTTGCCGAGGCCGAGTTGCCGGCAGTGCAGGCGGAGGTGGCGCTTCAGCGCCAGGCCCTGATCGCCGCCGAAAGCGAGCGGGAATCCTTGCGCCTCGAACTGCTGCGCCTCCTCAATCCGCCCGGTGGCGCCTTCTGGGATCGCGAGGTATCCCTGATTCATCCCCCGGAGGTGCCGGAAGTCCAATTGGCGCCGGTGACCGATCACGTGGCGGTGGCCTTGCGCATGCGGCCCGAACTTCAGCAGGCGCACCTGGAAATCGAACGCCGCGAACTGGAGGTGGTTCAGACCAAGAACGGCCTACTCCCCCGGCTGGATCTTTTCGTCAGCCTTGGCAAAACGGGATTCGCGGACAGTTTCTCACGGTCCGTCGAGTCCATCGACGACCGTCATTACACGATGCAGGCGGGGCTCGAATTCGCCTATCCGCCGGCCAACCGCGCGGCCCAGGCCCGTCACCGCCGAGCCCGGATGCAGGAGCGCCAGGCTGAAAAGGCTTTGGCCAATCTGGCGCAGTTGGTGGAAATGGATGTGCGCCGGGCCCACATCGAGGTGAACCGCGCCCACCGGCAGATTGCCGCCAGCACCGCCACTCGCCAGTTCCAGGAGGAAAAGGCACGCGTCGAGGTGGAAAAATTCCGTGTGGGGCGGTCCACCAACTTCCTGGTGTCCCAGGCCCAGCGGGACCTGCTCAGCAGCCGCATCGCCGAGGTCAGAGCGGTAGTGGATTACCTCAACGCCCTCACCGACCTGTTCCGTCTGGACGGATCGCTGATGGCCCGCCGGGGGCTCACCGTGGCCCCCGATCGACCCAACCCGCCTTCCTTGCCGGCGGAAGCCGCGAGGAACTGAAATCCGCGCTCGCGCCGGCCCGGATTTCGCCTTGACCCGGTCCGAAGCGCTATGCTACAAGCGCTGCTATTCCAGGGCCGACGTAGCTCATTCGGTAGAGCAGCTGATTCGTAATCAGCAGGTAGGCGGTTCGATTCCGCCCGTCGGCTCCAGAATGCCCCGCCCCCGACGCTGATTAGATCCCGCCGTCGCGCGACGCCGAATCGCTGGACCAGGGGGCATACCGTCACCCTGCGGAAACCGAGAATCACCCCCACCAGCCCGGATTGGCGGAGAAAAACGCCGATGAATTTCATTGATGCCATCGAAGGAACCGGGTGCGCCATTCTTCATCGCCTTCACCGGAGCTATATCGAAGGCAGCGGAGACGACTCGGAATTCATCTGCAATGTCAAGATGGTCATCGAGGGAATCGAGGCCTTTATCCTGGCCCACGCCGAATTGATGATCCAGCCGGACGTCGTCGTCCGGGTACTGCGCAAATACGCCCGGCAGCTCTGGCTGGAAGGCGGCGGCGCGGGCTGCGTGCAAGAGGCCGACGGGACCTCTCCGGATGAAGATGAAACGGCGGCCTACCGCCGCTATTACTTCGACTATATCTACCAGCACGGCGTTTATCCCCGCTGACGATCACCACCATGCCGGAAGACCTCGACGACGCCGCCATCCGGGAACGCATCCACACCATCAGCCGCCAGATCGACACCATCCTGCGCAAGGTGGCCAAGCTCGAACCGGCCCTGTTTTCGGATGGCGCCAAACTGCCGACATCGACTGAAACGGCCCCTTCCTTCCACCCGCCAGACGAAAATTCGATCAACACCGCCTCGTCCAATCCTGAAGCACCCCCTCGACCGGATTCGCCGGCCGGCGACTGCGGCAAGCTATCGGACTGATTCCGGCCTTCTGAAGGCTGGCGCCTCGGGTGATCCGCGGGAACCCTTTTTCCTCGTCTTTGACGATCTTGTGTGGCTGTCATTCCGAACGAAGGGAGGAATCTCGGGGCTTCCAAGAGATCCCTCGTCGCGTTGCGCCTCGGGATGACAGGAAAAAGGCGTTGCTCGGGATGAAAGGGAAAAGGGGTTGCTCGGGATGACGACGGGAAAAACGTTCGTCGGAATGATTGCGGGAGAAGGCGAAACTCGCGATGACGGCGGGAAAAGCATTCGTCGGGATGACAGCGGGGAAGCAGGGGGCGGCTATTTGACCAAACCGGTCGTACCAGCGGCTGGCGACGCTCACAGGTCGATATCGTAGAGGCGCATCTTGCTCAGCAGCGATGGGTGGCTGATTTCCAAGAGCCGCGCGGCCCGGGTGCGGTTGCCGTCCGTGGCCTGCAACGCCTCCAGGATCAGTCGGCGCTCCAGGCCCCGCCGTGCCGACTTGATAGAATAGCCGTCCGCCTCGGCCGAGGTTGAAGGCCGCTGCCGGGACAGCATGGACGGCGGCAGGTCGCCGGCCTGGATTTCGGAGCCCTCCGCCAAAACCACCGCCCGCTCGACCACGTTCTCCAGTTCACGCACATTCCCCGGCCATGGATGCCGGAGCAGCAGCGCCATGGCCTCGGGAGCGATGCCGGTCACCCGGCGTCCCAGCCGCTGATTGCAGCGGGCAATGAAATGCCGGCATAGCAACGGCACGTCGGTCAACCGATCGCGCAGCGGCGGGACCTCGATCATCAACACGTTGAGACGGTAAAAAAGGTCCTGGCGAAAAGCGCCCCGCGCCACCTCCCGGGTAAGATCCCGGGCGGTGGCCGCCAGGATGCGCACGTCGATTTTTTGGGGATCAAGCCCGCCCACCGGCCGCACCTCGCCGTCCTGCAGCACCCGCAACAGTTTGACCTGCAAGCTGGTGGGCATCTCACCGATCTCGTCCAAAAGCAGCGTTCCCCCCGCCGCCCGCTGAAACAGCCCTTCCTTGTTGCGTTCAGCCCCGGTAAAAGCGCCCTTGCGGTACCCGAAGAGCTCGCTCTCGAGAAGATTTTCGGGAATGGAGCCGCAATTTACCGCCACCAGAGGACCATTGGACCGGATCCCGGTTTGGTGGATCGCCCGGGCCACGAGCTCCTTGCCCGTGCCGCTCTCGCCGCAAATGAGAACGGTGGTGTCGTACCGGGCCGCCTTTTCCGCCAAATCGAAAACCGCCTGCATCGCCGGACTGGCCGCCACCAGCCGTCCGAAGCGACAATCTCCCTCGATGCGGCGCAGGGTCTCTTTCAAGCTTCGGTTTTCATGCCGCAGCCCCTCGCGCTCCTCCGCCTTGCGCAGCGCCAGGTAGACCTCGTCGGGCTTGAACGGTTTGGAGATGTAATCATAGGCCCCCCGCTTCATCGCCTCCAGGGCGGTATCCACCGTTCCGAATGCCGACATCATGATCACGGTGGTTTCGGCGATCAGCTCACCCGCGGCTTCGAGGAAAGCCATCCCGTCCATCTCCGGCATCTTCAAGTCGCAAAGGATCACGTCGAAATCCGCCTGGCGGACGATTTCCAAGGCGTCACGTCCATTGTCGGCGGTCTGCACCGCATACCCCGCCTTTCCGAGCAGCAGGGAAAGCATGTGACGCATATTGGCTTCATCATCGACGATCAACAGGCGTTTGGCCACGGTCACAGCCTCCTTTCCCCCGGGCGGGCTGGTTCATCGGCTGGGCCGGCCAAGGGCAGTTGCACCTCCAAGGTGGTGCCCTGCGCCGGGTCGCTGCGAGCGGTCATGCGTCCACCGAAGGCTTCGACAATCATGAAACTCACCGCCAATCCGAGCCCGGTGCCCTGGCCCGGTTTCTTCGTGGTAAAAAATGGATCGAAAATCAACGGGAGGTGCTCCGGCGGAATACCGATCCCGGTGTCGTGAAAAGTGATGGCGATAAAACCCTCGCGGTTTTCGGTCCGAATCGTCAAGCAGCCGTCATCCAGGCCGTCGGCGACGGCGTCGGCGGCGTTGATCAAAAGGTTCAAGAACACTTGGCGCAGTCTTTCCGGGTCCGCCAGGATGTGGTCGCTGGGTGCCTCGAGCTGGGTCCGGATCTCCATGGGCCGTCGGAAGGGTTGCCCGCGAAAAATCTCCACCGTCTCGCGCACCAGGTCGTTGACCCTGAAAGGAATCCGGATCTCGGCCGACGGACGCGCCAAATGGAGGAGTTGGCGCAGGAGTCTGGCAATACGGGACACTTCGGAATCGATGCGCGAGAGGATATCCCGCCGCTCGGCCTCGCCCAGTTCGTCCCGCCGCATCAGTTCGAGGTAGCCGGTGACGATTCCCAGCGGATTGCCGATCTCGTGGGCCAGTCCCGCGGACAACCGGCCGATGGATGCCAGCTTCTCGGCTTGCTGCACCTCCTTCCGGGCCTGGCGCAGGTCGCGGTTGGCGGTTTCTAGACGCTTGACGGCCCCGGCCAGCTCTTCACGGTCTTTTTGCAGACGTCCGTACACTTGGTTCAAGGCGTGGGAAAGGCGACCAAAGCCGTCCTTGTCCGCCAGGTCCGCATCGAACCAGGCGCCCTCTCCGCTGCACGTTTCCGCCCGTTGCACCAACCGCTGCAAGGGTCTGAGCGCCACCCGGGAAATCAGGTGCAGCCCGATCCACTCCAGCACCAGGAAGTTGACCAGCACATATCCAAGCACGAAACCGTGGAGCCGCCGCATCTGGCGGTAAATCGGAGCCAGAGGCCAGACACCGGCAGCCGCGCTCACGGCACCCTCGCCGTTTTCGACAGGAGAAACGATGACCATCCGCTCGGCCTGGCGCCACACGACGCCCCAAGTCGTACCCTGAAAATACACCACATCTTCGCCCCGCCCCAGTTTTGCGGCCTGGCCTTCGTCCAGCGTCAACCAGGGCAATGGGCCGTCGGCGCCAACCGGCTTCAATTGGGTGTCGAGGCAAACCGTGGCCAGGGCGCCAGCGGGGCCGGCCACCGCCTTCGACGGCTGCCACCGGCAGCAATGGCGAAGCCATTGACGTCCTTGTTCACGCCGGTGCCGGACCAGGGCCTGCTGGGCACCGGTGATCACCACCAGGTCGATCAAGGCGCTGGCCGCCAGGATGACCAACGCCAAGCGAAGGGCGATTTTTCGATGCAAGGGGCTCAAACGCATCCCGGCAGCCTGTCAACAATTTGAAATTCCAGGAAGATCATTTATGTATGAGTAGCATAATCGCTCAGCGACGGGAAGGGCGAGACAGGCTAAAAACAAAAAAGGCCCGGAGCCGATTGCTCGGCTCCGGGCCTGTATTAAATTTTCCGGCGGCGTCCTACTCTCCCACACAGCTTCCCGTGCAGTACCATCGGCGCTGAAGACCTTAACTTCCGTGTTCGGGATGGGAACGGGTGTGACCTCTTCGCCATCGCCACCGGAAAAACCGAGTATGTCAAATTGGACAATTTGGAAAGATCGATATCTTGGCAGATGTCGGTTTGTGCGAATTGTTTTGTGGCCAAGCCTCACGGCCGATTAGTACCGGTAAGCTGAACACATTGCTGTGCGTACACTCCCGGCCTATCAACCTCGTGGTCTTCGAGGGGCCTTCAGTTTCGCAGGTTGCCCTGCAAAAGGGAGATCTAATCTTGGGGTGGGCTTCCCGCTTAGATGCTTTCAGCGGTTATCCCGTCCGAACATAGCTACCCAGCGTTGCCACTGGCGTGACAACTGGAACACCAGAGGTTCGTCCATTCCGGTCCTCTCGTACTAGGAACAGCTCCCCTCAAATCTCCTGCGCCCACGGCAGATAGGGACCAAACTGTCTCACGACGTTTTAAACCCAGCTCACGTACCACTTTAATCGGCGAACAGCCGAACCCTTGGGACCTGCTCCAGCCCCAGGATGTGATGAGCCGACATCGAGGTGCCAAACCGCATCGTCGATGTGAACTCTTGGATGCGATTAGCCTGTTATCCCCGGCGTACCTTTTATCCGATGAGCGACGGCCCTTCCATTCGGAACCGCCGGATCACTAAGACCTACTTTCGTACCTGCTCGAAATGTCTCTCTCGCAGTCAAGCTCCCTTGTGCCTTTACACTCCACGGCTGGTTTCCAATCAGCCTGAGGGAACCTTCGCGCGCCTCCGTTACGCTTTGGGAGGCGACCGCCCCAGTCAAACTACCCACCAGACACTGTCCTTCGCCCGGATCACGGAACGAAGTTAGAATCCTAGAATAACAAGGGTGGTATTTCAAGGTTGGCTCCACCGAGACTAGCGTCCCAGCTTCAAAGCCTCCCACCTATCCTACACATGTCAGCCCAAGATCCAATGTCAAGCTGTAGTAAAGGTGCCGGGGTCTTTCCGTCTAGCCGCGGGTACTCGGCATCTTCACCGAGAATACAATTTCACTGAGTCCCTGGTTGAGACAGTGCGGAAGTCGTTACGCCATTCGTGCAGGTCGGAACTTACCCGACAAGGAATNNACCGGGGCTTCGGTTCAATGCTTCGTCCCGCCGAAGCGGTTCTAACATCTCCCCTTAACCTTCCGGCACCGGGCAGGCGTCAGACCCTATACGTTGTCTTGCGACTTAGCAGAGTCCTATGTTTTTAGTAAACAGTCGCTACCGCCATTTCTCTGCGGCCTGTTTCAGCTCCACGAGCGAGTCGCTTCACCTATAACAGGCCCACCTTCTCCCGAAGTTACGG
>DCWA01000031.1:0-17500 GCA_002327445.1 Desulfobacteraceae bacterium UBA2174 | reverse complement strand
ACGGCGCCGGCGGCGGTTTTCCCCATCTTGGCCCCGCTGGCGGTGGTGATCAACTGGAAGGTGATCCCGAACGCCTGCTGCTGGCGCACCTTGCGCACCAGATCGATACCGGCCACGATGTTGCCCCATTGATCGCTGCCACCCATCTGCAAGCGACAATCCCAGCGCTTGAACAGCTCCAGAAAATCGTAGGCTTGCAGGAGCATGTAGTTGAACTCGATGAAGTTCAATCCCTCCTCGGAGTCCAGCCGCATGCGGTAGCTCTCCGCCTTGATCATCCGGTTGACGGAAAAGTGTTTTCCGATGTCCCTCAGAAAATCGATGTAGCCGAGAGATGCGAGCCAATCCGCATTGTTGACCAGCAGGGCACGCCCCTCGTCAAAACGGATGAAACGGCCCAGTTGGGTCTTGATTGCCTCGGCGTTGGCGTGCACCGTGTCAACGGTCAGAATCTGCCGCATCTCGGTCTTTCCGCTGGGATCCCCCACCAGACCGGTGCCGCCGCCCACCAGGGCAATGGGTCGATGGCCGCAGCGCTGCATATGCGCCAAGGCCATGACGGGAATCAAATGGCCGATGTGCAGGCTCGATGCCGTGGGATCGAAACCCACGTAACAGGTCCGCTGGTCGCTGTCGAACCAGTCGTAAAGTTCCTTCTCGTGGGTCTTTGCCTCGACAAAGCCTCTCTTCTCCAAAATATCCAGCACGTGGGGCATGATGGGCACCTTCACTTATTTATTTATTGGCAAACTCGATCGCCCGGGTCTCGCGGATCACCATCACCTTGATCTGCCCCGGGAAGGTCAGGTTTTCCTCTATCTTCTTGGCGATATCGCGGCTGAGCAGCACCGCTTCCTCATCCGAGACCTGGTCGCTTTCCACCATAACCCGCAGCTCGCGTCCAGCCTGAATGGCATAGGTATTGGACACCCCCTGAAAGCTGTTGGCGATGCCTTCCAGGTCCTCGAGCCGCTTGATGTAATTCTCCAGCATTTCCTTGCGAGCGCCGGGCCTGGCGCCCGAAAGACCGTCGGCCGCCTGCACCAGATAGGCATACACCGAATTGGGGGGCACATCCTCGTGGTGGGCGGCAATGGCATGCACCACCTTCGGCGCCTCTCCAAACTTTTTGGCCAACTTGGAGCCGATCAGAGCGTGGGGTCCCTCCACTTCATGGTCCACGGCCTTTCCCAGGTCATGCAACAACCCCATGCGCCGCGCCAGCTTCTGGTTCAAACCCAGTTCGGCGGCCATGATGCCCGCCAGAAAACCGACCTCCACCGAATGCTGAAGCACGTTTTGGGCATAGCTGGTCCTGTACTTCAGCCGGCCGAGGTACATGATCAATTCGGGGTGGATCCCGTGGACCCCCAGGTCGAAGGCCGCCTGTTCACCGGCTTCCTTGATGGTTTTGTCCACTTCGGCGGTGACTTTTTTGACCACATCCTCGATCCGGGCCGGATGGATCCGCCCATCGGCGATCAGCTTCATCAGGGAGAGACGCGCCACTTCCCGGCGCACCGGGTTGAACCCGGAAAGAATCACCGCCTCGGGGGTGTCATCGATGATGAGGTCAATGCCGGTGGCGGCTTCCAGGGCACGGATATTGCGCCCTTCGCGCCCGATGATGCGCCCTTTCATTTCATCGCTGGGGAGGGGAACCACCGAAACGGTACGCTCGGCCACGAAATCGCCCGCATACCGCTGAATGGCCATGGCGATGATCTTCTTGGCGCGTTTGTCGGACTCTTCACGGGCTTCGGTTTCAATCCGCTTGACCAGTTTGGCGCCTTCATAGCGTGCGTCGTTTTCCATCGCGCGGATCAGCAGCTCCTTCGCCTGCTCCGCCGTCAAGCCGGAAATAGTTTCAAGTTGACGTTTTTGCTCGTCAATCAGTGCTTGGTAGCGCTGTTCTTCCTGGACGATTTTCTCCTCTCGCTGCAAGACGCCCTTCTCGCGCTGGGTCAGTTCGACCTCCCGCTGCTCCACCTGTTCGCTGCGCCGATCGATATGCTCTTCTTTCTGTGCCAGCCGCCGGTCTCTCTGCTCCAGTCCGCCGCGAATCTCCTTGGCCTCGGCTTCGAAGTCACTCTTCATCCGAAACAGCCGGTCCTTGGCCTCCAGCTCGGCCTCACGCACCAGATTTTCCGCCTGCCGCTGGGCGTTTTCATGAATTCGCCGCGCCTCTTCCTCGGCATTCTTGATCTTGCCGGAAGCCAGCCGCCCCTTGGTCCAGAAGGCCACTCCGAATCCTGCGCCAAATCCAATCAATGCAAACACAATCGCGTACATATAGGTTGTCATGATTCACCCTCCGGGGCCGAGCCCCTCGTTTATCGATTCGCCGACGTCATGTCCGCAAGAATGGAAACGGCGCCAACGTTAGTGGACCGGATAAAATGAAAAACAAGGATAGCCGCCGCTATCTGGCAATTTGGAAATGTCTCGGAAAAGGAAGGACTTTGAGGTCGTTGGACCGCCGTCGGAACGCCGCGCGGTCCGCGGGAAGAAATCGGGCCATTGCCCCCGCCCGTTGCCGTGTTGGACGACTTTTTGAACCAATTGGGACAGCGTGGGCGCCTTGTGACTTCTTTAGGCTTTTCTGTGTATCCAGAACCTGCTCACCGAAGTCCTGAAAAAGCGCCCGTTAGGTGCAATGTTGGGTCAAAAGAACCTCTTCCAATCACGCACACAGCAGGGGCGATGGCCGCAACTGCACCCCCGCCAGGCACCCGGATCGACGCCGGGGGTCGGCGGTTGTCAAGGAGGCGTACTCGGACTGGCACCCTTGCCGCTGCCCGAAGCACGGGCATTGGCCAGACCGCTCAGGGCACTGTCCAGGGTTTGAATCAGCCGTGTCGTCCGCCGGGATACCTGGTGTTGAAAGGCCGCCCGGCCGGATTTCAATTCATAATTTTCGTTGGCGAAGTTCAAAGCCGCCAGCATCATGACGGTCAGCTTCGACATTTCCGTGATTTGGCCGCTCTGGGTACCGGCGATACGGCCCACCTCTCTGGCCAACGATGCAGCCACCGCTTCGGCCTGCGGGCTGACCGCATCGGTTTTGAAGGTATACGTTCGACCGAAGAGATCTATGTGCAGCAGCTGATCCAACCGTAATTACTCGTCGCCTTGCCACCGTTTGATCCAGACGGCTGTCAGCGCGGGTTCACAACGAGGTCCTCGAGCTTGACCAATAGCCCGTCGATTTTCGAGCGGACCCGCTCACGCTCCGCCTGGTATTTTTGTTCCGCTTCAATCTTGACCTCAAGATCCTTTTCCAAATTTTCGATCCTGCTTTTCAACGCCGAATTGTCGGCCTGAAGGGACCGGCAAATTTCAAGCAGTTGTCCGACACGCTCCTCAATGGTATCGAACTGGTCCAAAATGGTTTGATCTTCCAATGTCTCACCTCACCTTTTGGTCTTGTATTATCGGTATCTTGCCGTTATGTCAACCTGTTTTACGATTTCGCGCCCTTTTCACCGGACGCCTCGGCCCGTGGCCTCGAAAAAGAAAGGGCAGGTCATGCATCCGGCATGATCCGCCCTTTCCGTGTCCTGATCCGAGCGCTGCGCCGAAGGGGGTTAACGACTGCGGCTTTCGACCATCCTGATCCGGTGCAATGCCCGCTCCAGTGCCGCGCGCGCGCGCACGTAATCAATCTCCGCCTGCTTGCTTTCCAGTCGCCTCTGGGCACGCTCCAGGGCGCTCCGCGCCCTTTCGACGTCGATGTCCCTCCGCCGTTCGGCCGACTCGGCCAGCACGGTGACCTTGTTGGGTAAAGCTTCCGCAAATCCCCCGGAAACAAATACGTATCTTTCCGTTCCGGCGCTGTCGCGATACCTCAGGGTTCCGGTCTTCAGGGACGTCATGAAGGGAGTGTGCCCGACCAGGACACCGAACTCCCCCTCACTGCCCGGCGCCATGACGATCTGGGCTTCGTCGTTGACCACTTGCCGTTCCGGCGTAACGACTTCCAGTCGAATATTGCCAGCCATCTCATTCCCTTCCGCCGATTAGGCTTCGGCTGCCATTTGCTTGGCGGTCTCCAGCACTTCCTCGATCCCTCCCTTCATGTAGAAAGCCTGTTCGGGCACATCGTCATGCTTGCCCTCGCAGATTTCCTTGAAGGCCCGGACCGTATCGGCAACCTTGACGTACTTGCCCGGCTTGCCGGTGAAGGCCTCGGCCACGTGGAAGGGCTGGCTGAGAAAACGCTGGATCTTGCGCGCCCGCTGCACGGTCAACTTGTCCTCGTCGGAGAGTTCCTCAATGCCCAGGATGGCGATGATATCCTGCAATTCCTTGTACTTCTGAAGCATCTGCTGGACGGTTCGGGCCGTCTGGTAGTGATCCTGCCCCAACACCTGCGGGTCAAGGATCCGCGAGGTTGAGTCGAGGGGATCCACCGCCGGATAGATGCCCAGCTCGGCGATCTGGCGGCTCAAGACCACGGTGCCGTCCAAGTGGGCGAAAGTGGTGGCCGGGGCCGGGTCGGTGAGGTCGTCGGCGGGCACGTAAACACACTGGACGGCGGTGATCGAACCCTTGGTGGTGGAGGTGATGCGCTCCTGCAACTCACCGAGGTCGACGGCCAGGGTCGGCTGGTAGCCCACCGCGGAAGGCATGCGGCCCAGAAGGGCGGAAACCTCGGAGCCCGCCTGGGTGAAGCGGAAGATGTTGTCGATGAAGATCAGCACGTCCTGCCCTTCCTCGTCGCGGAAGTATTCGGCGGCGGTCAGGGCCGACAAGGCCACCCGGGCACGGGCCCCGGGCGGTTCCGTCATCTGGCCATAAACCAGCGCCGCCTTCGGCAAGACGCCGGACTCCTTCATCTCATGGTACAGGTCGTTGCCTTCACGGGTGCGCTCGCCCACGCCGGCAAACACGGAGATGCCGCCGTGCTGCATGGCGATGTTATGCACCATCTCCATCATGATGACGGTCTTGCCGACGCCGGCCCCGCCGAACATTCCCATCTTGCCGCCCCGGGGAAAGGGCACCAGCAAGTCGATGACCTTGACGCCGGTTTCCAGAACGCGCACTTCCACGTCCTGCTCGGTAAACGCCGGAGCTAGGCGATGGATGGGCAGCATCTTTTCCTGGCTCACCGGGCCGAGCCCGTCCACCGGGCGCCCCACCACGTTGAGCACGCGGCCCAAACCCGCCTTCCCCACGGGCATCATGATCGGCTTCCCGCTATCCTTGACCGGCATGCCGCGGACCAGACCGTCGGTGACGTCCATGGCGATGCAGCGCACCACGTTGTCGCCCAGATGCTGGGCCACCTCGATGACCAGGTTGTCCGCCTGATCATTGATTGCCGGGTTGCTGATCAGCAACGCAGTGTAGATGGTCGGGAGCTTGCCCTGTTCGAACTCCACGTCGACGACCGGCCCCATGACCTGTATGACCTTACCGATGTTCTCTGCCATCGAAGAACCTCCTGTGCCCTGTGTCTGTCTGAATAAACGTATCTGGTTAGCCTTTGAGCGCCTCGGCGCCGCCGACGATATCCATCAATTCGGCCGTGATCGCCGCCTGGCGGGCTTTGTTGTAGGCCAGGGTGAGCCGGTCGATCATGTCGTTGCAGGCCTTGGTGGCGTTTTCCATGGCCATCATCCGGGCCGCATGCTCGCTGGTGGACGTCTCGAGCAGTGCCTTGTAAAGTTGAACGAACACATTGCGCGGCAGCAGCGTGCCGAGCAGTTTTGCCGGACTCGGCTCGCAGATGTGTTCGGCCATGTAGGGCGCATCGGCATCCACCGTGGTGCTGATGGCCGGTATCGGCAACAGCTGTTGCACCACGGGTTTTTGACGGGCCATGGTTTCGAACTGGGCGTAGATCACGTAGACCTCGTCGTAAGTCCCGTCCTGGAACCGGTCCACCAATTGGCGCCCCGTGGCGACAGCGGTGGCGAACGGAATCCGGCCCCCGATGACCCCCACTTGCGCATCGACCATTTCATAGGGACTCTTGCGCGCCCAATCCCGCCCCTTCTTGCCAAAGCTGGTGAAGGAGACCGCTTTTCCCGCTGCGGCCATCTCCTTGGCCATCTTCTCGGCACTTTCGATCAGGTTGAGATTGAATCCCCCGCATAGACCGCGATCCGAGGTGCAGAGCACCACGTGAACATTGCGCACCTCATCGCGGGGGATCAGCAACGGATTGGCCTCACCCCCGGCGCGCCCCGCGAGGCTTCCCAGCACCTCGGCGAATTTGTCCGCGTAGGGTCGAAAGGCGTCGGTGGCCTGCTGGCACCCGCGCAGGCGGGAGGTGGCCACCATGTTCATCGCCTTGGTGATTTGTTTGGTTTTTTTGACCGCCGTTATCTTGAGCTTGACATCCTTGAGTGTCGCCATCCTGATTGCCCTTGTCGCTGAGGTTGAACCGGCAACTGCCTCGGCCGCTTACTTGATGGTATCCTTGAACTCCTCATCGTAGGCGGTGAGCACTTCGTTGGCGAGCTTCTCCAACTCCTCGGTGAACTTCTGCTGCTCCTTGAGTCCCTTGAACAGCTGCGGGTAGCGTTCCTCCACGAAGGGGTACAGCCCCGCTTCGTACTTGGCGACCACGTCCAGCGGATACTTGTCCAGATAACCGCGGGTGCCAGCGAAGAGAATCGTCACCTGCTTTTCCATGCTCAGGGGCTGATACTGGGGCTGCTTGAGAATCTGCACAAGCCGCTGACCCCGGGTCAACTGGCGCTGGGTGGCCTTGTCCAGGTCGGAACCGAAGGCGGCGAAAGCCTCCAGTTCACGGAACTGGGCCATATCGAGCCGCAGGGTCCCGGCCACTTGCTTCATGGCCTTGACCTGGGCCGCGCCACCGACGCGAGAAACGGAAAGACCGACGTTGATGGCCGGACGGATCCCGGCGAAGAACAAGCCCGGCTCGAGGTAGATCTGCCCGTCGGTGATCGAAATCACGTTTGTGGGAATGTAGGCCGACACGTCGCCGGCCTGGGTCTCGATGATCGGCAGGGCGGTGAGAGACCCGGCGCCCAGCTCGTCGCTGAGCTTGGCGGCGCGTTCCAGCAGGCGCGAATGGTTGTAGAAGATGTCGCCCGGGTAGGCTTCACGGCCAGGCGGGCGACGCAACAGCAGCGACACCTGACGGTAGGCGGCGGCCTGCTTGGAAAGGTCGTCGTAGATGATCAGGGCGTGCTGCCCCTTGTCGCGGAAATATTCCCCCATGGCGCAGCCGGCGTACGGCGCAATGTACTGCAGGGTCGCCGGGTCGCTGGCGCAGGCGGAAACGATAGTGGTGTAGGCCATGGCGCCGTGCTTTTCCAGCACGGCGTGCACCTGGGCCACGGTGGATTTCTTCTGCCCGCAGGCGACATAGATGCAATAAACGTCCGTGTCCTTCTGGGCCAGGATCGCGTCGATGGCCACGGCTGTCTTGCCGATCTGGCGGTCGCCGATGATCAGTTCCCGCTGGCCGCGACCCACCGGAGTCATGGCATCGATTGCCTTGAGCCCCGTGTAGCACGGCTCGTGGACGCTTTTCCGCGCGATGACGCCCGGCGCCACCATCTCCACGCGCCGGGTGTCGGCGCCCTCGATGGGCCCCTTGCCGTCGATGGGCAGGCCGGTGCCGTCGACGACCCGGCCGAGGACCGCCTCGCCCACCGGCACCTCGGCAATACGCCCGGTGCGCTTGACGATGTCACCTTCCTTGATGTGGATGTCCTCGCCCATGATGGCGATACCCACGTTGTCCTCTTCGAGGTTCAGCACCAGGCCCAGAATGTTACCCGGGAACTCCACCAGTTCGAGGGCCATCGCCTTTTCGAGACCGTAAACGCGGGCGATGCCGTCACCGACCGACAGCACCACACCGGTTTCGCTCAGCTCGACCTTCTTGTCGTAATCGGTAATCTGCTCTTTGATGATCTGGCTTATTTCCTCGGCTCTTAGTTCCATCACGCACTCTCACCCCTTTTTAAGGTTTCTCGCATGTTGAGCAACTGGGTCTTGATGCTCCCGTCCAGCACCAAGTCGCCGATTCGGGTGACGATACCGCCAATCAGCGACGGATCCTGGCGCACCTCCAGCACGATATCTTTACCCGTCTTCTCGGACAGGGTGGCGCGAATCTTCTGCACCGTCTCCTCGGGGAGAGCCACGGCCGAAACCAGCGTCGCCCGTGCCGTGCCCTTGAGTTCATCCGCCAGTTTTTCGTAGTACTGGTGAATGGCGCCCACAAAGGGGAAACGGCCCTTGTCGAAAAGCAGAAAAAGAAAGGACTTCATCACGGGCGACAGCCCGAGCTTGTCCACCAGCGCCACAAGGACCTTGCGCCGGCCTTCAGTCTGATAGAGCGGGTTGCAGAGCGCCTGCTCCAGGGGTTTGTTCGCTTCGATCAAACCCGCCATGGCCCCCAACTGGTCCCGGTAGGCTTCGGCCTGGCCGTCCTCCTTGCCGATCAACATCAATGCCTTGGCATATCGCCGTGCGATGCGCAGATTCTTCACGATGCCACCACCTTGGCTAAGTATTCATCGATGAGACGGTCCTGGTCCGCCGCCGTGATCCGTTCCCTGAGCCGGCTTTCGGCCTTGGTCAAGGCCTTTTCGATGATCTCGGCTTGCAGCCGTTCGCGAGCGGACTTCATTTCATAGTCGATGTTGCGCTTGGCCTGCTCTTCGAGTTTCACCGCAGCGACCTTGGCCTGCTCGAGGATTCTGGCCCGCGCTTCCTGACCCTGGCGCTCGTATTCGGCCAGGATCTTGCCCGCTTCCTGGTCCAGCCGGGCGATCTTCTCGTTGTAGGCGACCAATTCATTTTCGGCGGCCTGCTTGCGCGCCTCCAGATCCTTGAGCTGCTTTTCGATCCCCTCGATGCGCGCCCCCAATGCCTTGCTCGCCGGCTTGCGGAGCAAAAAATAAAGGCCACCGGCCAGCACCGCGAAGTTCAACACGCGCTGGGTATCGGTGGCCACCCATCCTTTGGCGCCGCCTTCCGAGTGGCCTGCGTCCTCGGAGGCCAGCAGCGGTGCGGCATGAAGGATCAACAATCCCAACACCAGCACCAGAAACCGCCATTGCCTGCCACGATCAACCGACATGCGCCTCATCAAACCGCCCTCCCCAGAATCTTTTGTCCGATCGCATCTGCGAACGCGTCGAGTTCCTTCTCCAGGTGCGCCCGCACCCCCCCGACCTCAGTCGCCAGTTTTTCGCGAACTCCGGTCAACTCCGTCTGAGCTCTCTGGTTGATTTCGGCGATGATCCGCTTTTCCTTCTCGGCGGCCTCCGCCAACAACGCCTCTTTCTGCTTCAACCCCCGGACCCGGGCATCGCGAATGCCGTTGGAAAAGGCCTCATCCTTTTCGCGGGCTGAACTGGCAAGCGCGTCGATGTTCCGCTGCAAGCCTTCCTCCTTCTCCTTGCGTTGCCGAATCACGTTGCGAATCGGCCGGTACAGCACAAGGTTGAGGACCCAGAGGAGAAACAAAAAATTGACAATCTGGATGAAAACGGATCCATCAACGCTGACCATTGGCGCCCTCCGCTGCTGGATTTTAAGAAATTATGATGTATTTTTGGGGTGTTACTGCGTGTCTGAAGGCGGTTTTCACCACCTGATAAACTCGGCGGTCTATAACACTCGCCACCTTGCCTGTCAAAGGTTTTTTGGACCCGCGGGAATCATTCGGTCATGAAGCGGCGCATCCGGATATTGATGAGAATTCCGACGCACAGCATGTTCGTCATCAGGGAGGAGCCCCCGTAGCTGACAAACGGCAGCGGCACGCCCACCACCGGCATCAATCCCATCACCATGCCGATGTTGATGGCCACGTGCCAGAAGATCATGGCGGTCAGCCCGACGGCCAGAATGATGCCGAAGGGCTCGCGGCTTTCGGCCGCCACGCTCAACCCCCAGAGGATCAGCAGCAAAAACGCCACCAGCAGGAGAACGGCGCCGGCGAAGCCCCATTCTTCCGCCAGCACGGAAAAAATGAAATCCGTGTGCTGCTCGGGCAGAAAGCTCAGGGTGTTCTGGGTACCCTTGAGAAACCCCTTGCCGCTGAGCATGCCGCTGCCGATGGCGATCTTGCTCTGAATGATGTGATAGCCGGCGCCGAGGGGGTCGCGGTCCGGATCGAGAAAGGTGAGAATACGCTGCTTCTGATACTCTTTCAAAAAGTGCCATACCACCGGCAGCGCCACCGCCCCGAAGCCGAAGATGCCGATGGCGGTGCGCCGCTCGATCTTGACGAAGAGGGTCATCGAGAGGGCGATGAGCATCACCAGCATTGCCGTTCCCAGGTCGGGCTGACGCACGATGAGCAGGAAGGGCAGCCCCGTGATGGCCATGGGCCAGATCAGCTCCCGCAGCACGAAACCCCGGGTGGTGACCTCCTTGGCGTAGTGGCGCGCCAGCATCAACGCCACCGCGATTTTCGCCAACTCGGAGGGCTGGAGGAACAGGGGCCCCAGGGCCAGCCATCGCCGCGAGCCGCCCGCGGCCCTGCCGGCCACCAGGACCGCCACCAGCATGATGACGCAAAGGCTGTACAGGACGGGCGCCCAGCGCTCCAGCGTCTTGTAATTGACCAGGAAACTGGCGGTCATCACCCCCAGTCCCATGAGATACCAGATCATCTGCTTGAAATGGAGCCCGGAGGATGATGCGCCGGGGTCCGCGTTCACCGCGCTGTAGAGCGTGACGACACCCATGGCGGCCAGCACCAGGGTGGCGGCCAGCAGGCCCCAGTGGAAGTTCTTGGCCAGTCGGCGATCGAACATCATCGGAAACGGTCCGCCATTGTCGATGGCCGGTCTCGGTTGGCCGGATGATGACGGCGTCATTCCTCGTCCCCCCCTGCTTCGGAAGCGTCGACAGGCGCTGGCTCCGGAATCGTTTCCGGCGCCAGGTAAGCCTGGATCACGGCGCGGGCCACAGGAGCGGCGGCGCTGGAGCCGTGCTCACCGTGCTCGATGATGACGGCCACGGCAATCCTGGGCGCCTGGCTGGGCGCATAGGCCACAAACCAGGCATGATCCTTGAGGTGATCCGCCACCTGGTCATCGCGGCCCCGCTCGCCCTTGCGGCTGAAGACCTGGGCCGTTCCGGTCTTGCCGCTGACGTCGATCCCCGCCAGGCGAATGCCCTTGGCCGTTCCCCGCTCGCTTTGCACCACTCTCCAGAGCCCTTCCCGGACCAGTGCCATATGCCCGGGACTCACCGGGATACGGCCCTTGACCGTTGCCTGGCCATTCTGGACGACCCGTCCGTCGGCTGCTTCGACGGCGCGCACCAGCTGCGGCTGGTAAAGTGTGCCCCCGTTGCCGATGGCGGCGATCAACATCGCCATCTGCATCGGTGTCACGAGGTTGTATCCTTGGCCGATGGCAACGGAGAGATTTTCCCCTCCCTGCCAGGGGACGCCAAAACGGCCTTTTTTCCATGCCGCCGTCGGGATCAGTCCGGGGTCCTCGTGGTCCAGCCCCACCTCCGTCGCGGCGCCCAGACCGCATCCACGGGCATAGCGCGCCAGGCGATCGACGCCGAGCTTGATGCCCACGTGGTAGAAAAATACGTCGCAGGACTGGCTGAGGGCCTCCACCACGTTCAAATTCCCGTGTCCGCCGCGCCGCCAGCAGCGATAGGAACGGTCCCCGAAACGCAGCGCGCCCGGGCAGAAAAATTCGGATCGGGAATTGATCACCCCCTCCTGCAATCCGGCCAGGGCCGCGACGATCTTGTAGGTCGACGCCGGGGGATAGGTGGCCTGAATGGCCTTGTTTTCCATGGGGCGCAGCGGATTGCCCACCAGGGCCTGCCAATCCTGGCGCTTGATCCCGCCGACAAAGGCATTGGGATCGAAGCCGGGCCGGCTGGCCATCGCCAGGACCTCGCCGTTGTCCGGATCCACGGCCACCACGGCTCCGGCATGGTCTCCGAGGCATTGTTCGGCGACCGCCTGCAGCCGCTGATCGATGGTGAGCAACACGTTATGGCCCGGCACGGCATCGACGGTCTTCAGGACCCGGATCATCTGGCCGCGGGCATCGACCTCCACTTGCCGGCCGCCCCGCTCTCCCCGTAAAAAGTGCTCGCAGGTTTTTTCGATGCCGAACTTGCCGATGGAATCGCCGCTGCGGCATCCCGGATAACGCCCGGTGCCCAATTCATCCGTGTTGATTTCCCCCATGTAGCCGAGGAGGTGCCCGGCGCTGTCGCCGTAGGCGTAGCGCCGCAGGGCCTTGACCTCCACCGTCACCCCGGGCAGATCGTAGCGCCGCGCCTCCACAGCGGCCAGCAGGTCGCGATCGATGTCTGAACGCAGCACCACCGGCCGGTAGGCGGATTTGGCTCGGGCCCGTTCCGTGGTGTCCCTGAGTTCGCCCAGGTCGAGGCCGGTGCCGGCAGCCAGGCGTTCCAGCGTCGCCTCCACCGGCTTGGCATCCCGCGGCACCATCACCAGGTTGAACGACGGGCGGTTGTCCACCAGAAGAAGGCGCTGGCGATCGAGGATCTGGCCGCGGGGCGGATCGATTCCCTGGAGCCGGATGCAGTTGTTCTCCGATAGGCGGCGGTACTCTTCCCCCTGGACGACTTGCAGGTGAAACAGCCGCAGGCCCAGCACGAGAAACGCGGTCAGCACCAGGACCAGCGCTCCGTTGAGCCTTCGGCGGTACCAGTCCGCATCGGCAGTTTTCAGAAAGTGTTGCGGCAAGGAATCTCGACCCTGTCCGTCTTGTTGTGACCCGGCGCCCCCAGCCCTCGGGGAACCGGCTTCCGCGCCGGCACGCCGCCGGCTATTCCCGCACCGCCCGCCGCGCCTGGGACTGCTGCTGGTATCGTCTCAGGCGGCGCTGGAGACCGGCGAACACCGCCACCATCACCGGGCCGAGCACGACGGTCCAGACCATCTGCCAGGCGATGGCCCGGAGGGCGAGCGGCACCTCCGGCCCCTCCCTTCCCAGCAAGAGAAGGATGCCCAGCAGCACCAGGTTTTCCACCAAGACCGCGCCGGCCAGGGCCGCCGGCAGCATGAAGGTGCCCGCCACTCGAAGAAATCCGATCAGCCAACGCACCAGCGCCCAGATCCAGAAATAGGCGGTGAGATAATACCCCTGCGGCACTCCGGAGAGGCTGTCCATCGCCGCCGCGAGCAGGAGGACCGCCGGCAGGCCGTCGCGCAGGCGCCGCTGCAGGCCGAGAAACACCACCAGCGGCACCAGCAGGTCGCAGCATCCGGTCCGGAGGTCCGCCAGGGGTAGAACGCTCGTCTGAAAAACGACCAGCGCCGCCCCGACCAGCAGGAAAAGCACCGCCGTCATTCCATGGCCTCCGGTTCAGGCCGCGGGGATTCGATCACCACCAGCACCTCTTCCAGGGTCTGAAAATCGACGGCGGGGGTGACGGTCACCTCCTGGAAGATGCCGTTTGATTGCCGGGCCACGGCCGACACCCGGCCGACCCGCAGCCCCTTGGGATAGATCCCGTCCAGGCCGGATGCGATGAGGATGTCGCCCTCCTGGACGTCGTCCTGGCGCAGCACATACTTGAAGATGCACTCGTTGTCCGGGGCACCGGTGACGATGCCGCGTGCCCGGGTGCGTTGCACCAGGGCGTCCACGGCATTGTTGGCGTCGATGATCAGCAGCACCTTGGCATAGTGCTGCGAAACGGCCACCACCTGTCCGGCGATACCCTGAGGGATCACCACCGGCAACCCCTTGGCAACGCCGTCGTTTCGCCCCTTGTCGATGATCACCGATCGGAACCAGGGGGACGGGTCCTTGCCCACCACTTCGGCCGGCAGCACCTTCTGCTCGATTTCCTGCTGAAACCGGATCAGGCCCCTCAGGCGTTGGTTGGCCTGCTCAATCTCGCTGCAGGCGTCGATGCGGGCCGAGGTCTGTTGCAATTCTCTTTGGAGGTGATCGTTTTGGCGGGCTGCGTCCACCAGGGCGAAGTAATGGCGCCAGATGTCTCCGAAAAAATGAAAACCGGAGGTGACGGCAGACTGGATCGGGGCGATGACGACCAGGCCGAAGCGCCCCATTCCGTAATCGGAAACCGGCTGTCGGTTGCTGAGACTCAACCCGATGACGTTCAGGGCGACCACCAGGATCACACCGACCATCAGGAGCGTTTTTTTGGAAAGCATAGGCGCCGGTCAAACGGGCTCGGACCGTTTCCGAGCTATCGGCTATGGCTTGGCGGAAGGCCGGCTAGGCCCGGCCGCTTTGCTTGCAAATAAGACGGTTGCGCCGTCCAACGGCGGGCTGGCTAGTTGATGGCCACCTGGCGCAGGATGTCGATGCTGTCGATGGCCTTGCCGCTGCCGATGGCCACGGTGGACAGCGGATCCTCGGTGACCGTGATGGGCAGGCCGCTTTCTTCCATCAGCAGCTTGTCCAGGTTTTTCAGCAATGCGCCACCGCCGGTCAGGACGATCCCCCGGTCGACGATATCGGCCGCCAGCTCCGGAGGTGTCTGTTCCAGCGCGATTTTCACCGTCTCCACGATGGCGTCGATCTGCTCGGAAATCGACATGCGGACCTCCTCGCTGTCGATGGCCAGGATCTTGGGAATCCCCGAAACCAGATCGCGCCCCTTGACTTCGATGGTCTCCAGGTTGTCGGTGTCCGGATAGGCGTTGCCGATGGCCGTCTTGATGATTTCGGCGGTGCGTTCGCCGATGAGCAGATTGTACTTGCGCTTGATGTACTGCATGATCGCTTCGTCCATCTTGTCACCGGCCACGCGCAGGCTGCGGCTGTAAACGATGCCGGCCAGGGAGATGACCGCCACCTCGGTGGTGCCCCCGCCGATGTCCACCACCATGTTGCAGGTGGGTTCGGTGATGGGCAAGCCGGCGCCGATGGCCGCCGCCATGGGCTCTTCGATGAGAAACACCTCGCGCGCACCGGCCGACAGGGCCGATTCCTTCACGGCCCGCTTTTCCACCTGGGTGATCCCGGAGGGAACGGCCACGATGATCCGCGGCCGGACGAAGGAGCGTCGGTTGTGCACCTTGCGGATGAAGTGCCGCAGCATCGCCTCGGTGACTTCGAAATCGGCGATCACCCCGTCCCGCATAGGCCGGATGGCCACGATGTTGCCGGGGGTACGCCCCAGCATGGCCTTGGCCTCCGCCCCCACGGCCAGCACCCGGTTCTTGGTCCGGTCCAGGCGCACGGCGACCACGGAGGGCTCACGCAGGACGATTCCTTTTCCCTTGACGTATACCAGGGTGTTGGCAGTCCCCAGATCGATGGCCAGATCGCTGGAAAACACCCCTAGAATGCTATCCATGAACCCCATTGTGTCTTTGTTCCTTTTTATGTCTTGTCCTTGGCGAAACGGGTGGGTCGACGTTCCCGGAATTCTGAGATCCGCCAAACCGGCATCCTGCCTGGACCAATATCCTAAAATTTTGCCTTGCTAACAGATATGGTGGCTTTAAACAAGCGAAATGTCGGCCTCCAGCCCCTCGACAACCGCGTCGTGGAGGCGGGGCCGAAACGCCCGGATCGACTCGTTGCGACGCGTCGGATGGACCCGGTTGGTCAGCAGGATGACGAGATGACCGTGATCGAGATCCATCCAGAAGCTGACGCCGGTAAACCCCAGATGCCCCACGGTGCGCCGGGAAAAGCGGCTTCCGCACGCCGGCGTCGGCCCGGACGGCCGATCAAAGCCCAGGGGCCGTCGTCCGTCGGAAGGTGCATCGAAAAATGCGCGCACCCAACGGGGGGAAAACTCTCCGCCGGCACCCTCGTCCAGATAGGCGGCCAGCAGGACGGTCAGCAGCCGATGCACCGCCGCGGCGGTGCCGAAAAGCCCCGCGTGGCCGCAGACGCCACCCAAGGCATAACAGTTGTCGTCGTGGACCCGCCCGCGCAGCAGGCCCCGCCACGGGCAGCGCTCCGTCGCGGCATAGGCCGCCCGAGGGGCCGGGAGCGCGGTTTCGATGAAGAAAAGGGGCGCGATCTCAACCGGTTGATAAATCCGTTGCGCCACGAAGCGATCCAGCCGGAGGCCGGCGACCGCCTCCACCATCCACCCGAGAATCATGAAGTTGAGATCGCTGTAAACCGTTTGGGACCCGGGCGGCGCCTCCAGGGGTGTCCGGCTCAGGCGGTGCTTGAGCCAGGGCCACCGCTCGGCGATGGGCATTTGGCGCAAGTGCTCGAAGTACGGCTCCCAGGCGGGCAGTCCCGAGGTGTGGCGCAACAGTTGGTCCACCGTCACCCGGGCCGCCGGCCCCCCTTCGAAATCTGGCAGAAGCTGTGCCAGCGGCGTGTCCGGTGCCAGCCGGTCTTCGGCCATGAGGCGCATCAGGGCCGGAGCGGTGGCCAGCGGCTTGGTGAGCGAGGCCAGATCAAAGACGGTGTCCACCGTGACCCGCCGCCCGGTGCCCAGGTCCGTCACCCCGTAAGCCCGATGACAGGCGACCGCCCCCCCTCGCGCCGCCAGCAGCACCGCGCCGGGAAACACCCCGCCGGCCACGGCATCGACCATCAGGCGATGAGCCTTTTCGAACGGATCCGTCCGTTCCCCTCTCAATGTCCCCTGCCCCGCCTCGTCAGAGGCCACCGGCGACTTCCAGCGTGGCCCGGGCGGCATCCAGCCGGGCCGGAAGCCCCAGGGGCCAGGCCAAATTGCGCCGGCCGTGTCCGATGCCGGATCCGGCGACCACGGGGACGCCGAGGTCCGCCAGAAGATCTTCGAAGACCGAATGCAAGTCGGCTTCCGTTCCGCAGTCGAGAAAGTCCCCCAGCACCACGGCCCGCACGCCGTCCAGCACCCCGGCCAGGCGGAGCTGGGTCAGCATGCGGTCGATGCGGTANNTGCCGCCGTCGAAACGCGGCGCGAATGCAGTGCCGAGCAGATGGCACAGCGTCGTAAGGTTTCCCCCGCACAGGCACCCGTTGGCCCGCCCGTCGTTCAGCACCCACGCCCCATCCAGGGCCACGGTGGTTTCGGGGCTGGACATCAGAGCCGCGCGCAAGGCGTCCACGGTGGCGGAATCCGCCTGGGCCAGACTGGCCACGGTGGGGCCGTGGAAACAAACCATCCCGGCCCGCTGGCAGATGGCCCACAGCAGGGCCGAAATATCGGAAAATCCCACCAGGCGTTTGGGGTGGGCCGCCAGGCGGTCGAAATCCAGGCCGGAGAGCAGCCTCATGCTCCCGTAGCCGCCCCGAGCGCAGACAATGCCGGCCACGGACGGATCCTCAAAAGCGGCCATCAATTGCCGNNCCGTCATCGCCGGCCAGATAGCCCCGGCGCCGGTACAGCGCATTGGAGGGCACCGGCTCCAACCCGAAATCTCTCAGGATCGCCAGACCGGGAGCCAGGTCCGCCTCACGGCAGGCGCCGGCCGGGGCGATCACCGCCACCCGGTCGCCCCGTTTCAGCGCCGGGGCAAGCACCAATGGTAAACGCAGCATCATGGCTCAGCACCATACCAAGATCCTCTGGAGAGTCAAAAGGAAACATCGCCCCCCCCCCCCCCCCCCCC
>DCWA01000013.1:24276-89305 GCA_002327445.1 Desulfobacteraceae bacterium UBA2174 | reverse complement strand
TACCTCAACTTTCAATATACGAGCTTGCGACGAGGGATCTCTTCGGATTTGCCGCCACCTCCCGCCGGCTCCCCGACTGCAGATTCCTCACCTCGCTCAGCGGGGTTCGGAATGACAGCAGGGGATTGCAGATCCCTCGCTGCGCTCGGGATGACACGAGCAGGGAGGGCATCCGCTTCCTTTCCGGTATTCCCGGCGCCGGACACGTCAATACCGTAGCATCCGGTGCACCGGCGGGCCTTGTCACTCCCGGGTTTGTTCCTCGGCCTTGCCCGGGCCTTCGGTGCGGCAGGTGCGGTTGCGGCAGAAGCGGGCGAAGGCGTCCCCGCTGCCCTGGTGATCGCGGCCGAGGTGGAAGTTGAGCCAGGAGGATGTCTCGTTGAGTTCCCAGCGCCGGGGCGGCACGCAGCCTTCCGCCAGCCGCCGGCTCTGACCGATGGCGGCCCACCGCCGCCAGGCCCGGTACCAGACGCAGTCGCGCTCCGGGTGCACCTCGCAGCGCCCATCGCGGCTGCCGCCGCAGGCCCCGTTGCGGATATGCTTGGGGCACTGGGACTCCGGGCACAGAAAAGCCAGGGGGACGATGCCGCAATCGCCGCAGTGGCGGCACCCGAGCAGCAAGCGCTTCACCGGATCCTCGATGGCGGACGCGATCATTCGGCCGGCCGGGTGACTGTCGAGCCGGTGCGCCAGGGACCGCCACAATCCCGCGGTGGCGCTTTCCCTGGAGAAAAACATGCCGTGTGCCTGTCGCATCAAATTGAAGTGGAGCTTCTCCAGCGGGTCGAGAGCCGGGGCCGGACCGCCCACCGCGGTGCAGACGTCGTGGCCGCCGGCCGGTCCGGTGCCTTCTTCCCGCGGGACCGAGAGGCCGAAGTCCGCCATGAATTCGGGCCATTGATTTTCGATGCGCGCCAGGCGGTCCAAGATCCGCGCTACCAGGGAGAAATCCCGGTGGATGCCGCCGATGTGGATCCCCTTGTAGCCCAGGCCCTTGAGGACCGCCGCCAAGCGCGCGGCCCGCTCCACCGCCGCCTGCCGGCCGGCTTGCCGGTCGCGCCATTCGTCCAGCACACGGTCCCGCAGCGCGTCGGAGACCACGACTCCCGGCACCCGCCCGGCGTTCATGGTGCGGGCGGCCGTGGGGGTGAGCAGGTACACGGATCCCAGAATCGGCGGAGCGAAACCCAAGGACCGGGTGACGTCCAGCAGGCGGGCGAAGCAGGCGGCATCGTAGCCGAGCTGGGTGATGACGAACTGGGCTCCGGCGGCCTCCTTGCGGCACAGCTTGGCGTACTGGGCCACGGTTTCCCCCGCTGTCCGCTTGAAGGGCGACACGGCGCAGCCGGCGAAGAACCCGTCCGGATCTCCGGCCGCCCCGATGCGTTCGCTGAGCATGGCCAGCATGGCCAGCAGGCTCACCGAGTCCAGGTCGAAGACCGGGGCCCCCTGCCCGCCGAAGCCGGCGCCGGTGTAGTCGCCGGTCAGGGCCAGGATGTTCTTCATCCCCATCATGGCCAACTGGAGCGCCCGGCTCTCCATGCCCACCCGGTTCATGTCCCGGCAGGTGAAGTGGACGATGACGTCCAGGCCGATTTTGAAGATCTCGTTGCCGATGACGTCCGGGCTCAGGGAAGGGTTGCCGCCGGGGTTGTCGGTAATGGACACCGCCGAGATGCGCCCGTCGGCGAAGGCGTCACGGGCGATCCCCATCACGGCGTCCACCGTCCGGCCGGTGGACTCCCGGCCCGGCACCAGCTCCAGGGTGATGACGAAGTGGTCCGGATCGCGCAGATCGTGCTGAAAGACACGCAGCATGGCTGGCCTTTCGGCTACCTGATGACTGATATGGGGTTGATTAGCACCATTGCACGAAATCGCCGGAGAGTCGGCGCACCACATCCTCGGCCTGGGCGATCATGCGGTCGAAAAGCTCCGCGACGGTGGGCACATCCCGCACCAGGCCGACGCCTTGGCCGCAGGACATGATCCCGCATTCCAGGTCCCCGGTGCGATACATGAGGCGGGCCTTTTCCCCCGAGGCGGCCCGGATCAGTTCCTCGATGGTGGCGCCGGCCTTCTCCAGCTCAAGGCAGACCTCTGCCGCCGGGTTGTTCCAAACCCGGTGGGTGGCGCCGATGGTGCGCAGCACGAGCCGGGTGTCCACCTCCGTGGCCTGAAGCAGGGCTTGCTTGACCTTTTCGTGGATCGGGCATTCGGCCGTGGCGAGGAGGCGGGTGCCGATGATCACCGCCTCTGCCCCCAGGGCGAGCACCGCCGCCAGGCCGCGGCCGTCGGAGACCCCGCCGCCGGCGATGACCGGCAGGCCGATGGCGTCGCGCACCGTCGGCACCAGCACCAAGGTGCCGATGTCCAGGTTGCCGGTGGCCCCGCCATTTTCATACCCCACCACGGTGACGATGTCGGCCCCCATGCTCTCCACCTTGCGGGCGTAGCGCACGCCGACGCACTTGTGGATCCAGGTCATGCCGGCGTCCTTGAAACGTTGGCAAAGGCCTTCCGGGGCCGAATGACCGGAGGTCTCCACGATCCCGACCCTCTTTTCCACCAGCACGTCCATGTACTGGTCGTTGTCGATGGGTCGCATGGCGGGAAACAGGTTGATATTGACGGCAAAGGGCTTGTCGGTCAGCTCACGGATGCGGTCGATGGCGGCGGCGAAGTCCTCCTGGGAAGCATAGATGGCAGAGGCGAGGATGCCCAGCCCACCGGCATTGGAAACGGCGGCCACGAAATCGGCCGTGCTGATGGACATCATGGCACCGCCGATGATGGGATAGCGAATACCGAGCTTGCGGGTGACGCGGGTTTCGAACATGGTCCTGCTCCTTGGGTTTCGGTGATGCCGGGTCCGGTCGAAAATGCGAATGACAGGGCCTGGCATATCACAGCAAGCGAACAAAATCACTCCGGAGAGACAAGACCGACAACCGATAACGGATAACCGATAACGGATAACCGGTCACCGGCAGCCGACACCCCGCATTCAGCGCACCCAGCGCGCCAGACCCCGGTTGAGGAACAACAGGGCCACCAGCGTGAAAGCCGCCGCGGCGAGGCCCATGGCCCTGATGCCCCCTGCCTGCCACACCGGCACGCCGAGGAGGGCGCCGCAGACCCGCCCGAGACCGGCGGCGACGAAGAAACCGGACATCATCGTGGCGCGATGCCCCGGCACTATCTCGGTGGCCAGGCTCAGGCAGTTGACGATGGTGAACTCGAAGGCGGCAAAGATGGCAAACAGCCCGACCAAGGCTCCGGCGAGGCTGTGGGACACCATCGGCAGCAATAGGTAGGCGGACATGGTCAGGACCGCTCCCAGGAGGGCCGAGCGCTTGATTCCCAGCCGGTCGGCGGCGACGACCGTCAACCCCTCGCCAAGCAGTTCGGCGCCGCCGATGACCGCGGTGCTCATGCCCAGCGCGGCCAACCCCAGGCCGAAACTCCCCTCCAGCCAGGCGCCGTAGATGATGAACAGGGCATCGTTGGAAACGCTGAAAAAGAAGACGAACGCGAGCGTGCCGAGGGCCTCGGGCCGCGCTGCCAGAGCGCGCCACGCCGTGCCCAGCAGGCGGCCGGCAGAGGCCGGGGGAGGACCGTCCGGGGCGAAGAGCCGAACCATGAGCAGCAGGCAAACCAGCGCGGCTGCCGACAGGCTCAGGGGCGCCATGCGCCAGCCGCCCGCGTCCATGAGCAGGCCGAGGAGCGGGAGGCCAATCAGCGTGCTGCCTGCCCAGGGGAATTCCAGCAGGCCGATCACCAGTCCGCGCCGCTCGAAGGGGACCCGGGCGCCCACGTAGGCTTGGATGGCCGGATCGTAGATCGTCTTGCCGAAGCTGGCCAAAACGACCGCCAACGTCAGGATCGCGTAGGTGGGCCAGACCGCGGCGGCCCCCATCCCCAGGGCCAGTAGCGCCAAGCCGCCGATCATCATCCGGCGGTATCCCCAACGGTCCGCTAGGGGCCCGGACACCAGTCCCACCAGAGGGGCGGCCTGGCAGGTCGCCACCATGGCGGTGACCGCCGTCAACGGCACGTCCAGGCCGCGGCTGATCACCGGCGCGAACGGATACACGAAGCGTCGCGCCATGTTGAGCACTAGGCGGCAAAGCATGGCGCCCGCAATGCGCCAGGCGAGCCGAAAGCCGGCATGCGGAGAAGGAAGGGGGGCGGCAGGCATTCTGTTCCTGTGAGGCTTCTTTTCGATTCAGGGACTGTCAAATGACAAACTTTCCTTATCTATCACAGCGCCAGAAGGTGTCAACGGCGCCAGAAAAACCTTGCCGCTGGCGTCTCGAAGGGGGTAGATTCCCAGCGGTGGCGCCATGGAAATCCAAGTGCAATGCTACGCCGGATACCGGGGGGAGGAGACGCCCCGGGCCTTCTGGATCGGGGCCCGGCGGGTCGGGGTGCTGGAGGTGCTCGACCGCTGGTTGGCGCCGGATCATCGCTACTTCAAGGTCAAGGGCGACGATGAAGGCGTTTATATCCTGAGGCACGATCCCGCGATGGACCGCTGGGAAATGACCCTGTTCCAGAACTCAGCCCCCGTTTCCACCGGAGATGGGAAGCCTGGATAGAAACGGTTGAGATTCCTCGTCGCAATCTCCTCGGAATGACAATGGCTGTTTTCGGCTTTTTTTATTATGTTATCAAAGTTGATGTCATCGAGCACGAATAGTGGGACGACGCCTCCGAATGCCCACCTCCTCCCGCTATCATTCCGAGCGTCAGCGAGGAATCTGCAGTTGGGGATAAGGCGGCAAGTGGGGGTAAATTCGGGGAGATTCGTCGTCGCTATACGCATCGGGATGACAAGAAAGGCGCTCCGCGGGATGACGAAAGGAGCCCGTTCTCAGAGATGACAAAGGGAGGTTCTCGATGGCCGAGCGCCATTTGATGAAGGGGGCGGTGCTGCTGTGCGCCGCCGTTCTGATTTTTTCCGCCTTTGCCTGTGCCGAAGCGGAGCCTGCCGGGGGCGGTGGCGAGACAGAATCCGTCGGGGCCGGTGGCGAAACCGGGCCTGCTCTGGCCGGTGGTGAATCCGAGCCTGCCGGGACCGGAGGCGATTTTCCGTCGCTGATCGAGGCTATCCGGATTGCGCCGCCGCTGGATTTTTGCGGCGAACCGGTGCCGCTGGAGAAACCCGAGGTGGCCGAACGGTTGGAGACCGAACTGCTGCTGATGGCCTGGAACCAGCCCCAGGTGATCCTGTGGCTCAAGCGCGCCGGACGATACTTTCCGGAAATCGAGGCGATCCTGCAGCAGGAAGGGGTGCCGGACGACTTGAAGTACTTGGCGGTGGTGGAGAGCGGACTGCGCCCCCATGCCGGTTCATCCGCCGGGGCCATCGGATTCTGGCAGTTCATCCGACCCACCGCCCTGCGCTACGGTCTCACGGTGGATAGCCGCAAGGACCAGCGCCGCAACCTGGCCGACTCGACCCGGGCCGCGGCCTGCTACCTGAAGGATCTCTACGCCCAGTTCGGATCCTGGCACCTGGCAGCCGCGGCGTACAACATGGGCGAGCAGGGGGTCGCCGCCGAGATGCTGTCCCAGGAGGTGGGCGACTACTACCGGCTCTACCTTTATCTGGAGACTCAGCGCTACGTGCCCAAGGCCGTGGTGATCAAGCTGATCATGTCCGATCCCCAGCGTTTCGGATTCCACCTCGGCCCCCGGGATCTTTACGCCCCTTACGAGACCGAATCGGTGGACGTCACCCTGGCCGAAGAGGCCCCCTTGCAGTTGCTGGCGCGGGCGGGCAATTGCGATTTCAAGGCCATCAAGGATCTGAACCCTGAACTGCGCGGCCATTACCTTGGCGCCGGGTTGCATTCGTTGAAAATCCCCCCCGGCGGCGCCGACGGATTTCATCAACGGCTGGAGCGGCTTCTCGCCGAACACCAGGATCAGCTCGAGGAGCGGATCTACGTGGTGCAGCCGGGGGACAACCTGTCCGCCATCGCCGAGCGCTTCGGCGTCCCGCTTCAGGCCCTGCGGATCTGGAACCGCATCGACCTCAAAAAGCCGATCCACCCGGGTGAACGGCTGGTGGTTCGGCCGGCCCGGGAAGCGCTGACATCGGATGAAAACGAACAGCAGTGAAAAGGAGAGATCATGACAACGAAAATCGCCGCCGTGGACCGTGTCGAGATCCTCACCCTTCAAGACAACTACATCGACCTCACCTCGGGGGACAGCACGCCGGTGGTGCGGCGGGCCATCCCCGCAAGGGGGGGCCGGATCGGCCGAAGCATCCTGGCCGAGCATGGGTTTTCCTCTTTTCTGCAGACCACCACCACCGACGGCGTCGACCGCCAGTTGCTCTTTGATTTCGGCTATTCACCCGATGGCGCGGCGTCCAACGCCGACGCTCTCGGCCTGGACTTGAGCCGGGTGGAGGCCCTGGCCTTGTCCCATGGTCACTTCGACCATTTCGGCGGCCTGGCGGCCCTGGCAAAGCGGGTGGGGAAAAAGGACCTGCCCCTGGCGTTGCACCCGGAGGCGTTCCGTCCCGGGCGCCACATGAAAGTTAGCGAGGCCGTCAACATATTTTTCCCCGATTTGACAGGGGAGGCACTATCCTCCGCCGGGGTGGCGCCGGTGGAAAGCGCTGCGCCTTACCCGCTATGCGGGGGCACGATGCTTTTTCTCGGCCAGGTTCCGCGCACCACGGCCTATGAAAAGGGAGCGCCGAATCTTTTCTTCCAGCAAGACGGCCAGGCGCGCCAGGACACCTTCGAAGACGACACGGCCATGGTGTTCCACCTCAAGAACAAGGGCCTGATCGTGCTGTCCGGATGCGCCCACGCGGGAATTATCAACACCGTGATCCACGCCCGGGCCGTCACCGGGGTGGAAAAGGTCCATGCCGTGATGGGCGGATTCCACCTCTCCGGCCCCGGCAAGGAAGGCTTGATCCGCGAGACGGTGTCCGCCATGGCCGACATCGCCCCGGACTACGTCATCCCGACCCATTGCACGGGGCGAAACGCCGTCCTGGCCTTCGAAAAAGCCATGCCGGAGAAAGTCATCATCAACATGGCCGGCACCCGGCTGGTTTTCGGCGCCTGAGTCCATGCCGGTCGCCGCAGATGCCCATACCGCCCAGGCCATGGCCACCCTGGCGGTTCCGGTCCATCAGGCCGTCGCCCATACCCGCGATGCCCCGGTGGCCTATGCCGAGCGGATCTGGGCCCTGTTTCACCTGCAAGATGTGGTCCGCAAAGCGCCCGAGGGTCTGGAAGCCGAGGTGGTGCCGGTATTGGGACGGCTGCTCCAGGAACCGCGCCTCGGTACCAAGCGCCAGGACCTGTTTCTGGCCCGCAAGGCCGCCGAAGTGCTGGTGTCGCTGGCCGGTGTGCCCCGGCCCGACCTGGCCCGGGGCGCCTGGTCGGCCTTGATGGAGACGCTGGCGGTCACCCGGGGACTGGCCCATCGCGGCACGGCTGAAACCCTCGGTTCCCTGCCGTGCCTGGATGCGCGGGTCCCGCAGTCTCCGGCGCCCGCCCCCGGTGGCGGAGGGCCGGTGCCCTGGGACAAGATCGTCCAGCGTGCCGGTCTGGGGGCTTCGCTGCGCATCCAGCGTCAGGGCCGCAGCCTGTTGGCCGGCAACGGCAACGGCGGCCGACCCTTGGTGGTCAAGATGGCCCGGGCAGACCAGGACCCCCTTGAACTGGCCCGTGAGGCGGCCTGGATGGAAAGCTTGGCCGGGCAGCAGCAATGTTTCGGTTGCCGCTTCGAGATCCCGGAACCGCTGCGGTTCGACGGCGGCCACCTCGTGCGTCCGACAGGCCTGCCCCGGGCGGCCCCGGATGGCGACATGCTGCACCCGGAAGGCTGGGCCATCGCCTACCTGGCGCCGGCGGACTACTTCGTCTATCCCAACGATCCCCTCTCCGGCCGGCTGCCGGAGCCGGAGGCCTTCATCGAGATCATGGGCCGCGCCGCGCTGCTTTTCGGAGCCCTGGCGGCAGCGGGGATCATCCACGAGGCGCCTATTCCCCTGTTCCACAACCGGGTCCAGCGCCACCGCCGGCGGGATGCCGGGCGCTACGAGTGGTTTCGCGGCGGCCGGCTGGACCGTTGGCTGGCTTCCTGCGCCTATCCCAACTGGGGGCCCACCGGGCTGCGCGACTTCGAGCATCTCATTGCCTTCACCGGCCCGCCACTGCACTTCTACCGCCACCTGGGCAACCATTTTTTGAGCCTTTTGCTGGTGGCGGGCAGCTATTTTCGGGCCCGTGACAGCCGGCGGGTCGGCCAGCAGCCCAACGGTGAACCGGTGGATGCCCGGGACCTTTTTGACGCCGACCTGCTGACGCGGGTCATTGAGGAGGTTTTTCGGGGCTATCGCCGGGGGTTTGTCGGCCGATCGGGCGAGGAGGCCATGCCGCTGGATGCGGGGGCTCTCGCCGCACGGATGGTCGAGGAGATGGGGGTAGACCGCCACATGGCGGAAATCCTTCGGGCGACGGACCAGGCGGCCATGACGCGCGCCGATTTCGAATCCTTTTTGCGCCGGCGCGGTTTTCCCGCCTCGCGCATCGAAACCCTGCGGCAGGGGGAAGGCGACCTGGCCGTGCCTACGGGACCGCACCTGGGCGGATTCAACCGGACCATTTCATTGCCGGAACTGATCACCGCCGTCGAGACCATGGCGGCCGCCTGCGTCGCCGGGCGCTACCGCCTTCGGAAGGCGGGAAAAGCAGGGGAAAGCGGGATGACAATCGAGGGTGGGGTAAACTGAAAACAACAGAAGGGCATCCGCCGCCGAAGCGGTGATGCCCTTCTGTTTGAAATTTTGGAACGGACCCGTCCGGATTAAAGAACCGTGACGTTGACGGCGGCAGGTCCCTTGCGGCCCTGCTCGATGTCAAAAGACACCTGGTCGCCCTCTTTCAGGCTTTTGAATCCGGCCATGTTGATTCCCGAGTGGTGAACGAACACATCCGGTCCGTTTTCCTGCTGGATGAAACCATAGCCCTTTTGATCGTTGAACCATTTCACAACACCATTTGCCATGTGGACACCCTCCTTTCGTTCATAGTTCCCATAGTTCCAACTCGAGGTGCCACTTTCGCAAATGGTCTTCCTCTAGCGTGGAGCCGGTGTGCCTCCTAGGCCACACCTTTCATGATTAGGGGCTAACATACTGCATTTGTCGCCAGAGTCAAATAAAATCCTCACATCGTCAAAAAAAAGTGATGGATGAAGGCCGCCTCGATTCCAGGAAGAAAGGTAGCCGCGTTTGACATTCGGCGTCGGCTCCTCTAAGAGAGGCCGAAAATGTCATTGCCTGGAAAGGATGCCCCATGACCGACCCCAAAGAGGCCGAAAAGGCCGTCATTCCCCCGGTACGACTGGGCTACCGGAGCCGCTTCAAGTTCGAGTGCCACCCCGGCATGAGTTGCTTCACCCAGTGCTGCCGGGGAATCGAGATCATTCTGACCCCATACGACATCATTCAGCTCAAACACCGTCTGGAGCTGGACTCCGAGCAATTCCTATCCATCTACACCGAACCGCACATGATGGAAAAGACCGACCTGCCGGTGGTTGCCCTGCGCCTGCTCGACGACGCATCCCGGTCCTGCCCCTTCGTTCGCGATGAAGGGTGCCTCGTGTATGCCGATCGACCTTCGGCCTGCCGCTATTATCCCCTCGGGATGGCCTCGTTGATGCACAAGGAAGGCGCCGACGACGAGGGTTTTTTCTTTTTTGTTTACGAACCGCACTGCAAGGGATTCGAATCCCAGCGCGAATGGACCGTGGCCGAGTGGCGGGAGGATCAGGGTGTTGAACTCCGGGACCGGATCAACGCCGACTGGACCGACATCCTGGTCCACAAACGCTCCTTCCCCACCAGCATCAAGCTCACGGACAAGAGCAAAGAGCTGTTCTTCATGGTCTGCTACAACGTGGACCGGTTCCGCCGTTTTGTCTTTGAAAGCTCTTTTCTCGACCGTTACGAGGTGGACCCCGACACGGTGGCCCGGATCCGTGAGGACGATGTGGCGTTGCTGCGTTTCGGGCTGCGCTGGCTCAAGGGAGCCTTGTTCCAGGTGCCGGATGAAGAGAAGATAGCGATCCGGGAAGGCGGCAGCCAGCACCGGCCCCCCACGTCCTGACAAGGTTGCCACAAAAGGAAGACGGCCGCAGGATCGTTTCCGACGGTCGTCTTGCTTGTTCAAATTTCGAATTTCAAGTGTCTAATAAGTATCGTAGGCCAACCCGCGCCAGTTGGCGGGATCTTGCAGCCGAGCGGTGACGTCCACCTTGAAGAAGGCCGCCAGAGGGGCGAAAATTTCCGGATTTTGCGCCTGGACCAGGCGCGCCGCAGAAATTACCGTCTCCAGGCCCTTGGCGCTCATGCGGCCCAAGGGGCGCCGGCACCCACCCGAAGGCATACCAAGGACGGTCATCAAGGTCTTGAGCGCCAGGGGATTGCGCGCCCGGCAGGTCACGTCGCCGAAGGGGGTCTGCTCTGTGGTCTTGACCGTCACCAGGTTGAAGAGCGGGTCGAGGGCATGACGCAGGGAGGCGGCTTCCTCGTGCCGGCCGGCGGCCATCAGGGACACCATTTCCCCCACCGCCCGGGGGGCGATGTTGGAGATGACGCTGATCACCCCGGCGGCGGCGATGGCAGGGTCGTGCATCATGTCGAAGGTCATCCCGTCGTCGCCGGAAAAGATGACGAAATCCGGACCGCAACAGGCCCGGGTACGGCGCATGTTGGCCAGGTCGCCGGTGGCCTCCTTCACCGTGTGGAGGTTTGGATACTGGCGATGGAGCAAGGCCAGGTCCTCGGGCAGAAGCTGGGCGCCGGTGCGGCCGGGAATCACGTAGGGGATCACGTGGGTGTCGGGAAAGGCCTCGGCTACCGGACCGACGTATTCCCGACGGATTTCCAGTGAGCTGGGACCGTTGTAGTAAGGATCGACCAGCAGGACGGCATCTGCGCCGGCCGCCACGGCGTAGCGGGTTCCTTCCAGGGTCTCCGCCGTGTTGTTGCTGCCGGTGCCGGCGATACAGAGGCAGCGGCCGCGGGTCATCCCCGCCACCATGGCGATGACCCGGTTGTGTTCCTCCCAGGTCAACGTCGGGCTTTCCCCGGTGGTGCCCACCGCCAGCAGCCCGGTGATGCCGTTTTCGATCTGGAAGGTCACGAGTTGACGGAGGCCGGCATCATCCACGGCACCGCCGGCAAACGGCGTGATCAACGCCGTGTAGCATCCTGGTTGCATAGCTTCCCCCTTCAGGGGACCATGACAAGGCCCCGGTTGGCGAATCGGTTGACGATGACGCGGTCGAGATCTTTTTGATCGTCGGAATTCCAATTTTCTAAGTCACAATCGCCCGGGGCGTCAACAGAAAAGCGCCCCGGCGGGCGCCGCGCCGTTCGGCTTTGGGGTTGACAGACGCTGTCCGGCGATAATAACAAAAACATTTTTCACCGGCGACCTGACGCCGGGGCGGCGGAGGGCCCGCCGCCAACACGGCCCCTTGAAACGGTCTCAAAGGATGGCAAATGAGCGACAAGACGATGCAATTCAAAGACGCTACCGAGAAGATCGCCGAGCTGAAACGGTCCCTGGATGGAAACTCGGAATGCGGCACCAATCATTATAATCTGGCCGTTGCCCTGCTGGGAATGAAGCAGTTCACCGAGGCCGAGCAGGAGCTGTACCGGGCGATCGACTGCAGTCCGACCCTGGCCGAAGCCTACGCCCAACTGGGCGGCCTGCGCCTGCGGGAAGGGGATCTGGACGGCTGCCTGGACTGGAACAAGCGGGCGGTCAAGGCCCGGCCGGGATTTTCCGAGGGATACGGCAACATCGGGTTCGTCGAGCTGCAAAGAGGCAACGTGGACGCCGCTATCGACGCCCTGGAGAAGGCCGTCCATTTCAATTTCCGCTTCGTCCAGGCCTTTGCCACCCTCGCCAACGCCTACCTGATGGCCGGCCGGGTGGCGGACAGCATTGCCACCGGTCTCAAGGCCCTCACCCTGGAGCCGAAATTTGCCGTGGCCCACAACAACCTGGCCATCGCCTACATCGAGCTGGGAGATTTCGCCAAGGCGGAGAAGCACATGCGGCTGGCCGAGGAAAACGGCTACACGGTGGCCGATCCGATTCGCCGGGACATCCTGGCGGGCCTCGGCGGCGCTTGAATACGCCACCGGGGGACAGACCGCGGTCCGACGCCGCGGCCTTCCCTCTTTTCCCGTCCGCCCGGGGTGTGGAGGAGCCCGTGACCCCCGCGTGGCCCGTGGTCCGATTTTTTCTGGCCGACCGGCGGCATCCGGTTTTGCCCGGGGATACGAACTGGCGTCGCTGCCTGCCCCTGGACCGGCACGGGACATCGGCGGCGGATGCCGTACGCCACGGGGAGTATTTCGAGGCGCTTGCCAGATTTCTCTCCCGCGACAATTGGCGGGCCGTCCGCCGCGCCGCTGCGGCCCTGGTTTCCGACTGGCCTTCCGACGCCCCCTTTTCCGACATCGAGATTTTCCTGGAAAAACATGGCGCGTTCTACCATCCCGCCCGGGTGGTGGCCACGGCCGCCGGCCACCGGGTCGAACTGGTGGTCAACGTGGCCCTGTCGCCGGAAGGGATCGGCCTGCTGGCCGCGGAGGTGGAATGGATTCCGCGGCTGATCCAGCGTTTCGATCTTCGATGCCTGCCCGAGGTCTTTGAGCGGGGGGCGGAAGTCCTCTCCGGCCACCGCCGCCTGGAGCTGTTTCTCGGGCAATGGTTTTCGGGTTTCCACGAATTTCACCTCGAGGAAGCGGACACGGGGCGGCCTCCGGTGCCGGTCGTCTGGCGCCCCTCCGGCCCGCTGCGCCTCTCCGAGGGCCAGAGCCGGGCGCTATACCGGCATGCCGCCGCCATCCTGGCCGGTTATTACGACGTGTTCAGCGGAGAACAGATCCTCGACTGGCATCATGCCGCCGGCGATTTCATCGTGCGGCTGGATGGGGAGACGCCGGCGCTGAAACTGGTCACGGTGCGGCGCTACGGTGCCCTGCTCCGGGATCCGCCCGGGGACCTGGCGTCGGCCCTGCTGCATCTATCGCTTTTTCTAGCGCACACCACCCTGTGGTTGCGGCTGGACCGGCATCGGGGCGTCGGAGATCCGATAATGGCCGACCCGGCCGTGGTGGGCCCGGTCCTGGAGGGAGTCGGGGACGCTTTGGCGCGCAAGGTGGACCGGGGCGAGATGCCGGCTGCCATGCACGACGCGGCCGCCGCCTATCTTCGTGCCCTGAGTCCCCGCGATCTGCTCGACCTGATCCATGCCCTGTCTACCCGCCGGCCGGCGGGGGATCCGACCCGGCGGATCATCGAGGCGGCCGCGGCGGCCCATGCGAACCATTTGCATGCCCTGCTGGCCGAAGGCGGTCTTTGCCGTCCTTGATGCCGTCCATGGGGGCGGGGGATGCCCTGAGACCTTCGGGTGGCTCCGGCTGCGGGTCCGTCGGCGGCGACCCTGTGGCGCAAGGCCCGGGTTGGCCGCTTTTTTATTGACATCATGGTGCATTAATTCTATATGCGTGCCTTGCATACCTGTGCCAACGCAACGCTACGCGCCAAAGATACAGCAACCACAAAAAATCAAGAAGGACGCTTGGAGAGAGGAGGTGACAGCGACCGCCCCGCCGGGCATTTTTTCAATTCCGAGGTAACTTGGTCGGTAGCCCAATTGTTATTCCAATGACTATGGAGGTAAAAGATGGCAAAGCATGAAACCCCTCTGCTGGACCAGCTGGAGAGCGGGCCGTGGCCGAGCTTCGTGTCCGACTTGAAGCAGGAGGCCGAGAAGAGAACGAAAAACGCCGAGAACATCGAATTCCAGATCCCCGTCGAGGCGGTCGATGACCTGCTGGGCGTTCTCGAACTGTCCTACAAGCACGGCCGGACCCACTGGAAGCACGGCGGGATCGTGGGCGTGTTCGGCTACGGCGGCGGCGTGATTGGCCGCTACTGCGACCAGCCGGAGATGTTCCCGGGCGTGGCCCACTTCCATACCATGCGCGTCTCGCAGCCCGGCGGCAAGTTCTACACCACCGAATATCTCCGCCAGATCTGCGATCTGTGGGATTTCCGCGGCTCGGGCATCACCAATATGCACGGGTCCACCGGGGACATCATCTTCCTGGGAACCACCACCCCGCAGCTTGAGGAAGTGTTTTACGAGCTGACCCACAACCTGCATCAGGACCTGGGCGGCTCGGGTTCCAACCTGCGGACGCCTTCGGACTGCATCGGCGAGGCCCGCTGCGAATACGCCTGCTACGACACGCAGGCCCTTTGCTTCGACCTCACCAACACCTACCAGGACGAGCTGCACCGGCCGGCCTTCCCGTACAAGTTCAAGTTCAAGTTCGACGGCTGCCCCAACTGCTGCGTGGCGTCCATCGCCCGCTCCGATCTTTCCTTCATCGGCACCTGGCGCGACAACATCCGCATCGACCAGGAAGCGGTCCAGGCTTACATCGGCGGGGAAATCCCGCCCAACGCCGGGGCCCACTCCGGGCGCGACTGGGGCAAGTTCGACATCCAGAAGGAAGTGCTGGATCTGTGCCCCACCAAATGCATGTGGATGGAAAACGGCAAGTTGAAGATCGATGACCGTGAGTGCACCCGCTGCATGCACTGCATCAACGTCATGCCGCGCGCTCTGCGCATCGGCAACGACCGCGGCTGCTCGATCCTTGCCGGCGCCAAGGCCCCGATCCTCGACGGCGCCCAGATGGGATCGCTCATCGTGCCGTTTATCAAGGTCGAGGAACCCTACGACGAGATCAAGGAAACCGTGATCGAGCCGATCTGGGACTGGTGGATGGAAGAGGGCAAGAACCGCGAGCGTTTGGGAGAGTTGATGAAACGCCAGGGCTTCCAGAAGCTGCTGGAAGTTCTCAACATGAAGCCGGTAGCCCAGCATGTGCAGGAACCGCGCCACAATCCGTACATCTTCTGGAAGGAAGAAGAAGTGCCCGGTGGCTGGGATCGCGACATCAACGAGTTCCGCAAGTACCATCAGAGATAAGAGGAGGTGGACGCCATGGCATTTGTTTCTTCCGGATACAACCCCGAAAAGCCGATGGAAAACCGGATCACGGATATCGGTCCGCGCAAATACGACGAGTTTTATCCGCCGGTCATCGCCAAAAACAAGGGCAAGTGGCTCTACCATGAGTATCTGCGGCCCGGTGTGCTGGTCCACGTGGCCGAATCCGGCGATGAGATCTACACCGTGCGTTGCGGTGGGGCGCGTTTGATGAGTACCAGCCATATCCGCGAGATCTGCGACATCGCCGACAAGTACTGCGGCGGTTATGTGCGCTGGACCACCCGCAACAACGTCGAGTTTCTGGTCTCCGACAAAAGCAAGCTCCAGCCGATGATCGACGATGTCGGCGCCCGCAAGTTCGCCGGCGGTAGTTACAAGTTCCCCATCGGCGGCACCGGTGCCGGTATCAGCAACATCGTGCACACCCAGGGCTGGATTCACTGCCACACGCCGGCCACGGACGCCTCCGGGACCGTCAAAGCCACCATGGACGTGCTGTTCGAGGAATTCCAGAACCACCGCATGCCGGCCCATCTGCGCGTCTCCATGGCCTGCTGCCTCAACATGTGCGGTGCCGTGCACTGCTCGGACATCGCCATTCTCGGCTATCACCGCAAGCCGCCGATGCTCGACCATGAATACCTGGACAAGATGTGCGAGATCCCGCTGGCCATCGCCGCCTGCCCCACCGCGGCCATCAAGCCGGCCAAGGTGACCCTGCCCGACGGCAAGGAAGTCAAGAGCGTGGCCGTCAACCAGGAACGCTGCATGTTCTGCGGCAACTGCTACACCATGTGCCCCTCCATGCCCCTGGCCGACGCCGAAGGCGACGGCATCGTGCTCATGGTGGGCGGCAAGGTGTCCAACCGCATCAGCACGCCGAAGTTCTCCAAGGTCGTGGTGGCTTTCATTCCCAACGAAATGCCCCGCTGGCCGACCATGACCAAGACCATCAAGAAGATCGTCGATACCTACGCTGCCGATGCTCACAAGTACGAGCGTCTGGGCGAATGGGCCGAGCGTATCGGATGGGAGCGGTTCTTTGAGAAGTGCGAAATCGAATTCACCCATCACCTCATCGATGATTTCCGCGATCCGGCCTACTACACGTGGCGCCAGACCTCGCAGTTCAAGTTCACCGACTGATAACGGAAGGTGACCGCGCAAGCCGGCGGACCCTTCGCGAAGGGCCCGCCGGATTTGCCAAAGGGGGATTGCAATGGAATACGAAGAGGCCAAAAAGAAGATCGTCGAAGAATTGACCAAGAAGCTCAAGAGCAAGAGCAAGTTTTATTTCAACGACCTGGCCAACATCCTGGAATCCAAGCCCCGGGACGCCAAGAAGCTGATCAACAAGATGGTGGAAGAAGGCGTGCTGGAGTACTGGTCCTCGGGCAGCACTTCGATGTACGGGATGCCGGGAACCGGCAAACAGGCAGCGGCCGAACACGAAGAGAAGTAGTGCGTCCCCGCCGGGGAACGCTCCCCACCATGAATCCGCAGACGCCGCACACCCCTGAGCACAAGTATCCCGGGGTTCTGATTTCTGCATTACGCGGTGGCTCCGGCAAGACCATCCTCGCGGTGGGTATCGCGGCGGCGCTGCGTCAACGCGGCGTCGCCGTGACGCCTTTCAAGAAGGGCCCCGACTACATCGACGCCGGTTGGCTGGGCATGGCCGCCGGGCGCCCCTGCTACAACCTCGATTCCTTCATCATCGATCGTGACCAGCTCCTCTGCTCCTTTCACCGCCACGCCCGCGACGGCGCGATGTCTGTGGTGGAAGGCAATCGCGGCCTTTTCGATTGCATCAACACCGACGGTAAAACCTCCAGCGCCGAGCTGGCGAAGCTGCTCGGCCTGCCGGTGCTGTTATGCCTCGATGTCACCAAGACCACCCGCACCATGGCGGCGGTGGTGGGCGGATGCTGCCAGTTCGATCCCGACCTGGTTCTGGCGGGGGTGATCCTCAACCGCGTGGCCGGCGCTCGTCACGAAGCCATTTTGCGGGAGAGCATCACGACCCACTGCGGGGTCCCGGTGGTCGGCGCCGTTCCCAAGCTCAAGCAGCAGGCTTTCCCCGAACGGCACATGGGGCTGGTTCCCACCGAGGAGCATGGCTGGGTCGCCGATTCGGTGGCCGTGGCCGCCGCGATGGCGGAACGCTACCTCGACCTGGAGCAGATTCTCGCCATCGCCCGTTCGGCCCGGGGGCTGATGACGCCGCCGCCTCCGGCCCCGATCTGTCAGCCCCCTCCAGCCGAAGCCGGCGCCCCGGTCATCGGGGTGATCCGCGATTCAGCGTTCCAATTTTACTACCCGGAAAATCTGGAGGCGATCGAGGCGGCCGGCGGGCGCCTGGTTTTCACCAGCCCGTTGACCCAAGACCGGCTGCCGGCGGTGGATGCCCTGTACATCGGCGGCGGCTTCCCCGAAACCCATGCCGAAGCCCTGAGCCGCAATGCGGGCTACCGGGACGACATTCGCGATCTGGCGGCCCGAGGGCTGCCGATCTACGCCGAGTGCGGCGGGTTGATGTTTCTGGGGGAGCGGTTGGTGATCGAAGACCATACCTATCAGATGGCCGGCGTGCTGCCCATCAGCTTCGGCTTTTCGCGCCGTCCCATCGGTCACGGCTACACCCTGATCCGGGTCGCCGCACCCAACCCGTATTTTCCGGTGGGGACGACGCTCCGGGGCCACGAGTTTCATTACTCCAAGGTGCTGGAGTGGCGGGGGCGGCCGGCGGACATGGTTTTTTCAATGACCCGGGGCGGCGGCATCGCCGACGGCCGTGACGGCCTGTGCCAGGGCAACGTGCTCGCCACCTACACCCATCTGCATGCCCTGGGGGCACCGGAATGGGCGCCGGCCCTGGTGCGCGCCGCGCGCGACTTCAAGCAGCGGTCCGCGTAACGGCGGCAGGCGGTCCGGCGGACTGGGCGCCACCGGAGGCTCGGACACAAAAAAAGGCGGATCCCCTCGGGGGTCCGCCTTTTCAATCTAGTTGGAAAGATCCGCTATTTTTTTTCAGCCGGATGGCATTTGGTGCAGGTGGCGGGTGCCGCTTTGGTGTTGTTGGCCTTGTTGTAATCCTTGTGGCAGTCGATGCAGTTCTTGTGCAGCGCGTTGGCGTGATACTTGATCACTTCGCTTTGGGGTTTGCCCTGGGCATCCTTGCCCTTGAGCTCGCCCGGCTGATTGTGGCACTCGAAGCATTTCTGAACGTTGTCGCCTTCCTTGAGCGCCAGAGGCTTGCCCTTGTCATCATGGTGGCACTCGCCGCAGGCGATGGCCGCGCCCTTGGCATTCTTGTACTCCGCGGAATGCTTCTTGTGCGAGAAATCGACGGTGCCCTTGGTGTGGTCGTACGGCGCCTGCATCTTCACCGTTTCCGGTATCGCGGTCCCGGCGTAAAGTCCGGCTGCCAGAAACATGGTCGCTATGCCGACGACCGCCACCACTGTCCACAGCTTTGCGCTTTTCATGTTCTCTCTCCCCTCCTCCATGTCAAAAGTCCGATTGCGATTGGCCGGTCTGCGATCAACTGCATTCGGCCGCAGACTCTACCGCGAAGTTCAAGTACTGTCAACCCCGAGGCGGCCCCTTGAACCTCGCCGCCGCCCGGCGCAAAACACGGGCCTGGCGGGGGGCGAGCCGCGAGAAACGGTCAAAATCGGCCACGAGCGTCAACCCCGGCACCGCGGCCCGCACCACCGGCAGCCCGAGATCGGCCCGGGTCAGATCGGTGTACACGGGGGCGAGGCCGTTGGCCAGCAGCACCCGCTGGAGACGGTCGAGGTCGCCGGCCGGTGACCCGCTGCCATAGTCGGGCAGGTCTTCCAGCACCCGTACCGGCAGGTTCGGCAGGCAAGGGCGGGACACCGGGCCGTCGGGATAGGGGTACATGGTTTCCGTCAGGGCGGCGATAAGCGCCCTGCGGCCGCTGAGATGGGCTCCGGTGCCCTTGACGATCCCGCCGTCGGGAGCGATGACGAAGCACTTGTAGCAGGGGATGCCCAGGTCGCCGGTGAGGTCCTGGAACTGGACCTGAATGCCGATCCGGCGATAGTGGGCCAGCAAGCTTTGGATACCATCGTCCGCCGTCTCGATCGTGAAGCAGGCGGAAGGGTCGAATAGGGTGGTGGCTTCGGCGTCGCGTTCCAGAATTTCGAGCAGGCCGGCCAGGCGGGCCTCGGCCATGGTGGATCCGGAAGCCAGTCCGGTGGAGCCGAGGGCCGAGAAGAGGTCGGGTTCGTCCAGGTTGCAGAAGAGATGGACGCACTGGGCCGGGATCCAGATCTCGTCCTCGGCCTGTGGTCCAGTGATCCGGGCGGGGCGCCAGTGGAGGGGGGCGTCGTCCCAGGGGACTTCAAGGCCGAAGGCGTCGGGGTCCAGGGGCCGTCGGCCGCTGCGGCGAAGCTCGCTCATGGACGCCCGGATCAGCGGCACCGGTCGGCTGCACCCTTCGATGGCTTCCGGGGCAAACTCGCCGAAGGCGCTGTAGCGTTCCACGATCTCCATCAGGCAGGAAACCCTGGCGGCGTCGAGGGTCAACCCGCGGCCGTAGGCGGTCATGAAGCCGCCGAGGCGATGGTGGAGCGCGCCGCTGCGCACCCGGCGCTCCAGGCGCCACTGGCGGAGGAGGGCGACGGGGGCCAGGGATGCCTCATGGCGCATTTCGCCCGAAACCAGGATGTTCAATCGGGATAGACGCTCGCTGGCCACGGCGATGGTTTCGGAGAGCGGTCGGACCGCTTCTTTTGAATAGGAGGAGTCCGGGGAAATCGCATCGATGGAGACCGTCGCCTCTGCGGTGAATCCACCAGCCGCGGGGAAGGGCGGCGCCAGCGCGGCGGAAGGGTCCTCAAGCTTCAAGGGGAGGTGGTCGAAGATGTTGGCGGCCAGTTGCCGGATCCAGTAGCGGTGCTGTTCGCGGTCCGCCAGACGGCGGTGGCGCAGATATATCGCCGGGGTGACGCCCGCCAAGGCCGGTTCCTCTTGGGCGGGTATCCGTATGGCTTCCAGAGCCGCGTCTTCGCGCAGATAGGCCGCTTCCAGAAGAAGGGCGCGGAGGACTGGATCTGCCGAGGCCGCGTCACGAAACAGGGCGACCAGGGTCCCGGCCGGGCGGGACACCAGATCCTGGAGCAGGTACCGGTGCAGGAAGCTGTCCATGGGCCGGCGTTGCAGCCATGCCAGGGCGGTGGCAAAATCCGGGGCGCCTTCCGGCTGGGGGGCGAAAAATCCCGTCCCGGCCGTGGTGCCGGTCCATTGCAGGATATAGCGGAGTTCCGGTGGGGGGGCTGCCGGAAGCGACGTTTCTCCTGCGCCGTTCACGGCTTCGGGTCCGGGGCATCCAGGGGCTTGCGGCCGAAGACCCGGGCCCCGACGATGCTCAGTTCGTACAGCAGCATCAGGGGAATGGCCATCAGGACTTGGCTGATGACGTCCGGCGGCGTGAGAATGGCGGCCAAGATGAAAAAGATCAGGATGGCATAGCGCCGGTTCTTCTTGAGAAAGGCGGCCGAGACCAGTCCCAGGCGGGCCATGAAGGTGATCACCAGGGGCAGCTCGAAGGCCAGGCCGAAGGCGATGAGCAGCTTGGTGGCGAAACTGAGATACTCCTGCATGGCGGGCAGGGGGCGGATGGTCTCGGTGGCGAAACCGAGGAAGAACTGGAAGCCGAGGGGAAACACCACAAGGTAGCCGAATACTCCCCCGCCGAGGAAAAACAGGATCGACAAGGCTACGATGGGCGCCAGGATCCGGCGCTCCTTGCGGTAGAGCCCGGGGGCGACGAACATCCAGAACTGGTAGATGAGAACGGGCGAGGCCAGCACGCAGCCGGCCAGGAAGGCGATTTTCAGATAGGTGAAGAAGGCTTCCGGAAGCCCGGTGAAAACGAGCTTTTCACCGGCTTGCATGGCGTCGATCAGGGGGGCGGCCAGGAAGTTGAAGAGGCGCTCCTTGAAGGCGTAGCAGGCGGCGAATCCGATGGCCACGGCGACGAAGCAGACCACCAGCCGGTGCCGCAGTTCCTCGAGGTGCTCGGTGAAGGGGACCTTGTCGTCAACGTTGAGCATCGCCGCCCTCCCGGTCGGCCGGGATGGCGGCTTCCGGCGCGCCGTCATCGGCGGGCCGGTCGGCGCCATCTTCGGGCTTCGTGGGCTCAGTGGCGGTGGATCCGGCCGGGGTCTTGGAGGAAAGGCCTGTTTCCTTCGCCGCCGGCGTCTTGGCCTTGTCCCCGAAGGCGGCCGCCGAAAGCGTCGATTTCAGATCGGCGTTCATTTCGTTGAAACTGCGCCGGACGTCCCCCAAATCGTCCTCGATGTCCAGGGACTTCTTGAACTCGGTCGTCGCCTTGCGGAACTCCTTCAACGCTCTGCCGAGGCTGCGCCCCAGGTCCGGCAGCTTGCGCGGCCCGATCACCACGAGGGCGATAGCCAGGATCAACAGAATTTCAGGCATTCCCATCCCGAACATACATTCTTCTCCCCGCATGCCGGCCGGCACGCTAAAATCGGCGCAGGGGTTTCGCCGATGGTGCGGCGTGCTTGGAACCCTGCGGAATGGTTGCTAGTATAGGTTTTCCAGGAGCCTGTCAAGGCGGCACCCCGGCAGCCGCGGTCCCGGGTGAAAACCGAAATTGGCCGTTCAGCGGATCTTTTCAGGCGGCCAGGGGCGCTTCGATCCAACCAGCGCCGAGGACCTCGTCCCCACGGTAGAAGACGGCGCATTGCCCCGGAGTGACGGCAGCCAGGGGGGCGGCGAAATGAACAGAGGCCGTGGATGGCCCCTCGACGATGATCCTGGCGGGCTGCTCGGAGCTGCGATAGCGCACTTTCACCGTGGCGTGCAGCGTGTCGGCGGCCGGCGGCTGAAGCCATCGGACGCCCGATACCCGGCATCCGGCGGCCATCAGGTCCGCCGGGCCACCCACCACCAGGGTGTTGCGGGCGACCTCGATGCGCACCACGTAATAGGGTGCTGGTGCGGGGCAGTCGATGCCGCGGCGCTGGCCCACGGTGAAGGCGTGCAGCCCGTGGTGGCATCCCAGCTGGCGGCCGTGCACATCCACGATGGGCCCGGGTTCCACCGCCAGGCGACCTGCCTTGGTGAGAAACCCGGCGTAATCGCCCCGCGGGACAAAGCAGATGTCCTGGCTTTCGCGCGGGGGGCGGACCATCAACGCCGCTTCTGCGGCCTGGCGCTGCACCTCGGCCTTGGTGAGGGCACCGAGGGGAAAGACCGCCTTGGCGAGCTGGTCTTGGGTGAGGCGGGCCAGGAAATAGGACTGGTCCTTGCGCTCATCCACCCCCTTGTGAAGGTGAAAGCGGCCGTCGTCGCCGCGTTCCTTGCGCACGTAGTGGCCCGTGGCGAGGCGCTGGGCGCCCAATGCCAGAGCCTGCTGGAGGACGACGCCAAACTTGATCCGCGTGTTGCAGCGGACGCAGGGATTGGGCGTGCGCCCCAGTCGGTAACTGTCGACGAAATAATCGACGATTTCGCGCTGAAACGCCTCGCTGCAGTCGATGACCGCCAGCTCCACCCCCAGCCGGAGGGCCAGGCGCTCCAGGTGGCCGCGATGGTCCGCCGCGTCGGTGGGCGGTTCGAAGCCGGTGATGAAATGCAGGGCCAGCAGATTTTCGCCGGCGGCTCGCAATCGCATCGCGGCCACCGCGGAATCGATGCCGCCGCTCAGGGCGATAGCGGTCAGTGTGGCCATGGGACAGAACGGCGGGGCGAGGGCGTCACAGGAATGTCTGCTGGATCGGCCGCACCTCCATGGCGCGGGTGGGACAGGCCGGGATGCACAGTTCGCAGACGCTGCAGCGTTTCTGGTCGAAGCATACCTTCATGTCGGGCCGGGAGATGCTCAGCGCCCCGGTGGGGCACACGGCCGTGCAGGCGCCGCAGTGGATGCACTTCTGGGCGTCGCGCTTGACTTCCTGGCTGGCATACTGGACGTGAACGCCCTGGGCCTTGAGATAGCGCACCCCCTCCTTGAAGTTCTTGCGCGACCCGCTCAGCTCCAACACCAGGATGCCCTCCTGGCGCGGAAGGATCGTGGCGTTGAGAATGTTGAAGGTCAGGTCGTAGTCCCGAGCCAGGTAACAAACAATGGGTTTTTTGGCTTCCGTTTCCGAAAACCGGAGGATCAGGATTTTGGAGTACACCACGGCCTCCCGGAATTTCCCTTTATTTTTCACCGACAAAAAAATAAACTACCGGTGATTTCAGCCACTGTCAACAAGCCGCCCTCCGGTCTCCCCGCTACCGTGAGCCGCCGCCATGCTAAACCGAAGCGCCTACCTGACCTCTGCCATTGCGATCAAGGCCCTGACCGGTCTCTCCAGAACCAGGGTGCGCCTGCACGGAGGCGAACAGGTGCCCCGGGGCGGGGTGGTGTTTGTCACCAACCGGTTCACCCGTCTCGACATGCTCCTCGTGCCCTACCACATTTTTCAGCTCACCGGAAAACCGGTCTGGTCCCTGGCCGTCCCGGAGGGTTTCCAGGGCGGGTTGTCGGCGTTTTTCGCCCGCCAAGGGACCGTTTCCATAGAAGATCCGGACCGGGACCGGCTCATGGTGAAAACCCTCCTCACCGGCGAAGCCAGCTGGATCGTCTTTCCCCGGGGGCAGGCCGGGGGGCCCGATCTTCCCCATACTGCGGCCACCTTGGCCCTGCGGACCGAGTTCTACCGCCAGCGGATGCACGAGATGCGCCGGGTCCTGCCCGAAGAAGCCCGCCGCCTGGCCGAGCGCTACGGCCTGGCCTCCCCCGAGGTGGCTGCCGCCGATGCCACCTGGATCGTGCCGGTCAACCTGACTTACTACCCACTGCGGGGCCGGGAATCGGTGCTGCACGAACTGGCTCGGGGCCTCACGGAAGATCGCTCCGATCAGCCCATCGATGACATTTTGACCCGGGGAAGCCGGCTGCTGGCCGGTGTGGACCTCGATTTGCGCTTCGGCGCGCCGATCCCGGCTGCCGCATACCTGAAGAGTCGCGTGGTGCAAGCTGACATCACCGCCCGGCGGGCCATCGACTTCGACGATCCCATCGCCTCGCGCGGCATGCTGCGCAAGACGGTCCAGCGGATCATGGAACGCTGCCTGGGCGTCATCCATCGCCTGACCACCGTCAACCACGACCATCTCTTCGCCGCCATGCTCCGGCTGCACCCCGGCGCCATCATGGAGGAGGCCGATCTCAGACGCCGGGTGTTCCTGGCGGCAGAGACCCTGCCTTTTGAAAAAATGGAGGTGCATCGCCATCCCGCTCTCCTGGAAAACCAGGTGGATCTGCTCACCGACGACCACCGCGGGCGGGCGGCCGACTTTCTTGCGCTGGCCGAGGAGCAGGGATGGCTGCGCCGGGAGGCCGGCGGTCGGCTCGTGAGGGCGGTCGAGACCCCGCTGGCGGAGATGTATCGTGAAATCGAACGGATGACGGATTTGACCGCCGGCCTGAAAGACATCGCCGAACAGCCCGAGCTGCGGACCCGCTACCGGGTCGGCCGGTGGCTGCGGGAGCGGGCCGATGCCGCCTACGAAGGCGATTGGCAGCGGTTCGCCCGGGTGCCGGACCGATCGGCCAGGAACGTCGGGCGGCCGTTGTTCGCCCGCTCCGCCGGCCGCCGGCCCGGAGTCCTGGTGATTCATGGCTACATGGCGGCGCCGCAGGAGATGGCCCAGCTGGTGGCCTGCCTGGCGGCCGAGGGATACTGGGTTTATGCGCCGCGCCTCAATGGTCACGGAACCGCTCCCGAGGACCTGGCCGACCGTTCCTTCCAGGATTGGGTCACCTCGGTGGACGAAGGCTATGCGATGCTGGCCAACTGCTGTCCCCGGGTAGTGGTGGGCGGTTTTTCCACTGGCGCCGGCCTGGCCCTGGACCTGGCGGCCCGGGGACTCGACATCGCCGGCGTTTTCGCCGTCTGCCCGCCCTTCGTGCTTCAGAATGGCGCCAGCCGCCTGGCGCCTGCGGTGAATGCGTGGAACCAACTGCTGGATCGGGTCCGGGTCTCGTCGGGCAAGATGGAGTTCGTGGAGAACCATCCGGAGCATCCCGATATCAACTACCGGCGCAACCCGGTGCGGGGGGTGCGGGAACTGTCGCGGCTGATGGACGGCCTCGAGGATCGTCTGCCGCACATCGCATCGCCGGCCCTGGTGATCCAGTCCTTGGGGGATCCGGTGGTGGACTTCCGCGGCACCTGGAGGCTGTTCGAACGCCTCGGCACGGCGGAAAAGGAATTTTTCCTGTTTCATTTCAACCGCCACGGCATCCTGTTGGGGGAAGGCGTCGAGCGGGTCCACCGCGCTGTGGTCGAATTTGTGGCCCGGGTGACCTGACCGGCTGAAGCGGGCGGCATCCTCCCGTCATCTCCGGGAAAAACAAGCGCTTTCGGACCGGGGGTTGAAAAAAGCGGCGGCTGTGATATTGAAATTAGGTTACAGCGAAAACGTTTAGTGGCTGGGGAGGTTGGTACGCCTGGCAGGATTCGAACCTGCGACCCACGGCTTAGAAGGCCGTTGCTCTATCCGACTGAGCTACAGGCGCCAAGCGCACGAAAGTAAACCCAATGGTTAGCACAGGCCCCCACTGCTGTGCAACACCTGATCGAGAGTCGAATTCATCTTGGGGAACCGGCGGCCTCCCGGCGGACCGGCCAGTTCCGTGAACAGGCGATGACGCGAAAAAAGACCAAAGAGGATCCGGAAACCACAGAGGATGCGGCGGCGACCGAGGCAAAGGCGGTCGTCCGATACGATCCCCTGCAGCGCTACCTGGCCGAGATCAGCCGCTACAAGCTGTTGACCCGCGAACAGGAGCTGGAGCTGGGCGCCCGCGTCCATGACGAGGACGATCCGGAAGCGGCGTACATGCTGGTGACGGCCAACCTGCGCTTGGTGGTCAAGATCGCGCTGGAATTCCAGAGGGTCTGGATGCAGAACCTCCTCGACCTGATCCAGGAGGGCAACATCGGGTTGATGCAGGCGGTGAAGAAATTCGACCCCTATAAGAACGTGAAGTTTTCCTACTACGCCTCCTTCTGGATCAAGGCCTACATCCTCAAGTTCATCATGGACAATTGGCGCCTGGTGAAAATCGGCACTACCCAGGGACAGCGCAAGTTGTTCTTCAAGCTCAAGAAGGAAAAACAGCGCCTTATCGACCAGGGCTTCGACCCCAAGCCCAAGCTGCTCAGCGAGCGTCTGGGGGTCTCGGAGCGGGAAATCATCGACATGGACCAGCGTCTGGACGGCTGGGACGTGTCCCTGGATGCGCCCCTGAAGGACGATTCGGACACCGAACGCATTGAATTCGTCAGCAGCGAGGAAACCGTTTCGGTGGAAGACGAGGTGGCCAAGAAGCAGATGGCTTCGCTGCTCCATGACCGGATCGCCGAGTTTCGCAAGGAAATGACCGAAAGGGAGCTGGAGATTTTCGACCTGCGGATTTTTTCCGACTCTCCCGCCACGCTGCAGGACATCGGTGATCGCTACGGGATTTCCCGGGAGCGGGTGCGCCAGGTGGAAAAGAACATCATCCGCAAGATGCGAGCCTATTTCAAGCAGGAGATTCCTGACTTTGCAGCCTATTCTGAAGAAACGGCCGAAGACTGAGCGCCGTCGGGGCGTTCTCTGGATTTCGGTGGCGGCCTGGATCCTGACCGCGGCCTGGAGCCTTCCGGCTTTGGCCGCCGGCCTGGTCCGGCCGGCCGTGGAATCGCCGACCGGGTGCGCCGGCGCGGGGAAATACCTCAATTACATGCTGGCCCAGCAGGAGGAAAAGCGAGGCAACTGGGAACAAGCGGCGCAGTTTCTCCAAAAGGCGATCGCCTGCGACCCGGAATCCTCCTACCTGCACCGGGAACTGGCCATGGTTCGTGTCCACCAGAAGGATCTTGCCGGCGCCGTGGAAGTGCTGGAGAATCTGCTCGCCCGGACGCCGGAGGACGTGGCCGGCTGGATGCTGCTGGGGCGGATCCGACAGGAGGCGGGGGCACCGGCCGCGGCCCGTTCGGCTCTTGAACGGGCGCTGGCCCTGGACCCGGACCGGCGCGATGCCTACCTTCTGCTCGGGCACATGTACCTGCAGGATGAAAATTGGCCGGCCGGTCAGGCCATCTTCGAACAGTACGTTTCCCGGTTTCCGGAAGTGTTCGCCGGGCATTTCTTTCTCGCCCGGATTTACGAAGCCCAGGGGCGCTTTGCCGACGCCTTGACATCCTATCAGCGCAGCGTCGAACTGGACCCATCCCAGGAGGAGGCCCGCTATGCGGTGATCCGGCTCTACCGGGAGATGGGCCGGGACGATGAGGTGATCCGGCAGTACCAGGCCCTGCTGAACGACAACCCCCACAACGCCCGCGCCGGCCTCGCCCTGGCCCTTCTGCACCACCGCAGCGGGCGCAGCGGGGAAGCCGCCGATCTCTTGGCACGGTTCGCCAAGCGCAGCCGTGAAGACGAGGAGGTCGTGGGCGTTCTGGTGCGGTTTTATCTCGAAGACGAAGCCGATCCCCGGGATGCGCGCATCCTGCTCGACGGGATGCTGGCGGTGACCCCCGACCAGTCCGATCTCCACTATCTGGCCGGAATCGTTTCCGATCGACTCGAGAACGACGATGAGGCGATCGCCCACTTCAAACGGGTCGATGCCGAGTCGCAGTTCTACGAGGACACCATGGCCCACCTGGGGTACCTGTACCAGAAGAACCAGCGTACGGCGGAGGCGGTGGCCGACATGGCCGAGGCGATCCGCCAACGGCCCGAAAATACCGATTTTCGTCTTTACCTCGGCGGATTTTACGAGGAATTGGGCCGCTATGCGGAGGCGGAAGAGACCCTGCTGGAAGCCCTGACCTTGGAGGCGGACAACGTCAAGCTGCTCTTTCGCCTCGGCGTGGTCTACGACAAGTGGGGCCGCAAGACCGAGAGCATCGAGCGGATGAAGCAGGTCATCGAACTGGATCCCCGGCATGCCAACGCCCTCAACTACCTGGGGTACACCTACACGGACATGGGGATTCACCTGGACGAGGCCGAGCAGCTGATTCAGCGGGCCCTGGCCCAAAAGCCGGACGACGGCTACATCACGGACAGCCTCGGATGGGTGTACTTCAAAAAAGGCCGCTACCAGGAGGCCCTGACGGTGCTGGAACGCGCCAGCCGGCTGGCCCCCGAGGACCCGGTGATCCTCGAGCACGTGGGCGACGCCCACCGGCAGTTGGGGCAGGTCCCGGAAGCGGTGGATTATTACCGGCGGGCGCTGGAGCGCAAGACGGACGATCGCCAGCCCTTGATCGACAAGTTGCGGGAGCTGGGGGCCGATGCGCCGTGAGCCCCTTGCCCGGCCCAGGTGCCGCACACCCTGGCCGGTCCTGATGGCGGCGGTCGCGGTGCTGGCCTTGGCCACGGGATGCGCGATGCGCCGGCCGCCGAACCTGCCGGCGCCCCTGGCACCCCCGGACACGGCGGCGGTGCTGGCCCAGGCCAGGGCAATCAACCGGGAACTGCGGAGCTTCAAGGGAATCGGCCGGCTGGAGATCGAGACGCCCCGGCAGCGCCAGTCCGGGCGCGCCGCCTGGGCCGGGAGCCTTGCGGCGTCCAAGTTCCGCCTGGACTTCATCGGCGCCGGACTTCCCCTGGCCAGTGTGGCCGGCGACGGCCAACGCATCTATTTGCGCCACGCCGCCGGCGGTGGCGTGCAGTCCCGGCCGGCGTCCAACCCCCGGCTGGACGATTTGCTGGGGCTGCCGGTGACGGCGGCCGACCTGCTGCAGGCCATGGCCGGCCGCCTGCCGGAACAGACGGATGAGCGGGTCAGCGTACACCCCGGCGCGTCGCCGGACCGATGGCACCTCGTGTTTTACGACCGCTTCGGCACTGCCCGGGTGCAGGCGGTGATCGAGGCCCCGGGGCGGCTTTGCCGGTTGGCTTTTTTCCGCCCCGACGGTGGGTTGCACTACCGGATCGAATATGGCGCCTACCGGCCGACGGGTGCCTACTGGCTGCCGGGGCGCCTCGAAGTGCGCGATGCGCAGGGCGTCTGCCGGATCGAGGTGGAACGCTGGTGGGCCGATCCCGACTTGCCCGAGAGCCTCTTCATCCTCGAGGCGGCATCCCGGTAAACCTTTCATCCCCGATGATCGATCATGACCTCTTCCCCGCTTACCGCCCTGGAGATGCGCCTTCAGAAAATCCGGCGCCAGCTGGATGATTCTGAGCAGCAGCGTTTTTCGGACCTGGCGACCCCGAGTGTGCAGGCCCTGCGGCGCTGCCGTGAAACGCGGCTGGACCACGACTACCGGCAGGCCTTCGCCGTCGATGTCGACCGCATCCTTCACTCCCGCAGCTATACCCGGTACATCGACAAGACCCAGGTCTTCTACCTGATCCGCAACGATCACATCACCCACCGGGTGCTGCACGTGCAGCTCGTCTCCAAGATCGCCCGCACCATCGGCCGCTTCCTGCGGCTCAACGAGGATCTCATCGAGGCCATCGCCCTGGGCCACGACATCGGTCATGCCCCCTTCGGCCACGACGGGGAGCGCATCCTGTCGGAGCTTTGCCTGGAGCACGGGATCGGCCATTTTCTCCACAATCTCCAGAGCGTCCAGTTCCTCGAGCGCGTCGAGCGCAAGGGGCGGGGCTGGAACCTGACCCTTCAGACCCTCGACGGGATCCTGGCTCACGACGGGGAGGTCCACGACCGGCATTTGGCCCCCTGCGGAGCCAAGACGTTCGAGGATCTGGAAACCGAAATGGCTGCCAAGCAGCGTCAACCGGATCTGCGGATCACGCCCATGACTATGGAGGGCTGCGTGGTGCGCATGGCCGACACCATCAGCTATGTCGGCCGCGATATCGAGGACGCCATCCGCCTCGGGGTGGTGACCCGGGAGGAGATTCCCGAAGAAAGCGCCCGGGTCCTGGGGCGCACCAACGGGGCCATCGTCTACAGCCTCGTCACCGACATCCTGGCCCACAGCCATGGCCAACCCTACCTGAGTTTCAGCGCCGAGGTTTCGGCGGCCTTGAAGCGCTTGAAGGCCTTCAATCTGGAGCGGATCTACCTCAACCAGTGCATCAAATGCCACGGCCGGCGGATTGCCGAACTCTTCCGCCTCCTGTTCGAGCGGTATCTGGACGACATCCGCCGGGACCGCCGCGATTCGGTCATCTTCCGCAGCTTTCTGCACGACATGGCCCCGGAGTACCTGGAGCGCCACCGGCCGGCGGAGATCGTGCGCGACTTCATCGCCGGCATGACGGACCGGTATTTTCTGGAGCAATGCCCGCCCGAACAGCGGCCGGAGCCGGTGGCCTGGCCGGTGAGGGAACCGGGACAAAGGGCGGCAGAAGACGGATGAAGGGCAGCGAACGGTTCTACCGGCGAGTTGTCAGCGGAGGTTTGGCGGTCGCTTACCGGGTGGTGGTCTGCGAGACCGATTTGCAGATCTACAGCGATGCGCCTATGGCCGACTTGGCCCGGGAGACGGTGCTGGCCTTGCGGGGACAGGTGGAGGGCTACATTCGGCGTCACCCGGCGTTTCGCGAGACCTTGACCCCTTGGCCTCTGGATGATCCGGCGCCGCCGGTGGTGCGGGCCATGATCCGGGCGGGGCGCCAGGCCGGGGTAGGGCCCATGGCGGCGGTGGCCGGCGCCATCGCCCGGGGGGTGGGAGAAACGCTGCTGGCACACGGCCCCGAGGTGATCGTCGAAAACGGGGGCGATCTTTTCATTCATACCCGATCGCCGGTGGTGATCGGGCTGTTTGCCGGCGCCAGTCCGCTGAGCCTCAAGGTGGGGCTGAGGCTGCCCGGGGTGGCCGGGCCCCTGGCGGTTTGCACCTCCTCCGGCACGGTGGGGCACAGCCGCAGTTTCGGACGGGCGGACGCCGCCTGCATTCTTTCCGCCGATGCGGCCCTGGCCGACGCTGCCGCCACCGCGGTGGGCAACCGGGTTCGGCATGCCGGGGACATTTCCCCCGGCCTCGCCTTTGCCCGGGATATCGAGGGGGTCACCGGCGCGGTGATCGTCTGCGGCGGTCGCATCGGCGCCTGGGGAGCAGTGGAACTGGTGCCGCTTCAGCTGCCGGAGCCTTCGCGGCGGTCGTCCGGCTGAGGGGAAAAAGGGGTTGAGTTTTATCCGGATAGAAATTAATGTCTTTGATTTATGAGGCATTCATTTCGAAATCCCCCGGGCCGGCCGGTCCGTTCATCCAAGGGAGAGGCTGAATGAAAAAGATCAAGATCATTTTCTGGGTGCTGCTGCTGGCCCTGTTGGCGGCTGTCGTCTATCAGAACCAGGCAGAACTCATGGCACCCGTCAGCATCGAACTCAACGCATGGAAGGCGGGCACCTATGTGTCGCCCGACGTGCCGATGATCGTCATCTTCGCCGGCTTGTTCTTGCTCGGTTTCCTGATTGCTTACGCGTACGGGCTCTACGGTTCCTACAAACAGGGCAAGACCATCAAGCACCTCAACGCCACCGTGGCGGCCCAGACCGAGGAGATTCAGGCCCTGCGGGGGCAGCTCGATGCCCTTCAGCCGCCTGCCGCCCCTACCGCTCCGGCCTCGCCATCGCCGGGACCGTCGCCGGACGCCACCCCCGTCGATGCCTGACCGACCGCTGGACCGTCATGCCGCGTCGGCGTCATCCGGGCGCCGGCGCCGTTCCATGATTTCCCGCCCGTTTCCGCGCACCGACACCTGAAAGCAACATGGCCCCCAAACCGACACCGATGATCGAGCAGTACCTGGCCATCAAGGAAAGGTACCCCGACGCCATCCTGTTCTATCGCATGGGGGATTTCTACGAGATGTTCTTCGAGGACGCCCGGGTGGCGTCCAAGGCGCTGGACATCGCGCTGACCTCGCGCAACAAGAACGATCCGAACCCGGTGCCGATGTGCGGCGTGCCCTACCGGGCCGTGCAGGGGTACCTGGCCCGGCTCATCGCCCAGGGATTCAAGGTGGCCATCTGCGACCAGGTGCAGAATCCGGCCGAGGCCAAGGGGCTGGTGGACCGGGATGTGGTCCGGGTGGTGACGCCGGGCATGATCCTCGAAAACGAGATGCTGGACGCCCGGATGGACAACTTCCTGCTGGCGGTGGTCCACGACGGCCGCATCTGGGGCGTCAGTCACCTGGACATCTCCACCGGCATCTTCCGCACCACCGAAAGCGACGACGCGGAGGCGGTGGCCGACGAGATCCGGCGGGTGGATCCCAGCGAGATGCTCCTGCCCCGCCAGGCGGAGCAGGACGACTTGTACCGGCCGCTGCGCCGGGCCGTGGAACGGGCCGCGGTGACCTATCGCGACGATGGCACCTTCGCGCCGGGCCCGGCGCGGCACCGTCTGCTGGAGCAATTCGGCACCTTGTCCCTGGAGGGTTTCGGCTGCGAGCAGTGCACGGCGGCGGTGCAGGCCGCCGGCGCCCTGATCGATTACGCCCGCGAGACCCAGAAGCAGGCCGTCGCCCATCTGACGGGCCTGTCCACCTACCGCCTGGACTGCGGCCTCATCATCGACGACATCAGTTGCCAGAACCTCGACCTGGTGCGCAACGCACGCACCGGCCGCCGCCAGGGGAGCTTTCTGGGAGTCATCGACCGGACGGTCACCGCCATGGGGGCCCGGCGGTTGGTGCACTGGATGCGCTATCCCCTGCGCGACCGGCCAGCCATCGAAGCGCGCCTGGACGCCGTGGCCGAAGCCCTGGCGCGCATCGACGTCACGCGCCGGGTACGCGAGGGGCTCCGGTCGGTGGGCGACCTGGAGCGTCTCGGGGCCAAGATCGCCATGGGCCAGGGCAACGCCCGGGACCTGTTGGCGCTGAAGGGATCTCTTCAGGCCCTGCCGGCCATCGCGGCCACCCTGGCCGAATTCACCGGCACCCTCCTGCGCCTGGAGGGGGACTGGCGCAGCCTGGAGGCGCTGGCCGCCGAACTGGAGCGGGCCGTAAGCGAGGATGCCCCGCCGACGATCAACGAAGGGGGCATGATCAAGCCGGGCTACGATGCCCGGCTCGACGCGCTGATGGACATCAGCCGCGACGCCAAGGGGCATCTGGCGCGCATCGAGGTCCGCGAGCGCCAGGCAACCGGCATCGGTTCGCTCAAGGTGCGCTACAACAAGGTGTTCGGCTACTACATCGAGGTGCCCAAGGCCCAGGCCGAAAAGGTGCCCATGAGCTATGTGCGCAAACAGACCCTGGTCAACGCCGAACGCTACATCACCGATGATCTCAAGGCGTTCGAGACCCGGGTGCTAGGGGCCGAGGAAAAGCGCGCCGCCCTGGAGCTGGAGATTTTCAACGCCCTGCGGGGCCGCGTCGTGGACGCGGGACCGCGCCTCCGGGCCGCGGCCGACGGCCTGGCCCGGATCGATTGCCTGCTGGCCCTGGCCGAGGCGGCGGCACTCAACGACTATTGCCGGCCGGCGATCACCGAGGACGGGCGGATCCGCATCGTGGACGGACGCCATCCCGTGGTGGAGAAGATGATCCCCGGCGAGCGCTTCGTGCCCAACACGGTGGAACTGGACAACGAGGAACATCAAGTGTTAATCATCACCGGGCCAAACATGGCGGGCAAGTCCACCGTGCTGCGCCAGGTGGCCCTGATGGTGCTCATGGCCCAGATGGGCGGATTCGTGCCGGCCCGGGAAGCGTCCATCTGCCTCTGCGACCGGATCTTTACCCGGGTGGGGGCGATGGACAACCTCGCCCGGGGCCAGAGCACCTTCATGGTGGAGATGCAGGAGACGGCGAACATCCTTCACCATGCAAGTCCCGACAGCCTGGTGATTCTGGATGAAATCGGCCGGGGCACCAGCACCTTCGACGGGTTGAGCATCGCCTGGGCGGTGGCCGAGCACCTGCACGACATCGGGGGCAAGGGGGTCAAGACCCTTTTTGCCACCCATTACCATGAGATGACCGAGCTGGCGCGCCACAAGCCACGGGTCCGGAATTTTCACATCACCGCCAAGGAATGGAACGACGAGGTCATCTTCCTGCGCAAGCTGGCCCCCGGCCCCACCAACCGCAGCTACGGCATCCAAGTGGCCCGGCTGGCGGGGATTCCGCCGGCGGTGATCCGACAGGCGAAGAAGATCCTGTACCGGATTGAAAACGGCCAGCCCGCCGCCGACGCGGAACCGTCCGCCCCCGGGGAGGAGGCGGCCAAGGACCGCAAGCCGGTGCAGATGGAGCTGTTCCGGCGCCCTGAAGCGGCGGTGATCGAAGCGCTCAAGGCCCTGGATGTGGCGCGCATGACGCCCTTGGAAGCCCTGAACGCCCTGAATCGGCTGCAGAAAAAACTTGGTCCCTGACGGACTGGAACCAACGACGAAACCATGACGCCTTCCGTTTGCCAATATCGCCGCCGTCTTCGCCGCCATTGCCTGGCCTGCTGCCTGGAGATGGTTGCGGCCCTCATGGCGCTGACGCTGCTTCTGGCCGCTCCGGTCGCGGCCGCCAGCCGGATTGAAACCCTTTTCCACCATGCCGAGGGGTGCCAGCGGGAACTGAAGGCGGACCCGGCCCGCCAGAAGTACCGGCACCACTGGCTGCGCTGCATCGACAAGTTCAAGGCCGTCTATCTCCAAGACCCCGACGGGGTCCTGGCGCCGGCCGCCCTGTACCAGGCCGGCGCGCTCCACCTGGAGTTGGCGCGTTTCAGCGGCAGCGCCGCAGATCGACGCGAGGGCATCGACCTGCTCCAGCGCCTGATGCGCCGTTTCGAGCGCAGCGCCTATCGTTCCAAGGCCGAAGCCCTGCTCGGGACCGCCCCCAAGTCCCGGGCGACCCCAGCGCAGAAACCGGTACCTTCCAGCAAGGCCCAGGCGACGCCAGCGGAAAAGCCGGCGCCGTCCAGCAAGCCCCGGCCAGCCCCGGCGCCCGCAGCGGATCCGCCGCCGATCCGGACGACGGCCGCCGCCACGGACGGCAATGGCGGGGGACCGGCAACGGTGGAAAGCCTGCGCTTCTGGTCCAACCCGAGCTACAGCCGCGTGGTGGTGGACCTTGACCGAGGGACGACATACCGGCATCACCTCCTGAAAAAGGACCCGGAGATCGGCAAGCCCCAACGGCTGTTCATCGATTTCGACCGCTGCCGGCTGGGCAAGGATGTGCAGCGTCAGGTCCCCATCAACGACGATTTGCTCCTGGACGCCCGGGCCGGGCAGTACGACGCGAACACCGTGCGGGTGGTGGTGGACCTTCAGTCTTTCAAATCCTACAAGGTCTTTTCCCTCGACAACCCCTTCCGGATCGTGATCGATGTCTGGGGGCAGGAGGGCTTGGCGAAGGCGGCGCAGCTACCGGCACCGCCACCGTCGGCATCGCCGGCGAAAGTGGCCGACCCCGGCAAGATTCCCCCCAACGCCCTGGCACGGCAACTGGCCCTGGGGGTCAGGCGCATCGTCATCGACCCGGGTCACGGCGGAAAGGATTTCGGCGCGCCCGGAGCCCTGAAAGGGGTGCATGAAAAGAAGGTGGTGCTGGAAATCTCCAAGCGGCTGGCCAAGAAGGTCAAGCAGCGGCTGGGATGCGAAGTGATCCTGACCCGGGAGACGGACCGGTTCCTCACCCTGGAGGAGCGCACCGCCATCGCCAACACCCGCAACGCCGACCTGTTCGTTTCGATTCACACCAATGCCGCCCGCGACCGGCGCGCCTACGGCATCGAGACCTTTTTCCTCAACCTGGCCACCGATGAAGACGCCATCCTGGTGGCGGCGCGAGAAAACGCCACCAGCGAGAAGAACATCAGCGATCTTCAGGCGATTCTGCTCGACCTGATGCAGAACGCCAAGATCAACGAGTCCAGCCGCCTCGCCTGCCATGTCCAGGGTGCGCTGTACCGCCACATGAAAGGCCGCTACAGCCAGGTCCGCGACAAGGGGGTCAAACAGGCGCCGTTTTACGTGCTCCTCGGCGCCCAGATGCCGGCCGTGTTGATCGAGACGTCGTTCATCAGCAATCAGCGCGAGTGCCAACGGTTGACCGATCCCAAATACCAGGAGCACCTGTGCGATGGCATCGTCGCCGGCATCGAGGCCTACATGCGGGAAACCAACCCGACGGCCTTTGTCCAGCAGGCCGGCAAGAAGGGGTGAGTTGAAAGCGGAAGCTTGAAACCGGGAATTTGATACTGGAAACGGGCGCATCCACGACCGCAACACGCAACCAAAGGAGTTTCCCATGTCCTACACCCACATCCTATACGACGTGTCCGACGGCATCGCCACCATCACCTTCAATCGGCCCAAGGCGCTCAACGCCTTGAACCGGGAACTGCTCAACGAATTCCTGACGGCCCTGGAGCGGACCGCCGCCAACGATGCGGTGCGGGTCCTGGTGCTCACCGGGGCCGGTGAAAAGGCTTTTGTAGCCGGGGCGGACATCACCGAGATCGCCCGCTGCACACCGCTCCAGGCCAAACGGTTCGCCACCCTGGGGCAGGCGGCCATCAACCGGCTCCAGGCGATGGAAATTCCGGTGATTGCGGCCGTCAACGGGTTCGCCCTCGGCGGGGGCACCGAGATGGCCCTGGCCTGCGACTTTATTTACGCTTCCGAAAAGGCCCGCTTCGGTTTGCCCGAGATCACGCTGGGCATCATCCCCGGTTTCGGGGGCACCCAGCGCCTGCCCCGGCTCATCGGCGCCAACGCCGCCAAGGAGCTGATTTTCACCGGCCGCATGATCGGCGCCGAGGAGGCCGCCCGTCTCGGCATCGCCAACCGGGTCTGCCCCCCCGAGGGCCTGATGGAGGCGGTGATGGAGACCGCCCGGAGCATCGCCGCCAAGGGCCGCGTTTCCCTGCGCGCCGCCAAGCAGGCCGTCAACCGGGGACTGGACGTGGACCTGGCCACCGGGTGCAGTCTGGAAGTGGATGCCTTCGCCCTCTGCCTGGCCAGCCCCGACGCCAAGGAGGGCACCCGCGCCTTCCTGGAGAAGCGTCCGGCGGTCTTTTCCGGCGGATATGAGGACTGACTCCGGCGGCGGGATCGAGTCGGGGAAAAAAGAATTGACAAGCCCGGCCGATCCCGGTTATGAAATTTCAAAAATTGAAACCGCGTTCAGAAAAAGGTTCAACGCGATGCCCCGCGCCTGTGAGTACTTCCTCTTTTTTGGCTTTTATGGGTACTTCTTTACGAAGTCTACCCATGGACCGGCGCGGTAGCGAAAACGACAACAAGCCGAGACAAGCCATGGGTGGACGCCAAACGGTGACTCCCATGGCTTTTTTTGTTTGAAAGGGGCTGCGGGAACCACCGCAGCCCCTTTTTTTAACCCCTTCACCCCACTTCTCGCCAGGAGGAGCAGATGATCTACGATGTGGAGTACGAAACCATGCCCCGAGAGGCTCTGGAAGCCATTCAGCTCCGGCGGCTCAGGACGACCCTGGAGCGGGTCTGCGCCACGGTGCCGTTCTACCGCGAAAGGATGGCGGCCGCCGGCATTGCGCCCAGGGACATCCAGCGCCTCGAGGACATCCGGCACATTCCCTTCACCACCAAGCAGGACCTGCGCGACAACTACCCCTTCGGCATGTTCGCCGTGCCCATGGATACCGTGGTGCGCATCCACGCCTCCTCGGGCACCACCGGCCAGCCCACCGTGGTGGGCTACACGGCCCGGGACGTGAACACCTGGGCCACCCTGATGGCCCGGGCCCTGGTAGCCGGAGGGGCCTCGGCCAACGACATCATCCACAACGCTTACGGGTACGGTCTGTTCACCGGAGGGCTGGGGGTGCACTACGGGGCCGAGAAGCTCGGGGCGTCGGTGATTCCGGTGTCCGGCGGCAACACCAAACGCCAGATTCTCATCATGCGCGATTTCAAGCCCACGGTGATCACCGCCACGCCCAGCTACACCCTGCACCTGGCCGAAGTGGCCGAGGAGATGGGCGTATCGTTCAAGGATCTCAGCTTCAAATTCGGGATCTTCGGCGCCGAGCCGTGGTCGGAGAACATGCGGCAGGAGATCGAACGCAAGCTCAATCTCACCGCGGTGGACATCTACGGCCTGAGCGAGGTGATCGGTCCCGGGGTGGCCATCGAATGCCACGAGGCCAAGAAGGGGCTGCACATCTTCGAGGATCATTTCCTGCCCGAGATCATCGACCCGGCCACCGGCGAGGTGCTGCAGCCGGGGCAGACCGGCGAGCTGGTCTTCACCTCCCTCACCAAGGAGGCGTTTCCCGTGATCCGCTACCGCACGCGGGACATCACCAGCCTCAACCCGGAGCCGTGCATCTGCGGGCGAACCCATGTGCGCATGAACCGGGTCAGCGGCCGCAGCGACGACATGCTCATCATCCGCGGGGTCAACGTCTTCCCCTCCCAGATCGAAAGCGTGCTGATGGAAACCAGCGAGGTGGCTCCCCACTACCAGTTGGTGGTGGACCGCGAGGAGAACCTCGACACCCTCACCGTGCGGGTGGAGGTCGGCGAGAAACTTTTTTCCGACGAAGTGCGCCAACTGCAGGCCCTGGAGCGCAAGATCAGCAAGAACATCAAGGAGATGCTCGGCGTATCGGCCCAGGTGAAGCTCGTGGAACCGCACACGATCCAGCGCAGCGAGGGCAAGGCGGTGCGCGTCATCGACAACCGCAAGATCTGAGGCGAAAGGAGATCCGCCATGCATGCACAGCAGATTTCGATATTTCTGGAAAACAAGGCCGGCCGCCTGGCCGAGGTGACGGGGATCCTGGCCGAGGCAAAGGTCAACATCCGCGCCCTGGCCTTGGCCGACACGTCGGATTTCGGCGTCCTGCGACTCATCGTGGACGACAACCAAAAAGCCGAAAACGCCTTGAAGCAGGGCGGGTTCACCGTCAGCAAGACCGATGTGGTGGCCGTGGAGGTGGACGACCGACCCGGCGGACTGCACCACATCCTCGAATTGCTCCAGAACGCCGGCATCAACGTGGAGTACATGTACGCCTTCGTCCAGCACAGCGGCGCCAACGCGGTGATGATCTTCCGCTTCGATCAGCCCGAAGAGGCCCTCAAGGTGTTGCGCGCCGACGGGCTCACGGTGATCGAAGGCCGTCGATTGTACACGATGTAATCGTTTCCCCCTGTCCACGCCGGTCACCGACCTGGCGGAAAGGAGACCCCTCATGACGCTCAAACCGTGCCTGAAGAGGAAACCCCGTGGGATGTGGGCGGCCGTTTTGCTGGCCGTCCTGATCGCCGCGCCGGCCCTGGCGGCGGATGTCTACAAGATCGGTGGTCTTTTTTCCGTCACCGGCCCCGCCTCCTTCCTCGGGGACCCGGAAAAGCGCAGCCTCGAGATGGCGGTGGCGGGGATCAACGCCGCCGGCGGCATAGACGGCAAGATGCTCGAGGCGGTGGTCTACGATACGGAGGCCGATCCGCAAAAGGCGGTCTCCGGCATCAACAAGCTGATCAACAAGGACCGGGTGGTGGCTATCATCGGTCCCAGCACCACCCCGGACAGCCTGGCGGTGAAAAACTTCGCCGAGCGGGCCAGGATCCCGCTGGTCAGTTGCGCCGCCGGCATCGCCATCACCGAGCCGGTGACTCCCTGGACTTTCAAGACGGCCCAGAACGACGCCCTGGCCGTGGCGGCGGTTTACGCCCACATCCAGAAGAAGGGGCTGAAGAAGATCGCCCTGATCACCGTGGCCGACGCCTTCGGCGAAAGCGGCAAGCAGCAGTTGGAGAAGCAGGCCGCCGGGTACGGGCTGGAGATCGTGGCCGTCGAGAGCTTCGGCGGCAAGGACACCGACATGACGGCCCAGCTGACCAAGATCCGGGGGGCCGGCCCCCAGGCCATCGTCTGTTGGGGCACCAACCCGGGACCGGCCGTGGTGGCCAAGAACATCCGCCAGCTCCAGATCGATGTGCCGCTCTACCAGAGCCACGGGGTGGCCTCGCCCAAATTCATCGAGCTGGCCGGAGAGGCGGCCGAGGGGATCTACCTGCCCACCGGCAAGATTCTCGTTTCCGATCTGCTGCCGGCCGACGACCCCCAGAAGGCGGTCCTGCAGGACTACGTTGCCAAATACACCACGGCGCAGAAGATGCCGGTATCCGGCTTCGGCGGATACGCCTGGGATGCGATGCACCTGGTGGCCCGGGCGATGCGGGGCGCTGGCGGCGATCCGGCGAAGATCCGCGACAATCTGGAAAAAATTGACAACTTTCCGGCGGTGAGCGGCGTGTTCCGCTTTTCGGAAAAGGATCACAGCGGCCTCAGCCCGGAAGCTTTCGTGATGGTGCGCATCGAAGGCGGGGCCTGGAAACTGGAGCGCTGAGCCCTCCGACTTTTTTTGTTGTCCGACCCGTCCGACAAGTCCGACGGGTCGGACGATTTCGAGAACCGCTAGCGGCAGAGCACCAGCCCATGCAAGAAATTCTGCAATACCTCTTCTCCGGCATCACTAGCGGGGCGATTTACGCCGTCATCGCCCTGGGATTTTCGATGCTTTACAACAGCACGGATCTGATCAACTTCGCCCACGGCGAGTTCGTCATGCTCGGCGGTCTGATGCTGGTGACGCTCTGGGGAGGGGTGGGGCTGCCGTTGTTGCCGGCCCTTTTGCTCAGCGTGGTGGCGGTGGCGGCAGCCGGCGCCGCGTTCCAGCGTCTGGCCATCGCCACGGTGAAGGATCCCCACCCCATCGTGCTGGTGATTATCACGGTGGGGGCTTCGATCCTGATGCGGGGGGTGGCGATGATCCTCTGGGGCAAGGATTCCCACAGTGTTCCGTTTTTCAGCGGTCATGCGCCCATCGACTTCGGCGGCGCCAAGCTCCTGCCCCAGAGCCTCTGGATTTTCGCCATCGCCGCGGCCATCATCGTCGCCCTGCAGTTCTTCTTCAAGGGAACCTTGACGGGCAAGGCGATGGAGGCCTGCGCGGTGAGCCGCCGCGCCGCCTGGCTCACCGGGATTCCCACCGGAAGAATGAACCTGCTGGCCTTCATCATCAGCACCGGCAGCGGCGCGGTGGCCGGAGCCATCATCGCTCCCATCACCATGTGCAGCTACGACATGGGCACCATGCTGGGGCTCAAGGGGTTCTGCGCCGCCATGCTCGGCGGGCTGGGGAGTCTCTGGGGGGCTTTGGTGGGCGGCTTTCTTCTGGGGATTCTCGAAGCGGCGGGGGTCGGCTTGTTTTCCTCGGGCTACAAGGATGCCATCGCCTTCGTGCTGCTGCTGCTCATTCTCTACCTGAAACCCGCCGGCCTGCTGGGCAGCGTCAAGGTGCAGCGCTTCTGAACCGGTTTTCTTGTCTTCAATCCCCGTCTGTGACCCATTCGCCTTGCAACCAATGCGGACGCGGCAAGGAATTCCGCCGTTTCCAGGAGATCCCTCGTCGCTTCACTCCTCGGGATGACAGTGAAGGGGGGCGCGGCTCGGGATGACATTGAAAGGGGGTGCGCATCGGGATGACCCTGAGGGCAGGCCTCTGCCTCCGGGGATGACCGTGAGGGCAGGAATGTGTTCCTCGGGAGGACAGTGAAGGGGGTGCGCCTCGGGATGATGAGGGCAGGCCTCTGCCTCCGGGGATGACCGTGAGGGCAGGACTGTGTTTCTATGGATGCCAGTGAAGGGAGGGCCATGCCCTTGGGGTTCCCTGCCGGCCCTGGATCAAGGCCGGCAAGGAACGGGAGGGTCAGCGGGCGTTCATGCGGCGCCCACGGCCGCCGCGGGGGTCCGCCCCTTGAGGATGTTGCGGATCAGGAGCGGAACGGTGACAACCGTGGCGATGACGCTGAGGGTATAGGAGGGATAGAAAAGCATCACGGCGCAGGCTCCCATCACATAGCGTTCCACCATGGCCAGCCCGGTGCGGAAATGTCCCACCACCGCGATGTTCAGGCAGAGGACGCCCATGATGGTGAAGAAGAAGGTGAAGACGATGTGGCCCAGGGCTGTCGCCAGCGGCAGGGTGTGGAGCACCGGGATGATCAGCAACGAAGTGCCGCTCAGGGAGAGGATCAGGGTCAGCCCGATGAAGTATTTGGGCAGGGCCACCCGGGCGGCGAAGACTCCGGTCTTGATCGGGTCTGTGCCCATCACCGAAGCCGAGGCATAGGCGGAGAGGGCCACCGGCGGGGTAACCTCGGCCAACACGGCGAAGTAGAACAGGAACATGTGAGTGGCCATGAGGGCCGCCTCTTCGGGAATGCCGTTGAGCATGGCGAGCTTCTGGATCGTGGGGGCCGTCAGGGCCGAGGTGAGCACGTAGGTGGCGATGGGCGGCACCCCCATGCCCAGCACCAGGCTGAAAAAGCCGGTGAGTAGCACCGCGATGAGGATGCTGCTGCCGGAGATGTTCATCAGGATGATGGAGAACTTGGAGGCCAGGCCGCTCATCACCATCATCGACATGATCATGTTGGCGGCGATGACGGCGCTGGCGATGGGCAGCAGCCCGATGATCCCTTCTTCCAGCCCCTTCATCAGCTCGGCCAGGGGTGGCCGGAGGGTCGGGTCGATGTAGGCGAAGAGGGCGAAGAGGATCGTGGCTGAGGTTACGGTGATGTTGATGGAATAGCCCCGGTAGATCATGAAGATGATAAAAATGATGGGGATGAACACGTAGCAGTAGCGCTTGAAGTAGGAAAAGTCGATCAGCGCCGGAATATCCAGCGGGGGCAGGTTGGCCTTGCGCACATACAGTTCGTTGTAGGTCAGAATCCCGAGCAGATACAGCAGCATGGGGCCAATCGCCATCACGATGATCAGCGAGTAGGGAATCGAGAGCAGTTCGACCATGATAAACGAGATCGAGCCCATCACCGGCGGGGTGATGTAGGCGATGGAGCCCACCGTGGCGATGACCCCGGCGGCCACCATCTTGTCGTACTTCACCTTTTCGAACAGCGGCTTGGTCAGGGTGGCGACGAATTGGGTATCGGCGGCCCCGGAGCCGGAGAACATTCCCATGAGCACCGCCATCATCGAGCAGGCCCGGCCTGGGGAGGCGGGGCTGCGGCCCACGAAGAGCAGGGCAATGTTGGCGATGATCCGGCCGAAGTTGAGCCGGGTGACGATGGCGCCCATGATGGTGAAGTAGATCAGGTACTTGACCGACACGCCGGTGATGGAGCCAAAGATGCCGGCCTCGGTTTCGCAGTACATCTTGCCCAGCAGCATGTCGAAGTCGAAGCCGGGGTTGGCGAATAGGCCCGGGATGCCGTCCCCGTAGATGTTGTAAAGCAGAAAGATCATCACGATGGTGGGCATGATGGGACCGCTGAGGCGGAAAATCACCCCGAGCACCAGCAGCACCTCGGCAAAGGACATCACCAGGTCCCAGGGCTCGGGCATGATGGCCCGGTAGATCAGGGCTTCATAATGGATCACCAGGTAGACGAAGGGCAGGAAACTCAGCACGGCGCAGGCGATGTTGGACCATTTCTGGCTGGAGGGGATCAGGGTCGGCAGCATGGTGGCCGCCCAGATGAAGACGCCGAAGACGCGCAGGGAAGGCGGCAGGTCGAGACGCAGGAATTCCACCATGATCAGGATCGTCATGAGGGCCAGCGGCAGGGCGCCGATGCGGTGGCGCGGCCTAAGATGGATGAAGCTGCCGAGGTATCCAAGAATTGCGATCAGGAAGACATGGACGGCTCGCTGCACTTGGGTGAGGTCGAGGATCGAAATCTTCAACGTGGCCAGGGGCGTGAAGGGGTGAATGACGATGTAGAGATGGTAGAGGGTGCCGATGATCGCCAAAACCGCGACCAGCCGCTTCACCAGACTGTCCATAACAGCTTTACCTCCAGGCATCCGTCTTTTATGGAAATCTTGTAAAAACCAAGCGTGAGGTCGATTCCCTTTATCGAGCAGAACCGCAACCGATCCGGTTCATCCTCGGCCACCGCGTCGTTGATGTCGTAGAGACCATGGGTGTAGTAGGCTTCCGTGGTTTCGTCGGTGGAAACGGAGAAATCGTGGAAACGGCGGCCGATGCGAAAGTCGATGTGGACGGGTTGATCCGTCACGGAGTTGACGAACCGGATGAGGCCCGACTGCCCCCGAAATAGAAGGGCCAGCCGGGTCTCCTCATCGGTGCGGATCACGGCGGGTTTGCAAAGGCCCGCAACGCAGGCCAGCCCCGCCACCACGATCATCCAGCCGCGTCTGGTCATCCGGTCCGGCTACTTCACGAGGCCTTTTTCGGTGAAGAACTTCACCGCCCCCGGATGATAGGGGATGGCGGTCTTGCCGACGAAGCGGGCGGAATTTTCCAGGGTGGTGTCCTTGGCCGCTTTCACCGAGGCGTGCAGGGTTTCCAGGTTGTCGAAAACCGCCTTGGTGATGTTGTAGGCCAACTCTTCGGGCATCGATTCGGGGGCGACGAACATGTTCCAGAAAGCCAGGGTCGGCGTATCTTCCGCCGTGCCGTAAATCGTCTTGGCGATCGTCTGGCTGTCGGCCAACCCGGAAAACTCCTTCTTGAAGGCCACTACGCCGGGGTCGCTGTCCGGCAGGGGAACGAGAAACAGATCGGTCCCCTTGCGTTTCAAGGTGTTGGCCAGCTCGACGATGGAGCCGGTGGGCAGGCCGCCCGACCACACATAGGCATCCAGGGTGCCGTTGGCCAGGGCTTCGTCGGATTCCTTGGCTCCCAGCTTCTCCCATTTCCTGAACTTGTTCGGATCGATGTTGGCCGCCTTGAGCAGATTCAGGGCGGTGAATTCGGTGCCGGACCCCGGCGCGCCGGTGGAGACGCGTTTGCCGGCGAGGTCGGAAAGGGTTTTGATGCCGGAGTTGGCCGTGGTGACGATGTGGAGATGGTTGGGATACATCATCCACAGGATGGTCCCCTTGGCCGGCTTTTCGGCGAACTTTTCATGCTTTCCGGTCACGGTGAAATAGGCCGTGTCGGGAAGGACGGTGCCGATGAAGTAGCTGTTTTTGGCCGGATTGGTCTTGTCGCGCAGCAGCAGCATGTTGTCCACCGAAGCGGCGGTCTGGATCGCGGTGGCGGGGATGTTGTTTTTGCTCAAAATTTCAGATACTTGCGTTCCATAGTAATAGTAAACCCCTCCAATTCCCCCCGTGGCCACGACCACGCTGGCCTTCTGGGCGGCGTAGCCGTTGGCGGTGAAGACCATCAGTGCAAGTGCCACCAAAGCGAATTTCTTCATCGGGATCTCCTTTTGCCTGTGGACCGCGAGCGCCATGATCGGTCGCTGCCGCCGATCCGGGGTGAAATGAGAACGGGGGCGATTCCCCCTTGTCGCAAGGCCGACGGTTCGGGCTGGAAAAAAGAAGCATCACATATTGACGGGTATTTGTTTCATAGGACAAAACAACTGTCCCATTTTTTCGTTCCCAAGCATCATAACCAAAGCCACTTCATTATGTCAAGGGCACCTCAATGCCGATGGCGAGCTATATTAAATCAGTGGCAATCTGCAAAATGCCCGGATCGATGCCCGGACCGGATGGCGGGACCGGGGCTCCGGAGATGGCAACGGAATGGAGTTGACAAACCGTTTTCGTGTTGGCATAAGGGGCCAAATACAAAACGGTGTTTTGCTATATGAAACAAACAGTGCGACTCAATTCGGTGGAAAAGGCGTTGCGAATCCTGGTTTCCTTCCAGGCTGACCGGCCTGCATGGGGGGTTCGCGAGCTCAGCACCCACCTCGGCTTCAGTCCGGCCACGGTGCAGCGGATCCTCCAGGTGTTGAAGGCCAACGCCTTCGTGGCCCAGGATCCCGTCAGTCGCCAATACCGCCTGGGAGTCGTTTTTTACACCTTCGTTCATGCACTGAAGGGGACTTATCCCATCACCCGGGCCGGGCAGCCGTTTCTGCAGCAACTGATGGCCGCCACCGGGGAGACGGTACACCTGAACATCATCGAGGGCGAGGACCGGGTCTGCATCGACACGGTGGAGTCCCCCCAGGCCCTCAAGGCGTCCATGCCCATCGGCAGCCGGTCGCCGCTTTACGCCGGGGGGTCTTCCAAGTGCCTGCTGGCTTTTTGGGATCCGGAGCTGCGGGAGCGGTATCTGAAGAGCCTTTCCATCTTGAAGCCCTTCACCGATCGCACGGTCACCGATTCCGAGGCGCTGCGGCGCGAGTTGGCTGAAATCGCAGCCCGGGGCTACGCCGCCAGCCTGGGGGAGCGCAACCGCGGCCTCGGGTCGCTGAGCGCGCCGGTCTTCGATCATCACGGCCAACTGCTTGCCACGATGAGCCTGGCGATTCCCGAGATCCGCTACCAGGACGCGGCGCACCGGAATTTTTGCATCAAGAAACTGCTGGAAGCCGCCCGGGGCCTCTCCCGGGTGATGGGGTACGAAAGCGACGAAAGCGCGGCAAGAAGATGAACGGCAAGGAGGAGGAGTCGATGCAGGCAGGGCAAAAACCGTTGAGCGATATCACCGTCCTGGATCTTTCCAGGGTGCTGGCCGGACCTTACGCCACCATGGTCCTCGGGGACCTCGGCGCCGACGTGATCAAGGTCGAACGCCCGGTGGTGGGCGACGATACCCGCCACTGGGGACCGCCGGAAGCCGGGGGCGAGGCGGCCTACTACCTGTGCGTCAACCGCAACAAGCGCAGCGTGACGGTCAATCTGAAGAATCCCCAAGGGCAGCGGATCATCCGTGACCTGGCCCGCACCAGCGACATCGTCATCGAAAACTACATGGCCGGCACCCTGGATCGTCTCGGGCTCGGGTACCAGGACCTCAAGCAGGTGAATCCCGGCCTGATCTACTGCTCGATCACGGGTTTCGGCCAGGATGGCCCCTACCGCGACAATCCGGGATATGACTTCATGATCCAGGGCATGGGCGGCATCATGAGCTTCACCGGGCCGGTGGAAGGACCGCCGATGAAGGTCGGGGTGGCCATCGTGGACATTACCACCGGCCTGTTCGCCGTCAACGCCATCCTGGCGGCCCTGCGCCACAGGGAAAAGACCGGCCAGGGGCAGTACATCGACATGGCCCTGCTCGACTCCACCCTCGCCTGGCTGGCCAACGTGGGCAGCAACTACCTCATCTCGGGCGTCAATCCCACCCGTTGGGGCAACGGTCATCCCAACATCGTCCCCTACGAGCCGTTTCTCACCGCCGACGGCACCTACATCGCCCTGGCGGTGGGCAACGACCTTCAGTGGGGGAAGTTCTGCCAACTGGCCGGGCTTGACGATCTCGCCCAAGACCCGCGTTTCGCCACCAACCCGGAGCGGGTTCACCATCGCCGGACGCTGATTCCTCTCGTGGCCGAGGCGATGCTCAAGCGTCCCGGAGACGAGTGGCTCGATGAATTGAACAAGCTGCGAATCCCCTGCGGCCCCATCAACACCCTGGACAAGGTCTTTGCCGACCCCCAGGTGCGTCATCGCGGGATGGTGGCCGAAGTGCCTCATCCCACCGCCGGAACGGTGAAGATGGTGGCCAGCCCGATGAAGCTCAGCGAGACCCCCTGCGAGATCCGCCGGTACCCGCCACTGCTGGGCGAGCATACCGAGGAGGTGTTGCAGGAACGGCTCGGCATGGCCGCAGAAGACCTGCAGGCCCTGCGGGAGGCCAAAGTGATTTGACCCCCGTCGGACGGTCCGACGGAGGGTTTAAAGATCGGTTGTCCACTTTTCATTTCTGCTTTCAGGAGGATTTCCATGGATTTCAAGCTGTCCAAAGAGCTGGAAATGTTGCGCGACGCGGTGAAGGAGTTCGCCGCCAAGAAGATCGCCCCCAACGCCGATGCCTGGGACGCGGCCCACTACCTGCCGTACAAGGAAGCGATGAAGCCGATGGGCGAACTGGGCTTCTTCGGCACCGTGATCCCCGAGGAGTACGGCGGCGAAGACATGGGCTGGCTGGCGGCGATGATCGTCACCGAGGAAATCGCGCGCGCCTCGAGTTCCTTGCGCGTCCAGGTCAACATGCAGACCCTGGGCTGCGCTTTCACCATTTATAAATACGGCAGCGAGGAGCTGCGCAAGAAGTACGTGGAGAAACTGGTCAAGGCGGAATACATCGGCGGATTCGCCATCACCGAACCGGACGCCGGCTCGGATGTCATGGCCATCGTTTCCACCGCAGAGGACAAGGGCGACCACTGGCTGCTCAACGGGTCCAAGACCTGGATTTCCAACGCCCCGGTGGCCGACGTGCTCATCTACTACGCCTACACCGACAAGGCGGCGGGCTCCAAGGGGCTCTCGGCCTTCGTGCTGGAACCGAAGAATTTCAACGGCGTCAAGACTTCGGCCCTGGAAAAGATGGGCTCCTTTTCCAGCCCCACCGGTGAGGTGTTCTGCGCCGACACCCGGATCCCCAAGGAAAACATCCTCGGGAAACCCGGGGACGGCACCAAGATCGTCTTCAGTTCCTTGAACCAGACCCGCCTTTCCGCCGCCGCCGGCGCCGTCGGCCTCGCCCAGGCCTGCCTGGACACGGTCACCAAGTACTGCAACGAGCGCAAGCAGTTCGGCAAGCCCATCGGCACGTTCCAGATGAACCAGGACATGATCGCCCAGATGGTCTGCGAGATCGAGGCAGCCAGGCTTCTGGTCTACAAGGCGGCCTGGGCCAAGGACCAGGGCCAGCTCAACAACGGTCTGGATGTGGCCGTAGCCAAGTATGCCGCCGGCGAGGCGGTCACCAAGAGCTCCCTGTACGCCATGCGCATCATGGGCGCCTACGGTTACTCCACCGAGTATCCGGTGGCGCGCTACTATCGCGACGCGCCCACTTACACCATGGTGGAAGGCTCATCGAACATCTGCAAGTGGATCATCGCCCAGGACCAGCTCGGGATCCGCAAGGCCAACCGCTGATCTTTTTCCTGGGACTTGCCGAGCGAAGGTGAATCGGCTCATTTCGAAGGTGTTTTCGCTGGCTTGGCCCGTTCCTGCTCAGGAGCGGGCCAGGCCGGCGATGATTGGCGGTCCCGGCAGGGGAGAAGGAAGATGACCTGGGATGCGATGATCAATGTGTTTCAAGGCGTGACGACGCTGGCGGAGTCTTTTTCCCGGAATCCCGAGATCGCCTTCGCCCGGATTTTTCTCATCCTGCTGGGCCTGCTGCTGGTCTACCTGGGGAAAAAGGGCACCCTGGAGGCCCTGTTGATGATCCCCATGGGACTGGGCATGGCGACGGTCAACGCGGCCATCATGTTTTTCGATCCGTTGAATCTGCATGGCGGCATGGGAACGCTCTTTCTCGAGAACCAGGCGGGCGCCACGCCGGACGCGGTCCGCAACGCCGCCGACTTGATGACGATCCTGCAGATCGACTGGCTGCAGCCGATCTACACCTTCACCTTCAGCAACGGGCTGATCGCCTGCATCGTGTTCATGGGCATCGGCGCCCTGCTGGATGTGGGCTATGTCATGGTCCGCCCCTTCCAGAGCATGACCATCGCCCTGTTCGCCGAGCTGGGCACCATTCTCACCCTGCCCATCGCCCAGGTCTTCGGCTATACCCCGCAGCAGGCCGCGGCCATCGCCATCATCGGCGGCGCCGACGGCCCGATGGTGCTGTTCACCGCTCTGCGCCTGGCCCCGGAGCTGTTCGTTCCCATCGCCGTGATCGCCTATCTGTATCTGGGGTTCGCTTACGGCGGGTATCCCTACCTGGTCAAGCTGCTGGTGCCGAAACGACTCATCGCCATCAAGCCGCCGCCTCCCAAGAAGAAAAGGGAGATCACCTCCGGCCAGAAGATGCTTTTTGCCGTGGTCGCTTGCGTCTTTCTCTCCTTTCTGCTGCCGGTGGCCGCACCGCTGATCTTCAGCCTCTTTTTCGGCGTCGTTGTCCGGGAGTCGGGAATCAAGGAGTATGTGGAGCTGCTCCAGGGACCGGTGCTCTTTCTGTCCACGATGTTTCTCGGGCTGCTGCTGGGCGTTCTGTGCGACGCCAACACCATCATGGATCCCAAGGTGCTGCCCCTGCTGCTGTTGGGGATTCTTTCCCTGTTCGTCTCCGCCATCGGCGGGATCATCGGAGGCTATTTCCTGTATTTCGTCTCCGGCGGAAAATATAATCCGGCCATCGGGATCGCCGGGGTCAGTTGCGTGCCCACCACGGCCAAGGTGGCCCAGAAGACGATCTTCAAGGCCAACAAGAAGGCCATCGTGCTGCCCGAGGCGCTGGGCGCCAACATCAGCGGCGTCATCACCACGGCGATCATCGCCGGCATCTACTGCAGCCTGCTGGCGAAATAGACAAGGAGGGAACCATGAGCATGTGGGGAGCGGCTTTCTTCACCTACGCGGCGACCATCGTCATCGCCTATCTCTGCGCCGGCATGATCTTTGTCATGGTGACCCTGCTGGAGAAGTTTTCCAAGAAGAAAAACGAATCGGTACAGGAGATGCGCCCGTGAGCGACGACATCGTGGAAAAAACCAGAAAGACGGCCGCGCTGTACTTCTCGGGGGTCAAGGACGAGCCGCCCTATGTCTTGTGGAAGGCCTTCGACAAGGATCTGGCCAGGGACCTGTCCCTTTTCATCACCGGAAAAATGTACGCCCGGGAAAAGATTCCCCACCGGACCCGGCAACTGGTCACCGTCGCGGCCCTGACCGTCCTGTCCCGGGTCGATGAGCTGAAGCTGCACATTCACGCGGCCCTCAACGTGGGCTGCACGGCCGGGGAGATCGCCGAAACGATTTTCCAGACCTTCATCTACGGCGGGATGCCGGCCACCAACGCGGCCCTCAAGACCCTGCAAGCCGTCCTGGAGGAACGCGGCGCCTGGCCTCCCGGGCAGGGTGACGGCGCTCGGGATTAGACGCCGGGTCACCCTCGGGCCGTCGGTGTTTTTTGTTCCAAGGAGAAATTCTGGCGCGGCGGGAAGTCGATCCGGCCGCAGGCGCTCTTAAAACGACGGCAATATCGTTCTGTTCAACAGACATCGGAAAGGAGAAGACACATGGCGGAAAAAATTCTGGCCCCCCTGGCGGGCAAGATCGCGGCGGTGAAGATCAAGGCTGGCGACAAGGTCGAGGAAGACGACGATGCCTTGGTCATCGAGGCCATGAAGATGGAAACCGAGGTCTTCGTGCCTTGCGACGGCACGGTCAAGGAAGTGCTGGTCAAGGTGGGCGACAAGGTGGAAGAAGACGATGTGCTGGCCGTCATCGAATAAGCATCGGGAGGATTGCGCCCGGCGCATCCGCCACGCAAGCGACAGGAGTCGATCATGAGACCGTATTTCGAGAAGATGCCCCCTTTGGGCCGCGAGCTCAAAAAAGGGGAGATCAAACGTACTGAAGACAACGTCCAGGCAATGAAAGACGCCGAAGCCGAGGTGGCCAAGGCCGTCGAGGCGGTCCACAACGCGGGCTTTCCCACCGAGAAGATCAACGCCCGCGGGGAGATGACCGTCTGGCAGCGCCTGGAATACCTCGTGGACCCGGGCACCTGGTGCCCGCTGCACACCCTGTTCAACCCCCTGGAAAACGAGGAAGGCACCACCAACGTCATCGACGGCCTGGGCAAGATCGGCGGCAAATGGGCCGTGATCATCGGCTTCGATAACAAGGTGATGGCCGGGGCATGGCTGCCGGGCCAGTCGGAGAACATCCTGCGCGTCACCGACCTGGCGAAGCGCCTCAACATCCCCTTGGTATGGCTGGTGAACTGCAGCGGCGCCAAGCTGCCGGAGCAGGAGAAGTTCTACGCCAACCGGCGCGGGGCCGGAACCCCGTTTTACCGCCATGCCGAGCTGGAGCAGATGGGCATCCCGGTGCTGGCCGGCATTTACGGCACCAACCCTGCCGGCGGCGGCTACCAGGGAATCAGCCCTACGGTCCTGTTCGCCCACAAAAACTGCAATATCGCCGTGGGCGGGGCCGGGATCGTCTCGGGGATGGCCCCCAAGGGCGGCTTCGACACCGAGATGGCCGAAAACCTCATCGAAAAGTCCCGCCAGTTCAAGGCCAAACCGCCCGGATCGGTGAAGACCCACTACGACGTGACCGGCTTTTTCCGCTACATGTTCGAGACGGAAGAGGGGGTTCTCGACGGGCTCAAGGAATACATGGCCCAGATGCCCTCCTACCATCCGGAGTTCTTCCGGGTCGCCAAGCCCGAACCGCCGGCCTATCCGCCGGAGGACGTCTACCGGCTTCTGCCCATGGAGCCCAAGAAGGTCTACGAGTTCGACCAGATCCTGGCGCGTCTGGTGGACGGCAGCCAGCACATGGAGTTCCGGCCGGATTATGGTCCGGAAGTCTACACCGGCCTGTGCAAGGTCGACGGTTACCTGGTGGGCTGCATCGGCAACCGCCAGGGGTACCTGGGCAAGGGATACCCGGAGTACGCCGACTATCCGGGCATCGGCGGCAAGCTTTACCGGCAGGGCCTGATCAAGATGAATGACTTCGTCATCCTCTGCGGCCGCGACCGGATCCCCGTCATCTGGTTCCAGGACACCTCGGGCATCGACGTGGGCGATACGGCCGAGAAGGCCGAGCTCCTCGGTCTGGGCCAGTCGCTGATTTACTCGATCCAGCAGACCGACGTTCCCATGATGCTGGTGGTGCTGCGCAAGGGCAGTGCCGCGGCCCATTACGTCATGGGCGGACCGACGGCCAACCGCCACAACGCCTTCACCCTGGGTACGGTGGCCTCGGAGATCTACGTGATGCACGGCGAGACGGCCGCGGTGGCCACCTACGCCCGGCGTCTGGTGAAGGAAAAGGACGCCGGCAAGCCGCTGGAGCCGGTGATCGAGAAGATGAACCAGCTCGCCCGGGAATACCACGACAAGTCGCGCCCCCTGTTTTGCGCCCGCACGGGGATGCTCGACGAGATCGTGCCGGTGGCGGCCCTGCGCCAATACATGGTGGCCTTCGCCGGGGCGGCCTACCAGCATCCCAAATCCATCTGCCCCCAGCACCACCTGATCCTGCCCCGCATCATCAAGGGTTGAACACCCTGGTCCGGGGAATCGGCGCCGTCCGGTTCCCCGGTTCTTCCCGCCGCCCGATTTTCAAGGGCTCATCGGCTCTTCCGCTTGCCGCGGCCAGTGTGTTATCCTCTTTTGTCGGTTGGATGTCAAAGAGGAATAAAAGATGATAACGTCGTAAAAAAGCCGAAAACAGCCATTGTCATTCCGAGGAGCTTGCGACGAGGAATCTCGAACATCCGCTATTATGATACATTTCGTTTTACGTTACGTAGAGATCCCTCGCTGCGCTCGGGATGACAATTCGGATTTTTTACGAAGGCATCAAAGATGGCGCCGAAAGAAGATCACGCTGAGGATAAGATTCGGGTTGAGGAGCAGTTGACCTCGATTCCCCAAGAGCTCTTGATGGCGTTGCTGGACAATCCCTATGAATCGATGATCCTTATCGATTCCCATGGCATCGTCCGCTTCATGAGCCGTGCCAACGATGGCATTTATCTGTTGCCGCCCCAAGAGGCCATCGGTCGTCATATTTCGGAAGTCAGCCCGGAGACCGGAACGCTGCGCGTGTTGGAAACCGGCAAGGCGGAGATCGGCCGTAGCATGTTGCTCGACAACCAGTGGCGCGTCGTGGGCCGAATACCTCTCAAACGGGGGAATCGGATTGTCGGTGTGGTTGGAAAACTCATGTTCATGAGCCATGAAAAGCTCAAATCGCTTTACCGGCGTATCGACAAGCTGGAACGGAATCTGGATTTCTACAAAGAAGAGCTGAACGCGCTGAATGGAAGCCGCTACACCTTCGATTCGATCATCGGAGACTCCGAGCCGATCCGGCAGGCCAAGACCCTTGCGCTTCAAGCGGCCGAAAATGATGTCTCCGTCATTATCGTGGGGGAGTCGGGGACCGGCAAGGAGCTTTTCGCCCACAGCATACACCGGGCCAGCCCCCGCGCCGGAAACAATTTCGTTCGGGTCAACTGTGCCGCCATCCCCCACGATTTGATTGAGGCCGAACTGTTTGGCTATGAAGAAGGGGCCTTCACCGGAGCGAATAAGAAAGGCAAGCCGGGCAAATTCGAACTGGCGGATAAGGGCACCATATTTTTGGATGAAATCGGGGATATGCCCAGCGATGTGCAGGTCAAGTTAATGCGGGTGCTGCAAGAAAAGGAGGTGGAGCGAATCGGTGGCAAGGGCCCCAGGCCGGTGGATTTCAGGTTGATCAGCGCCACCAACCAGAACCTTGAAAAAATGATCGGCACCGGAATGTTTCGCCTGGATCTCTACTATCGGTTGAACGTGATCAGCATCAATCTTCCTCCACTGAGAGCCATTCCTGAGGATATCCCCCTGATTTTCAAACATGTGATGAACAGGCTGAACGAAACGCGGAAGCAGCCGGTGCATCACGTCAGCGGTCAGGTCCTGGAGGCGATCCGAAACTACCCCTGGCCCGGTAATGTGCGCGAGTTGCGCAATGTCGTGGAACGGGCCATGATTGTCTGCCAAGAGGGGCGAATTGAACTGGCGGATCTGCCGATTTCCGTTCGCGAAACCCCGCCGTATAAAAATCCAGTGGCCGCCGGAACGTCTTCCCTCAAGGAAATCCTGGAGAGCGCGGAGCGCAAGGCGGTGATGTCGGCCCTGGAAAGCTGTGGCAATAATCGTGTCAAAGCCGCTGCCCTGCTGGGGATTCATCGCACCGGGCTCTATCAGAAAATGAAAAAATACGGCATTGAGTGATTTTTTTTGGCCTCATTGTGATTTTGGTTCATTAAATGTATAGAGAGCAAGACATGTAGAGAATTCTGTTCAGCCCCGGCTGAAGTCCGGAAAACCAACTCTTTGATCCCTCCTCCCTCCAAAGACTGTAGCGGGATTTAGACATTTTACCTTCCGCAGGGTTTGCCGCATCGATGGTCTGTCAGTCGCTCCAACTGTCTTTACGAAAACGAAATCCCGGTTAATCGAAAAAAAACGACCATCTGGCAAAGATTTTGCTTCCTCCTGCTTAAATCGCGTTTGCGTCTCTCTTTGCGGGGATCGATACGGCTGGCGGACGGAATGCGCGGATGTTTCTCGGGTGATTTGAAAAATGGTAGAAACGGAAGCGGTGATGGAGAAGATTTATCGGGTAATAGAAATCCCCCCTGACCCCCCTTTTTTAAAGGGGGGAATGTTCTGCTGTTTTCGGAAACTTGCCGGCATGCGATCCTTTCCGGCATGCGATCCGAAAATAGCCTCGGAATATCTCCCCCTTTGCCAAAGGCCAAAATATCTCCTCCTTTCGCAAAACCCCAAATATCCCCCCTTTTGCAAAACTTCAAATATCCCCCCCCCTTTTGCAAAGGGGGTCGGGGGGATTTTCACAGTCGGCGAGGGTTACAAACCATGCTTCCATACAACCCCGGACTCAAACCCCCCGCCCGTGTCCTGCGCCGAACCATGACCGACAGTGTAAAGGTTATTTCGTGACAGCTACTTATCATCGCAGGAGGAATAGAATGGAAATCAAAAAGGTCATGGTGGTCGGTTCCGGATTGATGGGAAGTGGAATCGCCCAGGTTTGTGCTCAGGCAGGAATTGACGTTTATCTGAATGACGTCAACCACGAGGCATTGGATCGGGCGGTCCAATCCATTTCCTGGTCGGTCGGCAAGTTTTTGGAAAAGGGAAAGCTGAACGAAGCCAAAGAGGCGATTCTGGCCAGGATTCATCCGGTCGGCGATTTCAGCGCCGGCGCCGAAGTCGATTTGGTTATCGAAGCCGTGTTCGAAAAAATAGACCTCAAAAAAGAGATTTTCGGCCAGTTGGACCGCCATTGCCAACCGCGGGCATTGATTGCCAGCAACACTTCGGCGATTCCCATTACCGAGCTGGCCGCCATGACCAAAAGGCCACAACAGGTTCTCGGGATACATTTTTTCAGCCCGGTGCCGATGATGCAAGCGGTGGAGGTCATCAAAGGCATCGCCACCACCGACGAAACCGCCCAGATTGGCAAAAACTTTGTCAAGAAGATCGGCAAGGAGCCGATCATGGTCAATCGGGATGTCGCCGGTTTCGTCATCAACCGGATCAATTTTCCGTCCACGATAGAGGCGATGAAGCTGGTTGAAGAGGGGGTCGCCACCGTGGAGGATATCGACAAGGGGTTGCGGCTTGGCTCGGGGCGGAAGATGGGGATTTTCGAAACCGGGGACATGGTCGGTCTCGATGTCACGTTTGGTGCGATGACCGCCATGTATCAGGAGACGGGAGATCCGCGTTTTTATCCGCCGCTACTGCTTCGGCGCAAAGTCAAGGCGGGGCACTTGGGGAGAAAGACAGGTAGGGGCTGGTACGAATACGATTCGGATGGGAACAAGAAATAGAATCTTTTTTTGATGGATTCATTGACGTCGGCCACGAATGATGAGTTCGTAAGAAGTCGTCAAATGGAAATAAACAATGGCGCACTTTAAAGTAAACTCAAAAGACATTTTTTTTATCTTAAAAGATCAACTGAAATACGGAAGCCTTTGCAACCTTGAAAGATACCGGGACCTGGACGAAAAAACCCTCGATCTGCTCGTCAACGAGGCGATCGGTTTTGCCAAAGGCGTGCTCGATCCACTCAATGAAATCGGAGAAAAGATCGGCCTGCGTTACGAAAACGGTATCGTATACTGCCCGCCGGAGTTCAAGTCGGCGTATCGACAATACGGTGCCGACGGTTGGATCGCCGCCGCGCGGGACGAGACCTACGGGGGGCAGGGCTTCCCCAACATGATGCGAATCGTCATCAACGACATGATGTACGGCGCCTGCCAATCCTTCAACATGGCGCCAAGTCTGACCCACGGCGCCGCCCATCTCATCGAAACCTTCGGCACCGAGGCGTTGAAGAACACCTATGTTCCGAAAATGTTCGGCGGCACCTGGACCGGCACCATGTGTTTGACCGAGCCCAACGCCGGGTCCAATCTGGCGGCGATCGAAACCACGGCCTTCCCGGAAGGGGACCACTATAAAATCAAGGGATCCAAGATTTTCATCTCCTGGGGGGATCACGACCTGACGGAAAATGTCATTCACCTGTTGCTGGCGCGGATAGACGGTGCGCCGGCGGGGGTCAAGGGAATTTCGTTGTTCGTGGTGCCCAAGATCCGGGTAAACGCCGATGGCACCCTCGGTGCCCCCAATGATGTCATTTGCACCGGGATTGAAGAAAAACTCGGGTTGCATGCCTCCCCGACGGCCCAGCTCAGTTTTGGCGCCCATGACGAGTGCATCGGCTATTTGTGCGGAACGGCAAACAAGGGCCTGGCCCACATGTTTCAGATGATGAACGCCGCGCGGATCAACACCGGGGTCAGCGGGATGACGCTTGCCAGCACCGCTTACCGGAACGCCCTGGCCTACACCCGGGACCGGCGCCAGGGGCGGGATATTGCGGGACGAACGGCGCAAGAGGTGCCCATCATCGAGCATCCTGATGTGCGGCGCATGTTGATCTGGATGAAGGCCGTCGTGGATGGCATGCGCTCCATGCTCTACAGCGGGGCTTTCTGGTCGGATCTGGCCCTGGAATTGCCGGACGGCGACGAGAAGACGCACTACCGGGACCTCGTGGATTTTTTCACCCCGATCATCAAGGCGTACTGCTCGGATATGGGTTTTCGGGTTTGTGAGACGGCGATTCAGTGCCTGGGCGGCTACGGCTACTGCCGGGATTATCCACTGGAGCAGTACCTTCGGGATGCCAAGATCATGTCCTTGTACGAAGGCACCAATGGCATCCAGTCCATGGACCTGATGGGCCGCAAGATGACGATCCGGGATGGGGCCTGCCTGCGGGCCTTCCGCGAGGAAATCGAAGCTTTTTGCCAAGCCCATCGGGAGCACCCGGCACTGGGGGACCGGGTCCGGGCCCTGGCCGGGGTGGCATCGAGGCTCTGGGAGACTTCCGCCGAGATGGTGGCGCTGAGGCAAAAAGACCCGCTGCAGTGGGCCTCGTACACGTATCCGGCCCTGCTGGCCTTTTCCGACGTCACCATGGCCTGGCGCCTGCTGGATATGGCGCTGATCGCCTACGAGGATTCACTGAAAAAAGGCAAGAAATACGATTTTCATCGCGGCAAAGTGCTTCAGGCGACCTTTTTCGTGGACACGACGCTACCCCACACCTTGGCCAACATCGAAACCTGCCTGCGCACCGGACGCGAGATCGTCGATATGCCCGACGGTGGCTTTTGACGAAGAATATCAACGGCTCCGGAATTTCCCTCGGCCATCCCATCGCCTGTACCGGAACCCGGGTGCTGGTGAGCCTGCTCCACGAGATGCGGCGGCGGGGCGCGCGCTACGGGCTGGAGTGTATTTGCGGCGGCGGTGGCCTTGGCATCGCCGGGATCATGGCTGCGAGCGATGGTTGACGATAAGGAGAGCAGACAGTTGAAACGGACGATTCGGGAAGTGGTGGTGGTGGATGCGGTCCGCACGGCATTCGGGCGGGCCGGCGAAAAAGGCATTTTTTGGAAAACACGCGCCGACGATCTCTCCATCACGGTGCTCAAGGCCCTCGTTGAACGCAACCCGGCGCTAACGGTGGGCATGATCGAAGACGTGATATGGGGGGCCACCAATCAGATCGGGGAACAAGGCGGTACCATCGGCCGGATGATCTCCATGCTGGCCGGTTGGGGCTGGGAGATTCCCGGTTGCTCCCTGGATCGGATGTGCGCCGGCGGCCTGACCGCGGTGGGGTTTGCCGCGAACGCCATCGCCGCCGGCAGCGCCGACTGCCTCATCGCCGGTGGGGTGGAGCACATGGGGCATCTGCCCATGGGGTACATGCGGGACAACCACCCCCGGGCGGAAGTGGCATTGGGGGACAAGACGGCCTTCAACATGGGGTTGACCGCGGAGAACATCCACGACCGGTTTCCGGAGTTCACCCGTGAGATGTCCGATGCCTATGCCCTGGAAAGCCAGCAGAAGGCCGACAGTGCCATCCGTGCCGGCAAGATGAAGGAAATGCTCGTTCCCATGAAGGTCACCCTCGCGGACGGTTCCGAAATTCTGGCGGACACCGATCAACACCCCAGGCCGAACACCACCCTGGAGGGGTTGGCCGCCTTGAAACCAGCCTTCAGGGAAAACGGGTGCGTTACCGCGGGCAATGCCTCCGGTCTCAACGACGGTGCCGCCGCCGTACTCTTGATGAGCCGGGAGAAGGCCGATTCTCTGGGGATCCGGCCGGTGATGCGGTGGGTGTCCACCGGCGTGGCGGCGGTGGATCCGAGGATCATGGGGACCGCTCCGGTCCCGGCCACGAAAAAGGCACTCGATCGCGCGGGGCTTGGGGTTGGCTACATCGATATCATCGAGCTCAACGAGGCTTTCGCCGTTCAGGCCCTCTACGATCTGGACCGGCTGGGGATCGATTCCCGGGATGCCCGGGTGAATCCTTGGGGCGGCGCCATTGCCTACGGGCATCCGCTGGCGGCTTCGGGGCCTCGGCTGGTCGCTTTCATGAAGGGCCATTTCAAAGAGAATCCGGCTTTTCGTTATGGACTGACCACAATGTGCGTCGGACGCGGTCAGGGGTACACTATGGTCTGGGAGAATTTGATGCGATCATAAGCGGCGGAGACAAATATGATGCCTTCGTAAAAAATCCGAATTGTCATCCCGAGCGCAGCGAGGGATCTCTTCGTAAAACGGAATGTATAATAATAGCGGATGGTTGAGATTCCTCGTCGCAAGCTTCTCGGAATGACAGTGGCTGTTTTCGGCTTTTTTACGACATTATCAATTATTGGCAACGAGGAAATGTCACTTTATTCTCGGACAGGAAGCGTTGTCCCCTATGGGCGAATACGGCCGTATGGTGGTCGGTGCGGCAAAAAACGTCCGCGGAATCGGGAAATAAAAATATCGAAAAGGAGGATCGAATGGCTGAACTTAAAGGACGTATCGCGCTGGTGACTGGCGGGGCCCAGGGAATTGGAAAAGCAATTTCTTTTGCTATGGCGATGCAAGGCGCCAAAGTGGCCATCGCCGATATTAACTATGCCGCGGCAGAAAAAACGACCGAGGAGATCAAGGGATCAAACGGCGAGGCCATGGCGGTACAGGTGGATATTACCGATTTAGAGAAAGTGAAAAAAGCGGTGACCACGGTGAAGAACGAATTCGGGATCATCGACGTATTGGTCAACAATGCCGGATGGGACCGAATGATTCCATTTATCAAGACGACTCCCGATTTTTGGGATAAGGTCGTTGATATCAATTACAAGGGTGTCTTGAATTGCTGCTATACGGTCCTTGAAGACATGATCGCGAAAAACTATGGTAAAATAATAAATATCGGTTCGGATGCGGCCCGCGTCGGCAGCAGCGGTGAGGCGGTATATGCCGGGGCCAAGGGGGCCATCATTTCTTTCAGCAAATCACTGGCAAGAGAAGTCGCAAGAAATCAAATAACGGTCAATGTGATTTGTCCTGGTCCAACCGATACTCCAATGACCCGTCAAATGCAGGAGGAGAGTGAATTTGCCAAAAAAATTCTATCAAAAATGGAGAAGATCATCCCTTTGAATCGAACGGGTACGCCGGAAGAAATTGCGGCCGCGGTAGTTTTTTTTGCTTCTGATAAAGCTAATTTTATCACTGGTCAAGTTTTGAGTGTCAGCGGAGGATTGACGATGTGTTAAGCTGATATCCGCGGTTTTGAAAACCGAAAGGGAGGTTTGGATGAAAGGACACAGCCAAACATATAATTCCGAAATGTTCATTGATACTTTCGAGAATACCTTTACATACATTTCAGGCTTTATGAGAAATGTAAAGCGCTTTTCAGAGCGTAATGCGGTAACTTGTCCTTTCAGGGAAAAGACGTGGAGCTATCCCCGGCTAAATAGTGAGGTCAATAGGCTGGCCCATGCGCTGATGAAAAGCGGCGTTGGAAAAAATGATGTGGTGATGTATCAACTTTTTAATTGCGCTGAATTTGTATTTCTCTATTTGGCGCCTCAAAAAATTGGCGCTATCAACTGCCCGATTAATTTTAGGCTCTCGTATGGGGAAACCGCTTATATTTTGAATGATAGCAAGCCGAAGATCTATTTTTATGACGCGGAAATTGCTGATGTTGCCCAAAAAGCCTTGGAGATGGCCGAGCATAAACCCGAAAAGGTGATTATGGTGGACATTACCGGAAAACAACACCCCATTGCGGGGGCCATTTCCTATGATGAATATGTTCAAGGTTACTCCGATCAAGAACCTGGAATAGAGCGGCCAAGCCACATATACGACGAGGTAACGAGGCTTTATACATCCGGCACCACGGGAATGCCCAAAGGTGTCCCGATTAACAACGTGAATGAGATATTGAGTGCGCATGATCCGATCATTCACTTTCCGCTCTCCCCATTGGATAAGACGCTGAATATGACTCCTTGGTTTCACCGTGGCGGCTTGTATTCCGGGGGGCCAAATCCTACTTTGTACATCGGCGGAGAAGTCGTTGCGCTAAGGTCTTTCTCTGCGGAAACTGTTCTTGATTATGTGCAAAAGTATCGGTTGACCTATCTGATCGGTGCGCCAATCACGTTAAAGATGTTAAAAGATGAGCAGATCGCAAAGAACCGGGATCTGAGTTCCTTAAAAGGCATCGTCACCATGGGGGCTCCCTTGGAGAAAAAATTGTGCATTCAATGTCATGAGGTCCTCACAAAGAACATTTTCAACGGTTATGGTACAACGGAAGCCTTTTGGAACACCTTCTTGAGGCCTTTTGACCTCCCTGAAATGGCTGGGACTGCGGGTCGTTCTTGCACGGATGACGATATGGCGGTGGTGGAGCTGTTGCCCGATCGATTGGCGGAGCCGGAGCAGACGGTTCCGAAAGACAACAAGACCGTGGGCGAAGTCATTGTTAGATCCCCCGCAAAATGTGCTTATGATTATATCAACAAGCCGGACGAAGCACGTAAAAAATTCTACAATGGTTGGGTTTATATCGGAGATTTGGCCACCTGGAACGAACAACAATATGTCACCATTGTCGGTCGCAAGGATGACATGATCATATCGGGTGGTGAAAATGTGCAACCGGTTCAGGTAGAAGAGGCGCTGAATGAGCATCCCGGGGTGTCCGGTTGTGTGGTAGTAGGGGTCCCGGACGAGAAATGGGGAGAACTCGTTGTCGCCTATGTCATCAAAGCCGACGATTCACTTACAGCCCGGGCGCTGGATACTCACTGTCAGAATCATCCAATGCTTTCGAGATACAAACGCCCCCGGTTATACAAATTTGTCGATAAATTACCTATGACCGCAACCGGGAAACTGATCCATTATCAAGTCAGAAATTGGGCTAAAGAAGATTTGCAGAAAGGTTTGCTGGAAAAGCCCTGATTCTAACCCGATCAAAAATAGACTATAAGGGCGTTTCTTAAAGAACCTATCAATGCCGTGATTCCGAGTAAAACGAAAAATATTTTGATGTTCATGGGTTTTTGGATTTCTTCCTTCGGTCGAAATCAGATAAATAAGAAACGCTCTGCTATGTTCGGAATTTCTAGCGAAGAGAGGGTCACGGAATGGATTTTGAGCTGAACAAGGATCAAAAAATGATCCAAAATGAAGTTCGGCGGTTTGCCCGGGAAGAACTGGCGCCATATTACAGCAAGTGGGATCGCGAAAAAACTTATCCCCGGGAACTGGTTCGGAAAATGGGGGAACTCGGATTTCTTGGAGTCTCCGTAAACCAGAAGGACGGCGGGCTTGGGGAATCTTTTGTCACCGAGGGTATTGTGTGTGAAGAGCTTTCCCGCGGTGACTGCAGCCTCACCATGTCGACGCACGTGGCGGGGCACCTGTGTGCCGGCCTGCTGGAGCATGGCAGCAAGGAAGTTAAAAAGAAGTTTCTCGAACCCTTTCTCGCCGGCGAGCAGATCACCGCTTTCTGTTTAACCGAACCCGGATCCGGGACCGATGCCGCCGCCCTTCAGGCAACGGCTCAAAAAAAGGGGGCCGCCTATATTCTCAATGGCGAAAAATCGGGCATTACCGCGATTATGGATGCCGATTTCGCCCTAGTGTTCGCCCGGACAGAAGCCGGAACCGGTGCCAGAGGGGTCAGCTGTTTCGTGGTTCCCTGCAATCTTCCCGGAGTTTCGAAACAGGCTTATGAGGATCTGGGGTGCAATGCAATTGTAAGGGGCTCGATTTTTTTTCAGAACGTCGAAATCCCCGCAACCTGTTTGATCGGCGAGGAGGGGGCGGGGTTCAAGCTGGCCATGCAGGGATTTGACATCAGCCGCATCTTTCTCTGCCTGGAAGCCATCGCCCCGGCCATGGTATCGCTCCAGGAGACCATTGCGCATGTCAAGGAGCGCATCGCCTTTGGGCGCCCCTTGGCCTCTTTTGAAGGCGTCTCTTTTCCGCTCGTCGAGCACGTTAGCCTCCTGGAGGCGGTGCGGTTGCTCTGCTACAAGGCGCTTTGGCTAAGAGACAAGGGGCAGTCCAGCACCAAGGAGGCCGGGATGGTCAAATGGATGGCGCCCCGTTTTTCCACCAATGCCATCCGCGACTGCATCGTGTTGCACGGCCACTATGGCTACACCAAAGACTATCCTCTTGAACAGCGTCTCCGGGATGTCCTGGCGATCGAAATCGCGGACGGCACCCCCCAGGTGTCCAAACTGGTCGTGCAACGGGAACTGATGGGCAGGGCTTATCTTTCCTACAACTATCGTCACTGAAAAATTATCCATTCATCGAGGGAGGAGAGCAAATGAATTTTGAGGAGATCATCTACGAGAAGAAGAACGGAGTTGCGCGCATTGCCATCAACAGGCCCGAAAAATACAATGCCTGCACGCCGGTGACATTGTTGGAGCTCAACAAGGCGTTGACCGATGCCTGGGTTGATTCCGGTGTGGGGGTCGTCGTCTTTACAGGGGTCGGCGAGAAGGCATTCTGCACCGGAGGCGATCAATCCATCCGCGACAAGGGAGGATATGCGGGCACCATAGCGGCGCTTCCGGTGGAGGTTGCTTGGCAGACCGTTTCTGGGCTGATCCGATCCATTCCCAAGCCGGTTATTGCGCGGGTGAACGGGTATGCCATCGGTGGTGGCCATGTTTTTCAGGTGGTATGCGACTTGTCCATCGCGGCCGATACCGCCAAGCTGGGCCAGGCCGGGCCCAAGGTCGGCAGTTTCGACCCCGGGTTTGGGACCGGGGACCTGGTGCGTTGCGTGGGGCTGAAAAAGGCAAAGGAGATCTGGTACATGTGCCGGCTTTACACCGCACGGGAAGCGCTGGACATGGGCCTGGTCAATGCGGTGGTGGCTCCGGAGGAGTTGGACGGTGAAGTCGACAAATGGTGCCAGGCGCTTTTGGAAAAGAGTCCGACAGCCTTAAAGATGCTCAAGTACGCCTTCCATGCCGAAACCGACGGGGTTGTGGGCATCACCAATCTTGGGGTTGGCGGATTGAGCCTGTTTTACGATACCGACGAATCCATCGAAGGCAAAAACGCGTTCATGGAAAAACGGAAACCGGATTTCACGCAGTATCGGAAGTAAGGAATCGCCTAGCCCTAAAGCGCAAGTTAATTGCCAATAAGTAAACCCCTGGCTATGCCGGGGGACTGAGCAGGGTTTGACATTTACGGAAATAACGGAAAACAGATCATGCGCGTCATCTCCTGATCAAAAAATTGCGGTGCAATCGTCATGTGGGGGGGCCGCGGCCGGGGTTGGGAGAAGGCGCATTTTCAGGAAGCGTGCTGCAGACCAACAAGCCGGTGTTGGTGGCTCCTTGGCCTCGTATGTGATGACGCGTAATTGCCTGGAAATGCTACTGGATATTTTCAGCCGTTCGAAATGGACCCCGAGATGACTGAAGGAACCCGGATTCGTCCGGCCTTTTCCCGTCATTCCGGACTTGATCCGGAATCCATGTTCATCGGAACGAGTCGACGGAAGACGACCCGGAAGGGGCGAAATATCTCCGG
>DCWA01000013.1:0-24203 GCA_002327445.1 Desulfobacteraceae bacterium UBA2174 | reverse complement strand
GAAGGAACCCGGATTCGTCCGGCCTTTTCCCGTCATTCCTGCGAAAGCAGAGCCTGCCCCGGACCCCGGATCAAGTCCGGGGCAGGCCCTGATCCGGGGGAATCCATGTTCATCGGATCGAGTCGACGGAAGACTACCCGGAATTTTCCAAAGCGGCTGCCACTTCCTTGGCCGGACCGGACGCGGCCGTGGACGGCGGCAGCTCTGATAAGGGAATCAAGGCAAAGTGAATGGTTCCTCGGTCTGGACCGTGAAAACCAAAAGAGGGATTTGATGATGGAAAACATCAAAATCGAAGAATCGGAGCATATTGCCTTAATTACCATCGACCATCCTCCGGCCAATGCCTGGGACCTGAACACCATGACGGAGTTCGAAGAAGCGATCAACGCCGTCGAAGCTTCCGAATCCGTTCGCGTCGTGATGATCACCGGCGCCGGCCAGAAGTGCTTTTCAGCCGGCTTCGATGTCCGCGATGCCGGCAATGCGGATAAAATCAGTCCGTTGGGCCGCTCGTTGTGGCGTCGCATCGACCGCTTCGCCAAACCGGTCATCGCGGTGATCAACGGCTTCGCCCTGGGCGGCGGGCTGGAGTTGGCCATGGCCTGCCATTTTCGCATCATGACCAACGACCCCAAAGCCACTGTAGGGCTTACCGAATTGAATCTGGGAATCATCCCCGGCTGGGGGGGCACCCAGCGACTGCCGCGCTTGGTCGGGCGCGCGCGCGCATTGAACATGATCCTGTTCAGTGAGCGGATCGGTGGTGAAGAAGCCCTGGCCATCGGCCTGGTGGACCGCGTGGCCGTTCCGGAGAAACTGATGGAAGAGGCGTTTGCCTTTGCCCGCCAACTGGCCGAACGGCCGCCGATTGCGGTTGCCTGTGTGCTCAAGGCGATTTGCGCCGGTCTATATGAAGGATTGGATGCTGGTCTCCAGGTCGAGTCGGAAGGCAGCGCCATTGTGCGCGGTACCCGGGACCGGCAGGAGGGGTTTGCCGCCTTTCTGGAAAAGCGAAAGCCGCGGTTCATGGGCCGCTGAAGCAATGCCGATAAAATTCAGGATGTTGGGCTGGCGCCCATCCAACGGGGCGAAACGCCGGCCCTCCTGCGCAACGCATTCAGGGCGGATTGCCAAAGCAACTTAACCCCGGGCGACGATGCCCCAGAAAGGTGGGTCATGCCACATACGCTTTCAGACGAATTTGAACGGTTGCGTCTTCAAGTTCGCCATTTCGTGCAAGAGGAACTGGAGCCGATTTCCTTGGCGGTTGAAACCCGGGAACAGATCCCTGAACCGATCGTTGACCGGATGCGCCAGATGGGGCTTTTTGGCATGCCGATCCCGAAGGCCTACGGCGGCCTCGGTTTGACGACCCTCCAAGAGGTGATGATCTACGAGGAGATCACTCAAACCAACGGCTGCTATCGATCGCGAATCGGTACCAGCAACGGCATCGGTTCCATGGGGATTGTCTATGACGGCACCGTCGCACAAAAAGAGTTCTATTTGCCGCGCATCGCTTGCGGAGAATGGAGCTCGGCCTTTGCGCTCACTGAACCCAACGCCGGTTCGGATGCGAGCAACATCGCTACCACGGCTGTGCTGAATGGCGACCACTGGGTCCTGAACGGCAACAAGATCTTCATCACCAACGCAGACCAGGCCCGTTTGTTCACCACTATTGCCGTGACCGATGAAGAAAAGCGAGCCCGCGGTGGTGTGACCGCTTTCATCGTTGAAAGGGGGATGCCGGGCTTTTCCGTCGGTGCTGCGGATGTCAAGATGGGGTTGAAAGGTTCCCATACGCACGAGCTGATATTCAAAGACTGCCGGGTCCCTGCCGAGAATGTGATTGGTGGTATGCCGATGGTGGGCCAAGGGTTCAAGACCGCGATGCGTGTTTTGGACAAGGGCCGTCTTTGCATGGCGGCTTGCGCCTTGGGGGCGGCGCAGAAAATCATGACTTTGTGCACTCAACGGATGCGGGAAAAGCGTCAGGCAAGTACCGCTCGGAAAGAATCACAGGCCGCCGAATTCATGCTGGCCGATATGGCGACCCAGATTTTTGCGGCCCGCCAGATGCTATACCAGGCTGCTCAGCTCCGGGACGATGGGAAGCAGATTACCAGCGAGGCCTCCATGGCGAAGATTTTTTGTACTGAAATGGCGAGCCGCGTCGCTGACGATGCTCTGCAAATCTTTGAAGAAGAGGGCCTTTTCACGGCGCATCAGATCGAGATTCTACTGCGGGACGTGCGGCTGTACCGGATTTATGAAGGCACCAGCGAAATTCAAAGACTGATCGTTTCCCGGGGTCTTTTGAAATCCTGACGGATCTTTCCCGATCACCGAAAAAACGCGATTTTTTAGCCTCTTACAAAGGACCCAAGTAGCAGGAGCGAATCGTGATCTTTCAAATCGACAAATCCCAACAGCAAATCGAAAAAGCGGTTGATGATTTTGCTCGGGGAGAATTCAAAAAAGAGGTGGTGGCGGAGCTGGCGGAAACCCGGCAGTTTCCGGACAAGATATGGAAAAAGGCCTGCCAGTTGGGATTTATGGGGATTCATTTTCCTGAATCATACGGTGGAGAAGGCTTGGGGATGGTGGAAAACGTTCTGGTGGCCGAAAGGTTGTGCCGCGCGGATTCCTCCATCGGCACTTGCCTTTCAAGGGCGGGTTATGCCTCTGAGTTCATTCTCCGTTTTGGAAATGAAAACCAAAAGAAAAAATGGCTGCCAAAGGTCGCTCAAGGCAAGATGCTCGCCGGCGGCGCCATCTTGGAGTCGAGGGAAGGCGGCGATATCGGTCTCTGTACCACGACGGCGGTCAAGGAGGGCAATGAATGGGTCATAAACGGCGTTAAATCCTTTGTTCTCAATGCCGGGCCGCTTTGCGGGTTTTATGTCGTGTTGTGCAACACAGGTGAAAACGAGCCGGCCTCCGATAGGCACTTGAGCACCATTCTGGTGGAAGCGGGGCGCGATGGGGTCGCTGTCATCGATGGGGGAGGAATGCTCGGGCTCCGATCGATGAGCATCGGAACGGTGCGATTCGAGCAGGTGCGTGTGCCGCTGGAGCATCTGGTGGGGAGCGAGAACGCGGGGCGCGAGCAGGTTTTGACCTGCTTTACTGAACGTCGCATCCAGGCGGCGGCGGAACTGTTGGGCGTTGCGGAAGGGGCCTTCGAGCGGGCTTTTCAACACGTCGCGCAGCGGGAACAGTTTCGTCGCAAGATTATCGATTTCCAAGTGACCCGGCAGAAATTGGGCGCCATGGCGACCTGGATCCAGGCCGCCCGTCTGCTGACCTACCAGGCGGCATCGCATTTCGACGACGGCGGTGCCAGTGACCGATTGAGTGCCATGGCCAAATTGCAGGCCACGCGGACGGCGCTGGCGGTTTGTGACGAAGCCGTGCAGTTGATGGGAGGGTATGGTTATGTCCAAGAGTATGAAGTGGAACGTTTTTTCCGGGACGCCAGAGCCCTGGGGACTCTCGACGGCACCCAAATCGCCCAGAAGAACATCATCGCTGAAAGCCTCGTGAGAGCCAGGGGAAGCCTGGCGATTTCATAAGAGGCTTTCTCGGTCTCGTCCCGATGAACATGGATTCCCCCGGATCGAGTCCGGGGCAGGCTCAAGTCAAGTCCGGAATGACGGAAAAAGGGCCGGACGAATCCGGGGTTTTTCAGTGCCCGTCACCCCGGGGTGCATGTAGAACGGCTGAAGATTTCCAGGGGCATTTCCAGGCAACCGAGCGTAGTCACAGACGAGTCGACAGAAAGCGAGGTGTTCGATGCGGATGGCTGCAACCAAAATGTCTCGCGCAAAGACGCAAAGGCGCAAAGAGATTTTCTTGTTTTTTGTGACAGTAACTCAGGAGTAAGGCACTAAAGTGCTGGAGTCGCTTTGCTCCGGTTTTTATATAACTGCCAGAATTCCTTCACTTTAGCGTACTTTCGTCACTTTAGTTCACTTGACACTTGAATTTTCCCGTCTCATGCCGAAGGTCGGTGAGGCATCCGCAGTTGGGAAGATCGGCGCAAAACGATGCCATTCGGAAAAAAAAGTGACGGAACCTGCGACTTTGACGAGGCCCTGGCGATCAGATACGGCTGACCCCGTGGCTCATCATCAGGGCATAGCTCCGGTCGTGGGTCACAAAGAGGGTTGTAACCCGGGTTGCGGCCTGGACCTGCTGGACGAATTCGCGCATCTGCCGGCGCGGGTTGGCGTCCACCCGGCGGCGGATTTCCCCCGCCTTCAGGCCCTGCATCTTCAGGCCCAAGCGGATTTCAGGCTAGACGGCTTTCGCCGGCTTCCCCGCCGCCGGTGGACACGGCCCCCGGGAGCTGTTAGTAAACGCGTGAGCCCTGATGCCGTTGGCAACGATATGGGCAAAGGAAGGCCGATATGAACATTCAGATGGTTTACATGACGGCGTCCGGCGTCGAGGAGGCGCGCACCATCGGCCGAACCCTGGTGGCCGGGCGCCTGGCGGCCTGCGTCAATATCATCGGGCCGATGACCGCCATCTACAGATGGGAAGGTGCGATTCAGGAGGAGGCCGAGGTGGTGCTCATCGCCAAGACCGTCGCCTGGAAGGTCCCCCAACTGATCGAGGCTGTGCGCCGCATGCACAGCTATGCCGTGCCATGCATCGTGACGCTGCCGGTCACCGGCGGCCACCAGCCTTTTCTCGACTGGGTGGCCGACGAGACCCGGGTACCGGAAGAATCCCCGGAAGGGGTTTAGGATGACTGCCGTCTCCCCGCTCAAACCGGAGGACCTGCGGCGCACCTGCGATCCGACGGTCTTTTCCTTCGCCACCACCGCCGACCTGCCCCCCCTGAACGCCGTGATCGGCCAGCAGCGGGCCGTCAAGTCCATCGCCTTCGGCCTCAATCTCGCCGGTCCCGGCTACCACATCTTTGCCACGGGCCCGGAGGCCACGGGCAAGACGACCATCGTGGGCGACCTCGTCCGGCGCCATGCCCGCCGCCGGCCGGTTCCCGACGATTGGGGGCTGGTGCACAACTTCGCCGACCCCCATCGCCCCGTGGTGCTGCGCCTGCCCACCGGCAAGGGAGCGGCCCTGGCCGAGGCGATGGACCGGTTTCTCGAGGATCTACGCCAACGGCTGCCCCGGGTGGTCCACACCCGGGCCTACCAGCAACGCCGGGCCGCCATCGAGAAGGAGTACCGGGAGAAGACCGAGGCCCTGCTCAAGGAGATCGAGCGCAAGGCCGCCGGCCTGGGGCTCGGCATCAGCCGCACCAGCGAAGGGGTCCTGCCGGTGGTGCTCGTCGATGGCGCCCCCATGGATCAGCAGCAGTTCCAGAGCCTTCCCGAGGCCCAGCGCGATCGGATCCAGCACAGCGTCCGGCAGGTCCACCAAGCCATCGATGCCGCCGACCGCAAGGCCGACCGGGCCGGCCAGAAGATGAGCGCGGCCCTGGAGCGCCTGCGCACCGAGACGGTCTGCAAGCTGGTGCGGGAACGCATCCAGCCACTGCAAACCGCCTTTTCCAAGCTGGCGCCCGCTGCCGGGTTTCTCGAAGCCGCCAAGGCGGACCTCTGCCGCCACCTGGAGCCCTTCATCGATCCGGAGACCTCGGCAGAAGAGGATGTCGAAGTTCCCGACGCCGACTTTTTCAGGCGCTATCGGGTCAACCTGCTCGCCGATCGGCGCACACTGACAGGCGCTCCGGTGGTGTTCGAGCCCAATCCCGCTTACGCCAACATCTTTGGCCGCATCGAGCGCCGGCGCACCGAAGGGGCAGTGGAGACCGACCACCTGCTGGTGCAGGGCGGGGCGCTGCTGGAAGCCAACGGCGGCTACCTGATCCTGGAGATCGAGTCGGTGCTCGCCGCCGAATCGGTGTGGGAGACCCTCAAGCGGACCCTGGCCGACGGGCGCCTGTTCATCGAAGACATCGGCGCGGCCGGCCTTGGCACCTCGGTCCTGCGGCCCGGCGCCATCGACCTGGATGTCAAAGTGATTCTGCTCGGGGGATGGGAGCCATTTTTCCTGCTGCAGAACTATGACGCCCGCTTCAACAAGCTCTTCCGGGTGAGGGCGGACTTCGACGACGAGGTGGCCCGCACCGCCGCCAGCGTCCGCCAGTACGCCCGTTTCGTGTCCCGGGTGTGCCGGGAGGAGACCCTGAAACCGTTCACCGCTGCGGCGGTGGCCGCGGTGGTGGAGTACGGGCAGGTGCTCACCGGAGACCAGCGGAAGCTTTCGCTGCAGTTGGGGCTCATCGTGGGGCTGCTCAAGGAGGCCGACTACTGGGCCCGGCAGGACCGGTCCGCCGCCGTCGAGGCGGCCCACGTGGATCGGGCCATCGACCAGCACCGTTTCCGGCACAACCTCAGCGAGGAAAAAATTCACCAGGCCTACCTGGATGGAACGATCCTCATCGACGTGGACGGCGCGGTGATCGGCCAGGTCAACGCCCTGGCGGTTTACGAGATCGGCGAGCTGGCCTTCGGCCGGCCGACGCGCATCACCGCCGAGGTCTACGCCGGGGAGGCCGGGGTCCTCAATGTGGAACGCGAGGCCGACCTGTCCGGATCCAGCCATGATAAGGGCGTGATGATCCTCTCCGGCTGGCTGGGGCGTACCTTCGCCCGCCAGCATCCGCTCAATCTGGCCATCAGCATCACCTTCGAGCAGAGCTACAGCGACATCGACGGCGACAGCGCCTCGTCCAGCGAGCTGTACGCCGTGCTGTCGAGTCTGTCCCAAGTGCCGATCCGGCAGGGGATCGCCGCCACCGGATCCGTCAACCAGAAGGGGCAAATCCAGGCCATTGGCGGGGTGAACGAAAAGATCGAGGGCTACTTCGAGGTCTGCCGCTCCAAGGAGCTCACCGGGGCCCAGGGGGTGATCATTCCCCGGGCCAATGTCGCCAACCTCATGCTTAACACCGAGGTGGTGGAGGCGGTGCGCCGGGGCCAGTTTCACGTGTGGGCCGTGGAGACGGTGGACCAGGGGGTCGAGATCCTTACCGGCATGCCGGCCGGCCGGCCCGATGGAGACGGCGCCTACCCCCGCGGCACCCTCTACGGCCGGGTCCAGGAGAACCTGGCGGCGCTGCGCCGGATCGCCAGCGCTTCGGCCCAACCGGCGGATTCCGGTTGATTCCGGCGCGGATAAGGCTTGCCTCGACACGGGGCCGGTGCTAATAAAAATGGTCTGTCCGAGCAGGGGTGTTCCGGGGAGACATCCGGAACTGAGATCATACCCTTGGAACCTGATACAGTTCATGCTGTCGTAGGGAGTTCGGAATCGTCCGCGGTTCGATTGCCGCCAAAGCCGCAAGGCACCTTCCTACCGCATTGCTCCCCTGTTCGGATCGGTCGATCGATTTCCAGTCCACTGCTTTGCCGCGGCCGGCAACGCGCCGCGGCCAAACGCCTTTGCCAAGGATCAAAACCATGCGTGTGGCTCTGACCATCGCCGGCTCCGATTCATCCGGCGGCGCCGGCATCCAGGCCGATCTGAAAACCTTCCAGGCCCACGGCGTGTTCGGCACCAGCGCCATCACCGCCGTCACCGTCCAGAACACCCAGCGCGTGGCGGCGGTGCAGGAACTGGATCCGGCGATCGTGCGCGACCAGATCCTCTGTCTTTTCGATGATATGTCGATTCATGCGGTGAAGATCGGCATGGTGAGCAGCACCGGTCTCATCGAGGCCGTGGCCGAGGCCCTGGGCCTGGTGGCGCGGCCGCCGGTGGTGCTGGATCCGGTGATGATTTCCAAGAGCGGCTACCCGCTGCTGGCCCCCGAGGCGCGCCAGGCGCTGATCGCCCGGCTCTTTCCGCTGGCCGAGGTGGTCACCCCCAACATCCACGAGGCCCAGGCCCTGGTGAACCGGCCCATCGGAACCGTGGCCGAAATGCGGCAGGCGGCCACTGACATCCGGAGACTGGGAGCGGCCAAGGTGGTGGTGAAGGGGGGGCACCTGGGCGGGGTCCAGGCCACTGACGTTCTCTACGACGGCCGCGACTTCAAGGAGTTGAGCCGCCAGCGGGTGGACAGCCGCCACACCCACGGCACCGGGTGCACCTTTTCCTCCGCCGTGGCGGCCAACCTCGCCCTGGGGAAGGATTTCTTCGAGGCCGTGGAGCGGGCCAAACAGTACATCACCGAGGCCATCGCCCGGGCGCCGGGGATCGGGCGGGGCCATGGACCGGTGCAGCACTTCTACGCGCTCTACGACGCCGCCGGCATGGCGGTCGATTGACGGGGGAGGCGGGATGACAACCCAAGCCGCTCTTTCCCCGACCCGACGCAGCGCCTACGCGGTGGTGCTGGTGGCCATGGGGGTGGCCCTGGCGCCATACACATCCATCCCGGCGGGCATCGCCAAGATCAATCCGACGCAGCACTTCATCAACGTGTTGGGCGCCGTGCTCCTCGGCCCCTGGTGGGCGGCAGGCATCGCCGGGGTGGTGGCGGCGCTGCGAAACGCCATGGGCCTCGGCACGCTTCTGGCCTTTCCCGGTGGCATGATCGGGGCGCTGCTGGCCGGGCTCTGCTACCGGTTTTGGCCCCGCTTGACCGCGGCGGCCGTCGGCGAGGTGGCGGGCACGGGATTGATCGCGCCGGTGGTCTGCGCCCTCCTGGTGGCGCCGGTGCTGATGGATCGGGCCATTCCGCTGCTGGCGCTGGTTCCCTCCTTTCTCGGATCCTCCCTCGTGGGAGCGGTGCTGGGCGTCCTGGCCCTACGGCTGCTCCAACGGGCGGATGTCGTCGATTTGGCGGGTCCGCATCCTTGAGGCCTCAGCCGCCGTTCATCCAGGCCGCGAAGCTCGGTTTCACCTATGGCCGGGGAAGCCTGCGGCCGGTACTGTCCGACATCGATCTCCAGGCGGGGGATGACCGGTACCTGCTCATCGGGGGCGCCAGCGGCTCCGGCAAGTCCACCCTCTGCCGCACCTTCAACAGCCTGATTCCTCATTTTTACAACGGTCGCCTCACCGGTCGCGTGCTCGTGGGCGGGATGGACACCCGCACCTTGAGCGTCGGGGACCTCTTCGACCGGGTGGGGATGGTATTCCAGAATCCCGAGGCCCAGCTTTTCAACAGCACCGTGGCCAGGGAAATCGCCTTCGGCCTGGAAAGCCTGGGGCTGGCGCGTTCCGAGATCCGCCGGCGCATCGGCGAGGCGGCCGCGGCCGTGGGGATCGAAGACCTGCTGGAGCGCTTCCCCCATGACCTGTCGGGCGGGGAGCAGCACCTGACCGCCGTGGCGGCGATCCTCGCCCTGCGCCCGCGGGTGATGATCCTGGACGAACCCTTCGCCAGCCTGGATCCCCTGGCGACGGCGCGGCTGCGGCGGGTATTGGCGGAAATCGGCGCGCGGGGCCCCACTCGCCTGATCGTCTGCGAGCACCGCCTGGCCCTCACCGCCCCGGATGCCGACCGCATGATCGTCCTCCACGGCGGGCGCATCGTCGCAGACGGGGCGCCGGTCGCCGTCCTGGCCGGCGACGTCCGGCCCTGGGCCCTGGAACAACCCCTGGCCGCTGCCGCCAGCCTTCGTCTCGGTTTGCGGCCGGTGGTCCTGGATGTCGGGGATCTGCCCGTGGGCGGCGATTCCCGGGAGCGTCTCGCCGACCTGCTGCCGTCCCCGCCGCTGGCCGGAAACGGCGACGTGCTCCTTTCCGTCGAGAATCTTTGCGCGCACTACCGGCAACGCCCGGTGCTGCGGGATGTGTCGTTCGCGCTTCGCCGTGGAGAGATCGCGGCCCTGGTGGGCGCCAACGGATCCGGCAAGACGACTCTGGCGCGCCACATCAACGGACTGGCGCGGCCGGTGGCGGGGCGCGTCCTGGTCTGCGGCCGGGACACCCGCCGGGTGTCCACTTCGGCCCTGGCCGCCAATGTCGGGCTGGTATTCCAGAATCCCGACAGCCAGTTTTTCAAGCTGACGGTGGCCGAAGAGATCCGGGTGGGGCCGCGGGCCCTCGGGATCGAGGCCGAAGACTGGATCGCGCTGCTGGCGCGAAAGCTGGGGTTGACGGCGCTGATGCAACGGGCCCCGTTCCGGTTGAGCGGGGGGGAGAAAAAACGGGTGGCTGTGGCGGCAGCCCTGGCGGTGCGCCCGGAGCTGCTGGTCTTCGACGAACCCACCGCCGGCCAGGATCTGTTCTTCCGCCAGGCGTTGGGCGATTTGCTGCTCGGGCTGGCCGAGGAAGGCCGGGCCGTGCTGATGGTGACTCACGACCTGGGTTTCGCCGAACGCTGCGCCTCGCGTTGGCTAGTGCTCGGCAACGGCACCATCGCGGCCGATGGCGCTCCGGCGCGCATCATGGCCGACGCCGGGCTGCTCCGGCGCTGCGGCTTGATGCCCACCGACGCCTTTCGCCTCAGGACCCGTCTGGAGGCGGCGAGCCATGCTTGATCCCCGCAGCCGTTTCTGCCTCGCCTGCGGCTACGCCGGGGCGGTAATCCTCAGCACCGTTCCCTGGGCCCTGATGGCCCAATACCTCCTGCTGCTGGTTCTGGTATGGGTTTGGCACCGGGGCGGGACCTACCTTCGATGGCTCCACCTGGTGACCCCGATGGCCCTGTTCTTCGGCGCTTTGACCTGGTGGGCGTCCTGCTCCCTGGCCGGCGGCGGGGCAGCGGCCCTCAAGCTGCTGAGTCTGACGACGACATTTTTCCTCTTCTTCGAAACCACGGCGCCCGAGGACCTGGGCAACAGTCTCGTGGCCGCCGGTTTGCCCTTTGCCGCCGCGTTCGTCTTCAGCGCGGCCCTGCAGTTTGTTCCGCTGATCGGCCGCAAGGCCCATCGGGTGATCGAGGCCCAGCGCTCCCGGGGCATTCCCATGGAGCCGGGAGGGGCCGCATTGCGCCACTGGCCGGCTCTGCTGGCCCCGCTGCTCATCCAGGCGTTCACCCTGGCCGACGAACTGGCCGAGGCGATGGAGGCCCGCGGCTTTTCCCGTCCCAGTCGGACGTTTTACCGCGACTACCGCATGCGCCCGGCGGACTGGCTGGCCGTCGCCGCCGCTGCCGGCCTCTTGCCAACGGCCATATGGTGGCTGTAAACCCGGAAAAAGGTCTGCAATCGTCATTTTCCGAAATCCAAGGGAGGGATTCGCGGCGATGGGTGCAAACATCCGATCCGTGTTGGTGTTGGGCCTGGGCAACGTCGGGTCGCTGGTCGCAAGCCTGCTTCACGCCAACGGCCTTGACGTCACCGGCGCCGATATTGGCGACCGAAGGGATTTTTCTTTTCCTGTCATCCCGGTGGATTGCGGGCAGTCGAACGAACTGAGCGGCGCGATGCAAGGTTTCGATGCCGTCGTTTCCTGCCTTCCGTATCGCTTCAACATCGGCGTGGCGTCCGCTGCCTGCCGGATGGGCCTTCATTATTTCGATCTGACCGAGGATGTGCATACGACGCAGGCGATCCTGGAGATGAGCCGCTCCGCCAAGGGGGTCATGGCGCCCCAGTGCGGCCTGGCGCCCGGTTTCATCGCCATCGTGGGGGCATCCCTGGCCGAAAGGCTGGACCGGGTCCGCAGCATCCGGCTGCGGGTGGGGGCGTTGCCCCAGCACCCCATCGGCCTGCTCGGGTATGCCTTCAACTGGTCCCCAGAGGGGGTCGTCAATGAATATCTGAACGATTGCGAGGTGATCGAGGACGGGGAAAGAAAATGGGTGTCACCCCTGGAATGGTTGGAGACCATCGTGATCAACGGGGTGCAGTTGGAAGCCTTCACCACCTCCGGCGGTCTGGGAACGATGTGCGAGACCTACGCCGGGCGCGTGGAAAATCTGGATTACAAGACCATCCGCTATCCGGGCCACGCCAAGCTGATGAACTTCTACTTTCATGAACTGTTGATGCGCCAGGACCGGATACGGGCCGGAGAGATTCTTGTCCACGCCAAACCGCCCGTCAACGACGATGTGGTGTATGTGCATGCATCGGCGGAAGGGTGGAAAGGGGGCAATCTCCTGCGCGAGGAGTTCGTCAAGGCCTATTATCCCGTGGAAATCGTGGGGCAGCCCCGGCGGGCGATTTCATGGACCACCGCCGCGTCCGCCTGCGCCGTGGTGGAGATGGTGGGCAAGGGCGTGCTGCCGGCCAAGGGGTTTCTGAAACAGGAAACGATTCCGATGGAGGCCTTTTTGAGAACCGCCAGCGGACGCCTGTTTGCCGGCCGGCCCCTCGGGAGCGCCGGAGTCTAATGGTGGGGAAAGCCTACAGCCACCCCCGGGCCTTCACGATGCCCCAGAGCATCCGGGTGGCCACCGCCAGGAGCAGGAAGGCGAAGATCCGCTTCAGCCGGTCCACCGGCAGGCTGTGGGCCAGGCGAACGCCGAGGGGGGCGGTGAGGACGCTGGCCACCACGATCCCGGCCAGGGCCGGAAGGTAGATGTAGCCGAGCATGGCCGGGTCCGGACGGGTGGCGGCCAGGCCGTTGACGATATAACCGATGGTGCCGGCAATGGCGATGGGGAAGCCGATGGCCGCCGAGGTGCCGATGGCGTGGTGCACCGGGATGTTGCACCAGACCATGAAGGGCACCGATAGCGTGCCGCCGCCGATGCCCACCAGGCTGGATACGGCGCCGATGACATTGCCCACGCCGAACATGCCGGCCGCGCCAGGCAACCGGCGCGAGGGCTTGGGCTTTTTGCCCGTGAGCATCTGGAGGGCCACGTAGTAGAGGAACAGGACGAAAAAGCCCTTGAGAAAGTTGGTGCTCAGGCGGGCCGCCACGCAGGAACCGAGAAAGGTGCCCACGAAGATGCCGATCACGATGCGCCGCACCACATCCCAGCGCACCGCGCCGCGCTGGTGGTGGGCCCGGAAGCTGGACACCGACGTGAAGATGATCGAGGCCATGGAGGTGCCCAGGGCCAGGTGCATGAGGATGGCCGGATCCAGCCCCTGCCAGGTGAAGCAGAACACCAGCATCGGCACGATCACCAGCCCGCCGCCGATCCCCAACAGGCCGGCCAGGACCCCGGCCACGGCCCCCACCGCCAGATAGACCAGCCATACCGTAGCCATTTGCCCTTCCTCCGAAAAAGGTCGAAAATGATTCGTCGTCCCATCAGGACCGAACGCGTTGGCTACCGCCGTTCGGCGTCCGGGTCAACCTTTTTCGGCCAGCCGCCGACGGAACCGCCGGCGGCTGGCGGGGAGGGGAGGGGTGGGATTTATTTTCAGGCGGCGCCGCCTTCGGTCGATTGCACCGGACGGTGCGCCATGGCAGCCATGGCCGTCCCAGCGACGGCCCCGGTGCCGAGGCTGTCGTGGCTGGCGCCGGCAAAATCCGGGTAGGCGTTGCCGCCGTGCTCGCAGCCGTCCAGGCCCTCGATTTCCTCCTCGGCCGAGACCCGCAGGCCGATGGTCTTGTGGATCACCACAAACAGCGCCAGGGCGGTGCCGAAGGCCCAGATGAAGCAGGTGCCGATGCCCAGCAGTTGCACCCCGACGATCTTGGCCGATGTGCCGCCCATGTTGAACAGACCCGCTGCCAGGGTGCCCCATGCGCCGCAAACCCCGTGGACCGAGATGGCCCCCACCGGGTCGTCGACCCGGATCTTGTCGAAGAAAAGCACCGCAAAAAAGACCAGTGCCCCGGCCACCGCGCCGATGAGGATCGAACTGGCCGGCGACACGTTAGCGCAGCCGGCGGTGATGCCCACCAGCCCGGCCAGGGCGCCGTTGAGGCTCATGCCGATTTCCGGCTTGCCGAAGCGGATCCAGGAAACGGTCATGGCGGTCACGGCTGCGGCGGCGGCCGATAAGTTGGTGTTGACAAAGATCATGGCGATGCTCTTGTCGGCCGTGGTGGTCGAGCCCGGATTGAACCCGAACCAGCCGAGCCAGAGGATGAAGACGCCCAAGGCGGCGATGGGCATGTTGTGGCCCAGGATCGGCCTCACGGCGCCGTCTTTGCCGTATTTGCCGATGCGGGGGCCCAGTACGATGGCGCCGGCCAAGGCGCACCAGCCGCCCACCGAGTGCACCACGGTGGAACCGGCGAAATCGATGAAACCGAGTTTTTCCAGCCATCCGGCGCCGTTGAACAGTCCGCCCCAGGCCCAGGCACCGAAGATGGGGTAGATCAGGGCGCTGATGGCGACGCTGTAGATCAGGTACCCGGAAAACTTGGTCCGCTCGGCCATGGACCCCGAGACGATGGTGGCGGCCGTGGCGGCGAAGACCACCTGGAACATCCAGAAGGCCAGGACCCAGGGATCACCGTCCGGCTTGTAGTCGCTGAGGAAAAACCCGCTGGTGCCGAACCAGCCGGTGGTGGTGGTGCCGAACATGAGGCCGAACCCCACGGCCCAGAAAACGATGGACCCAACGCAAAAGTCCATCAGGTTTTTCATCATGATGTTCACGGCGTTCTTGGCCCGGGTGAACCCGCATTCCACCAGGGCGAAACCGGCCTGCATGAAAAAGACCAGGCAGGCGGCCACCAGGGTCCAGACGTAGTTGGCATGGGTCTGCACCAGGTCGATGGCGGCCTTGTTGGATGCGATGGTGGGGGCCGGATCGTCCGCCCAGCCCAGCGAGGCGGCGCACAAGACGAAGACAATGGATGACAGAACGGTTTTCATGGTTTCATGGCTCCTCAGTTTCAAGGTTCAAGGTTCAAAGTTTCCGGTTTCAGATTGCTGCGGTCCCCGTCTCGCCGGTGCGGATGCGGGTGACGGCATCCATGGGCAGCACGAAGATCTTGCCGTCGCCGATCTTGTGGGTGCAGGCGGTTTTCTGGATGATATTCACCACCTCGTCGGCCATGGCGTCGTCGACCACCACGTCGATCTTCAATTTGGGGATGAACACCACCTCGTACTCGGCGCCCCGGTACACTTCCTTGTGGCCCTTCTGGCGGCCGAACCCGCGCGCCTCGTAAACGGTCATGCCCGTGATGCCGGCGGCGTTCAGGGCGTCCTTGACCGCATCGAGTTTGAAAGGCTTGATGACGGCTTCGATTTTTTTCATGACCCGGTCTCCTCGATCAAAAGGGTGGTGAAGAGCAATGGCGATTTTCTGGAAATCGCAAATCTCATTTGTCGAATAAATCACTACAAATCACGTGCCAGGAGGCATGGACAAATATAACGGCATGTTATTAAAGAAAGATTTGTCGTTGCGAGGTGAGCTTGGAGTCGATTGATAAAATACAGAAATGTTGTATCAACAATAATAATTTACATTATTGTATTTTCTGGTGGGATTTCGGGGGGCCGCCACGAACGCTCTTTTTCGGGGCAGTGACATCCTGTCATTGACGGCGGCGAAAAGGATTTCTTAGAATGGAACAACTATCAAAAACGGCATGCCCTGTAACCATGATAGGCGCTGAGGCTCTTAATGCTCCAAACCATCGCTTGGCGCCCCGGGATGGTCGGCCCTCGATGCGAAACCCTCAATCCGTTCAAAACAAGGAATATTCATGACATTGCGAAAACTTGTGGTTTTTCTGGGCATCGCCCTGATGGTGTTCGGGCCGGTGACTGTCGGCTGTTCGGAGAACTCATCGGAAAGTGGATCCGGCGGCAAGCCGGCGGTCGCCAACCTTGACGGGGCCGAGGCGTTTCGCAAGGCTCTGGCCGACGCAGGAAGCGGACTGGTGGTGGTCGATTTTTACGCCGACTGGTGCGCCCCCTGCCGGAAGTTGTCTCCCATGCTGGATGAACTTGCCCGCAAGTACCCGGACAAGGCCGTCTTTTACCGGGTCAACGTGGACCAGAACGAAGACCTCATACGCGTTTATCGCATTACCGGCATTCCCCACGTCATATTTTTCCGCAACAGCCAGGCGGTGCACGCCATTATCGGGGCCCAGGACAAGGACGCCTATGTCAGCGCTCTACAGCGCTTGTGACGTTAAGCCCGTTTCCGGGCGCCGGAGGGGGCAATCGGCGAAGATGGCGGCCGCCAGGCGCCGGTAGCCGGTCATGTCCTTGGCGCGCCGCACCCGCAGCCAGACCGTTTCGGCGTCTTCAAACCCCAGGGATGCGTAGCGCCAGAATCCCTTCATCCGATCGAGCAGGTGCCCGGGGCCGCTGAGGCGCCGGGCGTAAGCCTCGGTAAGATCCTCGTAGAAGCTGCGCAAGGCCCCGGCCGGATCATCCGGCAGGGGCATCTGCTTGATGCGTGCCGGCAGCAGGGGGTCGATGAGCACCCCCCGTCCCACCATCCACTGGGTCACCATGGGAAATCGTTCCGAAACCCGCCGGAAATCGGCGCTGGTGGCGATGTCGCCATTGTAGACGACCGGGTGGTGGCAGACCTCCCGGCAGGCGGCAAAGCGTTCCAGGTCGACTCCTCCATCGTAGAGCTGGATGCCGGTGCGCGGGTGGATCACCAGGGCTTCGAGGTGATGGCGGTTGAGAATCGGCACCAGGGCGGAGAGTTCTTCGGAATTTTCGTAGCCCAGGCGGGTCTTGATCGAGAGCGCCACGGGCAATCGGGGCGAGACCTGGTCGAGAAAGGCAGCGATGCGGCCCGGGTAAGGGAGCAGGCCGCTGCCCCGCCCCTTGCGCGCCACCATGGGGAAAGGGCAGCCGAGGTTCCAGTTGACGCTGCGGTAGCCCAAGCCCGCCAAGCGTTCGGCCAGATCGAGAAAGCCGTCGCCGTCGTTTCCGAGCACCTGGGGAATCACCGGCATGAGGGGATTAACCTCGGGCCGAAGATCGGCCAGGGCCTTGAGGGTGGCGCGGCGGCCGGCAGCGACGACAAAAGGCGCCACGGCGAGATCCACGCCGGCGAAGTGCCGGGCATGGACCGTGCGGTAAACGGCGTCGGTGAATCCGCGCAGGGGCGCCAGAATGACTTGCAGGGCGCCGGTGGGGGACATGCGGGCAGCCACGGGTTCACTCATCGGCGTCCACACTGCCGCGGTCCTGCTTGACGCGCCCGTGCCGGCGCTTGGCCGCGAGGCGGCGTTCACGGGAAGCCTGGGTGGGACGGGTCTTGCGCCGGGGTTTGGGAGGTGAGAGCGCCTGGCGGATCAAGTCCGCCAGGCGGTCAATCGCATCCTGGCGGTTTTGCTCCTGGGTCCGGTGGCGCCGCGCCTCGATGACGATCCATCCCTCGACGGTGAGCCGCTTGCCCGCCAGGCGCATGAGACGCTGGCGCACCGGGTCGCTCAGGGATGGCGAATGGACCGCGTCGAAGCGCAGTTGCACCGCCGTGGCGACCTTGTTGACATTCTGTCCCCCCGGCCCGGAGGCGCGCACGAAGCGAAATTGCAGCTCGTCGGCGTCGAGGGTCACGTCCGGGGCAATGAGGATTTGCATGGGATTGGGGTGCCGGTTGCGGGCAGGTTTGAGAGGTTGGCGATGGCTTCCGGGGATTTCGTCGAACCGGTCCGACTTGTCTGACGGGTCAGACCGGTCCGACTTGTTTTATTTTTTGAACCCCTGACTTCTCGCATCGCAAATCAAGTACAAAAATTTCAATTTCACTCACTTGCTCTGCAGATCGGCCACTAGCTTTACCAGGGATTCGACCTTGTCGTCGGGCACCCGGCCGCGGACGATGGCCTGGCAAACCCGGTTCTTGTCCAGGATGATGACGTTGCTCGTGTCCTTGGCCAGGCCCCAGGCATTGCGCAAGGTGGCATCGGTGTCAAAGAGGATGGTGGTGTTGTACTTTTTGGCCTTACGCCCGGCGATGGCCTTGATGATGGCATCGGGTTTCCAGGTGGCGGCGCAGTCGGCGATGCCGAAACCCTTGTAGTTCTCGTCGGTGAGCCGTCCCTCATCCTTGGCCTTTTTCAAGGCGTCGGTGAAATGCTCGTTCAAGTCCGACTCGTCCGGATCCACGTAGGTCAGGCTCAGTACCTTCCCGGCCCAGGTGTCCATGGTGAACTGCTTGCCGTCGGCATCCGGAAATGACCAATCCGGCGCCTTCATGCCGACCTTGAGCTCCTCCGCTGCAGCCGGGGCCGCGACCAACATCAATAACGCCAACCAGATCAACGCACGCTTCATCTTCGGTTTTCCTCCTTCCCGGGTTTGTATCGATCCCCTGCATCGTCGCCGGAAAATTCTGGGTGTCCCGGGCGGCGATCAGTCCCCCATCTTGGCCATGTAATCGTCATACATCGTTTCCAGAGCCAGTTTGTGCTTGGCCTCCTCCTGGCAAAGTATTTTGAACAACCGGCGTTCCGCGTCGCTGGCGGCCTTGTCCTGAAGCAGATTGTACAGCTTCAAGGCCGCTTCCTCCCGTTTCATCGCCACCAGCAGCAGTTCGTGGTAGGCCAGGCCGGGCCGGTAGGCGATGTCCTCGACATAGTCGGAGCGGCGAATGTCGGGAATCCACTTGAACTTGTACTCCGGCGCGGGTTCGGCCGTCCCTTCGGCCACCAGTTTTTCGAGCATCTCTTGGTGCTTGCGCTCTTCGGCGGCGAAATCTGCCAGCATCTGGCGGATGGCGGCGAAGCTCTCCTGCCGGCTGCATTCGGTGTAGAAGGCGGCCGCCTCCTTCTCCTTCTCGATGGCGAAGTGCAGAATGTCGGCATAGTCCTTGAAGTTCATGGCGCATTCCTCCACTGTGGGTTCGGGGTCTCAGACCGGCGAGGGGTCGAGCCGAAGGCTGCCGATCAGCGCCTCGATTCCCGCCATTTCATGGTCCTTGAGGTAGGCGGCGATACCGTCGATGATGGCGACGGTGGCCGACGGGTTGACGAAATTGGCCGTGCCCACCTGGACGGCGGTGGCGCCGGCGATGAGAAATTCCAGTGCGTCTTCGGCGGTCATGATCCCGCCGATGCCCACGACAGGGAGGCTGACCGCGCAGGCCACCTGCCAGACCATTCGCAGGGCCACCGGGCGGATGGCCGGCCCGGAAAGCCCGCCGGTGACGTTGGCGAGGCGCGGCCGCCGGGTGGCGATGTCCACAGCCATGCCGGTAATGGTGTTGATCAGGGAAACGGCATCGGCGCCGGCGTCCTCCACCCGGCGGGCGATGACGGTGATGTCGGTGACATTGGGCGAGAGCTTGACCATCACGGGCCGGCGCGTGTTCCGGCGCACCGCCGCCACCACTTGGGCGGCGGCGTCCGGATCCACGCCGAAGGCCACACCACCGGCCTTGACGTTGGGACAGGAGATGTTGATCTCCAGGCCGGCGATGCCTTCCTGGTCGTCCAGACGGCCGGCCAGTTCGGCGTACTCCTCGACGCTGCGACCGTAGAGGTTGACGATCACCGGCACGGACAAGGTCCTCAAGAAAGGCATCTTTCCGCTGAGAAACGCTTCCAGCCCGACATTTTCCAGTCCGATGGCATTGAGCATGCCGCAAGGGGTCTCCACGATGCGCGGCGGTGGATTGCCCCGCGCCGGCGCCAGGGAGAGACCCTTGACGATGATGGCGCCGAGCCGGTTCAGGTCGATGAAATCCCGGAACTCGGCCCCATAGCCGAAGGTCCCCGAGGCGGTCATCACCGGATTGGCCATGCGGATGCCACCCACGTTGACACGGAGGTCGGGGCCACTGGAAGCGGTGTCGGGTCGGTTGTCGAGGTTCACAGGCGAAGATCGCACGGTTGAGGGTTGTCGATTTTCATTCCGATTTAGCACAATCCACCGATTTTGGCCAAGGCTTGCTTTGCGCAAGGGTTGCGTCCTGGAGCGGAGCCGGGTAAAAGGGCCTCGTGAACGACGAAGCGCCCATGACCACGGCCGGCGATGCCATCGATGAACCGCTGGAGCGGATTTACGCCGACTACTATCAACGGGCGGCACCGTTCCTGGCCGGGGCGGTCTGCCGGCCAGGCTGCGCCCGCTGCTGCATCGAGGTGGGCGACGTGGACGCCACCACCCTGGAGGGGTTGCGCATCCGGAATTTTCTTCAATCCCTGCCTCGCCCCCAACGCTTGGAAATCGCCAAGGCACTGGCGCGCAACCGGCGCTTCAAACAGCAGCCCGGGCACGTTCGATGCCCGTTTCTGCAAAAAAACGACACCTGCCGTATCTACCCGGTGCGCCCCTTTTCCTGCCGCCAGGTCTATTCGCTCACCGCCTGCGCCGAAGGCGGGCCCACGGTGCACCGCCAGGCGGCCGCACTGGCCCGCGAGGCGGTGGCCGCCCTGCAGCGCCTGGATGCCAACGGCTATTCGGGGCATCTCAGTTACATTCTCGAACTGCTCGACGACGACGCGTTGCGCGCCTTTTATCGGGCCGGCGGATTCGATCCGGGCCGGATCATGCGTTTCGCCCGGCCCCGTCGGCTTTCCATCAACCGGCTGGCGGTGTCGATGGACTGAGGCGGGCCGGGGCGAAGCGCCGCGCCAGACCCTCGAAGGCCGCGTCGTCCAGCACCTCGGCAAAGCGGCGGCCGCCGCGGCTTTTCTCCTTGAACAGGGCCACGCAGGCCCGGACGATCTCGATGACCTGGTCGGCGGTGTAGATCCCCGGCAACTCCCGGGCCAGCCGCGGGTGGCGTCCCAGTTTGCCGCCGAGCTGGACCCGGTATCCGGTTTCCCCTTCGGCCAGCGTGCCGGTGGGACAGGCGGCGATGCAGCGGCCGCAGCGCATGCACAAGGTCCGGTCGATCCGGGGCGGCCCCGGGTCGTCAAGGTGCACGGCATCGTCCGGGCAGGCCTCCACACAGCCGCCACAGGCGCTGCACGGGATGCCGGTGAGGCGCGGCGCGCAGGCTGCCAGGATTCCGATGTCCTTGATCTGCACCTGGCTGCAACTGTTGGGGCACTCGGCCAGACTGACGCGAAACTCGTGGTGAAATTTCAGCGGTCCGTCCACGGTGGATTTGAGAAAAGCCAGCAGGTCCGCTCCCTCGAGCACCGCCTCGATGCGCTCCAGCAGCCGGGTGGCGTCGCCGATGCGGTTGGGGCATCCGCCGGCGGCAAAACACCCGTCCACCTGGTAGCCCTTCACCTCCCGGGACATGCCGGAAACGAAGCGCCGCCGGCTGGCCTCCACCTCTTCGAGGGTCACAAGACGGCGCCCGGCTGCCTGAACCTCGGCCTCCACCCGGGCGCGCACCTTGGCGCGCACAAAAAAGGGCACCTTGCGCATGGCCGCCTCGGCGTCTTCGGTCCATTCCATCGCGCAGGTCCTCGCTCTCAGCCCAGACGGGCCTGGAATGCGGCCCAGGTCAGCCAGGCGGTCAGCCCCCCGGCCAGATGGCGGGCCTGGATGCCCTTCTGGCGCAGACGTTCGGCCACCGTCTGGCTCACCGGTCCGCCGGTGAGGTCGTAGACCACCACCTGCTGACCTTCACTGAATTCGGTGAGCCAGCGCTCCACCTGTTCCGGGTCGCGCCACTGGGCGCCGGGAATCCGTTGCGGGTTGGCCAGCAGGTCGGCGCGCATCCGCACATCGTACACGGGCGCATCCGGGGCGGCCTTGATCTGTTCGGCCAGGGTCAGGACATCGATATCGTTTTTCATGAAGCGCACCGTTTCATTTCCAAGCCCGAAGTCCGGGCCGGTTGTCGCTGCGCAAGGCCGGCGGCCGGCGGGTGAACCAGGGGCGGGCCGTTTCAAGCTGGGCGGCCAGGCGAAAGAGCCGGTCCTCGATCGCAAAAGGTAAGCCGGTTAAAGGGCCGGCGCCAATTTTTCCGCAGGCGGCCGACGGAGATCAAAATTCCATTAAAATTGGACCAATAGCATGGCGGCGGGCCGCGATCAAGAAGACGCCCGGGGCCCGGGGGCGACTTTGGGCTTGCCAATCGGGCAACCCAGCGCCTAAACAACGCCATGCGCCGAAAATTAGCCTGCCTCGGCATCGTCTCAATGGTGTTGTCGCTTTTTGCGGCCGCATCCGGCATGGGTACGACCGCCCATTCGGAGGAGATCCCGATGATCGAGCCGATGGATATCAAGAAGCTTCGGATAACGGTGATCTACGACAATTTCGGCGGAAACGAGGGCTTGCGGGCCGACTGGGGGTTTTCCTGCCTCATCGAAGGGCCGGAAAAATCGATTCTCTTCGACACTGGCCTCGATCCGGCGATTTTTTCCAACAATATGAAGTTGCTAAAAATTTCACCGGAACAGGTCGATTTGATGGTTCTCTCCCACGAGCACGGCGATCATATCGGGGGATTGCCGGCCTTTTTCCGGATGCGCACCGACCTGCCGGTGTGGGTGCCGTCCTCGTTTTCCGATCCGGTCAAGGCGTACATCCGCCAGTCCGGTGCTGCGATGGAAGAGGTGGATGATGCCCCCCGGCGCATCTGCCGCCAAGCGGCCACCCTGGGCAAGATGTCCAGCGGCCTGTACTGGCCCGAAGAGCAGGTGCTTTATATCGCCACCCATCAAGGCGGCATCGTCGTCACCGGCTGCGCCCACCCGGGCATTGTGAAAATCGTCGAACGGGCCAAGTCGGTCATGGGCCCGGAAATCCTGCTGGTGATGGGAGGCTTTCACCTCGCCACCCTCGGGGAGGCGGCGATCCGGCGCATCGTCGATGATTTCAAACGCCTGGAGGTCCGCCACGCAGCCCCCTGCCACTGCTCGGGGGTTTTGGCCCGAAAATGTTTCAGGGAAGCCTACGGTGCCCGCTACATCGACATCGGCGTCGGTACGGTAATCACCGGAGCCGACTTCAAACCGGCGTCACCCTAAGAACGCAACCGTCCCATGAATCCATTACCATAAAAAAAGAGGAGGAGCCTTATGCCGGAATTTGGATCGCCTTTTTCAGGATTGGCCAACGGCCGCAAGTTGACCCACGAGGAGCTGGTCAGGGCCATCCGCTTCATGGTCGCCGCCGAGTACGAAGCGATTCAGTTGTACATGCAGCTTGCCGAATCCACCGACAACAAGCTCGCCATCGAGGTGCTCAAGGATATCGCGGATGAGGAGAGGGTTCATGCGGGCGAATTTCTTCGCTTGTTGCACGCCCTGGATCCGGAGGAAGCCAAGTTCTATGCGGAAGGGGCCGAGGAGGTGGAAGAAGAAATGAAGAAGATCGATTGAACGGAAAGCCGCTGCGATGAATGAATCGACGAAGCTGATCAACACGGCGCATTGTCCCGATACCATCGGCGGCAAGCCGCTGAACACCGTCAATCCGCCGTTGTTCCAGGGCTCGACGGTGCTGTTCGAATGCTGCGAGGACATGCAACGGGCCCAATCGGGCCAGTACGGCGGTGTCACCTATGGGACGGACCGCCTGCCGACCCAGCGGAGCTTCGAAGATGCCCTCAGGGACATCGAGGGGGGACATCTTTGTCGGGCGTTCCAGTCGGGCATCAGCGCCATCACCCACACGCTCATGGCGTTTACCCGGAGTGGAGATCACATCCTGGTATGCGAAAACGTCTACGGTCCCACGGCGCGGTTCTGCGACCAGGTCCTGTCGAAATTCAATGTCCAGAGCACCTACGTGCCCTCGGCCGTCGGCGTGGATATCGTCGACTTCATCCGGCCGGAAACCAGAGTGGTCTTCCTGGAATCGCCCGGCTCCAACACCTTCGAAATCCAGGACATTCCCGCCGTCGTGGAGGTCGCCCGGTCCAGGGGCATCCTCACCGTGATCGACAACACCTGGGCCACCCCCCTCTACCTCAAGCCCTTCGAGTTGGGGGTGGACGTTTCGATCCAGTCGGTGACCAAATACATTTGCGGCCACTCGGACGTGCTGTTGGGAGCGGTGACCGTCGGCGAGAGGTGGGCCGAACAGTTCGCCCGGTATTACAAGACGTTGGAAATTTTCGCCGCTCCCGGCGACTGCTACCTCGCCCTGCGGGGCTTGAAGACCCTGGCGGTGCGCCTCAAGCGTCACGAGCAGTCCGCACTACGGATCGCCCAATGGCTTGAGACCTGTGATCTGGTGGGCCGGGTGATGCATCCGGCCCTGCCCAGCCATCCGCAGCACGACCTTTGGCGGCGGGATTTTTCAGGTTCTTCCGGCCTGTTCGCCTTCACCTTCAAGGAAGACTGGCCCCAGGCCCGCATCGCGGCCTTTGTCGATGCGCTGGATCTGTTCGGCATCGGGTTCAGTTGGGGCGGGTTCAAGAGCCTGGTCACCGCCGGACAGTACCGGCGGCCGGCCGGCTCTCCCTATGCCGGCAAGACGGTGATCCGCCTGAACATCGGCCTCGAGGACCCCGAGGACCTCATCGCGGACCTGAAGAAAGGGTTTGCTGCCGCCGGTGCGGCGGGTCAATCGAGCAGTTCGTAGCTGGAAAGCGGCACGCTGGTGCGCAGGTGACCCAGGATGC
>DCWA01000020.1 GCA_002327445.1 Desulfobacteraceae bacterium UBA2174 | reverse complement strand
AAAAGACTTTCTTTGCGTTGTTCTTGGCGCTCTTTGCGCTCTTGAGTGAGCGCAGCGAGCGGGCGGTTCAATCTTTTTTTGAACTTTACGGAAACAGAAGCGCAGTCAAAGAGAATGAACTACGCCCATGAAATCGACGCCATCTGCCGGCGCCACGGGATTGCGGATCTCTACGTGTTCGGCAGCCGCGCCGGCGAGATCGCGGCGCTGGTGCGAGGACAGGGGCCAAGTGCCACGCGCCCGCAATCGGACGTGGACATCGCTGTTCTGCCGACCCGACCGCAAAGTTTCGGTCCGGCGGAACGGGTAGAGCTCGCCATCGAGTTGGAAGACCTTTTCGACGTCCCGCGGGTGGATCTGGTGGTGCTTCCCGAAGCCGATCCTTTCTTGGCGTTGGAGGCGATCCGGGGCGAACTGCTCTACACGGACGACCCCGACCGCCAGGCGCGCCATGAACTCTACATCCTGCGGCGGGCAGGGGATCTGTCGCACCTGAAAAAAGAACGCCTGCGAATGATCCTGGAGGAGGGCGCCAGATGACCCCGACACAGGTCCGAGCCTCGGTGGTGGCGGAACGGGTGGCATGGGTGCGGCAAATGGCATCCCGCACACGGGACCTGCCGCTGGATTCCCTGGAGACATTTTTGGCGGATTCGCGCAATGCCGGTGCCGCCGAATCCTATCTGCGGCGAGGTATCGAAGCTCTGCTGGATATTGGCCGGCACATCCTGGCCAAGGGTTTTGCCGTGGCGGCCAGCGAATACAAGGAAATCGGGCCACGGTTGGTGGAAAACGGCGTGCTTGGCCGCGAAGACGGCCTGCTCTTGCGCCGCATCGCCGGCTACCGCAACCGCATGGTGCATTTTTACAGAGAAGTCGGCGCCCAGGAATTGTATTCGCTGTGCACGACGCACGTCGCAGACCTTGAAAGGCTGTGCGACGCTTTTGTCGACTGGCTGCGCCAGAATCCCGACAAGCTCGATGAGAATGGTTTTTGTTTTTGAACCGCAAGAACGCCAATAAAAGCAAGTTGTTATTGGCCCGGAGGGCCAAAAAACCTTCTTTGCGTTGTTCTTTGCGATTTTGAGTGAGCAAAGCGAACGGGCGGTTAAAAATACCAATCTCGCAACGATCAATTTAACCGAGCGGGCGGATTGAAAAAAGATTGAACCGCGAAGACCACGAAGAACGCGAAGAAAAACAAGTTGTTGTTGGCCCTGCGGGCCAAAAAAGACTTTCTTTGCGTTGTTCTTGGCGCTCTTTGCGCTCTTGAGTGAGCGCAGCGAGCGGGCGGTTAATTTATTTATTTTTTTGAGCTTTCCGGGAAATTTCCGGGTAATCGGCAAATTCGAATACGGGAAAGGATCTCATGAAAGGCATCATTCTCGCCGGCGGCTCGGGCACCCGGCTCTATCCCATCAGCCAGGTGATCAGCAAACAACTTCTGCCGGTCTACGACAAGCCGATGATCTATTACCCTTTGTCGGTGCTGATGATGGCCGACATCCGGGAAATCCTGATCATTTCCACGCCCAACGACCTGCCTCTCTTCCGCCGGTTGCTGGGGGACGGGGACCGGTGGGGCCTCTCGTTCAGCTACGCGGAGCAACCGCGGCCAGAGGGGCTGGCCCAGGCCTTTATTATCGGCCGCGAATTTGTCGGCGACGGCCCGGTCTGCCTCATTCTCGGCGACAACATCTTCTACGGCCACGGGTTGACCCGGAAGCTGGCCGCCGCGCGCCGGCGATCCCGGGGGGCCACGGTGTTCGGCTACTGGGTGCGCGATCCCCAGCGCTACGGGGTGGTCAGCTTCAATGCGGACGGACAAGCCACCGACATCGAGGAGAAGCCGGCAATCCCAAAATCCAACTACGCCGTGACCGGCCTCTATTTCTACGACAACCAGGTGCTGGACATCGCAGCTTCGCTCAAACCGTCGGCCCGCGGCGAGCTGGAGATCACCGACGTCAACCGCGCCTACCTCGCCGCCGGGCGGCTTGCGGTGGAAAAGCTCGGCCGGGGCATCGCCTGGCTCGACACCGGCACTCACGAGAGCCTCATGCAGGCGTCCACCTTCATCCAGACCATCGAACAGCGTCAGGGACTGAAGGTCGCCTGCATCGAGGAAATCGCCTTCCGGATGGGGTTCATCGGCGCCGAGCAGGTTGAACGCCTGGCCGATTCGATGAAAAACAACGGCTACGGGCGCTATTTGTTGGATATGCTGCGTTACCGCGAGGCGTTTTGAAAATCGGCTGCCATGGAGGGTTATTATCCCGGGTCTTCTATTGACAACGCTACCGCGAGTGTGCATTCGTTTCACATGGATGGCATAATATTGATATTGCCGTATGGCCAGCGAAGCGAAGTGAAGGGAAGGGAGGGATTCGAATGGCCGAGGAAACGGGGCAAGGTCCGGTGCAAGGGCTGACCCTGGATCAGAAGACGGTGGAAGTGCTGGTCGCGCAGATCATCCCCACGTCCAAGTACTTCGAGAGCCGTTTCGACCACATGCAGTACCAGGTCAACGAGATCAAGGAGGATATCAAGCAGCTCGACGCCCGCATGGAAAAGCAGTTCACGGCGGTGCGCGGGGAGATTTCGGATTCTCGAGGGGCGGATGAACCAGCGCTTCGAGCAGGTGGATGCCCAGTTCGTGGCGGTCAGGGGGGAGATTTCCGGTCTCGAGGGGCGGATGAACCAGCGNNAGCGCTTCGAGCAGGTGGACAAGCGCTTCGAGCAGGTGGACAAGCGCTTCGAGCAGATGGACAAGCGTTTCGAACAGGTGGAAGACAAGCTGGACAAGATTATCGAACGCATCGACCGGCGCATCGATGAAGGCTTGCGCGAAAACCGGTCTCAGATGGTGCGGCTGTTCACCTTCGCCATGACCTTTTCGGCCATATCGATGATCGGGTTGGTTGGTAAGATGTTGAATTTGTTCTGATGTTCGTTGATCTCGCCATATCCGCCGCGACCGCGCCGCCGGTTCGCGGGCCGCGGGCCGCGGTTTTCGGGCCCTGTCGGAAAGCGGAATCCCCCTCCCATCCGCCTGCCGTATGGAAAGTGCTTTAGATGCAGAGCCATTCGATCGCGCCCCAGGAGATGTTCCTCAGCCTTTGGCGTAACCGTACTCTTTTCTACGCCCTTACCAAGCGAGAAATCGTCGGGCGTTATCGCGGTTCTTTCTTGGGCATGTTCTGGTCCTTTTTCAATCCGCTCTTCATGCTGGCGGTTTATACATTTGTCTTCAGCGTGGTTTTTAGAATTCGCTGGGGGGAGGCGGGAAGCGGATCCCGGACTGAATTTGCACTGATCTTGTTTGCAGGGCTGATTGTATTCAACCTTTTTGCGGAGTGTTTCATCCGTGCCCCGGTGCTTATTCTTTCCAATGTGAATTATGTCAAAAAAATCATATTCCCTTTGGAAATACTGCCATGGGTGACATTGGGGGCGGCCCTGTTCCAAGGCTTGATCAGTGTACTGGTGTGGTCGGGGGCCTATTTTTTATTTTTCGGCCTCCCTCATCTCAGCATTTTTCTTCTTCCTGTTATCATCATTCCGCTCAGCTTTCTGATTCTGGGCCTCTCCTGGGCGTTGGCCTCCCTGGGCGTCTATTTGCGGGATGTGTCCCAGGTCGTAGGCCTTCTGGTGACCGTTTTTATGTTTCTTTCGCCAATATTTTACCCGCTTAGCGCTGTGCCGGCGACTTACCGCCCACTGCTTTGGCTCAATCCACTCATGCCGGCCATCGAATTGACACGGGCTGTTCTTTATTGGGGCCATATGCCGAATTGGGGGCACTTGGGCGCCTATTGCCTGGTCACCGCCTTGATTGCATGGTTGGGATTTGCCTGGTTCCAAAAGACCCGTAAAGGTTTTGCCGATGTCCTCTGATCTGGCCATCAAAGTCGAAAATCTTAGCAAATGCTATCAAATCTATGATAAACCCCGGGATCGCCTGAAGCAATTTGTCATACCCAGAATAAAACGGGTACTGGGACGTGAGGGTGCCAACTATTTTCGCGAATTCTGGGCCTTGAGAAAAGTGTCCTTCGATGTGCAAAAAGGCGAGACCGTTGGAATCATCGGACGCAACGGTTCCGGCAAATCTACCTTGTTGCAAATCATATGCAATACCTTGGCTCCCAGCAGCGGCACGATACGGGCCAACGGGCGTGTGGCGGCGCTGTTGGAACTTGGTTCGGGGTTCAACCCGGAATTTACCGGCATAGAAAACGTATACATGAATGCCGCCTTGCTGGGGCTCACCCGCGAGCAGATCGATACCCGAATCGACGATATCGCCGCATTTGCGGATATCGGCGATTTCCTGAATCAACCTGTCAAAAGTTATTCGAGCGGCATGTATGTGCGTCTGGCTTTTGCGGTGATCGCCCATGTCGATGCCGACATCCTGGTGGTCGATGAAGCCTTGGCGGTGGGGGATGCGTTCTTTACCCAGAAATGCATGCGTTTTTTGCGAAATTTCATGAAAACCGGGACCGTGCTTTTCGTCAGTCATGACACCGCCGCCGTCAGAAACCTCTGTACCTGGGCCATCTGGCTGGAGAAAGGGGAAGTGCTGCAGGCCGGATCTCCAAAGGAGGTCTGTGAAAGCTACCTGGAAGCCTTCTACGAAGCGCGGCAGGGCAAAAGCACGACAACCCGAATCAGGACCAATCGTCGCAAGCGCTCCGCCGAGCCTGTGGTGGATCAGCGCGCTCAGTTCATCAACTCGAGCAACCTGCGCAATGATATCAGGGTGTTCGAGTTTGACCTGGAGGCCCAATCCTTTGGCAAGGGGGCGGCCCAAATCACCTCGGTGAAATTTCTCGACACCCGGGACCGGCCCTTGAGCTGGATCGTCGGGGGGGAGGATGTCGTCTTGCAAGTCGAGGCCCTGGCGCACCAATTTCTCGATTCGCCGATTATCGGCTTTTACGTCAAGGACAAGCTCGGTCAGTACCTCTTCGGCGACAACACCTGGCTCAGTTACATGGACGCCCCGGTCAGTTGTGACGCCGGACAAACCATCGTCGCTCGATTCGAATTCAACATGCCGCGTCTGTGTTCCGGAGATTACTCGATCACCGTCGCCATCGCCAACGGTGATCAAGATGAGCATGTCCAGCACCATTGGGTGCACGATGCCATCCTTTTCAGGTCTGAATCCACGAGTGTCTCAGGGGGTCTGATCGGAATACCGATGAACGCCATCGAGTTACGTGTGGCGGAAACCAAGTGAGCGGTTGGGCCCGAGTCGATCGAAACTCGTCTGTGATTACGCCCGATTGCCTGGAAATACGCCAGGAAATCTTCAGCCGTTCGACATGGACCCCGGATCTTCGCCCGGGGTGACGGAAGAGGAGGCGGACCTGGACCCCGGGGTGACGGGCACTGAAGACCCCCGGATTCGTCCGACCCAATTCCGTCATTGCGGCCCCATTCCGTCATTCCTGCGAAAGCAGGAATCCATTTTCATCGGGACGAGACGGCGGAAGATCCTCCGGAAGCGCCGGAAGCCCCTCTGGAAATTACCAAAGCCGCCGTCACCGCATCGATCGAACCGGAGACCACCGAGGCCGGCGGTAACCCGGCGGTAACGCTGATTTCAAGCGTTGGCAAGAAAACCAACCTGCATTTTCGTCCAGGTTTGTGAGAAAGGAACCCGATCGACATGCAGCAACTTGTTTCCGTCGTCATTGTCAATTTCAACGCTGGCCCGGGACTGGTGGATTGCGTGGCTTCGATTGTCGCCGCGTGCTATCCGGCTCAAATCGTGGTGGTGGACAATGACTCGCAGGACGACAGCATCGAAAGACTCACCGCCGCCTTCGGGACGCTGGAGGCACTCCACATCGTCCGCAACGATGCCAATCTCGGCTTTTCCAGGGCTTGCAACATCGGCGCCCGGCGGTCATCCGCGCCCTACCTTCTTTTCTTGAATCCGGACTGCCTGATCTATCCGGACACCATTTCCTCGCTGGTGCAAGCCCTGGAGAAACATCCGGACGCCGGGGTGGCCGGCGGAATGCTGCTCAATCCGGACGGCAGCGAGCAGGCCGGCGGCAGGCGGGCCGTGCCGACGCCGTGGCGGGTCCTGGTGCGGATTTCCGGCCTCTTCCACCTGAAGCATCGTTACCCGGGGATTTTTTCGGATTACCTGCTCCACCAGGAACCACTGGCGGACCATGAAATGGAAGTGGAAGCGACTTCCGGCGCCTGCATGATGATGCCCCGCAAGGCGATGGAAGCCGCCGGCTGCTTCGACGAAGAGTATTTTCTGCATGTCGAGGATCTCGACTGCTGTACGCGCATGCGGGAAAAAGGCTTCAAGGTGCTTTTCGTGCCCGGGGCCAAGGTGATGCACCGCAAGGGGGTCTGCGGGCGGGATCGCCCGGTTTTTGTCGAGTGGCACAAGCACCGGGGGTTGGTGCGGTTTTACGGCAAATACTTCCGCCGGCAGTACCCGGGATTGCTGATGGCGCTGGTTTTTGGCGGGGTTTGGGCGCATTTCCTGGTGGTGGCCGCGCTGCGGTTGCTCAGGGGGAAAAGCCCGGGGGATGGGGAAGCGTGACGGGAGCGCGCGAGGAGCCATGTCCGTCAGCGTCATCGTCGTAAACTTCAACAGCGGCCCTCTGCTCGCCGAATGCCTGAAACATTTGGATCGCCAGACGTTGCCGCCGGAGCGGGTCTGGGTGGTGGACAACGCCAGCACCGACGGTTCCGCCGAACTGCGCTGCCCGCCGGATCGCGTCACCGTCCTGAAGCTCAGCGAGAACATCGGATTTGCCGCAGGCAACAACCTTGCCCTGGCCCGCTGCGCTACCCCTTGGGTGGCGCTTCTCAATCCGGACGCATTCCCGGCCCCGGACTGGCTCGAAGCCCTAATGGATGCGGCCGGGAAGCATCCCGCGTGCGCCATGTTCGGCAGCCGGCTCATCTGCGCCGACAATCCCGGCCGGCTGGACGGAGACGGCGACTGCTACCACGTGAGCGGGGTGGTGTGGCGCGACGGCCACGGCCGGACGTGGGCCACCAGGCAAGATCCATGGGAGATTTTTTCCCCGTGCGCCGCCGCGGCGATGTATCGCACCGAGGCCCTGCGACAGGCCGGCGGGTTCGACGAGGATTTTTTTTGCTATCTGGAAGACATGGACCTGGGGTTTCGGCTCAGGCTCATGGGCCACCGGTGCCTTCAGGTGCCGGCGGCCCGGGTGCGTCACGTGGGATCGGCCACCACCGGCGGCCGGCGCGGCGAATTCGCCGTTTACCACGGTCACCGCAACCTGGTCTGGACTTTTGTCAAGAACATGCCTTCGCCCCTGTTTGGCCTGTTTCTGCCGCTGCACCTGGCGGCCAACATTCTCGACCTGGTGATGGGCATGGCCAGGGGCCAGGGGCGCGTCATGCTCAAGGCCAAGAGCGATGCCCTGCGCGGCCTGCGGGTTTTCTGGCGCAAGCGGCAGATCGTTCAGAAGAAAAGAAAGGCTTCGGCTTTCCAAATTTTCAGGGTACTGAACAAGCGGGGCCCTGGACCGATGCGAGCGATCGAGTTGTTGAGGATTGCCGATGAGCCGTTGGATGAGGAATACTTGAGGCGCCAAAGCCGGATTTGAGGTGAAAGGTATGGAGGATTTCGCAAAGCATACGATAATGTTTGATCCACCGGCAAAGATGGAAGGGACATCTGCATGGATAATGCATACGCCTTTTGCGCTCTTCATTATCAGCATTTTGAGGCCCATGCTGTTGGTGGAGCTTGGTGTTCACACGGGTCATTCATATAATGCCTTTTGCCAGGCGGTTAAAACACTGAAGACCGCTACCCACTGCTATGGCATAGATACATGGAAGGGAGACGAACACGCTGGATGGTATGGAGAAGATATTTACCAGAATCTGCTTCAATATCAACTCAAGGAATACGCTGAGTTTTCCAATCTTCTCAGGATGACCTTTGACGAGGGGCTGGCTTACTTCTCGGATAATAGCATAGATTTGCTTCATATCGATGGCTTGCATACCTATGAGGCCGTCAAGCATGATTTCGAGAGCTGGCTGCCGAAGATGAGCGACAAGGGCGTTATCCTGCTCCATGACACCTTTGTGAGAGAACGAGGCTTCGGCGTTTGGCGATTATGGGAAGAAATCGCCTCCCGATATCCTTCTTTCAACTTTACGCATGGGCACGGCCTGGGTATCGCTGCGGTCGGCCCGAATGTAGCAAAGGATTTTCTGGATTTTCTCCATGGAGCAAGCGAGGATTCCTTTTATCGGAAACTCTTTTTTAACTTGGGCCGGCAACTTACCCTCGAGGAGTCGGTCCGCGAGAAGGAAGGTCGGATCGCCGCGCTGAACGCTTCGGTCAGGGAGAAGGACGGGTGGATAGCCGCCGAACAGGACCGGCTGGGCGAGGAGATCGAAAATCTCCAGACGCAACTGCGTGCCGAACGATGCCGGGCGGAGGATGAGATAGCGCGCCTTAATGATATGATCTTCGATATTTATCGTTCCACCTCCTGGAGAATTACCGCGCCGGTGCGGGGTGTCGGCATCGCTCTTCGTTTTGTTGTTAACGCTTTTAAGGGCCTTCCGCAACAAAAGGGAAAAAGAAGCGGGGCTTCACGCGGTTTTCTCGGAGCCGGATGGGCCCACTTCAGCTATCTGCTGGCCTATGTCCGCGGCAAGCCTTTTTTTTGTCTGGTCAAACGATTTTTTTATATCCTGGCCACGGAAGGACCCAGTGGAATAAGGCTGCGCCACAAATTGATCACCGCCGGTCTCCCTTATGTCGATAAACAGGCGGCGGATACGCGGGGTTTTTATAAACGGCATGATCGTCAACCGCTGTCGTATGAGCATATTGAAAAATACGAGTTTGTTTTTTTAGATGTTTTCGATACGGCTGTCCTTCGTCTTTTTCTGAAGCCGGTTGACCTGTTTCGATACCTCGAGGCCGCCGGAAACAATCCGGGGTTTTATGAACGACGGGTGGCCGCGGAAGAAGCGGCCAGAAAACGGTTGCCGGGGCAAAGAGATATCTGTTTGGCTGAGATTTACAGGGACCTGCCCGCGGATAAAATGGAAACGGAGGTCCGGGCCGAACACAAATTCTGCGTTGCCAACCCGGAGATATTTTCGCTTTATTCACGCGCCGTCGCCGAAGGGAAAAAAGTCTGTTTCGTGTCGGACATATATCTGGATAAGGAGACGATATCAGATATATTGAAAGCCAATGGATATAACACTTATGAGGATATTTTTGTCTCTTCGGAAGACGACCTGATTAAAGGCGACGGCAGCCGTTTTCAGTGGTTAAGGGATAAAATACCGCGGAGTATCGGCGCCGCGGTTCATATCGGCGACAATTTTTTCGCCGATTTTGAACAGCCTAAAAGATACGGTTTTGACGCCATTCGCTATATCGACAGCCTGTCCTATTTCCGGTGTGATGATTTTCTGTTTTCAAAGATTGATTTTTTACAAGCAAGGAGCAGCCCCGGGCTCTCTTTCATGATCGCGAATTTTCGGCACTGGAAATCCGGTCTCGGAGAGCAGCCGACGTATTGGCGGCAATTCGGATTTCTTTACGGCGGCGCTCTGGTAGCGGCCTTCTGCCATTTTGTACGTCAATATCTTTCACGACGGAATATCTCCTGCCGGAAAATATTTTTTCTGGCCCGGGACGGTGATATCATGAGTAAAGTATACCGGACGCTTTACGATGATGTCGAGGCCGTGTACTTACTGGCCTCACGCCGCTGTATGGCCCTGCCTTCGCTTAATCTGAATGATGGCGAGGATTCCGGAGCGCTGCGATGGTTCGCCACTCCCATCGGCGTCAGAAACGCCGGTGACGTCGTGGAACGGTTCGGTTACGACGATTTAACCGAATTCGAGGCGGACCTGAAAGAATGTCTCGCCCGACGACCGCAGGTGACCGAGAGAATGTTGCGCCGGTGTATCCTGCTGCATAAAAACAAGATTATGGAAAAGGCGATCGACGAACGGGGCGTCCTGATGGATTACCTTGCGCACATCGGTTTTTTGAATGAAAGCGATATTGTCGTTTGCGATGTCGGTTGGAATGGAACCATTCAGGACGCGCTTTATGATTTGCTTAACGTCAGCGGATATTCAGAAAAACAGTTGCACGGGATATATATGGGGGTGCATGCTGGCGTGGCTCACCGGCGAAACAAAAATGGCTTTCTGTTTGAGGGGGACTGCTCGGAATTCGGCGAGTATCTTAATTTTATCGAACTGATAACTTCATCCAGCGAGGATGAGATTATCCGTATTCAGAGCATGGAGGGATCTTTTGCGCCGGTGGTCAGGCCCTTCAACGAAGAAGAGAACAAAAGAAAGCTGGCGTCTGAAGAAATTCAGAAGGGGATACTGGATTTCACCGAAAGGATCAAAAGGCGGGAGATCTCAAACCTGGATTTTCTGCGTCCCGGGGATTTCAAACATTTATTTGATGCGTTACGCGGGTATCCTTCCGCAGAAGACGTCAAACATCTGGGCGGCCTGAAGCATGCGACTATTTCCGGCAGTCATTACGATGCTTCCTTGATAAATTTCAGGTTTAATTTCATCAAACTGGTGGTCGTCTTTATCAACCCCGACATGTACGGCCGGTTTTTTGAAAACAACGACAGGTTACGGTTTTATGAAAAAATCGCTATTGACAACAGGAAAAAGAATCGGGGACTGCCGGTCATCTATAATGAAATCATCGAAAGGTACATCCACGCGGACTGCTGGCTTTGTTTTGCTCACGAAGACCTTGAAATAAAGAGCGATCTTTTTATCTTGGCGGAGCTGGATAAAAATTGCGTTTATGGCACCTTCGGCGCGAATTTTGAGAATCAGCGGGTGGCCGTCGGTTATGGGAAACATGTTTGCAGCAATAAGGACGGGTCTGAGGCGACGGAAGTTGGTATCGAACTCCACGCGCCGGCTGAAGTGCAGACACTTGATTGTCAGTGCGTGATAGTCCACACCACGCTTCTGGCCAGGTACCCGGATTTGCGTTTTGACGAAAAATTGACCTTTGATCTTTACGCCGAGGATTTTTCGATTAACGCCCGCGAACGATTCGGGCTTCCGGTCAAAGTCGTGCCGCTGGAATTTCAGCATTACTCGCATGGTAGACTGAGTGAGCGATACGACGCGGGCTTGCGTTATCTGGCTGCAAAATATCCTGAAGTCGCAGTCGCCGGGAGCTGTTCTTTTATCGGCGGCAGGGCTTGCGAGCTCGGAAAAATGTTTAAGTACAATATCCGGGCCGACGCCGACCGCGACCTGAAATGATATCGAGATGGATCGAAAAATCGACAACGTTGTCTGCGCGATCATAGTGACCTACAATCCGGATATTGCAACCTTGTCCGAACTGCTGAGTCAGCTTTACCGCCGGCCACGGTGGTGTCCGGTTCGATCGAGGAGGTGACGGCGGCTGCGGATTCGTAAGAAGCCGTCAAGTTTTGCCTGTCCGTGCCCGTCCATGTGCTGCGCCGCAATGACGAAAGATACAGCGCAACGCGGATATTGAACTTTTTGCGAAGCCATCTTTTATGATCATGTCGAAATTTCCTCATCCCCTTTGGCCGCGCAGAGATGCACGGATGAATGGCGCCGGCGGTGCCACCGGTGACGCGCGGCTGGATTCGCCATCCCCGGTTGGCGCCGCCGCCCCCAAGTTTCGCCTGGAGGGGCATCTGCCCGCGCTCAACGGCGTCCGGGGGGTCGCCGTGGTGCTGGTTTTCCTGTTTCATGCCGGAGTACCCGGCTTTACGGGCGCTTTTATCGGTGTGGACATCTTTTTCGTCCTCAGCGGCTTTTTGATCACCGCTCTGCTGCTTCAGGAGCGACAGGGGCGCGGTACCGTCAGCCTGAAAAAGTTCTACCTGCGGCGGGCGCTGCGGCTGCTACCGGCCCTCTTCCTGCTCCTGGCGGTTTATCTGCTCTACCATTTTTATGCGGCCGCCGATGCCGCCGAGTGGCGTCACCATTTTCAAGATGCCCTCATGGTGCTCTTCTACGTGTCCAACTGGACCCGCGCCTTCGGCTGGGAGCGCCCCTACAGCCTTGGCCACTGCTGGTCGCTGTCCACCGAGGAGCAGTTTTACGCCGTCTGGCCGCTGGTGTTTCTGGGGCTGATGCGGTTGAGGGGGAACCTGCGGGCGCCGCTGATCTCGCTGCTGTTCTTTGGCGGCTGGGGCTGGCGGATCTGGCTGCTGGAGCGAGGCGCGAGTTGGGATCGGGTCTACAACGGGTTCGATACCCGCGCCGACATGCTGCTGGCAGGGTGCCTGTTGGCTTTTCTATGGCATTCCGGACAGTTGCGTTTTTGGTACAACAGCCGCCGCGCCGCTCCCCTGGCCGGCGGCGCGGCCGTGGCCGTGCTGGCCCTCCTCGCCGTGCTCGGCCGCTGGCAGACGCCGGCGCTTTATCGATGGCAGTATGCCGTTCTGGCGCTTGCGGTGGCCGTTGTCATCCTGGATCTGGTCGCACGCCCGGAGGGGTTCCTGTCGCGCCTTTTCAGCCTGCCGGCATTGGTGTGGCTCGGGGGAATTTCCTACGGCATCTACCTGTGGCATTACCCCCTGCTGCATTACGTGGGAAGCCTGGGCTGGCGCGGGTGGCGCGCGACGAGCCTCGCCGCGGCATTGAATTTGGGATTTGCGGTATTGTCCTTTTATCTAGTGGAGCGCAGGGCGCTGCGGCTCAAGCGACGCTATCAAACCTGAGCGGCGCCGCTCGCTATATGACGGAAAATTAAGCAAATAATGGATTTATTCTTGACGGCGGCGGATGAAAGTGCTAGACATTCGGCTATAAATCCAAAATGCTGGCGGGATCGGCGCCAAACGAATCGCACCAACGTAAAACGATCCGGGACAACTTCTCAACACCGGAAAATCGATCAAGGGCTTTACGCGAATCAAAAATTGCCGCTTTTCGTCACCGGGGGTGACAAAATTTGTCAATCCCGACAAATATTCAGAAGGCCATCCCGGATGGCGGCAATGGTCTGCCTTCGGGCAAAATTGGCCGGTTTGTCGATTTTTGTTCCCGGGTGGAAGGACTTCAGGATACAGGCATGAATATTGTATGTATTTTGGGGCCTGATAAGTCCTGGGGGCCAAGGATTTCAAAGCGCCAGTTTTCGCCGGTGCAGGTCCCGATGTGTTAGAGAAACATTTTTCGCAATCCCGGAGCCATTGCTTTTCCCCTCCCCGTCGTGCTGCCCGAGAACGGCGCTTGCCTCCAGCCGGGCGGAATGGGAGGCGCGTATCCCCCGCCGGATATGCCTGCGGGCGGGTTTCAGGAGGGGCGGATAGGTCAAGATAAGTGTTGACAAGGCACTGGCGCAAGTATATGAAAACTCAAATACTTGAAAGGATGAGCCTATGGCATATCCGTAAGATTGGGCGGGAGGCAGCACGTTGGTCGCAAAAATGCCGATGGGCGAGGGCCCTTCAAGGCACGAGGGAGGCGGAGGAAACTGAGGGCAAGGGCTTTTAGCGAGTTGGTCTTTGGTTCGTTTTACTTCGGCGTGACATTAATTTCGGCGTGAAATCAATTGCTGGGCCAAAACACCAAATTCAGGGAGGATGAGCATGGCACTACAAGGATTTGACAAAACTTACTATCTCAATGCGAAGCTTGCTGCTCTGCAGACTACGTATCCGGAGTGGGCCAGCAAGACAGCCGCCGATCTGGAGGCGTACTTCGCAAACGTTGGCTTGACGGCTGAGGACCACTACAACCTCTACGGCTGGAAGGAAGGCCTGGGCCCCAACGCCTATTTCGATGCCGAGGAGTACAAGCTGGCCAAGGCCACGGCCATGTTCGATGACAACCTTTACCTGTCTGTTGGAGATGCGCTGGCGGCTTTCGAGGCGGCCTGGGGCGACCAGGATCCCTACCTGCACTACCTGCAGTATGGCGCGGCGGAAGGCATCAACCCTTCCAATGACTTCGATTCATCCGACTATCTTGCCGCCAAGCTGGCGGCCCTGCAGGCGGACCCCGAAACGGCGGCCGAGTGGGCGGGCAAGACCGTTGACGACCTTGAAGATGTTTTTGAGGCCGCTGGCCTGACCCCTCTGACCCATTTTGTCCTCTACGGCGAGAATGAAGGCCTGGCCGCGCCGCCGGTGCCCGAGGACGAGCAGGTGACGCCGGGCTCGGAAATCCCGCCGGTGGAGGGTGAGACCCTTACCCTGACCGAGAGTGTGGACAACGTCCAGATCGCCACGGTCAACACCATCGACACCATCGTTGGCGTGGTGGACGGCGATAATGATGGGAACACGGAAGGTTCCACCTTCAGCGTTGGCGACATAATCGAGGGCAACGGTCATACGGTGCTTCGCTTGGCGACGGTCGAAGGCGGAGACGCTGCCTATGCTTCGGTCAGTGACGTCGACCAGGTCAACATCATCGCGGGAACCGGCGATTGGGTCGGCTTCAACGCGGTGGACTGGACTGGTATCGGGTCAGTGAACCTGGTCAGCGGCGTGGATACCAGCGTGTGGGTCGAAAACCTCGAGAGCGGCGCCGGTCTTTCGATCTCCGACGCGGTTGGCGGCTGGCTTGGAGCCGATTATACCAATGACACCGGTGTTCAAGTCCATGCTGAACGTGCGAGTGCCATCTCCTTTCTGGATGGCGACGTCAACGCCGTTGCCGCTGCGGACGAAGATGTGAAGTTTTCCATGTGGGCTCAGGATGACGACGTCAATGTGGTGGTGCGCGACGTGTCCATGGTTGGCACCGGGGCGGATTGGGCTGGACTTTACATCGGGGATTGGTCCAGCGACAAGGCTGGCGACGTCACTGTCGGTAACGTCACCATCGAAGGATTTGACGATGTTGACATGTACATCGATAACTACAATTACACCGATACGGTGCCGGCCAACCTGACCGTGGGCGACGTGGCGCTGGCCGTCAACAAATCGGGCGATCTATCTGCCAGTATTGAAAACTATGGCTACAATTCTCCGGTTGGCAACTTGACCGTGGGCAACGTCGCCATCGATCTGGCTGTGTCCGCAACCGGTTATCTCTCGATTGACAACTCTGGCCCGGTCTATGCCGGAAATTTGACTGTTGGAGACGTCACGGTCAAGCTGGCGACCGATGCGTCCCTGTCATATCTCGAATTTTCAAACTACGCCTACAACTCGGGCGCCGCCACCGCCGGCAACCTGACCGTCGGCAACATTTCCTTGGACATGGGCATCAACAGCTACCTGTACGGCTATAATGACCTCTATGCGAGTGGAGGTGCGGGCTCCAAGGCCGGCAATGTCACCATCGGCGACTTTACGGCGCTCGTCGATGACGGTGGTGATCTGTATTACTACCTCGCAGACGTGACGAGCTATGGCGATGTCGGAAACGTCACCCAGGGTAACCTGGATTTGACCCTCGGCGTGTCGGCAAGCGCCACCCTTTATAACGAGGTCTATTCTTACGGCGGTGACATCGGTGATTACAGCCGTGGTGACGTGTCCCTGGTGGCAGGCGAGGAAAGCGACATCTACATGAGCGACTACCTCTCCGCCACCACCGGAGACATTGGCGACATCACCATTGGCAACGTGAGTCTTTCCGCTGACATCGGTGCAAGTGTTACTTATTCTTTTACAGCATACGCCACTTCGAATGAAATCGGAAATATCACGGTGGGCGATGTCTCCGTGAGCGCGGTGGGCAAGGATGCGTACGCGTATTTTGCCCAATACAGCATTGATGCCGCGGACGTGGGCACCACCACCTATGGCGATGTTGCCTTGGTGGCCAATGGTGAAGGTGCAGATGCATATTTCACCCTTTATAATAGCGCCACCGACTCGGCCGGTGACACCACACTGGGCAATTTCGACCTGAGCGTTGACGTTGCCGCCAAGAAGACCGGTGCTTTGGTGGAAGCCTATCTTAATATCGACGAAGGCGATGTCACCATCGGTGACATCACCCTGGGTTCCACCAGCGTGCGTGGGTTAACGGATGTCACAATGGCCTACGATGGCTGGTTTACCGCATACGCTGACAATGGAGCGCTGACGGTGGGTGACATCACCGTGACCGGCGGGGACGGCAAGGCGGACAATTTCGCCTTCCTCTTTGATTCCGACATCAACGGTAGCGCAATGATTGAAGCAGATGAGGAGGGCTGGCTGACACTCGACGGCAATGATGGGGTCACCATCGGTGACGTGGATTACAGCGGCTACGGTGCGGCGGCGACCATCGATGTCAGCGGTGTCAAGGGCGCTGCGGCCATCACGGGCACGGCCAAGGGAGATAGCATCATCGACAACGCCGGCGCCAATGCCCTTACTGGCGGCGACGGGGCCGACACCTTCGTGTTTGTCGACACCAACACCGGCAAAACGCCCACCACGGTGGATCAGATCCTTGACTTCGACAACGCTGCCGGAGACAAGATCGATATCAGCGCCACGATTGACGAATTCAACTACTCTGAAGGCACGCACGCGGATTTCAGCACCTTCCTGGCGGCCGCCAATGGAGCCGACAAGGCGGCTTACAGCGGCCTGGTGGCCGGTGACGTTTGGGTGGCGGTGGACAACGCCGGCGACGGGACGGTGGATTTCGTCATCCAGCTGGTGGGCGTGAACAGCCTGGGCGACATCGACATTGCCTCGTTCGTGTAATGTCAAGCGCTTAACGCTGCAACCGAAGTAGACCAAGGGGGCCTGTGTGTGTCACAGGCCCCCTTTTTTTGAAGTCCAGGGGTTTCACCGATGGAAGACACGGCAAGGGTCATCGAGGAATCGATCCGGCTGGAGCGGGCGCAGCGCTACATGGACGCGTTGCACCATGTGAGCAACGCGCGGCGCCAAAACCCCAGGGATCGCCAACTGGCAATGCGGCAGGGGCAGCTGCTCGAGGTCACCAAGCAGCCGGCGGTGGCGCTCTCCTTGTATCAAAACCTGGTCGAGGCGCAGCCCCAGACCCAGGAAGCCGACCTGGTGATCGGCATGGCGCGCTGCCTGCTCGTTTTGTCCCGCTTTGAAGAGGCAGTTAAACTGTTGGAGCGGCTGCAGGAAAAGCTGCCGAAACATCCGGACGTGCTCACCGGGCTTGCCACCTACCGCCGCCACAAGGAGTTGCTGGGTGAAGCGGAACAGCTTGCACGCAAGGCTTTGGCGGTCGCCCCAGACTTCAAGCCGGCCCGCTACGAGCTGGCGCAGATCCAGTTGGCCAACAAGGAAGACGAGGCGGCGATCCTCACCCTTGAAAGGAACGTGCTGCGCGAGGACCTGCACGGGGACAGTCTGGACCTGTGGCTCAACACCCTCAAGCGTCTGGGACGCGACCGCTACACCCAGCAAAAGCTGGAAGAGATGGTCGCCAAGTACCCCAAAAAAGTGGAATTCGTTTTTGGCCTGGGAGTTCTGGCCCACCGTGTGGGCGAAATCCCCATTGCCCGTCCCGCCCTGCAAAAGGCCGACCAGCTCCACCCCAACAACCCCCGCATCCTCTACGAATGGGGTGTTCTGGAGCGCACGGCCGGCAACATCGAGCTGTCCCAGGAGTTGATCGGCAAGTCCCTGGCCTTGCAGCCGGAGCAGCCGGCCGCGTTGCGCACCTACGGCACCGAGCACAAGTATGTCTATGGCGACCCGGAGTTCACGCGCCTCAACTACGCGGCCGCCAAGCTGGCCGATGTGCAGCCCATCGAGCAGGTGCATCTGCATTACGCCCTGGCCAAGGCCTTCGAAGACGTCAACGAGCTGGATACGGCCTTTCGGCATTATGAAACCGCCGGCATGAAGAAACGCAGGCTCGAACAATTCAATGAACGAGCTGCCGCGCAGATGCTGCAGGCCATGATGCAGCTTGTCAACGCCGGGACGCTGGCCGAAAAGCCCCAGCAGGCATGCCTGAGTGAGGTGCCGGTGTTCATCCTGGGGATGCCGCGCTCTGGCACGTCGCTGCTCGAACAGATCCTTTCCTCGCACCCGGACATTTTTGGCGCCGGCGAACTGAAATTCATGACCGGGGTGCTGGACAACATCGAGGTGGCCGGCCGGCGCATCGGGCTCAACGACACCGAGCCGGTTTTTGAGCATGCACTCAATGCATCCTGGGAAATGCGGGGCCAGCGCTATGTGGAAAAACTCCAGAAGTTGGCCGGCAAGCCCTACAAGCGCATCGTCGACAAGATGCCGGGCAACTTCACCGTGCTCGGCCTGATTCACGCCATCCTGCCCAACGCCAAGATCATTCACAGCCGGCGCCACCCGGTGGAGACCTGCCTCTCCAACTACCGCATCCATTTTGCCGAGGGGCAGCTCTGGTCCTACAACCTGCGGGAGCTGGGCCGCCACTACAAGCGTTACGCCAAGCTGATGGACCACTGGCGACGGGAATTTCCCGATGCCATGCTCGATGTGCGCTACGAGGACATCGTGGCCGATGTGGAGGGTCAGGCCAAGAGAATCATCGACTACCTGGAACTGGACTGGAACGACAACTGCCTGAACTTCTACAACACCGACCGGCCGGTGCGAACCGCCAGCGTCACCCAGGTGCGCAAGCCCATCTACACCACTTCCACCAACCGCTGGCGCAAGTATGAAAAATATCTCGGCCCGCTGCTCGAGGAGCTGGGCGGCATCGTGCCCCGATACGAAGCGGAGATCGCTCATCTGGCGACAAAGAATTAAGCCGGCGAGCACACCCCCGGCAACCGGCCGGAAGGCAAGGGGCATAAGGGGGAGAGGTTCTGCATCAGGCTGCATTTCAAGATGGTTGAAGCGTTTTAAAAAGATCCGATTCTTCCCTTCTCACAATTCATAGAATGTATTTTCGGAGGCTTTTTAGATGAACGTCACCGATGTCATATGGAGGCATTCTTTCGCCTTTCCGGATCGCGAGGCGTTGGTTTGTGACGATAAAAGGGCCACCTACGCCCAACTGCGCAACACCATCCATCTGGTATCGGCCCGGTTGTATGAAGCCGGTGTGCGCCGGGGAGACAACGTGGCAATCTCCATTCAACACCCCATGGCCTTTTTGATCATGGCCTTTGCCGTGGGGCGTCTCGGCGCGGCGGCATCCACTCTGTCGCCCAGCCAGGATGATAAAATCAAGGAGGCCCTGCTCGATCGGCACCAGGTGCGTTTCGTCATCCAGGCGGGCAAGAATCCCTGGCGCAGCGGTCTCCGGCCAGACCTGGTTTATCTGCCGATGGCCGAACTGATGGCGCCGCTTTCCGGGGAGGCGCCGGCCGAATACGAAACGGCCCAGGATGCCGACGAGTTGACATGGTACATTGCGCTTTCGTCCGGCACGACGGCGGTTCCCAAAAGTATCGCCACTAGCCATCAGCGCAGTAATTTGCTCGGCAGCTTGCTGCGCCCCGAGGAGGTGAACGCCCGGCGGGTTCTGCTGCTGGCCGGGCATGGCAGCACATGGGTGATCAACTTCGCCCTGAGAGCGCTTTACGCGGGCGCCACGGCCATCCTTTCAACCCGGTACCACGATGCCGCCAACTTTTTCCATGTCGCCGCGGCCGAGAAACCGGATCTTGCGGTGCTTTCCTCTGGGCTGGCGGCCACAGTCGTCTCGCATGCCGCCAAGTCGGATCTGCGGCGCGAAGCGGTCTGCGGAAGCATCCAAAGCGTTCATGTGGGCGGCGGGCCGGTTTCACCGGCCGTCATCGACGGGATCCGCAAATACGTCTGCGACAACTTGTGGATCGTTTACGGTGCTTCGGAGATCGGGGGACTGACGGCGCTTGCTCCGCGGGACGCCGATCGCGGCAAGGGTTGCGTCGGCCGACTGCATTCATGGGTCGAAGCCCAGGCGGTGGATGAAAACGACCAGGTTCTGCCAGCGGGCAAGGTGGGCATCCTGCGCTTCAAGGCGCCGACCATGGCGCACGGTTACCTGGCGGACGAGGGCGCGACAACCCGGGCGTTTCGCCAGGGTTGGTTCTACCCCGGGGACATCGGCGCGGTGGGGGTGGCCGGCTACCTCTTTCTGGGCGGTCGCATGGACCAGGTGCTCAACATCGGCGGCAACAAGCTCGATCCTTATCGCATCGAGGCGGTGGTCAACAAGCATCCTGCCATCCTGGAGTCGGCCGTTGTGCCGGTGGCCGACCCCAGCGGAATGCAGATCCTGGTCGCCGTGGCGGTGCCGAGGGATTCCTTCGACGCCAACGAGGTCCGCCAATTTTGCGAAAAGCAGCTCAAACCCTACGAAGTGCCCAGGGCGGTGGTGTCGGTGGCCAGTCTGCCGAAAAACGACAACGGCAAGATCATGCGCCGCCAGGTGGCATCCATGATAAAAGTCTTGCCGCCGGGAGGGCCGGACCAGGAGGGGGGCAATGAAACCGTCCACTAAGACGATTCGCAGGGTCGTTTCCGCTCACATGGCATTCATTATTTCAGCATGGGTCTGCCTGCTGTTGCTTGCCCCGGCGCCCACCGTGCAGGCCGGCGCGGTGTTGACGCTCGTGGTGCCGGCGGCCGCGGGCGGGCCCATGGACGCCGTGGCCCGCCACCTGGCGACCCGCATGGCGGAGCAGAGCGGGCAGGCGGTGGTGGTGGAGAACCGTTCCGGGGCCAAATGTCTGATCGGTACCCAGTTCGTGGCCCGGTCGGCTCCTGACGGCCGCACCCTGCTGGTGGGTTCTTCCTTTATGACAAGCAATGCACTGACCTTTGAAACCGCCCCGCACCCGATAGATGACCTCAGGCCGCTGGTCAAGCTGACGGAAATGGACATCTACCTGGCTGGCCGGGCCGGGTTGGAAGTCGCCGGCCCGGCGGACCTGGAACGCCTGGCCCGGGAAAGCCCCGACGGCCTCAACTGCGCCGGCCTGGGAGGAAACTTGACCCTGGGGTGTGAACGCTTGAAAAAGCTGCTCGGAGGGCGCGTGACGCTGATTCCCTACAACGGGGTGGCCCCGGGGGTCAACGATCTGGCCGGTGGACACGTGGACTTGCTCTTTTCACCTCACCAGAGTTTGCTGCCCTTGGCGGGCACGGGAAAGATTCAGATCCTGGCGGTCCTCGGAGACCGCCCTGGCACGCCGCCTTTTGAAAAGGCGCCTTTGCTCAAGGATACCTGGCCAGGTTTCATGATGACCTCCTATCATGGCATCTGGGCACCGCCGGGAACACCGGATGACTTGATGGTGCAACTGAATCAGCGGATCAACGAGGCTTTGAAGGATCCTCAGGTCATCGCATCCTTGAAGACCATGGGCTACCGGACCGTAGGCGGCGCGCCGGAGATTCTGACGCGTCATTTGGAGGCGGAGTTGAATTTTCAACGCCGTATCCTGGAAGAAATCGAAAATGCGTCACACTAAAAATGCAGCCACTCCGAACCCGACGTTTTTGAAATTCAATAGGATTACACCGTTTTTGGCGACATTGCTGCTCCTTGCGGCAGGGATTGCCATGCCGGCCGCGCCCCATGGCGCTCCGCTGAAGATCGTGGTGGCGGTGCCGCCGGGCGGTCCGATGGACGTTATCGCCCGCCAGTTGGCCGCGCGGGTGACCGATCAAACCGGCGAGGTGGTGCTGGTGCACAACAGGCCCGGAGCCATGGGGTTGATCGGCACCAGGCATGTCGTCGACTCAGCGGGGGATGGCAGCACACTCTTGCTCGGTGGCTCTTTTCTTGTTACCAATGCGCTAACCATAAAATTCGCCCCCAATCCCATCAAGGACCTGAAGCCGGTCATCCAGCTTCAGGAGACCGAGCAATACCTGGCCATTCGGTCCGGGCTACGGGTATCCGTGCCCGGCGATCTGGAGAGACTGGCGAGAGAGTGCCCGGAAGGGCTGAACTGTGGCGCTGTGCCGGGGCAGCTGGGCATGGCGTGCCAGCACCTGAAGGCGCTGCTTGGCGGACGGGTGGTATCGATTCCCTACTCGGGCATGGCCCCCGCCCTCAATGCCCTGGTTGCCGGTCAGATCGATCTGCTGTTTACGAACCGCACCACGCTGATTCCCATGACCGATATGGGAAAAATTCAAGTTTTAGCCGCCCTCGGAAGCCACAGTGGCAAACCGCCATTCGACAGCCTGCCTCTGATGAAGGATATTTGGCCAAGTTTTGTGATGAGTGGATGGTCAGGTATTTTTGCGCCAGCGTCAACTGCGGATACGGTGGTAAACCGGTTGAACCGCCGGTTCAACGAGGCGTTGGCCGATCCGCAACTGCGTGGTGTGTTGGAAACGCAGGGCTACAAGGTGGTGGGGGGGCACCCGGAGGCCTTGGCGGATCAATTGTCCAAAGACATGGCGCTTTGCCAGGGCATTTTGAATGACATTGGCATGCGGCCGCATTAGACGGGGCGGTCCAAGGGGACGACATGCGATTCTGGATGGCATTCGATGGTGGTCGGCCATGAGTCACAGCGAAACGGCAAAAAAGGATTGGCGGGATGTCATCGCTGGCGCGCTCTTGACAGCCTTGGGTCTGTTTGTCGCCATTTATGCCCAGCGCTATGAAATCGGTTGCTTGAGCCGGATGGGGCCAGGTTTTTTTCCGGTTGTTCTGGGTATCGCCTTGGCGGTGCTCGGCTTGATGGTCGCAGTGCCGGCCTGGTTCAGGACCGATCTGCGCTCGGTGTCATGGCCGGTGGTCAGATGGCGGGTTGGGGGGCTGGTGATCGGCAGTGTGGTCCTTTTCGCTGCCGCGCTGGAGCCGCTCGGGGTGATCTTGAGTACCTTTGGCGCCGTGTGCGTGTCTTCGGCGGCCGCCCGGGATATGACCTGGCAGGGGCGCATCAAGCTAGCGGCGGCTGTCACCGCTATCGCCTATGCCATATTCGTTGTTGGGTTGAAGATGCCCTTGCGCGCCTTGCCACCTGGATTATGACCTCTAAGACGCTGTTGTCCACCTCAACTTTTACAAGAAGCGATGATGAACATCTTTGAAGGGCTAATGCTTGGGCTCCAGTCGGCCTTGTCGCCGGCCATCCTGATGTACACGTTCATCGGTGTATTTCTTGGAACCCTTGTCGGCGCTCTCCCGGGTGTCGGCGCCCTGACGACGATCTCCCTCCTGCTGCCGATCACCTATCATCTGCCGGCGACGGCCGCCATCGTGATGCTGGCGGGTATTTACTACGGTGCCCAGTACGGCGGTTCGACGGCCTCCATCCTGTTGAATTTGCCGGGAACGCCGACTTCGGCCGTGACCTGCCTGGATGGATACCCCATGGCCAGACAGGGGCGCGCCGGGGCGGCCTTGTTTACGGTGGCCATTGCGTCCCTGGTGGGGGCCATTTTCGGTATTTTGATGCTCATCCTTTTTGCCCCGGGCATCGCCGAGCTGGGCTCGAAATTCGGCCCGGCGGAATATTTTGCCGTCATGCTGCTGGGCCTCGTTGCCGCCTCGACCGTTAGCGCAGGGTCGGCGGTCAAGGGGTTGGCGATGGTGGTGCTGGGATTGATCCTGGGCACCGTGGGAATGGATATCAACTCCGGCGTCAATCGTTTTGATTTCGATATTGCCGAACTTTGGGATGGCGTCAGCCTTGTGGCCCTGGCGATGGGCGTCTTCGGCGTGGCGGAAGTGATTGCCAGCGTCAACCGGAAGCAAGATGAATTGGGAACGAGGAAGATTTCACTGCGCGACATGATGCCCGCCTGCGAAGAGGTTCGCCGTTCGATTGCGCCGATTCTTCGCGGTACCGGCATTGGCTGTTTTTTCGGTGCGTTGCCGGGTACCGGCGGCGCCATCGCCTCGTTCATGTCCTACGCGGTGGAAAAAAGAGTCGCCAAGGACGGCAGTCGCTTCGGCAAAGGGGCCATCGAGGGGGTCGCCGCACCCGAAGCCGCCAACAATGCGGCGGCCCAGACGGCCTTTATTCCCACGCTGTCCTTCGGCATTCCCGGCGATGTGGTGATGACCCTGATGCTCGGTGCATTGGTTCTTCACGGCATCCAGCCCGGGCCGAGGCTGGTTCATGAACAGCCGGAACTTTTCTGGGGGCTGGTCATGAGTTTCGCCACGGGCAATTTGATGCTCGTCATCCTGAACCTTCCCCTGATCGGTATTTGGGTGTCGATGCTGCGGATACCATATCGGGCGCTTTATCCGGCTGTTTTGATTTTTGTCTGCCTCGGCGTCTACAGTGTGAACAACAATGCATTTGATATTTACATGGTGGCATTTTTCGGTGTCGTCGGATACTTGATGATCATCCTGGAGTTTAATCCCGCACCAATGTTGCTGGGGTTTGTTATGGGTCCGATGATGGAAAAAAACTTGCGCCGGGCGCTCCTGCTCTCCCGTGGAGACTTGGCCGTTTTCATCGAACGCCCCATTAGCGCGGCGATACTACTGGCTTGCGCCGTATTGCTGGTGTGGGCTCTGTGGGGGTCAATCAGAACTTGTTTGCACCAAGCACGACGATACGATGACAAAAAGAAGAAACATCATGTAATGGCCGGCCGAAATCTTGATTTCCAAGGAAAATAGAGCCTTTTTGAATTTAAGATCATCAAAAGGAAGTTTTCTCATGCCCGATATCGTAGCGGTAACCAAAGCACGCCATGGAGATAAATCCTGGCAGGGTTTTTCTTCTTTTTCATTTGCGTCTTCCTATCGCTTTGCGCCTCTTTTCGCCGCCGAGCTGCCCAGGGCCGTTCTGAGCCTCCCTATGGCCTTTATCAAACGTGAAAACCGCTTTGTTTTATGCGGTATATTGTCCATGGGCGCCACCGGGAACTGTTTTGTAGCGCCTGATGGCAAATGGCTCGGTGGGTATATTCCATCGGTTTTCAGGAGTTTTCCGTTCCGATTGGCAAAAGTCGAAGGGCAGACGAACCTGGTATTGTGCGTGGACGAAGATTCCGGTCTCATCGTCGATGATAAGGGCGTCGGCCAACCTTTTTTTGATGACGCGGGCAACATATCCAAACCCCTGCAGGAGGTCATTGATTTTCTCAACGCCATAGAAAAGAACAGAAAAATTACCGAGGATGCCGTGTCCGCGTTATCCAGAGCAGGGGTGATTGCACCCTGGCATCTGGAAATCGATGAAAAGTCAATTGGAGGCCTATACCGCATAGACGAAACCCGACTTCAGAAAGTCGAAGATGCGATGTTCAACCAACTGCGCAAGACCAGAGCGTTGCCATTGGCCTACGGGCAGCTCTTTTCGATGGGAAATATGGCTGTGCTAAAAAAACTTGACGCCATGCGTGCCAACATGGCGTCAACGGAGGAACAACCGACTGCGATGATTTCCGATGACGGCGAGTTTATTCGCTTTGATGAATAAATTTGCGATCAGAAAACGAATCTGCCGTATTTTTTCAATACTTGATTCCGTTCACTGTCAAGCTTTGCAATCGCGCGAAAACTTTTTCCAGCATCTGTGAAAAATTTCGCAGTTGACCGATCTTCCCCTTGGCGGCAAGGCCCAACAGTTCTCCCAGTTCACGGTCGATGGCAGGGCTGAGTTGGGTCAGGGATGTCAGAGCATCCTCTTGGCCGGTGGCCTGGTAGAGCTTGAAGGGGGTGTGGCGCAGGTAAAGAAGGCCCAACACCTTGAGCCATGGCTCCGGTCGAGGGCAACGGGCGGAAGGAAACGTCAGGCGCGCGGGGGCGAAGCGATCCGGTTTCAGGGTGAAGATCAGGGGGACGGCGCTGTCGCGGTCCAGGCCGACGACCAGGCAAAATCGGTCCAGAAAGTCGTGCTGGGCCTCGATGATCCAGAGAAATTCCTCTTTAGGTTTGTTTTCTCTTGTTGTTGGGAGATATTCGCTCATGACAAGCCTGTAACATGCTGGATCGTCATTGAAAAAAAAGGGCCTGTGATACACACAGGCCCCTTGGTCTACTTTGGTTGCGGCGTTAAGCGACTGGCATTACCCGGCAATGGGGTCGAACGAAGCAATGTCGATGTCGCCCAGGCTGTTTACGCCCACCAGCTGGATGACGTAATTCACAGCCAGATCGCCGTTGTTGTCCACCGCCACCCAGACGTCACCGGCCACCAGGCCGCTGTAAGCCGCCTTGTCGGCCGCATTGGCCGCCGCCAGGAAGGTGTCGAAATCGGCATGGGTGCCTTCGGAGTAGTTGAACTCGTTGATCACCACGCCAAGGTCGATCTTGTCCCCGTCGGCGTCATTAAAATCAAGAATCTGATCGACGGTTGTCGCCGTTTTGCCGGAGTTGGCGGCGTTGATCACAAATGTGTCGGCGCCGTCGCCGCCGGTCATGGCATTGATGCCCTTGTTGTCGTAAATCATATCCTTCTGGTCGGAACCGATGACCTCCGCGGCGCCGCCGTAGCCGGAAACATCGATTACATTGGCCGTGACCGCACCGCCGCCGTAGCCGCTGTAGTCCACGTTGCCGATGACGACCTTCTCGCTGCTGGACAGATTGAGCCAGTTGGCTATGTCGGCGAAATTGTCCGCCTTGCCGTCCCCGCCGGTCACCGTGATGTCGCCCACGGTCAGGGTGCCGTTATAGGCATGAGCATTAAAATCGACAGTATAGGCCATCAAAGTGTCTGTTAGGCTTTGCACACTGGTGGAGCCCAAAGTAATGTCGCCGATGGTTACGTCGCCATTGTCGATGGCGATGTGAGCTTTCACGTAAGCAGTCTTCTCGGCGAGCGTATCAATGCTCAGGTCGAAGTTTCCCAGGGTGGTGTCACCGGCCGAGTCGGTCGCACTGTTGAAAAGATAGAATAAGGCATTCGCTCCGTCACCGTTGGCCGCCAGGGATACATCGCCGTAAGTGGTCGTTCCCACATCTTCAGAATAGATGTACTCGTAAAAATCCGCGTAGGCATTCTTGCCCGCCGCGTTCACAGAGACATCGCCCACCGCGATATTACCGATTTCCGAGGAAGTCGCATATGAGTTAATCGTGTAGGAGGCAGCGGCGCTAACCCCTGCGGAAAGAGCCACATCACCAATGGTGACATCTCCGATGTCTCCGTTATTTGCATAGAGGCCGTCAGTCATCTGAATGTCGCTGCCCTGGCCTGCTACAAGGGACACGTCACCACGGCTGTAGTCGCCGATATCGCCGCCTTCGGAATGGACATTGTTGTGCAGGTAAGCCTCAGCCGACACACCCAGAGTGACATCAACGTTGCCTTGGGTCACGTTGCCGGCATCGCCATTGGCGTCAATATCAACGGGATGGTAATTCAGCTCAGCGCCATCATCGGCCAGCACTGTCAGGTCGCCGATGGTAGTGTCGCCAACACTGCCAGCGGTTCCAAGGGACTGAAGTTCGTTGCTTCCAGCCAGAAACGTATTGATACCCATGTCCAGAGCAATATTACCGATGGTCAGGTTGCCGGCGGTTTCTGCAACATTGATGAAGGAGAGGTTATAATCAATGGCGTTATTGGTTGCGACTTTCGATGGAATTATATCACCTATTGAACCTATAACCGCATCGGTCGCCAGCTTTACCGAGACGTCACCTACCGTCAGGTCGCCGGCGGCGATACCGCCAGCGTTTGTGGCCTGGAAGTAGCCGGAGGCCGCAGCGGCAAGTTCAATATCAACGTTGCCCAGCGTCAAGTTGCCGGCGGGAGCTCCATTGCCATAATTTTCAATGCCGGCAATCAAGTAGCCCGCCGCGTTTACGTCCAGCGTCACGTCACCTACCGCAAGGTTGGCAGGCAGCGTTCCACTTTCCTCGTTATCAATGTTCATATAGATTGTATCGAAACCCTCGATGATCACGTTGCCAAGGGTGACGTCCCCCTTGTCATACCAATTCCCAACATCGAGCCCGGCCCAATTCGCATCCGTGCCCACCATGGACACGTCGCCGACCACCACATCGACATCGTCGTCGGTCGCCCGCATACCGAACTTGACATCTTCGTCCGTCGCGACCACGGCATCGACATCGCCGTCCATGAAGGAAATGGCGCTGTCTCGATCGGTCTCAATCTGAACCCAGATGTCATTGGTATAGTCCGCTTCAACCCTTCCGCCAACCGCATCGGAAATCGACAGCGCAGTGGTGCTCTCGAGATTATCGACCCGGACCCCCAATCCGTCCACACCACTGACGAGGTTTACCGAACCGATGCCGGTCCAGTCGACCGCGTTGAAGTTGACCCCGGTGGCGACCTGTGCCAAAAATAATTCCCCCCTGTCGCCGCCGCTGGTGCCGGCGAGGATGTTGATCTGGTCGATATCGCTGAGCGTTGCGTAATCGGCGTCACCGCCTTCGGCCACCGCCAGTTTCAGCACCGTATGGCCGTTGCCTTCGATCACGTCACCCACGCTGAAGGTGGACTCGTCACCGTCCACCACGCCGATGACGGTGTCGACGGTATTGACCGTGGCGATCTGGACGTTGTCCACGCCGTCGGTCAGGGTGATGGTCTCACCTTCCACCGGCGGGATTTCTGTTCCCGGCGTCACCTGCTCGTCCTCGGGCACCGGCGGCGCGGCCAGGCCCTCATCCGCGCCATAGAGAATAAAATGGGTCAGGGGGGTCAAACCGGCGTCAACAAAGACATCCAGAAGATCATCGACGGTCTTGTCCGCCCAGTCGGCTGCTGTTTCTGGGTTTGCCTGCAGGGCAGCAAGCTTGGCGGCAAGATAGTCGGATGAATCGAAGTCGTTGGAAGGATTGATGCCTTCGGCCGCGCCATACTGCAGGTAGTGCAGGTAGGGATCCTGGTCGCCCCAGGCCGCCTCGAAAGCCGCCAGCGCATCTCCAACAGACAGGTAAAGGTTGTCATCGAACATGGCCGTGGCCTTGGCCAGCTTGTACTCCTCGGCATCGAAATAGGCGTTGGGACCCAGGCCTTCCTTCCAGCCGTAGAGGTTGTAGTGGTCCTCAGCCGTCAAGCCAACGTTTGCGAAGTACGCCTCCAGATCGGCGGCCGTCTTGCTGGCCCACTCGGGGTACTCGGTCTGCAGAGCAGCAAGCTTCGCATTGAGATAGTAAGTTTTGTCAAATCCTTGTAGTGCCATGCTCATCCTCCCTGAATTTGGCGTTTAGGCGAACGGTAAGGTTTACGGATACAAATCGGATTTCAACAAATTTTGCCGGCGGATTATACTTTAGATTCACTGGGCACCAACTTATAATAAAAGAATATTTTCAAGTCAATCTGTTAATAATAGCCAGAGATGAAAATCCGGTTTCTCCCTGATTTGTTTCAGCGCACAGCAGGTTTGCTTGGTGGACTTCCGCGATAGGTTGACAAAGATTTCAGGTTTCCAGGTGAGGTTTCTTTCGCCAAATGTGGCTTATTTACGGCTGTTTCAATCATTGGGTCCAGTCGTTTGAGGGAGGGAAAGCGGGAGATAATTTTTGACTTGACAATGGTACCGAATATGGTACCATTCATCATTGTTAGAAATAACTCTAAATCATTGGCGGGATCTTGATGGATCAAGGAAAAAGACATGACTGTCAACCACGAATCGCCTGAGAGCAGCGGCCAGTTCCGCTTGCGCCTGCCAAAGAGCCTGCACGCGGACCTGGTGCGCGAGGCCAGAATCCAGGGGGTGTCTTTGAATAGTTACGTCCTGTACCTCCTGACCACGCGCCACAGCGAGGAAATGGCCTGGCAAGAGGCCTCGGCGTTTTATGCGGGTCAGCTTCGCGATACGGTGCGCCAGGTGCAGGACAGAGTCATGAGCCTGACTTTGGGGGACCCGGAAAGCGGCGGCTTCTCCTGGCGCAGCACCGGTTCGGGGTCCATTGTGTTGCAGTGAGGGGGTGTTTTAAACCACAGAGTTCACAGAGGACACAGGGGAAAAAATGAAGAAAAACTCCCTGTGGTGGAACACATCATTCCGATTTGGATTTTTTCTTACATTGAATCAGCCCCCGGGGGCCGCACATGATCCGCAACATCTGGTCCGTTCTATGCCGGGACATCATCACCGACCAGGAAAGCAACACGGTGAGCTATATCCGCTGTATCGAGGAGGGGGCCGCCGCCAAGCTGCCGGCCCGGATCGGGCCGGTCCTGCTCGGTACGCTTTGGGAAAAAACGGACAAGGAACCTGAGACGGTGGCCTTTCGAGTGGTGCTAGAGTCACCGGCGAAAAAGCAGAAGGTGGTGCTTCAGAGCCGGCCGGTGGTTATCGACCGAACCCGGCAGCGGTTGCAGTTTCGGATCAACGCCTTGCAATTGACCGAGTTCGGTATTTACACGTTGTTGGTGGAGTTCAACCAGGAAGAAAAATGGAAGACGGCGGCGCGCCTGCCAGTGCTGATCCGGCCGGTCGATTAGCGGGAAACCACAGGGCACTTGGTATTTTTTACCACAGAGGGCACAGAGGGAAAATTGATGCGATTAAATCACAAAAATCACCGTAGGGGAAAATGGAGAAGGAACTGAAAAAAACGGTAGTGGTGGTCGTGCTCTTGAGCATCCTGGTGGTGGGTCTGACGCTTTCCATGGCCGCCAACATGCTCATGCTCTACATGTGGGTGATTCCCGCCGAGAGCATTTCCACCATCTACACCGTCACTTCCGCCGCGCTGGGCGCCCTGGTGTTCATGCTGGTCTTCGACCTGTTGCGCAACACACTGCTGCGCCGGTTTTCCGTATACTTGAACGAGAATCTCGGCGAGCAGATCCTGCTGGGGCTTTTCAAGGACAGAATCGAGTTGAAGAAGGGCGAGTCCTCCGTGGCCATGGAGGACCTGGGCAAGGTGCGGGCCTTTTTGCAGTCGCCGGTGGCCACGGCCTTTCTCGATGCCTTGATCGCCCCCCTGGAGCTGGTGGTCGTTTTTTTCATCAGCCCCTCGATGGGGGCTTTGGCCCTGGTCGGCATGCTGGTCATTGTGGGGACCAAGTTCCTGGGGCGCAACCCCATCCGCACCCTTTTGCGCCGCGCCAATCAGCGTTTCGGCGCTGCCAACAGCTTTGCCCAGGAGTGCGTGCGCAACGCCCAGGCGGCACAGGCCATGGGCATGCAGCCTCAGCTCGCCGCCCGTTGGCGCGGACTGCAGGACGGGGTCATTGTCGACCAGACCGAGGCCAGCGAAAAGGCCGGGATCCACTCGGGCGTGATCAAGTCGATCGGTTGGATCATGCAGGCTTTGCTGATGGGGGTTGGAACCTACTTGATCATTGCCGGAGACATCCACCCCGGTCTGATGATCATCGCCGTGATCATCGCCGGCCGCGTCATCATGCCCATGCAGGTAGTGGTGGACGGCTGGGAGCAGTATCAGAACGCCCGTGACGCCTTCGATCGGCTGAGGCAGTTCTGGGCCAACCTCGAGACCCAGGCGCCCAAGCTGGAGCTGCCGCGGCCCGAGGGTCGGCTGCGCGCCGAGTCGCTGGTGTACGGGTTGGGGGGCAAGGTGATTCTCAAGGGGATTTCCTTCGATCTGGACCCGGGGCAAACCTTGGGGATCATCGGTCCCAGCGGCGCGGGAAAAACCACCCTGGCCCGGCTCATCACCGGATCCGTGCCGGCGGCCAACGGGGTGCTGCGCCTGGACGGCGCCGACATGCACCAGTGGGAGCAGGACAGTCTGGGGCGCTATATCGGCTACCTGCCCCAGGATGTGGAGCTGTTTGCCGGTACCATCGCCGGCAACATCTCACGTTTTCAGGCAGTGGAACGGGAAGCGGTGCGCCAGGCCGCCCGCCGGGCCCATGTCGACGAGATCATCATGGCGCTGCCCGAGGGCTACGACACGGTGCTCGAGGAACGCGGGCAGAACCTGCCCGGCGGCCTGCGCCAACGCATCGGCCTGGCCCGGGCGCTGTTCGGCGACCCCCGATTGTTGATCCTGGACGAGCCGGATGCCAGCCTGGATCAGAAAGGCTTGGAGGCGTTGGAGCAGGCAATTCAAATGGCCCGGCAGGAGAAGATATCCCTGGTGCTGGTGACGCACCGCCAAAAGCTGCTGCGGCTTACCGACAAGCTGCTGATGCTCAAGGACGGCCAGGTGGGACTTTACGGCCCAACGCAGCAGGTGCTGCAGAAACTGCTGCTGCCGGCGTCCCACAAGGGGTAAATGGTTCAACCACGGCGAACACGGATCGCTCAGTGTAAAAAGGCCGGCTTCCCGAGAGATCCCTCGTCGCTTGCGCTCCTCGGGATGACAGGAATGGGAGTGCCTCGGGATGACAGAAATAGGCGTTCCTCGGGATGACAGAAATAGGCGTTCCTCGGGATGACAGGAATGGGAGTGCCTCGGGATGACAGGTAGGCACGCCCCGGGATGACAGACAGGTATGATCTCGGCAGTGGCTATAAACATCGTCATAAAAACAATACGGTAAGATCCTGATGCGGCAATACTTGATCAAATTTCTGCCCCACCTGGGCTGCGGCTTTTTTTTCAGCCTGTTCATCAACGTGCTGCAGCTTTCCTATCTGCTCTACATGCGGCTGCTCTTCGACAAGGTGATGATCAGCCGCAGCAGGGAGACCCTTTTCTTCCTGACCGCGGGGGTGGTCGGCGCCTACCTGGTGATGGGGCTGCTGGAGGTGATCCGCTCCAAGTTGCTGGTGAGGGTGGGCGTCGAATTCGACCGGGTGGCGGCGCAGCCCGTCTTCACCCGGATGATGAACAACTCGGTGGCGGCCGGGGGGCCGATGCATACCCAGGGGTTGAAGGACCTCAACAGCATCCGCAATTTTTTCTCCGGAGCGGGAATTTTCGCTTTCTTCGATACTCCCTGGGTGCCGATCTACCTGGCCATCGTCTATCTGTTTCACCCTTTGCTGGGCCAGGTGGCCGCTGCCGGGGCTGTCGTCCTGCTGTTGTTGGTGCTCTGCCAGGAGATCTTCACCGGCCGCATGCGGGCGGCCTGGGTGCAGTCCTCCATTGCCACGGATCGTTTTCTGTCTTCCGCCATGCGCAACGCCCAAAGCGTCAACGCCATGGGAATGCTGCCGGCATTGAGTCGCCGCTGGAAGTCGCACAACAGCGGAGACGTGTATTTTGAAGACCGGCTGGCGGCCCGCACCGGCTTCTTCCAGAGCAGTGCCAAGATGATCATGATGGCCACCAGTGCCGTGGTCATGGCGGTCGGAGCATACCTGGTGATCCGGCACGAGATCACCATCGGCACCATGGTGGCCGCCTCCATGATCATGAGCCGGGCCCTCTCGCCAACCCTCATGTTGGGCAATGCCTGGAAGAGCCTGGCTGAATCCCGCCTGGCCTACCGACGGCTGTCCGAGTTGATGCGCACGGTTTCGCAAAAAGGGCCCTTGCCGCTTGAAAGCCACCCGGACCGTTTCCGTATGGAAAAAGTCAGCCATTCCATCAACCGGCAGCCGGTGCTCGAAGACGTCGATTTCGATCTCAGGCCAGGCGAAATCCTGGCGATTGTGGGCCCCAGCGGGGCGGGCAAGTCCACCCTGGCCAAAATTCTGCTCGGGCTCTGGCGGCCGGATGCGGGGTGCGTGCGGTTGGGGGACCGCGATCTGCGGGAAATCGATCCCGACCTGCTGGGCAAGAAGATCGGCTACATCCCCCAGGAGGTGGAGCTCTTTTCCGGAACGGTGGCGGAAAATATCGCCCGACTCGGGAAAGCGGATGCCCGGGCCCAGGTGGATGCCGCGATTGCCGCCGGCGCTCACCAGATGATCCTGGGACTGCCGGCCGGCTACGACACCCCCATCGGGCAGGGCGGCGTCATGCTTTCCGGAGGCCAGAAACAGCGCATCGCCCTGGCCAGGGCCCTTTACGGCGATCCTTGGATCATGGTGCTGGACGAGCCCGATTCCCACCTGGATCAACCCGGCCGGGATGCCCTCAAGAATGTTCTCGCCCAACTGAAGGAAAAAGGCGCATCGACCATTTTCATCACCCACAACCAGGACTTGGCCCGGGTGGCCGATCGGGTGCTGGTGCTGCACCAGGGACGCGTCCTGCAGCAACAAACCGCCGATTCGGCTTCTTCGAACCTGAAAATGATCTCAAATTGAGGATAGCTGCATGACCAAGGATATCGTCGCCATTGACTCCGATGAAATCGATGCGTCTCGCCCCCCATTGCCCACCTCATCCAAAAAGATCATTTTTTGGGGGCTCGCATTTGTCGCCATATTTTTTGGCGGCCTGGGCACATGGATAGCGACGGCCCAGATCCAGGGCGCCGTCATCGCCCCCGGGGAAGTGATCGTGGAAAGCTATCGCAAGATGGTGCAGCACCTGGACGGGGGGATCGTGCAGGAGATCCTGGTGCGGGAGGGCGACGTGGTCCAAGAGGGCCAGGTGCTGATCCGCCTGGATGGAGAGCGGGTGCGGGCCAGTCGGGACTTGTACCGTGGCCAGATGGACGCTCTTCTGGCCAGGGAGGCGAGGCTGGTGGCGGAAAAGGAGAAAAACGACCGCATCGGCTGGCCCGAGGAATTGCTGGCACGCAGCGATGTGCCCGAAGTGGCCGAGAGCATGAAGACCGAAGAGGAGGTTTTCGTCTCCCGGCGGGCTTCCATGGAAAGCCAGCAGAATCTCTACCGCGCCCAGATCGTTCAATTGCGATCCCAGATCCGGGGGCAGCAGGATCAACTCGAATCCATCGAAAGCACCATCGCCTCGCTGGAAGAGGAAATTGCCGCCAAGAGGCCGCTGCTGGAGGGGCGCTACCTGGACCGTTCGCACATCATGGAACTGGAGCGGGCGCTGAATTCCCATCGAGCGCACCGGGATGAACTCGAATCGGCCGTCACCCTGGCCACCGAGCGTATCGAGGAGCTGGAACTGAAAATCGCGGACCTGGAGACGCAGTACATCGATGAAGCGGTTTCTCGACTGGCGGAGACGAGGCAGGCCATTATGGACCTGCGCGAGCGCCTGCGGCCGGCCGAGGACGCCTGCCGCCGGCTCGAGATCAAGGCCCCGGAGGCCGGGGTGGTGGTGAATCTCAACGTGCGCACCGAGGGCGGCGTGATCCAGGGGGGGCAGCCGCTGATGGAAATCGTCCCCCGCGATAGCGGCTTGATCGTCTCGGCCATGGTGGCACCGGACAAGATCGACGACGTCAAGGTCGGGCAGCAGGCGAGCGTTTCGCTCTCGGCCTTTCCCATGCGCTACACGCCCAAGGTGGACGGAGAGGTGACCTACGTGTCCGCCGACCGGGTCGAGTCCCGTCAGCAGAACATCCCCCCGCATTACCTGGTTTACGTGCAACTGGATCCGGAGTCGTTGAACGACGCCATCAAGGACGTGACGCGACTGACCCCCGGCATGCCGGCCGAAGTTTACATCCAGACCGAGGCCAAGACCGTCCTCGATTACATCCTGTCCCCCATCACCGAGAGCATGAACCGTGCCCTGAGGGAGTAGATTTATGGATATGAACTGCTGGAGGCAAAGCGTATCGATCCTAACCGTACTTTTTCTTTTGTGGCCAGCCGCGGCACGCGCCGCTGAAGCTGTTAATGTACCACAGGAATCGCTGCAGCTGAACTTGCAGGAGGCCGTTGAACTCGGGTTGGAGCGCAACCGAGGGATTCAGGCCATGGAATTTGCGGTTCAGAGAAGTCGAATGGAAGCCAAGAGCGTGCGGGGGCGGCTTCTGCCCAGGCTTTCCGCCGGCTTCAGCGAGACATACGTCGAGAACATCGATGCCACCGGGCCCTCGGACGAGGACTACATCAACCAGATGCAGGAAACCTGGCGGGTAAGCTTGCAGCAGCCCCTGTATGCCGGCAAGACGCTGATCAACAGTTACAGAAAGGCGCAAATCCAGGAGCAGGCGACCCGCCTGGAAAAGGAAACCGAGGAAAAAAAGTTGATCCGGCAGATTCAGGAGGAGTTTCTCCAATTGCTCAAAGCCAGGGAGGATCGGCGCAGCCTGGAGCAAACCGTCGAACGACTCCGTGTGGTTCACGAGGCGATGGAGGCCTTTGTGGCGCAGCGGATGGCGCCCTACGTGGATGTCTTGCAGGCCCGGGTGGAGCTGGAAGACGCCCTACAACAACTCAGCCAGGCGAGAAACGCGGAAGTGATTTACAAAATCAGCCTCGACCGGCTGTTGGGTTTTGATGAAGGGACAGGGATCTTCTATGCGGGAACGCTGGCCGATATCGATCTGCAGCGCGAATTCGATCTGGCGCAGTGCCGGCAAACCGCCACGGATCAACGAATTGAGCTGCAGCTGATTCAGGCCAACATTAAAATGGCGGAAAAGGAGAAACAAATTGCCTCGGGGCAGAAATTGCCCAAGGTCACTCTGCAGATGAACGCAATCGATTACACTAGGGACTACGATGAACCTGGATTTAACATTCTCAGTCAGCCGTACGATCGTGACCAACAAAACCAGTACTGGACTGCCGGAGTGAGCGTGGAATGGAACTTTTTCAGCGGCGGCGAACATTATTACCGTGGCCAGAGCATGGAAAATGAAATCCGACGATTGGAGCAACTTTTTGATGACACAGCCGCAACCATCCAGACGGAGGTGCAAAGCGCGTATCTGCGCCTGCAAGAGGCTCGGCAGCGGGTGGAAGCTACCCGTTACGGTTTGCAAACGGCTGAAGAAGCCTACCGCATGGAAAAGAAACGCCTCGAAATGCGCGTGGGTACTATCCAGACCCTGATCAACGCCCAGGACGCCCTGACCCGGGCCGACGCCAACCTGAACAAGGCCATGCGGGACTACCAGTTGGCCCTGGCGGATCTCTACTATGCCATGGGCACGCGTAATTATGCGTTGAATTGACCGATCGGCTTTGCCGTCGGCTGTCCGGCGTGGCCGGTATGATCGGATCGGTGACGGCGGCTTTTGACGTTTCCGGATACGTGCGGGGTGACAGCCTCCAGAGAACATGTCGAACGGCCGGAGGTTCTCGGACGGTTTCCAGAAAATTCGGGCGCAGCCACGGGCGGGGTCACTTCCCTTATTTTTCTTGACCGAAGGGTGCCGATGGTGTTCAATGTTCGAACGATCTCTTTTTTTGATATAAATTATAATTATTTTAATATGTTGGGATTATATCGACCATGAAGTCGACCCGGCGGAGCGATATGTCCGGATTGGTTTTCGCCTGTGCGTCCCATAGCATCTTCTCATCGCCATTTTTCCCGGCTCCTATGCCGCCGTCGTTCTGCTTCTTTTACCGCGGTCATTCCGCGTTTTTCCCGTGGTCGTTCCGATTTTCCTTTCCCGCCGTCATTCCGAACGGAGTGAAGAATCCGCAGTTTGGAAGAGGGCGGGAATTGGTGGCAATCGCCAAGAGATCCCTCGTCGCTTGCGCTCGGGCTGATGGGATGGGCGCTCCTCGGGATGACAGGAAAAGAGCGGGATGCGCAGTGGTGGGGGGAGCTGAAAAGAGCGTTTCCATTTTTTTCACCAGGGAGCAATCTTGACCACAACCATTCTCGTCACCGGCGCCACCGGGTTTACCGGGCGCCGCACGGTGCCCATGCTGATGGCGCGCGGCTTCAAGGTGCGCTGCCTGGTGCGGCCCCAAAGCGACGTGCGGCAACTGGAAGCACTGGGCGTTGAACTGGTCCGTGGCGACCTCGCCATGCCCGAGACCCTGCCCCGGGCCTTTGCCGGCGTCACCGGACTGGTTTCCATCGCCCCGCTGGACACCGGCTACGCCGATGCCCTGGTGGATGCGGCGGTGGCCCACGGCATCGGGCGGGCCGTGTTCGTCAGCAGCACACAGATCTTCACCCCCCTCAACGCCGAGGCCCTGGCCACCCGCCTGGCCGCCGAACGCCGCATCGCAGATAGCGGGCTCTGGTATACCATTCTGCGGCCCACCATGATCTACGGCGCGGCCGGAGACCGCAACATCAGCCGCCTGATCCGTTACCTGAAGCGCTGGCCGGTATTGGTCATTCCCGGGCCGGGAACATACCTGGTGCAGCCGATCTACGTTGACGACGTGGCCCGGGCCATCGTGGACGCTTACCAGGAACCCCGGGCGGTGGGCAACTGCTACAACATCGCCGGCCGCGAGCCGATGGCCTTCAATCGGCTGGTGGACATCATCGCCGGGCGCCTGGGTAGGAAAATCCTCAAGGTGCACCTGCCGGCCGCGCTGCTCATCGCCGTGCTTCAAAAAGCCGAAGCCGCGGGGCTGCCCTTCTTTCTGCGCGCCGAGCAGCTCCAGCGACTCAACGTGGACAAGGCCTTCGCCTACGACGCCGCGGCCCGGGACTTCGGCTTCACCGCCCTGCCCTTCGAGGAGGGGGTGAGGCGGGAGATCGCGGCTTTGGGGTTGGGTTAACCACGGAATGAATGCTTCTGCCTGTGGCGATTTGCGTGGGTCTGTGATTCACCGTTTTTTCAACCACGGACAGGCACGGACGGACACGGACGGTGGCCAAGGATCGATCGAATCTTGACGGTGGCTTGATCTGATTGTATGATTATATCAAATTATCATGGATGGGGTGCGACATGCTGCAGATCACTGCCACGGAACTGGCCCGAAAATTCAAGCAGATGATGAATCTGGTCGAATTTCAAGGGGAAGAGTTAATCATTGTGCGCAACAACCGTCAGGTGGCCAAGATCATCCCGGGGCCGGCAACCATGACGGCCCTTGAAGCCATGTCGGATCTTTACCGGACTCTGCCAGAGGATGCGGGGGCGACATGGATCAAAGACAGCCGTGAAGGCGCCGCGGCCGATCTGTCCGAGGTGCGAGATCCTTGGGCTTCCTGATTGATACTTGCATTTGGGTGGCTGTCGAGCGGGGCGTTTTGGCCCCGGCGGACGTTGCGTTGTTCACCGGCACGGAGGCTGTTTACATTTCACCGGTTACTTTCGCGGAGTTGAAGTTCGGTGTCGAAAACACGTCCGACCCGCACATTCGCCAGCGGCGGCAGGCGGCGCTTCATCGGCTCAAACGCAAGCCGATTTTGCGCATCGATGAAACCACCGGAGAAATCTTCGGCAGTCTGGCCGCCCAAATGAAGGCCTCGCGACTCCCGCATCGACACCGGGTGCAGGATTTGTGGCTCGCCAGCCAGGCCATCCAGCATGCGTTGACCTTGCTCACCTATAACGGCAAGGATTTCATCGATATCCCCGGATTGGCGTTGCGTGTCTTATAACAAGGGTTGGCACGCAATGAATGCTTTGGTCTGAGGTTGTTTGGTTTTTTTATCGCAGAAGAGGCAATGCGGATAGCTGGAAAATGATTTCTGATGCCCTTCAGCCATGCCATTGCGCCGGATGAAACAAACCCTCCAGCTCGGCGTTCTTTCCGCGCTCAACATCGGCATTACTTTTCTGCTTCAGTGGTATGTGCTCACCCGCCTGGGGCCGGGCATGGAGACCGACGCTCTGTTCGCCGGCATGACCGTGCCCCAACTGGTGCTGGCGGTGATCAGCGCGTCGTTGATGCACGTGCTGGTGCCCATCCTGGCCGGTGAAGATCCGGTGCGCCTGATGAACGACGCCTGGTCGCTGCTGATCCTGGTGGCCGGCTTTTTCGGAGCGCTGTTCGTGATCCTGTACGCCGGCGCCCCCTGGTGGGTCCCCTTGACCGTGCCGGGGTTCGATGAGGCCGGGGTGGCCCTGACCGTGGCGTTGACGCGGATTCAGGCCGTCGCCATGGTACTGGTGGGCATCAACGGCGTTCAGTGGGCCACCTACCACGCCCGGCAGCGGTTCCTCTGGGTCGAATTCGTCCCGATCCTGGCCGGCGGCGGGGGGTTGCTCTTTCTCGTCTGGGCGCTGCCCCGCTACGGGATCAAGGCGGCGGCCTGGGCCACCGTCTTGCGCATGGGCGCCGAGACGCTGCTGCTGGCGCCCGGCATGCGCGGCCGGGCCATCCGCCCGGACCTTCGCAGTCCCTCCATCCGGCAGGCCTGGCAGCGCATCAAGCCGTTGCTGCTGGGCACCGCCTACTACAAGACCGATCCGCTGGTGGATCGGTTCCTGCTCTCCATGACCGGCAGCGGGAACCTATCATTATACTACCTGGCCCAGCAGATCTACGGCGCCGCCGGGCAGGTGATCAACAAGGCCGTCACGGCGCCTCTGGTGCCTGTGCTGAGCATGTGTCACAAGGACGGGGGGCGGACAACGTTTCGACGCACCTATCGGCGCTTCCTTACCGGGCTGGCGGGGTTTTGCATCCCGGGTCTCGTTGTCCTGGCCCTGGTGGGCCGGCCCCTGCTCGGCCTGCTGGTGGGTTACGGCAACATCGGCGCCGAGAACGTCAGTCGGCTGTGGTGGATCATGCTCTGGCTGGGGGGGATGTTTGCCGGCGGTGTCCTGGGGCAGATTTCTTCCTCGTCCTTCTATGCCCGCGGCAACACCGTCACGCCTACACGTATTTCCATGGTCAGTTACACGGCCTATTTGCCGGCCAAAGTGATCGCCTTCTACATCTGGGGGGTAGCGGGCCTGGCCGTGGCCACGAGCATCTATTGTATGCTCAACTTCGGCCTGCAATTTTACCTGTTGGAAAAAGAAGTGCTGTCATGACGATTCCACCCGATGTCGTGCTGGAAGATGCCGACTGCCCGCTGGGCTGTCCCCGCAGCGACGAAACGGTTCTTGCGGGCCGCGACCGGCTCCACGGCCTGCCGGGGCGGTTCCAGGTGGTCCGGTGCCGTTCTTGCGGACTGATGCGCACCAATCCACGGCCATCGCCGGGGACCATCGGGTTTTACTACCCGGAAGACTACCATCCTTACCGCAACACCCGAGTCGCCGGACCATCGGGGCGGCTTGGGGCTCTCAAGGCCCGGATCAAGCCCCTGGCCCGGCGGTTTTTCGAATTCAACGGAACGCGGCTGCCTCCCCTGGCCCCCGGGCGGATGATCGAGATCGGGTGCGCCTCCGGCGGCTTCATGCACCAAATGGCACGGACGGGCTGGTCGGTGGCGGGGGTCGAGTTTTCCGCCGCGGCCGCCGGGCACGCCCGCGACCTCGGCTACCCGGTGCATACCGGCCCCATTGAGAGCGCCCCGGACCCCGCGGCGCCGGTGGACCTGGTTGTGGGATGGATGGTGCTGGAGCATTTGCACGGGCCCGTTGAAGCCCTGCGCCGGCTGCACCGGTGGTCCCGTCCCAACGGATGGCTGGTCCTTTCGGTGCCCAATGCCGCATCCCTGGAATTTCGCCTGTTCAAAGACAGATGGTACGCCCTTTCGTTGCCCACCCACCTCTATCATTTTACGCCCGGTACCCTGCAGCGCGTCCTGAACGCCGGCGGTTGGCGGGTGGAGCGGATTTTTCACCAGCGGCTGCTAGGCAATATTGCCGGCAGTTTCGGGTACCTCCTCCAGGATCGTCGAATGCTGCCGGCGCTGGCCCGGTGGTTGAGGAAATTTCCGGAAAAGTCGGGGCTGCACCAGTACGCCCTGTTCCCGTTGGCCTGCCTCGCCGCACTCACCGGCCAGACGGGCCGGATGACGGTTTGGGCGCGCCGGGAGAGCTGATGCGCGTCGCGGCCCTGACCAGCGGAAGAAATCTGCCTTCGGCCCGCTTCCGGGTCCGCCAGTATGTGCCCCATCTGCAGCGGTTGGGAATCCAGGTCGTGGAGCACTGTCCGCCGGTGAGCCAGGGGGCCCGGCTACCCGGCGCCCTTGGGCGGATTCGAGAGCGTTATCTGCCGCCGGTGATGGCGGCGAAGACGGCGCTGAACCTTGCCGGCCGGGTACCGGGGATCGCCGGCAGCCACCGGGCCGACCTGACCTGGCTGGAACGCAACTTTCTTCCCGGTCTGGACGACTTGGCCGGCCTGCTCAAATCGCCCCTGGTGCTCGACATCGACGATGCCATCTGGTTGTACAATCCCCTAGGGGAGAAAATGGTGCGGCGCCTGGTGCGACGGGCGGACATGGTGCTGGCGGGGAACCGCTTTCTTGCGGATTGGTGCAGCCGCCATCACCAGCGCATCCGAATCGTTCCCACCGGCATCGACTGTGCCCGGTTCCGGCCCCGGCCCGTCCCCAAGCCGGCCGGGGCGCCATTCGTGGTGGGCTGGACCGGCACTTCGGCGAATTTTGTTTTCCTGGAAATGATCGCCCCGGCGCTGGCCCGGTTTCTGCGAGTTCACCGGGATGCGCGCCTGCTGGTGGTGGCGGACCGTCCGCCGCGCCTTGCCGGCTTGCCCGGCGGGCAGGTGGTTTTCCAACCGTGGCGGGCCGACGCGGAGCACTTGATGCTCCACGAAATGGATGTAGGGATCATGCCGCTCGACGATAGCGACATCAGCCGGGGAAAGTGCAGCTTCAAGATGCTCCAGTACCTGGCGGCCGGTTTGCCGGTGGTCGTATCCCCCTACGGCATGAACCGTGAAGTGCTGGACCTGGTGCCCGGCGGCCTGGGACCCCGCAGCGTGGTCGAGTGGTTTGACGGTTTGGAGACCGTCAGGGCGGATGCGAAGGCGGGGAAGATCGACGCCCGGGCGCTGCGGGATGTTGCTTTGCGGCACTTCGCGGCGGAGAAGATGGCTGGCCGGATCGCCGATGTTTTTTACGCCCTTTGCGGCTCCAAGAAACCGTGATGCTCCCCGGGATGAGACGCTTTGTAGAAAGCAAGGATTTGCCCCGGCTTCAAATCACCGCGTTGGGCGCAGCGGACAGGGAGATGAAGGTCATGGCTTGGCTGCGGCTCACAAAGATACCGAGGGGAAGGGGGCGCTAGCGTGTGCGGGATCGTGGGAGGACTTTCATGGTCGGCCACGCAACGGTTCTCGCCGGCCGACCTGGACCGCGCTTTGGCGTCCATCGCCTCCCGGGGACCGGACGGGCTTGGCTCGTGGCGGGAAGCACCGGCGGTCCTGGGCCATTTGCGGCTGGCGGTGATCGATCTGAGCGAGATGGCGGCCCAGCCGATGCATTCGGCCGACGGCCGGCACGTGATCGTCTACAACGGCGAGATTTACAACTTCCCTGAGATCAAGAAGCGGATCGGCTCGGCCTACCCCTGGCGCAGCGTTTCGGATACCGAAATGATCCTGGCCGCCTACCAGAAGTGGGGCCCCGGGTGCCTGGAGCGGTTTCACGGGATGTTCGCCATCGCCATCTGGGACCGCCTGGAAAAAGTCCTTTTCCTGGCCCGGGACCGGGTGGGGGTCAAACCGCTCTACTACCACGCCGGAGACGGGGTCTTCGCTTTCGCCTCGCGGCCCCGGGCGCTGTTTCGGCTTCTTCCCGACCTGCCTCGGGATCTCGATCGGCAGGGATTGCGCTACTATCTTGAAGCCGGTTATATTCCGGCGCCGTTTTCCGGTCACCGGTCCGTCCGCAAGCTCGAACCGGGCCACTATCTGCTGGTCGCTGAAAATGGGGTGGACAAGCATCGTTACTGGTCGCTGGATGCCCTCCAGCCCGACGAAGGCCTGGCAAGGGCGGACGAAAACGATCTCCTCGACGAGCTCGACGGGATCATCGAGCGGTCCGTGCGCTGGCGCATGGTGAGCAATGTGCCGGTGGGCGCCTTTCTCTCGGGGGGGATCGACAGTGCGCTGGTAGCCGCCTACATGCAAAAACAGACCGGCCAGCCGGTCAAGACCTTTACCATCGGCTTCGACGATCCCGCTTTCGACGAAAGTCGCCACGCATGGGCGGTGGCCCGCTATCTGGGAACGGATCATGTCTGCCAGCGCCTTGCCGCCGACGACTTGCTCGACCTGATGCCGGTTTATCTGTCTCACTACGATGAGCCGTTTTTCGACTATTCGGCCTTTCCCTTGATGGCGGTTTCCCGGCTGGCGCGAAGATCCGTGAAGGTGAGCCTGTCGGGGGACGGCGGAGATGAGGCCTTCGGCGGATATCACTACTACCGCATCGCCCAGGCTCTCGGCCGGCTGCGGCGCTGCCCGGCTGCGCTGCGCAACCGGGCAGCGAAGCTGCTGGCGGTAACCCCCGATCACCGCCTTCGGCTTTTAGGCCGGGCTATGGCCAAAAGCGGGCCCGCCGGGGCGTTCGCCTTCATGCGCGGCGTCATCAAGGACTGCGAGGCGGTCCTGTCCCCCGATCTCGTGGCGGAAACCCGGTCCCTGGCTTCCCTTTTCGAGGCCTGTTCGGCGGCATGGCCCCCCGGCCTGTCGCCGGCGGAGCTGGGAATGCGCCTCGATATCCGCTATACCTTGGCCGACGACTATCTGCAGAAGGTGGATGTGGGGGCCATGGCCTTCTCCCTCGAATCGCGGGAACCGCTGCTGGACCATTCCATCCTGGAATGGGCGGCCCGGCTGCCGCTGAAATGGAAGGTGCGCGGCGCCGTCAACAAGTACCTGCTGCGGCGATTGGCCTACCGGAAGCTTCCCCGGGAGATCCTGGACCGGCCCAAGATGGGTTTCGGGGTGCCCATGAGCCGCTGGTTGCGGCGGGAACTTTGTCCCTGGGCCGAAAACCTGCTCCGCGACAAGCCGGCCATGGAAGCGGTGGGGCTGCGTCCCGCGGCGGTGATGTCGCTGTGGCACGGCCACCAGGCCGGGCGGTGCGAGGCCCACACCATTCTGTGGGCGATTTTAATTTTACTTCAATTCTACCGCGCCCGGCCATGAAGCTTTTCATCAACGCCCTGTCCGCCCGCATGGGCGGCGGCCAGACGTACTTGGTCAACCTGCTGCGCCATCCGCCGGATCCGGCCCGGATGCACCTGTTTATTTATGCCCCGTTCTCCCTGACGTTGCCCCGGCATCCCGCCGTGACCCGTCTCAGGACCGCCTGGCCCACCAGCAATCCGGTGCTCCGTACCCTTTGGGAAAAAACGGTGTTGCCCAAGGTGCTGCGACAGGCCGGCGCGGACGTTCTGTTCTGCCCGGGGGGCGTGGTGGCGACTCGTGCGCCGCGGGGATGCCGCACCGCCACCATGTTTCGCAACATGATTCCCTTCGATCCGGTGCAGCGGCGCCGCTATCCGCCGGGATACCAGCGGTTGCGCAACCGGATACTGCACCGGGTCATGCTCGAGAGCATGCTGCGGGCCGATCGGGTGATCTTCATCTCGGAACACGCGCGCCGCGTGATCGAAAAGGCCGCCGGCCGCCGACTGCGCCGCGCCGTTGTCATCCCCCACGGCGTCAATGAAATGTTTCACGACGCGCCGAAGGACCCCCGGGAACGATTCGGGTGGCTTCCGGACGAATACCTGCTGTACGTGTCCACCATCGACCATTACAAGGCCCAGGTGGAGGTGGTGCAGGCTTATGCGCGGCTCTGCGCCATGCGTCCCACCAAAGAGAAGCTCCTGTTGGTGGGCCATGAGACCCCCGGCTACGGCCGGCGGGTGCGCCGGGAGATTTCACGCCTGGGACTGGAGGGGAGGGTGCGGCTGACCGGGCCGGTGGCCTATAGCGAAATGCCGATTTTGTACCATCGGGCGAAGCTGCACATCTTTGCCTCCGAATCGGAAAACTGCCCCAACATTCTTCTCGAAGCCATGGCCGCCGGCGGGGCCATCCTCGCCTCCAACCGGCCGCCCATGCCCGAGTTCGCCGGTGATGCCGTCATCTATTTCGATCCGTCCCGGCCGGCGCAGTTGGCCGCCCGGCTCGCCGGTCTCATCGACGACGCAGACGGCCGCAGCCGATTGGGGGCCAAGGCCAGGGCACGGGTGGCCCGCTACGATTGGCGCCTTACCGCCAGGCGCACCTGGGAGGCGTTTTACCCATTGTCTTCTGAGGCGATTTGAGACGGCCATGCGCCTTTTGGTCTTGAGCCAGTACTACTGGCCGGAGAGCTTTCAGATCAACGATGTCGTGGCCTCGCTGGTGCGCCAGGGCGTCGCGGTGGAGGTGCTCACCGGGAAACCGAACTACCCGTCAGGCCGGATTTTTTCGGGCTACCGGACGAGGGGATGCGGTCGCCAGAGGCATCAAGGGGCCTTGATCCACCGGGTGCCGCTGCTGGCCCGCGGCCGCGGCGCCTGGCGGCTGGCGCTGAATTATCTATCGTTCGTTCTCTCGGGGCTGGTATGCGGTCCGGCGATCCTGCGCAACAGGCGGTTTGACGCCATCCTGGTGTACGCGCCGTCACCGGTGCTCCAGGCCCTTCCCGCAGTGCTCCTCGGAAGACTCAAGGGCTGTCCCGTGGCCCTGTGGGTCCAGGACCTCTGGCCGGAAAGTCTTTCGGCCACCGGCTACCTGACGAACCGGGCCGCGCTCGGCCTGGTGGAAAAGGCGGTCGCCTTCATTTACCGCCATACCGACCTGCTGCTGGTGCCGTCGCCCGCTTTCGAAGCGCCCATCCGCGCCCTGGCGCATCGTACCCCCATCGTGTATCATCCCAACTCCGCGGAGGAGACTTTTGCCCTTCCGGCACGGGGAGAGCCTCCCGCCGTCGAAGGATTGAACAGTGGATTTTCGGTGCTGTTCGCAGGCAATATCGGCAGCGCCCAGGCGGTGGAAACCATCGTGGAGGCGGCTTCACGGCTGAAAGCATACCCGGACATCCATTTTGTCGTTCTGGGCGACGGCAGCCGGCGGGAGTGGATGCGCCGCCAGGCAAGGGCCCGGGAACTCGACCGGCTTCACCTCCCCGGGCGCTTCCCGGTGGAAACCATGCCGGCGTTGATGCAGCGGGCCTCTGCATTGCTGGTGACCCTGGCCGACCGGGCGATCTTCCGGGCGACGGTTCCCAGCAAGGTGCAGGCTTACCTGGCTGCCGGGCGGCCCATTCTGGCCTGCCTCAACGGCGAAGGCGCCCGTTTGGTGACCATGGCCGGCGCCGGGCTGGCCGTGCCGGCGGAAGACGGTGTGGCGCTGGCTGACGCCGTTCTGGCGCTTTACCGGATGTACCCGGAACAGCGCGAGGCCATGGGCGCCCGGGGGCGCGCCTGCTACCGGCGGCATTTCGCCCACGAGATGCTTGTCGATCGGCTCATCGGTCACCTGCGATCGATGCGCCAGGGGTGGAAGGATCCATCATGAGGGTACTGGTGCTGGGCGCCGGCGGCATGTTGGGCAACGCCATGTTCCGCGTTTTGAACCGACGCGCCGGCTGGCGGGTGAGCGGGACGTTGCGCTCCGAGGCGGATCGGCGGTTTTTCCCGGCGGCATTGTCCCGCCGTTTGTTGGCCGGGGTGGATGTCCAGCACCCCGACGGCTTGGTGCGGGTGTTTGCCGAGACCCGGCCGGAGGTGGTGGTCAATTGCGTGGGGATGATCAAGCAGCGGGCCGGCGCCGAGGATCCGCTCCAGGCCATCGCCCTCAATGCGATGCTGCCTCATCGACTGGCGCGGTGGTGCGCCCTGGTGGGGGCACGCCTGGTGCATATCAGCACCGATTGTGTTTTTTCGGGGAAAAAAGGAGGATACCGCGAGACGGACTTCCCCGACGCTGAAGATCTCTATGGTCGGTCCAAGCTTCTGGGCGAGGTGGCTGAAGCGCACACCTTGACCCTGCGCACGTCGTTGATCGGCCATGCCCTGAAAGGCCGCCACGGCCTGGTGGACTGGTTCCTGGCTCAGGAGAACCGCTGCAGCGGATACACCCGGGCCGTCTTTTCCGGTCTGCCCACCGTGGAGTTGGCGCGGGTGATCCGGGACGTGGTCCTTCCCCGCGACGGGTTGTCCGGCGTCTATCACGTGGCCGCGGCACCGATTTCCAAGTACGACTTGCTCTGCCAGGTGGCCGGGGTCTATGGAAAACAAATCGAGATCGTTTCCGACGGCCGGCTGGTGATCGACCGCTCCCTCAACGCGGAACGCTTCCAGGCGGCCACCGGCTACGTGGCCCCGTCGTGGCCCGAATTGATCAAATCCATGCACGCCTTCAACCAAAGGATAAAGCACCGCGATGTTCAGTGACAAAGTGCTCATGATCACCGGCGGGACGGGGTCTTTCGGCAATGCCGTCCTGAGCCGCTTTCTCGATACAGGGGTACGGGAGATCCGCATTTTCAGCCGGGACGAAAAGAAACAGGAGGACATGCGGGTGGCGCGGAACCACCCCAAGCTCAAATTTTATATCGGCGACGTCCGCCAGCGGGACAGCCTCCACGAGGCCATGCAGGGGGTGGACTACGTGTTTCACGCCGCCGCGTTGAAACAGGTGCCATCCTGTGAATTCTACCCCATGGAGGCGGTGCTCACCAACGTCATCGGCGCCGAGAACGTGATGCAGGCCGCCATCGCCGCCGGGGTGGCGCGGGTGGTGGTGCTCAGCACCGACAAGGCCGTCTATCCCATCAACGCCATGGGGTTGACCAAGGCCCTGATGGAGAAACTCATGGTGGCCAAGGCCCGGTTGCGCCCCAACGGGGTAACGGTGTTGTGCGCCACCCGCTACGGCAACGTCATGGCCTCGCGCGGATCGGTGATTCCGCTTTTTGTCGGCCAGATTCTTCAAAACAAGCCGTTGACGGTCACCGACCCCCACATGACCCGTTTTCTCATGTCGTTGAGCGATTCGGTGGACCTCGTCCTGTACGCCTTTCAACACGGCCGACAGGGAGACATCTTCGTGCAGAAGGCCCCGGCGGCTACCATCGGCGACCTGGCCCAGGCGCTGAAGGAAATTTTTCAAAGCGACCTGCCGATTCGTATCATCGGCACCCGTCACGGAGAGAAGCTCTACGAATCGCTGGTATCGCGCGAAGAAATGGCCAAGGCCGAAGACCTGGGACGCTATTATCGGCTACCCATCGACGACCGCGACCTGAACTACAACAAGTATTTCATCGAGGGACGACCCCAGGTGGCGGCGTTCCGAGATTATACCTCCCACAACACCGAACGGCTCGACGTCGAACAGGTCAAGGCACTGCTGATGGCGCTGGACCTGGTGCGGGAGGCGCTGCATGCTTAAGGTCATGACCATCATCGGCACCCGCCCGGAAATCATCAAGCTCTGCCGGGTCATCGCCGAGCTGGATCGCCACACCCGTCACGTACTGGTGCATACGGGCCAAAACTACGACTACGAGCTCAACGAGATTTTCTTCCAACAGCTCGGCATCCGGCGACCCGATCACTTCCTGGCCGCGGCGGGGGAATCCCCCGCCGAGACCATCGGACGGATCATCGCCTCCGCTGACCGGGTGCTGGCCACCGAGTCCCCCGATGCCTTGCTCCTGCTGGGCGACACCAATTCCTGCCTGTCGGCGATCGCCGCCAAGCGCCGCAAGATTCCGGTCTTCCACATGGAAGCGGGCAATCGCTGCTTCGACCAGCGGGTGCCCGAGGAGATCAACCGCCGCATCGTGGACCACATCAGCGATATCCATCTCACCTATACCGAGCATGCCCGCCGCTACCTGCTGGCGGAAGGTCTGAAACCGGAAACAGTGATCAAAACCGGCTCACCCATGCGTGAAGTGCTGGCGTTTTACCGTCGGCAGATCGAGGCTTCCGATGTGCTGGAGCGCTTCGGGCTCGTGCCGGGTCGGTACCTGGTGGTGAGCGCCCACCGCGAGGAGAATGTGGATGATGCGGACAACTTCAACGATTTGCTGGAGACCCTTGAGGCCTTGAGCCGGCGCTTTGATTTGCCGCTGATCGTTTCCACCCATCCGCGTACCCGTAAACGGCTGGAGGCCAGACCGGCACTGACGGATGAGCGGGTGCGGTTTTTAAAACCGCTGGGGTTTTTTGACTACGTTCGGCTTCAACAGCAGGCCCTGTGCACGGTTTCCGACTCGGGGACCATCACCGAAGAGTCGTCGATTCTCGGTTTTCCCGCCGTGACGATCCGCCAGGCCCACGAGCGGCCCGAAGGGATGGACGAGGCGGTGGTGATCATGTGCGGCCTCAAGCCTCAGCGGGTCCTGCAAGCCGTGGCGTTGGTGGTGGCCCAGGCGGCGGACGGGCCGCCGGGCATCCGGGCCGTGGATGACTACGGGGCGGACAATGTATCCCGCAAGGTGGTGCGCATCATCCTCAGCTACGTGGATTATGTCCAGCGAACGGTGTGGTTCAGGAGCCGATGACTTCGCCGTGGATCGCATTGGTCGTAAGCCTCGTGCTCGGGGCGGCCGGCGCCCTGGCCGTTTCCCGCTGGGGGAATAAGGCAGGGTTCATCGACGTGCCCACGGCCCGCAGCTCTCATCGACAGGTCACCCCCAAGGGAGGCGGCATCGGCATCGCCGCCGGCATCGGTTTCTGCGCCGCGGTCGTCGGGGTGCCGCTTGGGGTTTGGGCACCGGTGCTGGGCGTCTCGCTGCTGGGGTTGGCCGCCGACCGGTTCGACATCGGCCCCGGGGCGCGGCTGGCGGCGGCCTTCGTGCTGGCGGGGATCCTGCTCCGGGGAATGGATTTTTCCGGTTGGACCGCACCGTCGCTGGTGACGGTGGCCTTCTTGGCCGTGTTCCTGGTGGGCACGGCCAATTTTTTCAACTTCATGGACGGCATCGACGGCATCGCCGGGCTCTCGGGGGTCACGGCGTTCGTGCTGCTGGCCTGGCACGGGATCTTCACCGGCGCTGAACCGGCCTTGACCTGGCTGGCCCTGGGCGCGGCGGTGGCCTGCGCCGGGTTTCTGCCGTTCAATCTGCCCAAAGCGCGGGTCTTCATGGGCGACGTGGGCAGTCTCACCCTCGGTTTTCTTTTCGCCGCCCTGGCGGCGGCCGGGGCGCGGGATTTTTTCGACCTGGCCTGCCGGGCGGCGTTTCTGCTGCCGTTTTACCTCGATGAGCTCACCACCATGGCCGTGCGCCTGCGCGACGGCGAATCGCTCACCCGGCCCCACCGCCGCCACCTCTACCAGCTGCTGGCCAACGAGATGGGCATCGCCCATTGGAAGGTTTCCCTCGGCTATGCCGCGGCCCAGATGGCCGTGGGCCTCGGCGTGCTGCGCATGATGGCCAGGGGGCCCCTGGCGGTGACCCTGTTTTTGATTGCCTGCAGCATCGGTTTTGCGGTGGTCAGCTTCCGGGTCCGCCGGGCGGTGGGGCGCGGCGGTTGATTCACGGTGCGGACCCGCCTGTGACCAAGGCCCCGTCAAATGTCACAATGGCGTATTGGAATTTGTCCAGAAGCGATATACATTAAAAACAAGTATATCTTTTTATGGGAAGATTCATGCAGGTTTCCAAGTGGGGCAACAGCCTGGCCGTGCGCTTGCCCGCCGCGGTGGTGGCGGCGATGGATCTCAAGGAGGGCGACCATGTCGACATCCACGTCGTGGGGTCGCGGGCTTTCGAAATAGAAAAGCGTCCCGATGCCAAGGAGCTTCTGGCGCGTTTGAGAAAGTATCGCGGACGGCTCCCTGAAGGGTTCAAGTTCGACCGGATCGAAGCCCATGAGCGAAGGCGAGTTTTTCTTCGACAACGGCCAGCAGGTCGAAGGCTGTTTGACCATTGAAAACCCCTTTATCTGAATGCCCATGAACCGCAACCTGCTGCTCATCCTCGCCGGCGACCTGCTGCTGCTCACCGCTTCCCTTTACGGGGCGTACCTGGTGCGCTTCGAGTTCGGTATCCCGCCGTTTTACATGGACCTGTTCTGGCGCAGCCTGCCTTACGCCTTGGCAGTGAAGGTCACCGCTTTCTACTTCTTCGACCTCTACCGCGGAATGTGGCGCTACACCGGCCTCACCGACTTGGTCAACGTGATCAAGGCGACGATCGTCAGCTCGCTGGCCTTCGTTTTTATCATCGCCTTCCAGTACCGGTTTGAAGGTTACAGCCGATCGATCTTTCTCATCGACGCCTGCTTCACCGTACTGTTGATCGCCGGCTTGCGGATCGCGATCCGCCTCGGCTACGAGGCCGTGGACGCAGGCGGCCTGCGTGCGGTGGCGAGCAACCTGGTACCGGCGCTGCTGGGCCGCGGTGACAAACGGCGACTGCTCATCGTGGGGGCCGGCGACTGCGGCGAGAGCATCTGCCGCGAGATCCGCAACAACACCCAACTGCCCTACGCGGTGGTGGGCTTCCTGGATGATGACCCGGCAAAGCGCGGGCGAAAGATCCACGGGGTGCCGGTGCTCGGGCGCGTGGCCGATATCGAGCGCATCGCCGCGCGGGCCAGGGCCGAGGAGATCGTCATCGCCATCCCCACGGCCACGGCCGAACAGATGCGGCGCATCGTGGATCGCTGCAAGGCCACCGGGCTCAAGTTCCGCACCGTGCCGGGGATGGGGGAGCTGATCGACGGGCGGGTGACCTTCTCGGCCATTCGCGAGGTGTCCTATCGTGACCTGCTCGGCCGGGAGGTGGTCCACCTGGACGAGGGCCGCATCGGCGCCTACCTGGCCGGCCGCTGCGTGCTGGTGACCGGCGCCGGGGGGTCCATCGGGTCCGAGCTCTGCCGGCAGATCTGTCGCTTCGCGCCCGGGCGGCTGGTGCTCTTGGAGCGGGCCGAGAGCCCGCTTTATGACATCGAGCTGGAGTTACGCGGCGCCTTTCCGGATGTCCGGGTCGTTCCGGTGCTCGGCGACATCCAGCAGCGGGACGAAGTGGAGCGGGTCTTTGCGCGCCACCGCCCATCGGTGGTGTTTCACGCGGCGGCCTACAAGCACGTGCCCATGCTCGAGCTCCAGCCCTGGAAAGCGATCGCCAACAACGTCCTCGGCACCCGTTGCCTGGTGGCCGTCGCCGAGGCCCATGGGATCGAGCGTTTCGTGATGGTTTCCACCGATAAGGCGGTGCGGCCCACCAGCGTGATGGGCGCCTCCAAGCGGGTGGCCGAGATGATCGTCCAGGGCCGCAACCAGGGCGGCGCAGGGACACCGCGCTTCATGACGGTGCGCTTCGGCAACGTGCTCAACTCGGTGGGCAGCGTGGTGCCGCTCTTTCGCCGCCAGATCGAGCGGGGCGGGCCGGTGACGGTGACCCACAAGGAGGTGACCCGCTATTTCATGACCATTCCCGAGGCCTGCCAGCTCATCCTCCAGGCCGGCGCCCTGGCCGACGGCGGCGGAGAAATCTACCTGCTGGACATGGGCACCCCGGTGCGCATCGACGACATGGCCCGGGACCTGATCCGGCTATACGGCTTCGAGCCGGACAAGGACATCCGCATCGAGTACACCGGGCTGAGACCGGGGGAGAAGCTGTTCGAGGAGCTGATCACCGAAGGGGAGGGGATCCTGCCCACCAGCCACCAAAAAATCCTGGTGCTCAAGGCGAACTGCGCCAACGGCCGGGTGCCGGAGCAGGCCCTGGCCGACCTGGCGCGGCTGGCCGAGGCCCAAGACGCCGAGGGCATCAAGCAGCGGCTGGCGGCCATCGTGCCCGATTACACCCCCTACGGCGTAGCGGAGGGTTCGGGGGGAAAGATAGAGCCATGAGTGACTAAAGTGAACGAAAACGACCAAAGTCGCGGTGTCGCTGCGCTCCGGTAGTTTGATCGGCTTTTCGGGGTGGTTGAAGGCGCGTGCCTTCAGTGGGGAGATGATGCAAGGCATTCAATCCGGGCTGTTGGCGCATTTTGCTCAGTCGCTGAGTAAAATTACGCACTGATTGAGAATTTGATGTTGCATTTTTTTCGCTGGACTTTTCCAGAATGTACCTCCGCTTTCGGTTGGGGACCTGCCACGCCGGATGAATTTTTCAGCGCAGCTACCGAGTTATGGCTGTAGGGCTTGGGCGGCCCGATACCGGGATCAGGGCTCCGTCAGAGTAAAGCCTCTGCCCCCTTTTCTTGCCGAATGTCATCGCTTCCCGCCGATCTTCTCAACTGCGGATTCCTCTCTGACGCTCGGAATGACACGGGAAACGAGTGTACTCCCGAGAGGAGTTTTCGACGAGGGATCCGCAGTCAAGGACGCCGGCGGGAGGAGCGCATCACCCAGAATAAATCCATCGCAAGCGGGCAAGGATAACAGCAAAACTGTGACAGGGTGTGGTGCCGGGATGGAATCGGATTGACAATCCGCGGGGGCGATTTTATAAACATAACTTTATTCGAAGGCAGTTTGGCGCTTTGAATTTTTTTGGGGGGCCTTTCTGTCCCCTATGTCCTTTTCAACCTTGAACCTTGAACCAGAAAATTGGACCCCGCCGCAGGCGGAACGCGCCGCAGGCGCTTGAACCTTGAAAGGAGTGCAAGACAACACATGGCCGGTAAAAAACAGAAGGAAACCAAGGAAAAGCCCCTGGAGAAAATGACCGCCACCGAACTGCGGGAACTGGCCAAGGGGATCGACGGCATCACCGGCGTCCACGGCATGAACAAACCGGAGCTGATTTCGATCGTCAAGCGGGCCCGGGGCATCGTGGAAGCCAAGGGCAAGAGTGCCGACGGCTCGGTGCGTACCATCAAGCAGAAGCTGCGAACCCTGCGGGCCCAGCGCGCGGCGATGGACGATACCGACCCGCGCCGGCTCCAGATCCTGCGCCGCCGGATCAGCCGCCTCAAGAAGAAGACCCGGCGGGCCGGTTGACATTGAAGCCCTTGCCGACAGAATCGGCGCCCCGGATCGATCCGGCCGCGGTGGCTTTTGACATCGACGGCGTGGTGGCCGACACGATGCGGCTTTTTGTCGACATCGTACGGGAAGAGTTTCGTCATGGCGCGCTGCGCTACGAGGACATCACCAGTTACCGCCTCGAAGACTGCCTCGATCTGGATCCGGAAATCCGGGACACGGTGATCTCCCAGCTCATCGAAGGGAGCCATCGCCGACCTCTGGAGCCGATTGCCGGGGCGCCGGAGGTGATTGCCCGCCTGAGCCGCCTGGCCGGACCCGTGCTGTTTGTCACGGCCCGGCCGGAGGCGGGGTTCATCGAGTCCTGGCTGCACAGCGTGCTGCCGCCGTCCCACAACGGCATCCGGGTCGTGGCCACCGGCGATTTCGACGCCAAGCTGGAGGTGCTGCGTCAACACGACAAGGCATTCTTCGTGGAAGACCGGCTCGAAACCTGCTTCACCTTGAACGAAGGCGGCATCACTCCCGTGGTGTTCCGCCAGCCCTGGAATCGTCAGCCCCATCCTTTCGTCGAGGTGGGCGGCTGGTCGGAGTTGGCGGCCCTGATGGCCCTGCCATGAACGCGGCGCCGACGTTTGCCCGCGCCATCGACCAGTTTATCGACGCCATGGCCGCCGAAAAGGGGTTTTCGGCTCACACCATCCGTGCCTACCGCCGGGACCTGACCGAGTTCTCCGCCTTTGCCGCCGATCGGGAAGCGGTCACCGTGGCCGACGTGGATCCCCTGACGATCCGCGGCTACCTGGCGTTTTTGCATCAGAGGAACACCAAGGCCACCATCGCGCGCAAGCTTTCGGCGCTTCGGTCCTTTTTCCGGCACCTGGTCAAGCACCGGGAGCTGGCGGAAAGCCCTGCGGAAGGGGTGCTCACGCCCAAGCAGTCCAAGCGGGTGCCCGCCTACCTCACCGTGGACGACATGTTTCGTCTGCTGGACGGCATCGGCTCATCCGGCGTTCTGGATCTGCGCAATCGGGCGATTTTCGAGACACTTTACTCCTGCGGCCTTCGCGTTTCCGAGGTTGCCGGACTCGACCTGCGGGATGTGGACGAGGCCGAGGGACTGGTGCGGGTGCTGGGCAAGGGAAAGAAAGAGCGGATCGTCCCCATCGGCCGGAAGGCTCTGGCCGCCATCGCGGCCTATCGGCAGCAGTTGGCGGTGGAATGGAAAGGGACCGCTGCGTTGCCGGAGGCCGTGTTTCTCAACAAGAACGGTGGTCGCTTGACGCCGCGCAGCATTGCTCGGACCCTGGACCGCCTGGTGGCGGCTTGCGCCCTGGCGGTGCCGGTATCCCCCCACGCCCTGCGGCACTCGTTTGCCACTCATCTGCTCGACGCCGGGGCCGACTTGCGCGTGGTGCAAGAACTGCTGGGGCACAAGAGCCTGTCCACCACCCAGCGCTACACCCACGTGAGCATCGACCGGCTGATGGAGACCTACGACAAGGCGCATCCGCGGCGGTGAGAGGAGGTGTCGGGTGGCGGGAAGTGGTGGCAATTGCGAAGAGATTCCTCGCTGGCGCTCGGGATGACAACCCCTCTCCCGTGTCATTCCGAACGAATGTGAGGAATCCGCAGTCGGGAACAGAGCGGGAAGTGGTGGCAATTGCGAGGAGATCCCTCGCTGGCGCTCGGGATGACAGGAAAAGGGGGCCGCTCGGGATGACAGGAAAAGGGGGCCGCTCGGGATGACAAGAATAAGGGGACGCTTGGGATGACCCTTAGAAACTGGAAACTGGAAACTGGAAATTGGAAATTGGAAATTGGAAATTGGAAACTTGGGTCTTAGGGTCCCTTTGTTCCTTTTTGTCCCTTATGTTCTTTCCAACCCTGACACCTGAACACTGAAACCTTGAACCAAAGGTATTTCCCATGACCCAGTGGCGCTCCACCACCATCTTGGCCGTGCGTCGCGACGGCCGCCTCGCCGTGGCCGGTGACGGGCAGGTGACGCTGAACAACACCGTGGTCAAGCAGAATGCCCGCAAGGTGCGCCGGATCTACCACGACCGCATCATCGTGGGCTTTGCCGGGGCCACGGCCGACGCCCTGAACCTTTCCGAACGGCTCGAAGGCAAGCTGGAACGCTTCAACGGCTCCCTGATGCGCGCGGCGGTGGAACTGGCGCGCGAGTGGCGCAGCGACAAGTACCTGCGGCGCCTCGAGGCACTGATGATCGCCGCCGACAAGGAAAAGATCCTGTTGATATCCGGCGGCGGCGACGTGATCGAGCCCGATGACGCCGTGCTGGCCATCGGTTCGGGATCCGTGGCGGCCCTGGCGGCGGCCGAGGCTCTGCTGCGGCATACTCAACTGGGCGCCCGGGCCGTGGTGGAGGCGGCCATGGAAATTGCCGCCGGCATTTGCGTGTTCACCAATTCCAACGTCAGCATCGAGGAAATGTGAGCGACCTGAAGCCATCGGAAATCGTTCGGGCCCTGGACCGCTATATCATCGGCCAAGGGCGGGCCAAGCGCATGGTGGCCATCGCGCTGCGCAACCGGTGGCGGCGACGGCAGGTGCCCGAGGACCTGCGCGACGAAATCGCGCCCAAGAACATCATGCTCATCGGCCCCACCGGGGTGGGCAAGACCGAGATCGCCCGCCGCCTGTCGCGGCTGACCGATTCGCCCTTCATCAAGGTGGAGGCGAGCAAGTTCACCGAGGTCGGCTACGTGGGCCGGGATGTGGATTCCATGGTGCGCGATTTGGTGGAGCTCACCGTGGCCGATCTGCGCGTCCGGGCCCAGGAAGCGGTCCAGGCCAAGGCCCGGGAAGTGGCCGAAGAGCGGTTGCTCGACCTGCTGCTGCCCGGCGGCACCCGCGACGGGCGCCTGGAAACGGTGGAGGAGGGTAGCGCCACCCGGGAGAAGCTGCGGCGGCTGCTGCGCGAGGGCAAGCTGGACGAGCGCACCGTGGAGCTGGAGACCAGCGTGTCCAGGCAGCCCATGGTGGAAATTTTTTCCAATGCCGGCATGGAAGAGATGGGCTTCAATTTCAAGGATATGCTCGGCAATCTCATGCCCAAGGAGACCCGCCGGCGCCGGGTGACGGTGGCCGAGGCCATGTCCCTGCTGACCCAGGAGGCGGCGCAAGGCATGGTGGACATGGAGCAGGTGACGGCCGAGGCCAAGGAAAAGGTCGAGCAGAACGGGATCGTGTTTCTCGACGAGATCGACAAGATCGTCGGCCGTGATGGCGGCAGCGGGCCGGATGTAAGCCGCGAAGGCGTGCAGCGCGACCTCCTGCCGCTGGTGGAGGGCGCCACGGTGGCCACCAAATACGGACCGGTGCGCACGGACCACATCCTCTTCATCGCTTCGGGCGCCTTTCACGCCATTAAACCTTCGGATCTGATCCCCGAGCTTCAGGGGCGGTTTCCCATCCGGGTCGAACTGGACGCCCTGGGCCGCGACGAATTCGTCCGCATTCTGACCGAACCCCAGAACGCCTTGCTGCGCCAGTACGCAGCCCTGCTGGCCACGGAAGGGGTGACGGTGACCTTTGCCGATTCGGCGGTTGAGGCCCTGGCGCGCATCGCCGAGGAGGTCAACCAGGCCACCGACGACATCGGCGCCCGGCGCCTGCACACCCTGATGGAGTGCCTGCTGGAGGAGGTGCTCTTCGCCGCGCCGGAGATGGCCGGTCAGACGGTGGCCATCGATCGGGACTACGTGGTGCAGAAGCTGCAAAAGATCCAGCAGGACGAGGACTTGCGGCGGTATATTCTTTGATGATGGTGGCTGTCGGACCGATCCGACGAATCCGACTGATCGGACCGATATTACAAAATAGCGGAATCGACCCATGACCCCCAATGTTGCCGACATTCTCATCGAAGCCCTGCCGTACATCCGGCGCTTTCACGGCATGACCGTCGTGATCAAGTACGGTGGTCATGCCATGGTGGACGAACAGCTCAAGAACGATTTTGCCCGGGACGTGACCCTGCTGAAGTTCGTGGGGCTCAACCCGGTTGTCGTCCACGGTGGCGGGCCCCAGATCAACCAGGTTCTGGACCGCATGGGGATCCAGCCCCGGTTCGTACGCGGCATGCGCCTGACGGACGAGGCCACCATGGACGTGGTGGAAATGGTCCTCGGCGGCAAGGTCAACAAGGCCATCGTCAACCAGATCAACCAGCACGGCGGCCGGGCCGTGGGGCTGTGCGGCAAGGACGGCGGACTGATCCGCGCCGAGAAGATGCGCATCGTGAAGCCGGCGGAAAACGGGAATCCGCCGGAAATCATCGACCCGGGGCTGGTGGGCGAAGTGACGCACGTGGATCCGCAGATCATCCACACCCTGGCCGGCCAGGGGTTCATTCCGGTCATCGCTCCGGTGGGCGTCGGCGAGGCGGGAGAGACCTTCAACATCAACGCCGATCTGGTGGCCGGCCGCATCGCCATGGCCCTGAACGCCGGGCGCCTGATCCTGATCACGGATGTGGACGGGGTAAAGGGCGCCGATGACCAGTTGATTTCGTCCATCGACCGCGCCACGGCGCGGCGGATGATTGCCGAGGGGCTCATCACCGGGGGAATGATTCCCAAGGTGGAATGCGCCCTGACGGCCCTGGCCGGGGGCGTGGAAAAGGTTCCCATCATCAACGGACGCCGGCGCCATGCCATCCTGCTGGAGTTGTTCACCGACAGCGGCATCGGCACCGAGGTGACGCTTTGAGCGTTGGCGAACGGGCTGTGCGAGGGGTGAACCGCGAAAGACATTTCACCACAGAGGGCACAGAGAGCACAGAGAAAAAAACAGGTCAACAAAAGGAAATCCCTCTGTGTTATCTGCGAACTCTGTGGTTGATAATCAACTCCGTTTAATCGGATCGTGATCTTTATAGCCATTGCGAGGCATCATGGAACAGCAGACGATCATTGCGCAGGCCGAAGCGGTCATGGCCACCACCTACAAGCGGTTTCCGGTGGTGTTGACCCGCGGCGAGGGATGCACGGTCTGGGACGCCCGGGGCCGGGCCTATACCGATTTCATTGCCGGCATCGCCGTTTGCAGCCTCGGCCATTGCCATCCGGCGGTCACCGAAGCCATCTGTCGCCAGGCGGGCACCCTGTGCCACGTGTCCAACCTCTACTACACCGTGCCCCAGGTGGAACTGGCCCTCTGGCTGGTGGACCACAGTTTCGCCGACCGGGTGTTCTTCTGCAACTCGGGCGCCGAGGCCAACGAAGCGGCCATCAAGCTGGCGCGCAAGTACTTCTTCGACCGCGGCCAGCCGGACCGTTACCACATCGTGGCCATGAACCAGTCTTTTCACGGCCGCACCCTGGGCACGCTCTCAGCCACCGGCCAGGAAAAGATCCGCAAGGGCTTTGCCCCGGTGCTGGAGCGTTTCGATTTCGTTCCCTTCGGGGACATCGAGGCCCTGCGGCGGGCGGTGGGCGGCGACACCTGTGCCGTGATGATCGAGCCGATCCAGGGCGAAGGCGGGGTGAATTGTCCGCCTCCGGGGTATCTGGCCGAGGTGCGCGCGTTGTGCGACCAAATCGGGGCGCTGTTGATCTATGACGAGATCCAGACCGGCATGGGCCGCACCGGAACCCTGTTCGCCTACATGCACGACGATATCGCGCCGGACATCATGACGTTGGCCAAGGCCCTGGCCAACGGGCTGCCCATCGGCGCCATGTGCGCCCGTGAGGCCGTGGCGGCCGCTTTCACGCCGGGGGCCCATGCCACCACCTTCGGCGGGACGCCCCTGGTCACCGCCGCGGCCCTGGCCACCGCCCGCACCCTGGTGGACGACAGGGTGCTGGAGAACAGCCGGGCCATGGGCGCATATTTCAAGTCGGCCCTGGAAGATCTTCGCTCACGGCATGGGTGCATTGTCGATGTGCGCGGGCGGGGGCTGCTGCTGGGCGCGGAGCTGGATCAAGAGGGCGCGCCGTTGGTCAACGCCTGCCTGGAAAAGGGTTTCCTGATCAACTGCATCCAGGACAAGGTGCTGCGCTTCGCCCCGCCGCTGATCGTGGGAAGGGAACAGATCGATGCCCTGATCGCCTGCCTGGACCAGGTGTTGCCTTAGGGGGAGATTATGAAAAGAGACCTGCTGACCTTGACCGACCTGAGCGCCGAGGAAATTCAGCGGCTCATCGATCGCGCCATCGACCTGAAGGTGCGCCGGCAGCGGGGCATCCTGGATCGCCCCCTGATGGGAAAGACCGTGGGCCTGCTCTTCGACAAGGCATCCACCCGCACCCGGGTCTCCTTCGAGGCCGCCGCCATCCGGCTGGGGGGCGGTTCGATCTTCATTTCGGCCCGTGACACCCAGTTGGCCCGCAACGAACCCATCGCGGACACGGCGCGGGTGTTGGGCGGGTATCTCGACGCCCTGGTGATCCGCACCTACGCCCAGCAGACCGTGGCCGACTACGCCCGGTACGCCGCCGTGCCGGTGGTCAACGCCCTGACCGACGACTACCATCCCACCCAGATTCTGGCGGACCTGATGACGGTGGTGGAGGTCAAGGGCGATTTCAAGGGCCTGCGTCTGGCCTGGGTGGGAGACGGTAACAACATGGCCAATAGTTGGCTCAATGCCGCCGCCATTCTCGGCCTCGAGCTGGCCCTGGCCTGCCCCGAGGGGTATCGGCCTCGCGCCGACCTGCTGGAGAAGGCTATGACCGCTCCCGGCGCCAAGGTGACTTTGACCACCGATCCCAAGGAAGCGGTGGCCGGCGCCGACGCGGTCAACACCGATGTGTGGGCCAGCATGGGCCACGAGGGTCAGGAAGCCGCGCGGGCCGAGGCCTTTGCCGGGTTTACGGTGGACAGCGCCTTGTTGTCGGCCGCTTCGCCGGAGGCGGTGGTGCTCCACTGCCTGCCGGCCCATCGCGGGGAGGAGATTTCGGCCGAGGTACTCGAAGGGCCTCGCTCGGTGGTCTGGCGGCAGGCGGAAAACAAGATGCACATGGCCGCGGCGATCCTGGAATGGCTGGTGAAGTGAGATTGGAAATTCGAAACTGGAAACTGGGTTGTGGTGCTTCAAGCCGTTTTAGTCCGATCCGTCCGACGGTCTGACTTTTGGTTTTCTCCGTAAAATTTTCGTCTTTCGAAGGAGCTCTCAACTGTGAACAACACCCCCAGCGTCAACAAGGTCGTGCTCGCCTACTCGGGCGGGTTGGACACCAGCGTCATCCTGAAGTGGCTCATCGAGACCTACCGCTGCCAGGTGGTCACCTTTTCGGCCGACATCGGCCAGATCGATCGCATGGATGACGTCGAGGCCAACGCCCGGCGCACCGGAGCGAGCAAGGTCTACATCGAGGATCTCAAGGAGACCTTCGTGCGGGACTACGTGTTTCCCGCTTTCCGGGCCAACGCCATCTACGAGGGCCAGTACCTGCTGGGCACCTCCATCGCCCGGCCCCTCATCGCCAAGCGGCAGATGGAGATCGCCGCCGCCGAGGGGGCCGATGCCGTCAGCCACGGGGCCACGGGCAAGGGCAACGACCAGGTGCGCTTCGAGCTGGCCTACCTGGCCATGAATCCGAAGATCCGCATCATCGCCCCCTGGCGCGAATGGGATCTCAACAGCCGCACCGCCCTGGTGGCCTTCGCCCAGCGCCACGGGGTCAAGGTGCCCACGACGCCGAAAAAGCCCTACAGCACCGACGCCAACCTGCTCCACATCAGCTACGAGGGGGGGATTCTGGAAGATCCCTGGAACGCTCCCGACGAGGAGATGTTCCAGTTGACCCGGTCGCCCAAGGACGCCCCGGACGAGGCCCGGGTGATCGAGATCACCTTCGCCCGGGGCAACCCGGTCGCCATTGACGGGGTCGACATGTCGCCGGCCAGGATGCTCGCCGAACTCAACCGCCTCGGCGGCGAGCACGGCATCGGACGGGTGGATCTGGTGGAAAACCGGTTTGTGGGCATGAAGTCCCGGGGTGTTTACGAGACGCCGGGGGGCACGGTCCTGAGAGCCGCCCACATGGCCATGGAGTCCATCACCCTGGACCGCGAGGTGATGCACCTGCGCGACAGTCTCATCCCCAAGTACAGCCAGCTCATCTACAACGGCTTCTGGTTTTCGCCGGAAATGCGGCTGCTGCAGAACCTGATGGACCAGGCCCAGGCCAACGTGTCGGGGGTGGTGCGCCTGGAGCTGTTCAAGGGCAACTGCCGCGTGCTGGGCCGCAGGAGCGACCTCTCCCTCTACCGGGAGGATTTCGCCACCTTCGAGGCCGACGAGGTCTATCGCCAGAAGGACGCCGAAGGGTTCATCCGGCTCAACGCCCTGCGCCTGCGCATCGCCAAGATGGTGCAGGGGTAAAGCGAGGACCGTTCGATCGGTCCGACTTGTCCGACCGGTCGGACCCGGTTGAGAAACGCCATTCCCTCAAACTCAAAAACGGAAACTGTTCGAATGACCGAAAAACCCTGGGAGGGCCGTTTTGCCGAAAAAACAGATCGCCTGGTGGAGGTTTTTACCAGTTCTCATCAGGTGGACCGGCGCCTCTACACCTACGACATCGAGGGGAGCGCGGCCCACTGCCGGATGCTGGCGCGGGCCGGGATCATCACCGAGGAAGAGGCGGCCACCCTGGTGGAAGGGTTGGGGCGGATCCGCCGGGACATCGAGCGGGGGCAGTTCGAATTCTCCGACAGCCTCGAGGACATCCACATGCACATCGAGGCCCGCCTGCTCCAGGACGTGGGCAAGGTGGCCCAGAAGCTGCACACCGCCCGCAGCCGCAACGACCAGGTGGCCCTGGACACCCGACTTTTCCTCCGTGACGAAACCAGGGCCGTCATCGCCCAGCTCCGGGGGCTGCGTCGGGTGGTGGTGGACCTGGCCGGGGCTCACACCGGCACCTTCATGCCCGGCTACACCCACATGCAGCGGGCCCAGCCGGTGCTCCTGGCCCATCATCTCATGGCCTACTACGAGATGTTCACCCGCGACCAGTGCCGCTTCGAGGACGCCCTGAAGCGTATCGACGTCATGCCCCTGGGCGCCGCGGCCCTGGCCGGCACCACCTATCCCATCGACCGGCACTACACCGCCGAGCTTCTCGGCTTTCGCGCGGTGGCGGCCAACAGCATGGACGCGGTGAGCGACCGGGATTTCATTCTCGAGTTTCTCTCGGCGGCCAGCATTGCCATGGTGCATCTTTCCCGCCTCTCCGAGGAGCTGGTGCTGTGGAGCAGCGCGGAGTTCGGTTTCATCGAACTGCCCGACGCCTTTGCCACCGGGTCGAGCATCATGCCCCAGAAGAAGAACCCGGATGTCCCCGAGCTGATCCGCGGCAAGGCCGGCACCGTCTTCGGCGACCTCATGGCACTGCTGGCCCTGGTCAAGGGGCTGCCCCTGGCCTACAACCGCGACATGCAGGAGGACAAGGCGCCGCTGTTCCGGTCGGTGGATACCCTGCGAGCCTGCCTGGAGATGACCGCCCGGATGCTGCCTCGGATCCGGTTTCGAATCGACCGCCTGCGCCAGGCCACCGAGCGCGGTTTTTTCAACGCCACCGACCTGGCCGACTACCTGGTGGGGCAGGGGGTGCCATTTCGCAAGGCCCACGCCTGCGTCGGGCAGGCGGTGGCCTACGGCCTGGAAAACGGCAAGGAACTCCACGAACTGAGCCTGGAAGAATTGCGACACTTCGCGCCGGCCATCGGGCCGGAAATCTTCGGGCTGCTCACGGTGGAGCGGATGATCAGTCGGCGCCGTTCCTACGGCGGCACCGCCGGCGAGCAGGTGGAAGCGGCCATCGCCGCGGCCCGCCAGCAGCTCGGCGGCGAGACAGAGGCCCGAGCATGACAGGCGGCAACAACGGACAAGTCGCTTCAGCGCGAAGATGGATGGTACTTTCCCTCATTGCCTGCGGCCTCTTGCTGTGCCCAACGGGATGCGGCCGCAAGGGGCCGCCCGTGGCGCCCCGGATCGCTGCCCCGGTGGCCGCTTCCGTTCTGGAGGCCAGGGTGGACAAAGGGCGGGTGACCCTGGATTGGAACGTGCCGGCCGGTCCCGAGGCCGCGCTGCCGGAAGGGTACCGGATCTACCGTGCCGACCTGGGGCCTGCGGACTGTGCCGACTGCCCGATGCTGTTTGCCAAGATCGGCGAACTGCCCTTCGACTCGCGGCAACGGCCGGCCCCGGATAAACCTTGGCGCCTGTCGTGGCAGGATGCGCCGGCGCCCGGCTTGCGCTACGTATACAAGGTATCGGCCTACGGCCCGGGGCAGGAAACGGTGGATTCGAATCTCGTCGGCGTACAGCCTTGAAAAAAATTGAAAAAAACGGTTTACCACGGAGGACACAGAGAAAGACATGAGGTTTGCCCCCGACTCCATGTCCATGTGGTCCACTCCGTCCACCATGTCCACTGGGTCCACAAAACCGTTGTGATTGATACCCCGAGGGATTTGTCTCCATGACAACACCGAACCCGATCGTCCACCTGCCCACCACCCCCGTCGCCTTTGCCAAGATGAACGGCGCGGGAAATGATTTTATTCTCATCGACAACCGCCGGGGAATGATCGGGCCGGAAGCGGCCGAGTTGGCCCGGCGCGTCTGCCATCGGCGCCTGGGGGTGGGGGCCGACGGCCTGATCCTGATCGAAAACAGTGCGGCGGCGGATTTTTCCTGGCGTTTCTTCAATTGCGACGGCAGCTTGGCGGATATGTGCGGCAACGGCGCGCGTTGTGCGGCCCGGTTTGCGCATCTCAACGGGATTACCGGGGTGGTGATGCGCTTCGAGACCTTGGCCGGGATGATCCAGGCGGAGGTGCGGCAGGACGAGGTGGCCATCCGGATCACGCCGCCGAAGATAGTGGCTGTGGACATGGCGCTTGCTGTTTCCGGCGGCACGTTCAAGGTGGACCGCATCGACACCGGGGTGCCCCACGCGGTGGTTTTCGTGGACGATCCGGCTGCGGTGGACGTGGTGGGTCTGGGACGGGGGATCCGGTTTCATTCGCTGTTTGCTCCGGCAGGGGCCAACGTGAATTTCGCCGCGGTCAAGGCCAAGGGGGTATTGGCCCTGCGCACCTATGAACGGGGGGTGGAGGATGAGACCCTGGCCTGCGGCACCGGCGCCACGGCGGCGGCACTGGCGGCGGCCCGGCGGTTCGGGTGGGCCTCTCCGGTTTTGGTCGAAACGGCCAGTGGCCGCCGCCTCACCATCTCCTTTGCCGTGGACGGAGACGGATTCCGCGACCCATGGCTCCAGGGAGACGCCCGGCTGGCGTGCAGTGGCATGCTGAGCCCGGAAGCCTGGAACGATTAGACCGTGATGCCGGGGCAATCTTCATGGCACCGGGCCTTCGTCGGCCTGGGCGCCAACCTGGGCGATCGCCTGGGGGCCTGCCGCGCCGCCATCTCGGCCATTGTTGCCGACGGGGCCGGGCGCGTCGTGGCGGTCAGCCGATTTTATCATACCGCGCCGCAGGACTACACGGAGCAGGACCGGTTCGTCAACGCGGTGGCCGAGGTGGAGACGCGCCTCGATCCGCAAACGCTGTTGGCCCGTCTCAAGGCCATCGAGGCGCGCATGGGGCGTAGCGATGGCGGGCCACGGTTCGGCCCCCGTCCCATCGATCTGGACATCCTGCTTTACGACGACCGGGTCATCGATGACGGGCCCTTGATCATCCCCCATCCGCGGCTGTACAAAAGGCGTTTCGTGTTGCAACCCTTGTGTGATATAGCACCCGAAATGATCCACCCCGTGCTCAAGGTGAGCATGGCGGAGTTGCTGGCCCGGTCCGAGATCGTGGCTCAGCCGGTGGAAGTGGTGGAAGGGTGAGGGGTTTGTGGGGTTTGTCGGGTTTGTCGGGTTTGTGGGGTTTGTAGAGTTTGTCGGGTTTGTCGGGTTTGTGGGGTTTGTTTGGTTGGTCGGGTTTGTGGGGTTGGTTTTGAATCTGGAATTTGGAATGCGCCGCAGGCGCTTTGAAACTTGAACCTGTTTTTTTGTCCGGGAGACTGCCTGAATGAAATTTTTTATCGATACCGCCAATATTGACGAGATCAAAGAAGCCAACAGCATGGGGATGGTCGACGGGGTGACCACCAACCCGTCGCTGATTGCCAAGGAGAAGCGTCCCTTCGAACAGATCATCCGCGACATCTGCCAGATTGTCGACGGACCCGTCAGCGCCGAGGTAATTGCCGTCGATGCCGCCGGCATGGTGGTCGAGGCGCGGGAGCTGGTCAAGATTCATCCCAACGTCGTGGTCAAGATCCCCATGCTGGTCGACGGGCTCAAGGCGGTGCGGACTCTGACCCGAGAGGGGATCAAGACCAATGTCACCTTGGTGTTCTCGCCGCTTCAGGCCCTGATGGCGGCCAAGGCGGGCGCCACTTATGTCAGCCCGTTCATCGGCCGTCTGGACGACTTGAGCCAGGACGGACTCGATCTGGTCGAGCAGATTGTGGATATTTACGACAATTACGATTTCGACACCGAGATCATCGTCGCCAGCATTCGCAATCCATTGCACGTGCTCGAATCGGCCAGGATGGGCGCCGACATCGCCACCATCCCTTTCAACGTCCTGGCCAAACTGGCGGCCCATCCACTCACCGACAAGGGCCTCCAGGCGTTTTTGGCCGACTGGGAAAAAACAAAGAAATAGCTGGTTGCGGGGGCAAGGAAATGAAACGGCTGGACCAATGGATCCGGCATCCGAATTTTCTCACCTTGGGGCGGATCGTCGCCGTGCCCATGATCGTGATGCTGATGCTGTTTCCCAATCGTGTGTGCAGCTTCATGGCGGCGGTGCTCTTCGCCGTCGCCGCCATCACGGATTTTTTCGACGGCTACCTGGCCCGCCAGCACGGGCTGGTGTCCAACTTCGGGCGCATCATGGATCCGCTGGCCGACAAACTGTTGGTGTCTTCCGCCTTCATCATGCTGGCCGGTCTCGGTTGGACCCCGGCCTGGATCGTGTGCATCATCATCGGGCGGGAAATGGCGGTGACCGGGCTGCGCAACTTCATCGCCGAGAGCAAGGAAGACCTGTCGGCTTCCAGCCTGGGCAAGTACAAGACCGGGTTCCAGATCGCGGCCATCATTCCCCTGCTGATTCATTACCCCATCCTGGAAGTCGACTTCACCCAAGTGGGCGCTTTCTTCCTCTGGATCGCCCTGGTGCTGACCCTCTGGTCGGGGATCGACTACTTTGTGCGCTTCCGGCGCCTGATGCAGTTCACCTGAAGATAGAAGCGGTTATCGATTGGCTGGTTATCAGTTATTGGTTATCTGGAAAAGGCCCAAAACCCGATAACTGATAACTATTAACCGGCAACTTTAATACTTGACAAAACGGCGCGATTATCTAATTATGCCGGTTCTTGACGGGCGGGAATAACTCAGTGGTAGAGTGCGACCTTGCCAAGGTCGAAGTCGCGGGTTCAAATCCCGTTTCCCGCTCCACGGCGGCATAGCCAAGTGGTAAGGCAGCGGCCTGCAAAGCCGTTATTCTCCAGTTCGAATCTGGATGCCGCCTCCAGAATAAAATCAAGGGGTTGCGATGAAAATCGCAGCCCCTTTTTTCTTGCCTCAAAATCTCGCTCCCCACACTTTGACCCGAAACCGGGGTAGATCCCGTTCAGGGCCGCCGGGTGGTTCAATGCCCTGGTGGTCGGTTTCGGATGGTTCCGGGATGGCGAAGGCCATTTTCCCGGGCGGGTGGTCAGGCATGGTGAAGCGTTCCGGGAAGTTTGCCTCTGTTTCAGTATGGACTTGACTGCGGACCAACCTGGTGCGTAGGGGTGTTTCCATGGGCACAAAAAAGCCCGGCCAAAGCCGGGCTTAGCTTATTCCTGTTTTGCCGCCCCCCTATCCCTTCTGCCGGGAATCAAAGCCCTCAACACCCCGGTGTTCGGCCGGTATTTGCTGCGCCCCACCTTTACCAACAGATCAGCATCCTGCAACTCCTTCAGATCCCGCAGCAGTGTTGCCCTGTTTGTTGTTGCGTAGTGCTTTGCAATCGACGGAGTCAGCTCAAGAATCTGGTCTACGCTCAGCTCATGGTTCATCGGCATGCTCAGGATCAGTTCGCGCTTGCGCTTGAAAACGCTCTTCTTGGTGTACTTCAAGTCTCCAAAGCTTGCGTAGATGTAATAGCGCCAAAAAATCGAAAATTGGTTTTCCTGGATGATGCCTAGGTTTTCCTTGAGCCCGTCTCTGAAGCCCTGCACGGCGTATTTGATGAAACCGGTCAGGTCGCATTTTTTCCGGGCTGCATCGAGCTGCCTGTAATATTCCGGCCGGGTCTCATTGTAGAAGTTCGACAGGATGTGGGAAACGATGTTGGGCAGGCCGGCGCGCAGCAGGATGTAGAATTCGAGCAGCCGCCCGGTGCGCCCGTTGCCGTCCCCGAAAGGATGAATCCATTCGATGTAGACATGGGTGACGATGGCCTGAATCACCGATACCGGAAATTTTTGCCCCGCGTCGTAGTGGAATTCCCTGCGCAACCAGTCGCACAGAGAATCGATCATGTCCGGAACCAGGCGATGATCCGGGGCCAGATAGGTTCCCACCACTCGCTCATCAGCCCGGAAACGTCCCGGAATCGCGTCCAGATGGTCTCCAAGGCCCTTGCCGATCATGCGGTGAAACTCCATGATCAGCTCAGGCGTGATGATCCTCACTTTGCCTTCATTTACGATTTCGTGCAGCAGCAAATTAAACGCCGTCAGGATGTTCTTGACCTCGATCTCAAGGTACTCTTTGCTCGGCGGCAGCTTCCACCCCTGGTCGATCCGGTCGATTTCCTCCTGGCTGAGGGTATTGCCCTCTATAGCCGTGGTCGCCTGCGCCCCCTTTATCAGGGAGAGGCGCAACAGCTTGTCGCGGAACTTCGGCTCTATCGGGATGTCAGTAATGGCTCTGGAATAGGCGTGGCACTCGCCAAGCATGTAAGCGCATTCAGCGTCAATTTCCCATTGCTTACGGTATTTTATATGTTTATAGCGGTCCATTTTCTCCCTCATTATTAACATTTAACGCACAAATAACCAGTACCATTTAGTATCTTTCGTTGTCAAACCGGAAAATAAAAAGGCCGGCCCCGTGAAGGACCGGCCCCGGTGATCGGTGGTGGTCATTGCGCCGTTAGCCTCTCTGGCGGCTGGCGGGGTTGCTCCACCTGTCGCAGCGCCTATGTCAAGATGTCCTCACCGTCGCGCCGACCTTCGCCGCCGCGGTTGAATCTCGCCGCCGATTCCATTAAGATGAATCAAAAAAGGGGAGAGACGCGCCCGTTTTTTACCGGCCCGCGGGGAAAGGAAAGAGTATCATGACGATCACGGACTGGATCATCCGGTTATCGATTTTCGGCGTGCTGGCCATCGCCGTCATCGGGACCTTGCAGAACATTCTTGACGCCATCAGGCAGGGCAGGAAATGGAAGGAGCAACGTCCATCCTGATCGTGGTGTGAACGGATCCTGCAAAAAGAGGGTTTCGGCGGGAAGTTCGTGCCTGCCGAAACCCTCTTTTTTTTCAGGCGAAAGGGGGAGTCGCGAGCCTCAAGCATCCATGGAGGTGGCGGTGCTGACGATGCCTCTGGCCCTTTTATGGCGCTGGTAAAACACCAAGACGATCAGCAGTGCCAGGCCGAGCAGATCGGTGTAGGTCCCCGGCACCACCATCATCAGCCCGCCTGCAAAAAAAAGGACCCGCTCCAGCCAACTCATGGGGGCCAAGAAGAAGCCGATCATGGCAGCACCGATGGCGGTCATGCCGATGCAGGAAGTGATCAGGGTTTGCAAGACCATGTACCAGCTCGCACCGACCCAGAGCATCGAGGTGTTGTAAACGAAGACATAGGGGACCAGGAAGGCCCCGATGGCCAGCTTGGTGGCGGTGACGCCGGTCCAGAAGGGGTTTGACTTGGCGATCCCCGAACCGGCGTAGGCCGCCAGGGCTACCGGCGGGGTGATGTCGGCCACGATGCCGAAGTAGAAGACGAACATGTGGGCCGCCAGGGGATGGACCCCCAACTGGATCAGGGCCGGGGCGGCGATGGTGGAGGTGATGATGTAGTTGGCGGTGGTGGGCACTCCCATGCCGAGGATGATCGAGGTGATCATGGTGAAGATCAGCGTCAGCAGGAGGTTGCCGCCGGCCAGTTCCACCAGACCGTTGCCCAGCTTGAGACCCAGGCCGGTGAGGGTGATGGCGCCGATGATGATGCCGGCCGAGGCGCAGGCCAGCGCCACGCCTACAGCGTTGCGGGCCCCCAGTTCAAACCCGTCGGCAATTTGCCGGGGGCTCATGCGGGTGGACTTTTTCAGGGCCCCGGCGATGATGCAGGTGATCAGCCCCATCAGGGCGGCGTACAGCGGGGTGAACCCGATGGACAGAAAGATGATGATGGCGAAGAGGGGAACGAACAGGTGCCCGCGTTCCTTCATCACCTCGCCGAACTTGGGCAGCTCGTCGCGGCTCAAACCCCGCAGGTTGCAGCGTTTGGCCTCGAAGTGGACCTCCATGAAGACCCCGAAAAAATAGAGACAGGCCGGGATGGCCGCCGCCTTGGCGATGTCGAGGTAGGGCACGTTGAGAAACTCGGCCATGATGAAGGCCGCAGCCCCCATGATGGGGGGCATGATCTGGCCGCCGGTGGACGAGGAGGCCTCCACCGCCGCGGCAAACTCCGGCCGGTAGCCCAGGCGTTTCATCATCGGAATGGTGAGACTTCCGGATTCCACGGTGTTGGCCACCGACGAGCCCGAGACGGTGCCTTCCAGGGCGCTGGTCACGATGGCCATCTTGGCCGGCCCGCCCGAGGCCCAGCCGGCCACGGCGTTGGAGATGTCGATGAAGAGCTGGCCCAGGCCGGTTTTCTCGCGAAACGAACCGAACAGGATGAACAGGTAGATGAAGGTGGCCGCCACCCCGAGGGGGATGCCGAGGATGCCCTCGGTGGTCAGGTACATGTGGGAGGCGATGCGTTGCAGGGAAAACCCCCGGTGGGCCATGAACCCGGGAAAATAATTCCCGAAGTAACTGTAGAACAAGAAAAAGACGCACAGGCAGACGATGGGCAGCCCCACCACGCGCCGCGTCGCCTCCAGGGTCAACAAGATGCCGAAGATGGCGCCGACATAGTCCATGCGGGAATAATCGCCGCCGGACTCCATGATACGCATGTAGTTGAGCGCCATGTAAAGGCCGATGTAGACGGCAAAGGCCGCGATGACCCAGTTGCTCCAGTGCAGGCGGTTGGTCTCGTCCTTGGTGCGGAGCGGGAAGAGCAGGTAGGTGAGCGCGAAGGCGTAGGCCAGGTGAATCGAGCGCTGCAACTGGGCCGGCAGCAGCCCGAAGGCGGCCGTATAGACCTGGAAGATGGACCACGACACCCCGATGACATAGACGATCCAGCGGGCCGACCCGGTCAGCTTGCGGGCCGTGGCTTCCTTGTCCACCTTCTTGAGAATCTGTTCCAGCTCTTCCTTCGAAACGACATCCGATCCGTCGATGGGGGGCTCGGGTACGCCTTTTTCTTTAAGGTTTTCGGTCACGGAAGATACCTGCCTTTCATCCGGTCGATCAAGGTGGCGCGGCGGACCTGGAACCTCAGCGCCGTTCCCGGTGGCGCCAGATCCGCCAGCCGCAAGTCCTTTTCCTTGATGCGCAGCGAGTGATCCGCCACCCGTCCCACCCGGACCACCACCTCTGGCACCGGCCGATTCACCGTCCACAGCAGCCAGCCGTCTTCGCCTACCGTCAAGGCCCCATCCTCCGTCGAGGTTTCCGGCATTCCGGCGCCGAAGGCGTCGAAACGGGATCCCACGATGACCAGATGATCGGTTTCCACCCTCAGGGTGTCGTAGACGGGGCGGCGGTTGACGGAATGGGTGAAGGAGATGATGAATTCCTCACCCTGTTGCACAGAGGTGCAAAGGACCGGCTCATGGGTGTCCTGCCGGCTGACCTCCAGCACGCTGGCCGGGGTGCAGGCCGAAAAAAGTCCGCCGCTGGCAAGGACGGAGGCCAATACGAGAAGGGAAAAAGCCCGTTCCATGCGCCACCGGGACATGCGGCGGCGCTGTCTTTGCGGGGCGGGAAAGGGTCCCGTTGGTGGCCGGTGTAAATCTGATTGTGTTATTTTCAAGGCCATCGGATACGAAAGCGGCCCTTCCGGTATCGGTGCAATCCTGTCGCCGGAAGGGCCGCCGGTTGGTTCCGGAAGTCCGGATATTCAAGGTTATCCGCGGCTTCCTACTTCATGAAGCCCTTTTCCTTGTAATATTTGACGGCTCCGGGATGGAAGGGGATCGATACACCCTGGACCGCGTAAGTGGTGCTGAGTTCCTTGCCCTTGGCGTGGGCGGAAGCCAGTTCGGCCTGGTTTTCAAACAGGGTTTTGGTGAGGTTGTAAGCCACGTCCTCTTTCATCTCATTGCCGGAGATCAGCACCGCGTTGACCGCCACGGTGGCGGCATCCTCGGTCTGCCCCTTATAGGTGTTGGCGGGCACCTTGGCTACGGCCAGGAAGGGATACTTGGCGATCGCCTTGGCCGCCATGTCGGCGGGGATGTTGAGAATCCGGATGGCGTTCTGGGTGGACACGTCCATGATGCCCGCGTTGGGAATGCCGGCGGTGACGATGAAGGCGTCGATGTGCTTGTCCTTGTAAGCTTCGGCGCTCTCGGCAAACGAAAGGTACTGAGAGTTGATGTCTTCCTTTTTAAGCCCGTAAATGTCCATCAACTGACGGAAGTTGGCCTCGGTGCCGCTTCCCGGGGCCCCCACGCCCACCTTCTTGCCCTTGAGGTCGGCGAAGGTCTTGATGCCGCTGTCGGCCCCCACCACCACCTGGATGATTTCCGGGTAGAGAACCGCGATGGCGTTCATTCCCTGGAGCGGTTCCTTGAAAGCTTCGGTGGCGTTCCATGCCTGGTCCAGGGTGTCACTCTGCACCAGGGCCAGTTCGACCTCCTTCTTGTTGATCAAACGGATGTTCTCTCCAGAAGCGCCCGTGGTCTGGGCCGTGACATTCATGCCGGGGATCTTGGTGTTCCAGATTTTGGCCATGGCGCCGCCGAAGGGATAGTAGGTTCCCGCGGTGCCGCCGGTGGCCAGGATCAGGTTGACATCCTCCGCCACGGCGCCCGCGGCCAGACCCATGACCATGAAAGCCGCCAAAAGAATGGTCCATCTTTTTTTCATGCCTTGTGCCTCCTTGAGATTGTGGGTTGTTGAAAGTGCCATCAGGTTACAACGTTACGGAAGGCTTGACAAAAAAAGAAAACTCGACGAGGTCCGGAAAGGCCGTCGGTTTGACTTCGGTACAGCCGCTTATGGAAAACAATCTACCTTCTCACAGGCAAAATTTCAATAACATAAACCCCGAGGAAGATATCTTCAATACCCCGCAGATCCCCGGGCTGGGGAAAGGTCTGGAAAATCAGGGCCGGATCGCGGTGTGCACGGCGGCGATGCCGTTGGTGAGGCGCCGGTAGCGCACTGCCGTGAAACCGACATCCTCCAGGGCCCCGGAAAGCTCCTCCGGGAGGGAAAAGAGCCGGATGGTTTCCGGCAGGCAGCGATAGCCTTCCCGGTTGCCCACCAATACCTCGCCCAGAAACGGCATCACGGTGAAGCTGTAAAAGTCGTAGAGCCAGCGGAACAACGGGTTGACGGGCTTGGAAAACTCCAGACACATCATGATCCCGCCGGGTTTTAAAACCCGGTGCATCTCGCGGAAACCATCTTCCAGGTGGGTGAGGTTGCGAATGCCGAAGCCCACCATGGCGGCATCGAAGGTTCCGTCAAGGAAGGGAATCTGCTCCGCGTCCCCCTGAACGAAGGCGATCCGGTCGGACAGGCCGGCGCGCTTTACCTTGGCTACGCCGCCGGCCATCATGGACCGGTTCAGGTCGCAGACCACGGCGCGGCCCGATCCACCGGTCTTGCGGGCCGCCAGCAAAGCCAGATCGGCCGTGCCGCCGCAGAGATCCAGGGCCTGGTCCCCGGGGCGCAGGCCCATTTCTCCCACCGCCACGCGCTTCCACACGAGTTGGATTCCGAAGCTGAGCAGATTGTTCATCAGGTCGTAGCGCGGCGCCACCCGGTCGAAGTGGCGCATCACGGCCCGGGGTTTCTCATGCGCGGGCATTTGCCGGAAGCCGAAGGTGGCCGTGCCGGTCTGCGCCACCGGTTCGGCGAGCTGCATGCGCCGGATGGCTCGGTCGAACCAGCGGGGACGGGCGAAGGGGGAAGTTGCGGTGCTGACGGTGGATCGGTTTGGCGATGAGGGCATGGGAGTCCTTTGAATGGCGAATGACTAAAGTGAGCTAAAGTGCCTAAAGTAAAGGAATTCTGGCAGTTCTAATAAAAAAACCGGAGCGTAGCGACACCACAACTTTAGGCACTTTAGTCACTCGTAACTTTAGTCACTTTTTTCCCAATTTCCGGAAATGCCCCAAATAGTTGATGCGCGTATCCCGCGTCAAGCGGCACCAGCGGATGTAGGGCACGTAGTGCAGGCCGCTAATGTCCATCCTTGACAGGCCGGCCTTTGCGGCCATCTCGCACAGCTCTTCGGGGCGGATGAACCGGCGCCAGTCGTGGGTATGCCCGGGCACGATGCCCAGCAGGCGCTCGGCGGCCCAAATCGCCAGCACTCTGGCCGCCAGGGTGCGGTTCAGGGTGGCGAAGAACACGTCGCCGCCGGGCCTAACCAGGCGGGCACAGGCAGAGACAAGAGACTCGGGATCCGGCACGTGTTCCAGCAGCTCCATGCAAACGGCGGCGTCGAAGGCAGCCGGCGCGCGGTCGGCCAGGGTTTCGGCGGTGGTCGGACGGTAATCGATTTCCAGCCCGCTGGAACCGAGATGCCGGCGAGCCGCTTCCAGCATGGCGGGGGACATGTCGATGCCGGTCACCCGGGCGCCGGCGGTGGCCAGGGATTCCGAGAGCAGGCCGGCGCCACAGCCCACATCCACAACCCGGGCACCGGGCAGGCGCGTTCGGGCCCGGACGTAATTCACCCGCGCCGGGTTGATGTCATGCAGCCCGCGCATGTCGCCCCGCGGCGACCACCAGCGGGCCGCCCGGGCGTCGAAGGCGGCCACCTCCGCCGCATCCAGATTTTCGGCGGCTGGCTCAGGAGGCATGGATCGCGCACTGGCGCACGGCCATGGCCGCTTCCTGCAAGGCTTCGGCGAACGTCGGATGCCCATGCACCGTGCGGGCCAGGTCTTCGCTGCAAGCGGCAAACTCCATGGCGAGCACGCATTCGGCGATCATGTCCGCGGCCCGGGCGCCGATGATGTGCACTCCGAGGATGCGATCGGTCTTGGCATGGGCGATGAGCTTGACGAACCCCTCGGTCTGGCCCATGCAGCGGGCCCGGCCGGCACCGGAAAACGGGTAGCTGCCGACGCAATAGGGAATCCCGCGCGCCTTGCACTGTTCTTCGGTCAGCCCCACCGTGGCCACTTCCGGGGCGGTGTAAATCACCGCCGGGATGGTGTCGTAGTTCACCTCACCGGCCCGCCCGGCCATGTGTTCCACCGCGGCGATTCCCTCGGCCGAGGCCTTGTGGGCCAGCATGGGGCCGGGCACCAGGTCGCCGATGGCGTAGATGGACGGCACGCTGGTGCGCAGGACCGCGTCCACTTTGACGTGGCCGGTTTTCTCGTCCACCTCGATCCCCGTTTCCTCCAAGCCGAGCCCTTGCGTCAAGGGTCGGCGGCCCACCGCCACCAGCAGCCGGTCGAACTGCAGGGATTCCTGCCGACCGTCGGTCTCCACGCCTACGTGCACCGCCTTGTTTTTTCCCTTGACTTCGGCCCCGGTGACGCGGGTGCCGGTGCGGATCTCGAACCCCTGGCGGCGCAGGATCCGGTCCAGTTGCCGCCCCACCTGCCCGTCGAGCAGGCCGGCGATCTTGGGCAGCATCTCGATCACCGTCACCTCGGCGCCCAGGCGGCGCCAGACCGAACCGAGTTCCAGCCCTATGTAGCCACCGCCCACGATTCCCAGGCGCTTCGGCACGGCATCGAATCCGAGGGCTTCGGTGCTGGAAACGATTTGGGTGCCGTCAAATTCCAGGCCCGGCACGCGGGTCGGCGTGCTGCCGGTGGCCAGCAGGATCTTGTCCGCCTTGAGGACCCGGGGCTTTTCCCCCTTGGCCTGCGGCGTCACAACCACCTCGTGGATTCCTTGCAGCCGGGCCGCACCGTGGATCAGGGCGACCTGGTGCCCGTCGAGGAGCTTGCGGACGTTGTCGGTGAGGTCGGAGACGACCTTTTCCTTGCGGGCCATCATGGCGGGCAAATCCAGTTCCAGCTTGCCGGTCTTGATGCCATGCTCGGCGAAAGCGTCTCGGGCCAGGTGAAACAGCTCGCTGGAATCCAGCAGGGCCTTGCTCGGAATGCAGCCCACGTTGAGGCACACCCCGCCGGGACGGCTTTCCTTTTCGATGCAGGCGGTCTTGAGCCCCAACCGGGCGGCCCGCACCGCCGCCACGTAACCGCCGGGGCCGGCCCCGACGATGATCAGATCGTATTTTTCCTCGGCCGCCATCTTCAGACCTCCAGCAGGATGCGTTCGGGGTTTTCCACCAGTTCCTTGACCCGCTTCAGGAAGGTCACGGCGCCCTTGCCATCCACGATCCGGTGGTCGTAGCTCAGGGCCACGTACATCATGGGCCGGATCACGATTTCGTCGTCCACCACCACGGGCCGCTTTTCGATCTTGTGCATGCCGAGAATCGCGCTCTGGGGGCTGTTCAGGATCGGGGTGCTCAGCAGGGAGCCATACACCCCGCCGTTGCTGATGGTGAACGTCCCCCCTTCCAGGTCGGCCAGCTCCAGGCGGTTCTCCTTGATCTTGGTGACGCAGTCGACGATGGCCCGCTCGATGCCGGCGAAGCTGCGGCGCTCGCAGTGGCGGATCACCGGCACCACCAGACCCCGGGGAGAACCCACGGCGATGCCGATGTGCTGGTAGTTGTGATAGACGATCTCGTCGCCCTCGATGAAGGCGTTGATCTCGGGGATCTCCTTGAGGGCCGCCACGCAGGCGGCGGTAAAGAAGCTCATGAAGCCAAGGCTGATCTCGTGGCGCGCCTTGAAGGCATCCTTGTAGCGGCCGCGCATCTCCATGGCCGCGCTCATGTCGATCTCGTTGAAGGTGGTGAGCATGGCGGTGCCCTGCTTGGCGGCCAGGAGCCGGTCGGCGATGCGCCGGCGGATCGGGCTCATGGCCTTGCGCACCACCGGTTCGGCCGCCTCGACGGCCGTGGGCGGCGTGCACGCCTCCGGGACGCCGGCGGGGGCCTGTTCCAGGTGGAGGAGCACGTCGCCCTTGGTGATGCGCCCGCCCGGACCGGTGCCCTTCACTTGTTTGGGGTCGATCCCTTTCTCGCGCACCAGGCGGCGCACGGCCGGGGACAAGGCCATGTCCTCGGGCAGATCCGCCGCCGGGGCCGGTTTTTCAGGGGTCTTGGCGGCAGGCGGCGCCGGTTTTTCCGCCTTCACCGCCTCGGGCGCAGGGGCAGGCGCTTCTGGCGCCGGCTTTGACGTCGCATCCGCCCGGGCGGGTTTTTCTTCCTTGGCCGCCGGTGCCCCCTCGGTATCGATGGTGCCCACCACGTCCCCGATGGCCACGGTTTGCCCGGCCGGTACCGAGATGTGCAGAATTCCGTCGGCTTCGGCGGTGACTTCCAGGGTCACCTTGTCGGTTTCGATCACCAGCAAGACGTCGTCTTTTCTGACGCGCGCGCCATCCATCTTGTACCACTCGGCCAAGAGGGCTTCCTTGACCGACTCGCCGACGCTCGGGATCTTGATGTCGAGTTTCATGGCAGGGCCTCATGATGGGAAAAATGTTACAGGTTGCCCCGGAGAGCGGTTTTTAAAAATCAGACTGATCGGACGGATCCGACGGATCGGTCCGAGCTGCAGCCGCCCTTTCAAATTTCTGCGAAAGCCTTTTCCCCGATGGCCGCCTGCTGGGCCCGGTAGATCGCCGGGAACCCTGTGGCCGGGCTGGCGGCGGCCGGGCGGCCGACGTAGCCCACCGGCGCACCCAACAGCTCCTGCAAGCGGTGCCGCAGAAAGCCCCAGGCACCCATGTTTTCCGGCTCCTCCTGCACCCAGAACCACTCTTTGGCTCTGGTGTAAAGCTTCAGGGCGGCCTTGAGGGCCTCGGCGTCGAAGGGATGGAACTGCTCCAGGCGCACGATGGCCGTGTCCTTTCGCTTCAGGTCCCTGCGGCGCTGGTCGAGTTCATAGAAGATTTTGCCGCTGCACAGCAGCACCCGCTTGGCGGTTTTGGGCGCCTGCCCGTCGGGGAGCACCGGGACGAAACCGGCGCCGGACAGATCCTTCAGGTCCGAAACCGCCGCCGGGTGGCGCAGCAGGCTCTTGGGGGTCATGAGCACCAACGGCTTGCGCCAGGGGGCCAGCACCTGGCGGCGCAGCAGGTGAAAGTACTGCGCCGGGGTGCTGAGGTTGCACACGATCATGTTGTCCTCGGCGCAAAGCTGCAAGAAGCGTTCGAGCCGGGCGCTGGAATGCTCCGGCCCGAGTCCCTCCCAGCCGTGGGGCAGCAGCAGGGCCAGACCGCAGAGCCGCTGCCACTTGGCCTGGCCGGCGCTGATGAAGAGGTCGATGATCGACTGGGCGTTGTTGGCGAAATCGCCGAACTGGGCCTCCCAGAGGGTGAGCACTTCCGGCCGGCCGGCGGCGTAGCCGTACTCGAAGCCGAGCACGGCGTATTCGGCCAGCAGGCTGTTGAAGACATCGAACGGGGCCTGGTCGGGCGCCAGGCGGGAAAGCGGCGTCAGGGATTCGCCGGAGCGGGTGTCGAAGAGAACTGCGTGCCGCTGACTGAAGGTGCCCCGGCCGCAGTCCTGGCCGCTGAGGCGCACCGGCACCCCGGTCGTGACCAGGGAGGCGAAGGCCAGGGCCTCGGCATTGGCCCAGTCGATGCCGGTGCCCTTTTCCACCGCTTCCAGGCGGCGCTCCAGCAGGGTGGCCAGCTTGCGATGAACCTGAAAGCCCTCCGGTACGGTGTTGAGACCCCGGGCCAGGTCCTTGAGGGTCCTGACCGGTACGGCGGTCTTGACCGGGGCCGGATCGAAGGCGGGGTGAATCTTGTTCCAGGCATCGTAGTAACGGTTTTCCGGAAACGGGCAGCTCGTGCCGTGGACCTGGTCGTAGGCGGCCTCGAGCTCGGCGCCGATGTCGCCCTCCATTTTTTCCAGGTCGTCCTTGGCAACCTCCCCGGCGGCCATCATATCTTCGGCATAGAGGCGATGCAAAGAAGGCCGCTCCCGGATGCGGTCGTACATCAGCGGCTGGGTGAAGTACGGTTCGTCGCCTTCGTTGTGGCCGTAGCGGCGGTAGCAGACCAGGTCGATGACCACGTCCTTGCCGAAGGCCAGGCGATAGTCCAGGGCCAGAACCGCCGCATGGACCAGGGCTTCGGGATTTTCTCCGTGGACGTGGAAGATGGGCACCATGAGCATCTTGGCCACGTCGGTGGCGTAGCGGCTGGAGCGGGCGTCGGCCGGCAAGGTGGTGTAGCCGATCTGGTTGTTGATGACGATGTGGACCGTTCCGCCGGTGCGGTAGCCGGCCAGTTGGCTCATGTTGAGGGTTTCGGCCACCACCCCCTGGCCGGCGAAGGCGGCATCGCCGTGAATCAGCACCGGCAGCACGGCTTTCGGACCCTCTTGCGCCAGATCCTGGCGCGCGCGGCAGACGCCTTCCACCACCGGATTGACGGCCTCCAGATGGCTGGGATTGTTCACCAGGTAGATCTTGAGGGGGCGACTGCCGGCCGTGGTCAGGTCGGCCAGAAACCCGTTGTGGTACTTGACGTCTCCGGCGCCCACCAACGCTTCGGGATCGTAGCAGTGTTCGAACTCGGCAAAGATTTCCTCGTAGGGCCGGCCCAGGAGATGGGCCTGGACGTTGAGCCGACCGCGGTGGGCCATGCCCAGAATCCACTCGGAGACGCCGGTGGCCGCGGACCGGTCGGCCATGATGTCCAGCAGGGGGATGAGCCCGTCGCCGCCTTCCAGCGAAAAACGGGTGACGCCGACGTATTTCTTGTTGAGGAACTGCTCGAAGAGCGCCGCGCGGCTCAACCGCTCCAGGATGCGCCTGCGGGACGCGGCCTCCAGGGATGGCCGGTTGCGGCCCGGTTCCATGCGCTCCTGTAGCCAGGCACGCTCGCCGGGATCCGGTACATGCATGTACTCGACGCCGATATGGCGGCAGTAGGTTTCCTTGAGAACGTCGAGAATCTCGACCAGCGGGGTTGGGGCTTCGATCAGCGAAGTGGAGAAGGCACGTTCCAGATCGGCGGCTTCCAGCCCCACGGCCGCCGGTTCCAGCAAGGGATGACTGGTGGGGCAGGCCTCCAGGGGATCCATGCAGGCGAGGAGATGGCCCAGTTCCCGGTAGCGGTGGATCAGGGTTTCAACCCGGTGGTCGGCGCCGGGCCGGCCGGCGGCCGATGCGGATGGGGCCGGTCCCTCCAGGCCCAGCTCAAATCCCTGAAAAAAAAAACGCCAGTCTTCGGAAACGCTTGCAGGATCGGTTTGCCAGCGGCGATACTGGGCGTCGATGAAGTCGGCGTTGAGCGTTGCGCTGATGTCCATGAAGACATTCCCTCTCTTTCATCGCTGTTATTCAGAGGAGCCCAGCGACTAGGATTCTCTCGAAAAGAATGGCGGCAGCGGTGGTTGATCGGAACAATAATTGAGTTTAATTGAGGGTACGGAAAAAAGTCAACGGCGGGACAAGGATCCGAAAAAATGACGGGAAAACCAACCCAACCAACTCCACAAACCCAACCAACCCCACAAACCCGACCAACCCGACCAACCCGACCAACCCCACAAACCCCACAAACCCGACCAACCCCACAAACCCCACAAACCCGACCAACCCGACCAACCCTTTCATCCTTCAACCATGGAGGCGGCAATGAAATCCCAGCGCATCGACATTGAAAATCGACAGGGCCTGCGCCTTTCGGCCCGGTTGGATCTGCCGGCCGACGGGAAACCCCGGGCCTATGCCCTCTATGCCCACTGTTTCACCTGCAACAAGGACCTGACCGGGGCTTACCACCTGAGCCGGGCCCTTACCGCCGCCGGCCTGGCCGTGTTGCGCTTCGATTTCACCGGACTGGGCCAGAGCGAGGGGGCCTTCGCCGATACCGGTTTTACTTCCAATATGGCCGATCTGGAGGATGCCGCGGCTTTCATGGACCGTGCGTTTCAGTCGCCGGACCTGCTCATCGGTCATTCGTTGGGCGGTGCCGCGGTGCTGATGGCCGCGTCCCGAATCGCCTCGGTCAAGGCGGTGGTGACCATCGGGGCGCCGGCCGACCCGGGCCATGTGTTGCAGCACCTGGCCGACCAGCGCGAAACCCTGGCAACCGAGGGAGAGGCGCATATCGTGGTGGCCGGCCAGCGCTTCACCTTGCGGCGCAAGTTTCTCGACGATCTCACCGGCACGCGCTTCGCCGATGCCCTGAAACGACTGGATCGGCCGCTGCTGGTGCTCCATGCCCCGATGGACGAGACCGTGGGGATCGAAAACGCCGGCCAGATCTTCGCCGCCGCGCGCCATCCCAAGAGTTTCGTTTCTTTGCACCGGGCTGACCACCTGCTCACCGAACCCGGGGATGCCCGCTATGCCGGAGTGGTGATCGCCGCCTGGGCGTCACGTTACGTGGAAGCCCTGGTGGACGAAAGTGTTTCATGAGACAACAGTGGATGAATACGGAATTTCCAAGATTCGTCAGATCTGCCTGACGAGTCTGACAATTCAAACCTGTCTGGCAAAGATTTTCGCCCATTTGAAAAAGTTTCGAATCTTTCATGGTAATTTCTTGTGGCACACTTATTGTATTCATCAATCTTCAACTTTTGAGAAACATTTTCAAACCAAGGAGGGTTGCCATGATCGAAAAGGCCGAACTTTGTGAAAAAATTCGCGAACTTTATCCGGACATCGGGGAATGCGGGATCGACGTTGACGTGGACTACGACCAGGCGAAAAAGGTCTGGGTAGTCGACCTGAAGAAGGATCGCCATGAGTTGAAGCACCACCTGGAGCAGGAGGACGCCGATCTGTGCATGGAAGGAAAACAGTGCGTCAGCCTCGGGCTGGAAATCGCCCAGCTCAGGGACAACATCAAGCAGCTTTGAAGCGGCCTTGACAGGCGGGGGCGATGCGGCAGGGGGCCGGATCCGTCGGATCAGTCTGACCGGTCCGGCCTGCCCGCCTCCAAAACCCCGTGCCCTTGCATTGTGATGTTTTTTCCAAAAGGGGGAGGGCTTTCACCAATGGGCCTGGATCGAACCATCGTCATCGGTGGTGAGGCGGGGCAGGGGATTCAGACCGTGGGCCAACTATTGGCGGCGGCCTGTCATGGCGCCGGCTTCGAGGTGCTGGCGGTCAACGATTTCGAATCCCGCATCCGCGGCGGGCACAGCTCCATCAGCTTGCGCGTCGCAGACAGGCCGGTGGCTGCCCCTTGTCGGCGCATCGATCTCCTGGTGGCGCTGGATGCCCGCAGCGAAGCGGTGCATCGGCCGGATCTGGCCGAAGGAGGGATGGTCCTGGCCGATAGCGCCGCCGGCCTCGATGAAAGCCGCGCCCTGAGTTTTTCCTTTGATCAGATGGCCCGGGATGCCGGCGGCAAAATCCTGGCCAACACGGTAGCCGCGGGAGCCTGTCTGGGCTTGCTGGGGGCCCCGGAAGACCACTGCCGAAAAATTGTCAGACAACAGTTCGAGGCCAAGGGAGACGAGGTGGTCACCCGGAACCTGGCCGCATTTGCCGCGGGTTATGCCGCCACCCGGGAGGAGAGGTTCAAGGGCCGCATTCAGGCAGGCTGGGATCTGGCTCCCCGGAGGCGGCTCATGGAGGGGAATCTTTCCGTGGCTTTGGGCGCGGTGGCGGCGGACTGCCGCGTGGGGGCCTTTTATCCCATGTCGCCGGCCACCGGAATCATGGCCCACCTGGCGAGCCTCTCCGGCCGGTACCCCTTGGTGGTGGAGCAGGCCGAAGACGAGATCGCCGCGGCCAACATGGTGGTGGGAGCGTCGTTTGCCGGCGTGCGTGCCATGACGGCCACCTCCGGCGGCGGATTTTGCCTGATGACCGAGGCCCTGGGGGTGGCGGCCATCACCGAGACGCCCATCGTCGTGGTGAATGCCATGCGGCCCGGTCCGGCCACCGGATTGCCCACCCGCACCGCCCAGGCGGACCTGAATTTTGTCATCCACGCCGGCCAGGACGAGTTTCCCCGTTTCGTCTTCGCTCCCGCCAATCCGGCGCAGGCCTTCGAGACCATGATCCGGGCCTTCGACCTGTCCGAGCGTTTCCAGGTGCCGGCCATCGTGCTGGTGGACCAGTTTTTCAACGATTCATTATTTACCGTAGCCGACTTTCCCAAGCCTCCCGAGGTGGTGCGTTACGTGATCGGTGACGCGGACATGGTCGATCCGGCCGCCTACCGGCGATTTGCCGTTACCGCCGATGGGGTATCTCCCCGGGCCCTGCCCTGCCGGGGCAAGGCATTGGTGGTGGCTGCCAGTGACGACCACCGGGAAGACGGGCATCTCAGCGAGACCATCGAAGACCGGCGCAAGATGGTCGCCAAGCGCTTTGCCAAGCTGCCCGACATGGAGGCGGCGATGCGGCCGCCCGAGGTCCTTCACCCGGACGCGGACCTGCTGCTGGTCACCTGGGGTTCCAGCCGCGGAGCGGTCCGGGAAGCAGTGGAATCTCTTCGCGGGGAAGGCCGCTCCGTCGGTGCGGTCCATTTCTGCGACCTGTGGCCGCTCCCGGCCGTTCATGTCGCCGAACTGCTCGGCAGCCGGCCCTTTGTCACCGTGGAGCAGAACTTTTCCGGCCAGCTCGGGCGCCTGTTGCGCGCGCAAACCGGCCTGGCGCCGGGGGGCAGCATCACCCGAACCGACGGACGGCCCTTTTTCGCGGAGGAGATCGTCGCGGGGATTGAAAAAAATGAAATGACATAAAGGACGCAAAGGACCGAAATGACCTTTGGGTCCTTTGGGTCGTGTTGGTCCATTTGTCACGCCCAAAATTGAAGAGGTGCCCATGGTGACCGTTGAAGATTACCGATCCGATTTCGAAAACGAATGGTGCCCGGGGTGCGGCAACTTCGGCATCCTGGAGGCCATGAAAGCGGCCTTGGTGGATCTTGGCCTGGAACCGCACCAGGTGCTCATCGTCTCCGGCATCGGCCAGGCGGCCAAGACGCCCCACTTTCTCAAGTGCAACGCCTTCCACGGCCTCCACGGTCGGGCTCTGCCGGTGGCCACCGGCGCCAAGCTGGCCAATCACGCCTTGACCGTGCTGGTGAACGCGGGGGACGGGGACTGCTATGGCGAGGGGGGCAACCACTTCATGGCCGCCATCCGGCGCAACCTGGATATCACCCTCATCGTGCACGACAACCGCATCTACGGGCTCACCAAGGGACAGGCCTCGCCGACCTCCGATTTAGGGATGCCCACCCGGATCCAGCCCGAAGGCACGGTGAGCGAGGGATTCAACCCCCTCGCCGCGGCCCTGGCCCTGGGGGCTGGGTTCGTGGCCCGGGGCTTTTCCGGCGACAAGGCGCAGCTGGCGATGCTCATCGCCGCCGGGGTGCGTCACAAGGGCTTCGCCCTCATCGACGTGCTGCAGCCGTGCGTCAGCTTCAACCATATCCATACCCACGGCTGGTACAAACAGCGCGTTTTCGATCTGGCGGCAGAAGGCCATGACGCGGGGGATTGGAACGCCGCCATGGCCCACGGCCGCCAGTGGGGCGACAGGATTCCGCTGGGCATTTTCTACCAGGAGCAGAAGCCGACCTTCATCGACCGGATCGGCATGCTGCAAAAGGGACCGTTGATCGATCAGGCGGCAGTGGCGTTTGAGCTATAGAGGGCAAAAATCGCCCCGCCATGCAAAATTGTTGTCGGATCAGTCGGACTTGTCGGACAAGTCCGACCGGTCTGACCGCGAACGGGTTGACTCTTTCAAACTTTATCGAAGCGGTTATGGTCATGACCTTTCGCCAGGAACAAGACGCCATGGGCACCGTGCCGGTGCCGGCCGAGGCCTACTACGGATCCCAGACGGCCCGGGCCGTGACCAACTTTCCGGTGAGCGGCTTGGTGTTGCCACCGGCTCTGGTGCACGCCATGGCATTGATCAAGGCGCATGCCGCCCGGGTCAACGCCGAGTTGGGGCATCTGGACGGTAAGTTGGCCGGGGCCATCATCCGGGCGGCCCGCGAGGTGGCCGAGGGGCGCCTGGACGACCAATTCGTGGTGGACGTGTTTCAAACCGGATCGGGCACCTCCACCCACATGAACCTCAACGAAGTCATTGCCGGCCGGGCCAACGAGATCCTCACCGGCCGTCGGGGCGGGCGGGCGCCGGTGCATCCCAACGATCATGTCAACATCGGCCAGTCGAGCAACGACGTGGTGCCCACCGCCATCCACGTGGCCGCGCGCCTGGCGGTGGAAAACAAATTGAATCCAGCGCTGAAGCATCTGGCCGCAGTGCTGGAAGAAAAGGAAAAGGAGTTCGACCCGGTAGCCAAGATCGGGCGCACCCACTTGCAGGACGCTGTGCCCATGCGCCTGGGTCAGGAGTTTTCCGGCTACGCCGCCCAAATGCGCGCCGCCATCGAACGGGTGGATGCGGTGCTGCCGCGGTTGGAGGAACTGGCCCTGGGCGGTACGGCGGTGGGGACCGGCCTCAACGCAGACCCCGCCTTCGCCCCGGCGGCGATCCGCGCCCTGGCCGAGGAAACCGGCATCGGCTTCGTGGAAACGCGCAACCATTTTCAGGCCCAGGCGGCCCAGGACACCGCGGTGGAACTCAGCGGGGCGTTAAAGACCACGGCCGTCAGTCTGGTCAAGATCGCCAACGACCTGCGCTGGCTGGCCTCGGGACCGCGCTGCGGGCTTGGAGAAATCAATTTGCCGAGCCTTCAGCCCGGCTCTTCCATCATGCCCGGCAAGGTCAACCCGGTGATCCCCGAAGCTGTGCTCCAGGTAGCGGCCCAGGTGGTGGGAAACGACGCTACCATCACCTTCGCCGGCGCCGGCGGGCACTTCGAGCTCAACACGATGCTTCCGGTCATCGCTTACAACCTGCTGCAGGCCATCGATCTGATCGCAGCGGCCGGTCGCATCCTCGCCGACAAGTGCGTGGCCGGCATCACGGCCAACCGCGAAACCTGCGCCGCCAACATCGAGCGCAGCCTGGCCCTGGTCACCGCCCTGGTGCCGGAAATCGGCTACGACCGGGCCGCTGCCATCGCCAAGGCCGCCTATGCCAGCGGCCGTACGATTCGTGAGGAGGCCCGCGCCAGCGGACGGGTGGACGCGGCGACCCTCGACCGCCTGCTGGCGCCGGAGCCGTCATCGGCAACCTGAAAAAAGGAGGGATCCCATGGCTTCCAAAATCCGAAAGTTACGAGTGACTAAAGTGCCTAAAGTTGTGGAGTCGCTGCGCTCCGGTTTTTTATAACTGCCAGAATTCCTTAACTTTAGCTCACTTTAGGCACTTTTTATCCGAGTGCCTAAAGTTACGAGTGACTAAAGTGCCTGAAGTGGTGGTGTCGCTGCGCTCCGGTTATTATCCAAATGACTAAAATGACGAATGACTATAATGACTAAAATTGAGGTGTCGCTGCGCTCCGGTATTTTTATAATTGCCAGAATTCATTAACTTTAGCTCACTTTAGGCACTTTAGCTCACTCGTTACTGTGTCTCATTCTATCCCGAACAACTCCCTCGCGTTGCGATTCAAAATGCGATCCAGGAAATCGGCGTCCAGGCCGGCGGCTTCGAGCATTTTCAGTTCCCGGTCCCAGGCGTAGGGGATGTTGGGAAAGTCGGAACCGTACAGAATCCGGTCCGGCCGGTAGCGGCCCGGGTCGATGGGCTGCGCAACGGGAAAATAGTCGGCCAGCACCATGGTGGTATCCAACCAGAGGCTGTCGTAGCGTTCGACCAGGCGCCGGTAGGCGTCCAGCTCGTCGAAACCCAGGTGGGGCACGCAGAGCTTGAGGCCCGGAAATGCCCGCAAGGCGTGTTCAACCTTTTCGGCGCCGCAGATCTGGTGCGGGTCGCAAAGATAGGCTTCGCTCTTGGGCTCCCGGCCGGCGTGAATCACCAGCGGTTTATTGTTGCGTCGGCAGCACTCGAAGATCGGCGTCATGATGTCCGCCGCCAGGTCGAAGCACTGCACGTGGGCGTGCAGCTTCACCCCGCCCAGGCCGGCATCGAAGGCTTCCTGTAGAATGCCCGCGGCGTTTGCCTCCCCGGGGAAAACGGTGGCAAGACCGGTGACGCGTCCCGCGTAGGGTCGGCATTGGGCAATCATATAGCGGTTGAGCTCGGCGGCCATCCCCGGCCGATGGGCGTACTGCAGCGCGACGATGTGCTGGATGCCGTGCGCGAACAGAAAATCGAGGACCCCGGCGGTGGACATCCGGTAGCGGATCTTCCAGGCATGGCGGTCGAACCATTGCTGGACGGCGCCGAAGAGGTTGTCGGGAAAGACATGGACGTGGGCGTCGATCACCGGCGGCAGGCCGTCGGGAATGCCGTTGCCGCCGGGATCGTCGAAGGAAGGCAGATGGGTGTTCAGCACGGATTTCTCCCTTTTCACGGCTTTTTTGCCGGCAAGGCAGGATGCACCTTGATGATCCGCTCGTGGCGAATGGTCACGGTGCCGGGTTTGGCCCCCCGGGGCTTGGAAACGTGGCGCGCTTCGGTGCAGCTCACCGCCACGCTGCCGCCGGAACGGGCCTTGGAGTGGTAGGCGGCAATGGCGGCCGCGCGCCGCACTGTCTCCCGGTCGGGGCGTTCACCCGGTTTGGCCCGCAGGATCACATGGCTGCCGGGCATGCCGCAAACATGAAACCACAAATCGTCCGGGGCGGCCAATTTCAAGCTGAGCCGATCGTTGTCCGCATCGGTGCGGCCCGCCAGCACCTGCCAGCCGCCGGGCAGTTCGTAGCTGAGTAGCCTTGGCGCCGGCCTGTTCCAGGGTTCATCTTCGGTTTGTGGCTTCATTGCCAGGGCTCAGTCAAAGTGAGGGGCTCTGCCATTTTTTTTGCTGATTGTCACCGTTTCCCGCCGATCTTCTCAACTGCGGATTCCTCTCTGACGTTCGGAATGACACGGGAAATGAGGGTCATCCCGAGGAGTTTACGACGAGGGATCTGCAGTCAAGGACATCGGCGGGAGAAGCGCGTAAAACAGAAAAAATCCCTCTCCATCTCAAGGATGATCGCAAAACTTTGAAAGGGCCGTGGCTTCATTGCCGGTTCGGCTTGACGCTTTTATCTGGCTCAATTAACATATTTTTGTTTCAAATTTAAGAATGGCGCAAGCCGACAATGGGTTCTGCGTTGGTTTTTTTTCTGACCTGTCAGACCCGTCGGAAAGTCCGACCTGTCCGACTGATTTCAAATGCAAGCGAAAGCCAGTATTCATTTTCAGACGTCCGATTTCAAGCCCAATCAACCCCCCATTCAATGGAGGTCTGCATGGCCCGCCCGAGCGAATCGTCCGGCGTTCAAGATCAGGATGCCAGGCAAGCACTGGAAAAACTGAAGAAAACCTTTGAAAGCTTCACCCATCCGATCGACCTGATCATGTTCGCCTACCCGGCCGAAGACAACCCCTTCACCCAGGCGAACCGCCAGGTGATCCGGGCCTTCCGCCAGATCACCGACAAGATCGCCTTCCGCGAATTCAGCCTCGATCACGAGCTGGCCCGCAAATACAACGTGGCCTACTCACCCACACTGATCATTGCCCCGGATCGCTACCACATCCATTGGATCGGCGCGCCTTTGGGCGAGGAGGGGCGCACTTTCCTGGAACTGCTCATGCTGGTGGGCAGGGGTGACAGCGGCCTGAGCCAGCAGAGCCGCACCGTGATCGGGCGCATCGCCGACTCCCGGGACATCAAGATCTTTGTCAGCCCCTCGTGCCCGTACTGCCCGCAGGAGGCGGTCAACGGCATCCGGACCGCCATCGAGGCGCCGGACCGCATCCGCCTGGAGATCATCGACATCCAGTGCCAGCCGGAGATCGCTGATCGGTATCAGGCCCAAAGCGTTCCCCAGGCTTTTGCCAATGACGTGCAGATCGGTCTGGGCGCCCAGAGCGAGGAGGTGTTTTGCGCCTCGCTGCTCAAGCTCGAACCCCAGACCATCTTCATCCCGGAAAGCGATGCCGAATTGGTGGAAACCGACGTGGTGATCGTGGGCGGGGGGCCGGCCGGGATCACCGCCGGCATCTATACGGTGCGCAGCGGGCTGAAGACCGCCGTGATCGAACGCGAGGCCCTCGGCGGGCAGGTGGCCACCACTCCGGTGGTGGAAAACTACCCTGGCTTCACGCAGGTGGGGGGCAAAACGCTGGTGGACATCCTGGTGACCCATGCCCTGGAGTACGTCCAAATCTTCCAGGGTGAGGAGGTGGTGGACATCACGGCCGGCGATCCCATCGTGGTGCAGACCAGCCGGCGCAAGTTCAAGACCCGCACGGTGATCCTGGCTACCGGCGCCAGCCATCGCCACCTGGGGGTGCCCGGCGAAAAACGGTTGGCCGGCCGCGGGGTGAGTTACTGCGCCACCTGCGACGGGCCTCTGTTTCGCGGACGTCAGACCATCGTGGTGGGCGGCGGCAACAGTGCCGTCACCGAGGCGCTTTTCCTCAAGAACATGGGCGTGGAAGTGACCATCGTTCACCGCCGCGACCAGTTGCGGGCCCAGGAGCATCTGGTCAAAAACCTGAAGGATGCCGGCATTCCGGTGATCTGGGACAGCGAGGTGGAGGAGATCCTCGGCAAGGAACGGGTGACCGGGGTGCGCCTGATCAACCGCAAGACAAGGAAAAAGCGGACCCTGGAAGTTCACGGCGTATTCGTTTCCATCGGCTATCTGCCCACCGTGAGTCTGGCGGAAAAGATCGGCGTGGCGCTGAACTCGGACGGCTACATCGCTCGCGACGACCACCATCGGACCAATGTCCCCGGCATATACTCGGCCGGGGATGTGGAAGGCGGCTACAAGCAGATCGTCACCGCCGCCGGCCAGGGGGCCGAGGCGGCCATGGCGGTATTCGAGGATCTGGTGAATCCCTACTGGAAGCGTGAAGCTTGAAATTTGAAACTGGAAACTTGGGGGCAGTCGCGTTGGCGCCGGGCCGGTCAGACCCGTCCAACTTGTCCGACAGCTTGAAAAGCCCTGCCCCCGGGTCGCCCCTCACTCCTCCGCGTAGTTCACCTCCACCAGAAACAAGCCCCGGGCCGGCGCGGTGATGCCGGCCCGGTGGCGATCGCGGGCCGCGAGGATCGCCGGCATGTCATCGGCGGGCCGCCGGCCCAGACCGATCTCCACCAGGGTGCCGGCGATGTTGCGCACCATGTGCCGCAGAAACCCGTCGCCGGAGATTTCCAGTTCTAGCAGATCTTCCTCTCCCTGGATCCACTCGCAGCGGAATACGGTGCGCACCGTACTGGTGCGCGGGCTGCCGGCGCCTTCGAAGCTCTTGAAGTCATGGGTGCCGCGGAGCGCGGCGGCCGCTTGGCGAATGGCGGCCAGATCCAGGCGCCGGCGCACATGCCAGCAGTAGTGGCGGCCGATGGCCGCCGGCAGATCCCGGTTGAGGATCCGATAGCGGTATCGTTTGCCACGGGCATCGTAGCGGGCATGGAAGCCATCCGCGGCAAGTTGGCAGGTGCGGATCACGATGTCGTCGGGCAGCAGGCTGTTGAGACCCTTGAGAAACACCTCCGGGGAGAGGCGGGTGTCTGTCTTGAAGTGGGCCACCTGTCCCAGGGCGTGGACCCCGGCGTCGGTTCGCCCCGCGCCGATGAGGGTGACGGGGTGGTTGACCATCACCGCCAGAGCCCCTTCGATGGTCTCCTGGATGGTGGGGTTGCCCATTTGCCGCTGCCAGCCGCAGTAGGCGGTGCCGTCGTATTCGATGGTCAGTTTGAAAGTGGGCATGGCCGGGAGCCGTTGGAGAAAGATTTTCGGGCGTTCGCGATCCGGATTCAGAAAAATATCATCATGACCGCGGAAAGGGAAAAGAAACTCAGCACCGTGGAAACGACGATGGTGGCCGAAGCCAGGGCCGTGTCGCTGCCCAGTTGGGAGGAGAGCACGTAAATGGCGGTGGATGTGGGCAAAGCGAAGAAGATCATCGCGGTCTGCAAGGCAACGCCGGTCACTTCAAGCCATGCGAGCATGCCATAGCCGGCCAGCGGCAGGATCGCCAGCTTGATGGCCGCTCCCGCCAGCGACGGCCTCAGATAGCCCCGCAGGTTGGCGAAGGTCAAGGCCCCGCCGATGCTCATCAAGGCCAGGGGCAGGGTCACCAGAGACATCAGCCGGAGGGTGTTGTCCAAAAAGGACGGAAAGCGATGGATGGCCCGGGCGTAGAGAAGCCCGGCGAAACAGGCCAGGATCAGGGGATTGGAGACCAGGGCCTTGAGGGTCACGGCCAACCGGCGGCGGCCGCTAATGGGCTGGCCGGAAAACCAGATGAGGGTCGAAACGGCCAGGACGTTGATCAGGGGGATGAGAAAGCCGATGAGAATGCCGAAGAGGCGCACGCCGGTTTCGTCCATGGCGTTGATGACGATGGCGACTCCGATGTAGGTGTTGAACCGGTAGCAGCTCTGGGAGAAGGAGCCGGCCTGAAACGCGGTGATGCCCGCCGGGCGCATCGCCGCGTCGCTGATGGCATAGACGATCAGCACCGCGCCGGCCGCGGCCAGGCAGAGGCGCCAGGGAATGCCGGCAGCGGGGTTGGCGCCGCCGATTTTCCAGAAGAGCATGGCGGGGAAGAAAATGAAGTAGACGAGCCGGTCGGAAGTGGCCAGAAAGGTATCGTTGGTCAGGCCGCGGCGCTTGAGTACGGTGCCGAGGGCGATGAGGGCGAAGACCGGAAAGAGGCTGGAGAGGATGAGGTTCAAGGTTCTCTGTGTCAGTGCTGCCGCCGGGCGCTGTCGCGACCGGTTTGGTCAAGTAGGTGAATGCGGTTTTGGGAAATTCCGAATTGCCTTCCGCCACCCGCTGTCATCCCGAGGAGCGCCGCGACGAGGGATCTCTTGGAGACGGCAAGATTCCTTACTGCGTTCGGAATGACAGCAAGATGCTAAAGTCACATACAAAGTTCGATTATTTTGCATGGAATGGCGGCAGATTGACAACAATCGCCGGTTCTGTCAAGTAAGCCTCCAGCATTCGCGAGCTTCTTTCATTAAATTTTAACTATCTGCAATTAAAGGGTAAAATAATGGATCGATTCGGCTGTCCGGGGTTCCAGAGCGCCGGCGTGCATGCCGGCCTGAAAAAGAACGGCGCTTTGGATCTGGGCCTGATTTACGCCGAACAGCCCGCCGCGGTGGCCGGGGTGTTCACCCGCAACCGGGTGCAGGCCGCTCCGGTACAGCTTTCCCGCCAGCGCGCGGCGGCCGGGCGATGCCGCGCCCTGATCGTCAACAGCAAGAACGCCAACTGCTGCACCGGCGCTGACGGGATGCGCGACGCCCGGACCCTGACCGGCCTGGTGGCCAGAATCCTCGGGCTTGGCGAGGAGGAAGTGCTGGCGGCGTCCACGGGCGTGATCGGCGCGCCCATGCCCATGGACAAGATCACGGCCGCCGTGCCGGCTCTTTGTGGCGCCCTGGTGGCGGACGATGTCGAAGCCCTGGCCCGGAGCATGATGACCACCGACACGGTGCCCAAGGCCGTGCGTCGCCGGGGAACCGTCAATGGGCGCGATTTCACCGTGGTGGGCGTGGCCAAGGGCGCCGGCATGATCCGTCCGGACATGGCCACCCTGCTCTGTTTTGTCATGACGGACGCGCAGGCCTCCGCCGACGTGCTTCAGGCCGCCTTGTCCGCCGGGGTGGACCGGTCCCTGAACCGCATCACCATCGACGGCGATACCAGCACCAACGATACCTGCCTGCTGATGGCCAGCGGCGTTTCCGGGGTGCGGATGGACACCAACGAGGCCCGGGAGGCGTTTCAGAAGGTGCTCGACGAGGTCCTGATGGATCTGGCCCGCCGCCTGGTGGCCGACGGGGAAGGGGTGACCAAGGTGGTGACGGTATCGGTGCGCGGGGCGCAAACGGACGAAGACGCCCGCCGCATCGTGGACGCCGTGGCCCACTCTCCCCTGGTCAAGACGGCCTTTTTCGGACAGGACGCCAACTGGGGCCGGATCCTGGCGGCGGCCGGCAGGGCCGGGGTCGAACTGGAGCCGGAGCGCCTGGCCCTGTTCTTCGACGACGTGCAAATGGTGCGCGACGGCGCGGGATGCGGCCCGGCGGCCGAGGCGGCAGCCACGGCGGTGCTGAAAAAGGACGCCTTCAGCGTGACCCTGGACCTGGGGCTGGGCAACGGCCGCGCCGAGATGCTCACCTGCGACTTCTCGGTGGATTACGTCAAGATCAACGCGGATTATCGGTCCTGACAAGTCACGGAAACCACAGATGATCCGTCGGCGTCCATGGAGTCCACGGTGTCCACATTGTCCATCTCGTCCACTGCCTTCGGGGTGACCGCCGCTGTTATGCCGGCTTGTGCCAGGGATTTGAGTAAACCGACAAGGTCCACATAATGACCACTTCGCCTTTCCTGGGCCTGCGAGGGCTTTTCCCCGGGCAGGATCTTTGGGTCGACGCCGACGGCGACGGCTATCCGGACCGGATGGATGTGCAAATTGAACCCGGCCGCCGCCTGACGGATTCTTCCGTCTGGGCCGGCATCATCAACCTTTGCGCCCGCTTGGCGGCCCAGGTGACCGCCTTGCAGCTCCCGCTGGTGGTCGGGCCTCAGCGGCGGGCGGCTGCCGGCTGCCGGCTCTGCATTCACTCACCGAAGTCGTCCGCCGGTCCTTTTGCCGAGATGCGGCGGATCGACGACCTCACCGTGCTCGTAAGGGGTCGCGACGGCAGGGCCATGGGCAGGATGTTGACTGCGCTGGCAATGACGGCGCCTGAGGCAACGATGCCGCAAGGCTGGGAACGGGTGGGCTTCCCGGGGGCGGCGCCCCATTGGCAGGCATGGGGAAAGGGCGGCTGCCTGCTCGGGGAGGGGATGCTGGCGGAGCCTGTCCTGAAGGCGGAGGATATTTCTGATGCGCCACCGCAGGTCCTGCCGGATCTGCTCGATGCCGATCCCCTCTTTTTTGAAACCGTTGCCGATCTCCCCCGAGCCGCAGTCCTTAAACTGACGATTCACATCGACACCCCGGCCCTCGACGAAGCCGTCGGCCGCGCCCTGGCGCATCTGGCCGCCCGGGCTTCCCTGCAATGCACGGATCTCCGTCTGCCTCTGGCGGCGGTGAATCCGCTGCCCGTTCGGGGAACCCGGCTCCGGGTCATCGGTGAGGAGGCGGCGCCGGGCGCCCCCGCTCTGCAGATCCAAGGGGGGGAGATCGTGGCTCGCGGCAGCGGCCGCCGGCTCTCGGCCGCCCTGGAGAGCTGGCAGCGCCTGGCATTGACCGGCCTCGGTGAAGAAAGCGGGCAGCGCCCCCGTCAGGTGGAAGCGATTGAACGCACCCGCGGTCTGCTGGACGCCTCGAGCCCCGAAGGCCTTCTCGCCTGGCTGCTGGCCGGGGCCGCGGCCGGGCAGGGGCCAGCGCCGCGGATGACCGGACTGGAGCGCCGGCAGATGGGCAGGGCGTTAAAGGATTTGGGCCTGGAGCTGCCTCCGGCGCCGACGCAGCAAGTCCTGCGGCGCCGTTTTTTCTGGCCGGGGGAAGACGAGCGGCTGACGGAGTTGATCCGGGGGGTTCCAAAGGGAGAAGGCCCTTGTCAGGGCACGGTGCTGGTGAGCCGCCCTCTCGAGGTGCGTCAAGCCCTGAAAATCCGCTGGGAGCGGATTCTCCATCAAAAAGGATATACCCCGGCCCTCACGGTGATCAACGCCTACAAGCCGGGGCTGTCCTGGCTCCTGGACGTAGTCGCCCCGGCGCTGGCCGCACAGGGCGGGGCCGATCGCATCGAGTTGGCGTTTCAGCCATTCAAATCCGAACCCGGAACCCTGGAAATGGAGAGCCGCTGGCTCCAGGAGGCATTTCCGGGACCGGACCTGGTCGCCGCTCAGCTGGATCTGGATCCGGCCGCCGTCACCTTGGCGCAGCGGAAGAACTTGACCGGAGCCTACCGGCTGAGAGGGTGGAAAGGCCAGCGGCGAGTGGCGGAAATGGTTTTCACCCCTCGCATTTCGCGCATTCCTTACCTCCCCCTGGTTCTCGAAGACCGGTGGGCTCACCCGGCGGCGGCCGGGGTCCGGTTGGCCGGCAGCCGCGGAGTCCTGTTGGATGCCGATTTGCCGACGGACCGGGAGGTGTTCTGGCGCCGCTTCCAGGAGCGCTGGCTCCCGCAGTTGGGCCGTGAGATGGATCGGCGGCGGGGCGCCCTGGCGGCCGGCGAAGCGCCGGCCTTCTGGGAGACGCTCCGTCTGGAGCTGGCCCTGCCGGAAAGCGATGTGCGCCTGGGGATCGGGCGGGAACGCATCTGCCCGCTGGAAGCCATTCACGAGGACATCTACTTCGGCCTGCTCGATTTTTACGCCGCCTACCAGCAAAAGCATGGACTGGGAGAACACCTTCACTTCGGCAGGATTCTGCCCAAGGTCGAGTGCCGGCCAGGTGTCCGGCCCCAAGCCCGCCTTTTCGCCCGTGCCATGCCTTGCACGGCGGAAGGGACGATTTCGATTCCCGGGTCGCCGGCGACCGTTCAAGGCATCGACCGGCAGGCAGGGCAGGTGGCGCTTTTCTGGGATACCCCGGGCATCCCCTCCGATCTGGTGGAATCCTTGGCGGTGGTGGCCCGGTCTCGGGGTCTGAAGCTGGCGCCCACCGCCTACGGGTTTTCCCTCTTCCTCCCCGCGGGGTCCTTCAATCCGGTCCGGCCGGAGAAGGCGGCCGTGCCGGAGCCGCCGGATGATCGGCGCCTGGATCTGGCCGAGGTCGAGGCGTGGATCGGCCGGCTGGGCAAGCTGCCTCACCTCCATGCCTGGACGGGCGGTGTTTCCCTGCGCGGGCGCCCCATCCATGTGTTGGAGGCCAGCCTCGATGCCCAAGGGATCAAATCGCGGCGCAAACTGAGGTTCTTGAAGCCGACGCTGTTGTTCAATGCCAGGCACCACGCCAACGAGATTTCCTCCACCAACGCCGCCCTGCGTTTGGCCTGGCGCCTGAGCCGCACCGCTGCCGGCCGTGAACTGCTGCAGCGGGTCAACGTGGCCTTCATCCCGCTGGAAAATCCCGACGGCGTGGCCACCCTGGAGGCGCTGTTGCCCGGCTGCGCCGACCACAAGCTGCATGCCGCGCGCTACAATGCGCTCGGCGCGGAATGGTATGCCGACTATCACCGTGAGCGCCCCCGGTTTTCCGAGGCGCGGGTCAAGCGGCGTCTCTGGCAGCGCTGGCTGCCGCGCGACGTCATCGACGCCCACGGCGTGCCCAGCCACGAGTGGGACCAGCCGTTTGCCGGAGTGGCCAATCCTCGCTTTCGCGAACACTGGATTCCCCGCGCCTTCGTGTTCGCGATTCTCCCCTTCGTAGACCAGCCGGCGCATCCGGGACATGCCGGCGTGATGGACCTGGCGGACCGGTTGGCTCAAGCCATGGCGGCCGACCCCCAGATCGTCGCCTTGAACGCGGCATTGAGCGACCGCTACGAACGCTACGCCCGGGCCTTCGCGCCGGACGTCTTTCCGGCCTCGGTCAACGAAACGCTGGTGGTGGTGCCGACGGCGCCGCGGATCGGCGATGTGAACTTTGCCCGGGTCTACTGGCCCCTCACCGAGGTGGAGCTGATCACCGAGGTGGTCGACGAAGTGGTGGACGGCCCCTGGTTGGCGGCCTGCGTGCGCGCCCACCTCACGGCCGCCATGACCCTGTTGAAGCGTCTGGCACAACAGCCGCCGGCTGTGCTACGAGGGGAATCGGACCCAAAAGGAGGGATGAGACTGGTCTGGCGTCAAAAAAAGCAAACGTGATCATGGAGACCGACAATCGATGACCACCCATTTCAAACGGAGGCGTTCCATGCGCAAATTCATCATTCTTCTGGCAGTAACGGTGTGTTTGGCCCCCCTGGCGGTCCTTGCGGCCGGCCCATCGCAGGGCGGCACCCTGATTTGGGGACGGGGCGGAGATTCGGTAAGCCTGGACCTGGCCCAAGCCACGGACGGCGAGTCGATCAAGGCCGGGGTCCAGATGTTGGAAAACCTGGTCATCTTCGAAAAGGATTCGATGAACGTGGTGCCCCAGTTGGCCGAGTCCTGGACCGTGAGCGATGACGGCCTCACGTGGACCTTCAAGCTGCGCAAGGGAGTGCGTTTTCACGACGGCGAACCCTTCAACGCCAAGGCGGTCTACGACTCCTTCGCGCGGGTGATCGATCCCAACCACCCCTTCCATTCGTACGGCAAGTGGGTCTACCTGAGCCTGTCCCTGGGACCGGTCAAGCAGATCAAGGTCGTCGACGACTACACGGTGGCCCTGGTCACCGAGAAGCCCTACGCGCCGTTGCTCAACAACCTGGCCCTGTGGCTCTGCCCGATTCTTTCTCCCAAGGCCATGGCCGAATACAAGGACCAGATCGGCCAGCACCCCGTGGGCACCGGCCCATTCAAGTTCTCCAAGTGGGTGAAGGACGATCGGATCATCATGGAGTGCAACCCCGACTATTGGGGGGACAAGGCCAAGGTGGACCAGATCATCCTCAAATCGATCCCCGAGTCCAGCGCGCGCCTAATGGCCCTGCAGTCCGGGGCGGTGGACATCGCCGACGACCTGGATCCCGACAGCATCCGCCTCGTGGAGGCCAACGACCAGTTGACCGTCATCAAGCAGCCCAGCGTCAATGTGGGCTATCTGGCCATCAACACCGACAAGCCCTGGCTGAAGGATGCCCGGGTGCGCCAGGCCATCGCCCACGCCATCGACAAGGAGACGCTGATTGCCTCCATCTTCCAGGGCATGGCGATTCCGGCCAAAAACCCGTTCCCGCCCTCCATCTGGAGCTACAACGACGGCATCAAGCCTTACGCCTACGATCCGGCCAAGGCCAAGAAGTTGTTCGAAGATGCCGGTTTCGATTTCAGCCGCGAGTTGGAGTTGTGGGCCATGCCCGTGTCCCGCGCCTACATGCCCGAACCGGTGAAGACCGCCGAGCTGATCCAGGCCTACCTGGCGGCGGCGGGTGTCAAGAGCAAGATCGTGCGCATGGACTGGGGAACCTACCTCAAGAAGACGTCCAACGGGGAACACGATCTGTGCATGCTCGGATGGCTGGGTGGGAACGCCGACCCGGACAACTTCCTCTACGGTCTGCTGAGCGCCGACACGGCCAAGACGCCGGGAGCGGCCAATGTGGCCCTGTGGAAGAACGCCGAATTCACCGATCTCTGCCTCCAGGCCCAGCGCACCTTCGACAAGACCGAGCGGACCAAGCTTTATCTGAAGGCTCAGGAAATCTTTCATCAGGAGCAGCCCTGGGTGCCCCTGGCGCACAGCACCATCGTGCGCTGCTACAACAAGCGGCTGCATGACGTTCCCTTGCGGCCCAACGGGCTGAACTCCTTCCAGATGGTCTCGAAGGACAAATAATCCGCGATGCCGCTGGGCTACATCGCCAAACGCCTGCTGCAGCTCGTGGCGATCCTGTTCGGGGTCTCCGTGGTGGTCTTCCTGATGCTCAGGATGATCCCCGGCGACCCCGCCCAATTGCTCTTGGGAGAGTTCGCCAATCCCGAAGAGCTGGCCCGCCTGCGGACGCAGCTGGGCCTGGACCGCTCACTGCCGCTGCAGTACGGCATCTATCTGCAGAACCTGCTCCAGGGCGACCTGGGAAATTCCATCCGCACCAACACGCCGGTGGCCGCGGAGATTTGGGGGCGGCTGCTGGCCACCCTGGAGCTGTCCCTGGCTGCCATGTTCATCTCCACGCTTGTGGGGGTGGGCGCCGGCGTGGTCAGCGCGGTGCGGCCCCATTCGGCATGGGACTACGGTGCCATGTTCTTCGCTTTGGTGGGCGTTTCCATGCCCATCTTCTGGCTGGGGTTGATGCTGATCTACCTCTTTGCCGTCAAGTACCCGGTGCTGCCGATGATGGGGCGGCTGCCCATGGGCCTCGAGGTGCCGGCGGTCACCGGGCTGGTGATGGTGGACGCCCTTCTCGCGGGCCAACCCGTCGCCTTGTGGGAGGCGGGCCGCCACCTGCTGTTGCCGGCCTTGACCCTGGCCACCATTCCCATGGCCGTGGTGGCCCGCATCACCCGCTCGGCCATGCTGGAAGTGCTCAACAAGGACTACGTGCGCACCGCCCGGGCCAAAGGCCTGAGCGAAGCGGCGGTGATTTTGCGCCATGCCCTGCGCAACGCTTTTTTGCCGGTGGTGACCGTGCTGGGCCTCAACCTGGGGCTGCTGCTGGGCGGTGCCGTATTGACGGAAACCATCTTCTCCTGGCCCGGCCTGGGGCGTTACGTGGTCGATTCGCTCATGGGCCGGGACTATGCGGCCGTGCAGGGGTGCATCCTGGTGTTCGCCGCCATGATGGCGGTGATCAACCTGGCGGTGGACCTGATCTACGTGCTGCTGGATCCGAGGATTCGCGTCAATGAGTAGATGGGAGGGATTACAGGATCTGATGCGCAACTGGAGCGCCGCGGCCGGCATGGCCATCATCGCGGCGATTCTGGTGGTGGCCCTGGCCGGCCCCCTGCTCACCCCCCATGACCCGTTGGTGCCGGCGCCCCTGGATCGCCTCCAGGGCCCCAGCAGCGCCCACCCCTTCGGCACCGACAGCCTGGGGCGCGACATTCTGAGCCGGGTCATCGGCGGGGCGCGCATCTCGATTCTCATCGGGGTCATTTCGGTGACCATTTCCCTGCTGCCCGGCACCCTGCTGGGGCTGCTGGCCGGTTATTTCGGCCGCTGGATCGACAGTCTCATCATGCGCTGCATGGACATGCTGCTGGCCTTTCCGGCCATCCTGCTGGCGATTTTCATCACCGCCGTGCTCGAGCCCAACCTCACCAACACCATGATCGCCGTGGGGATCGTGTATATTCCGCACTACGCCCGCATCGTGCGAGCCAGCGTGCTGTCCCTCAAGCAGCAGTTATTCGTCCAGGCGGTGGGGCACCTGGGCGGCAGCCACACCCGGATCCTGTGGCGTCACGTGCTGCCCAACTGCATCCCTCCCATCATCGTCTATGCCACCCTGGGCATGGGCACCGCCGTGCTCCAGGCCGCGGCCCTGGGCTTTCTGGGCCTTGGGGCCCAGCCGCCGTCGCCCGAGTGGGGCGCCATGCTCAGCGAGGGGCGCCAGTACATCCAGATCGCGCCCCACGTGGCGGCCTTTCCCGGGGCGGCCATTCTGCTGCTGGTGCTGGGGTTCAACCTTTTCGGCGACGGTTTGCGGGACGTGCTCGATCCCTCCCTGAGGTCTCAATGAGCACAGGACCGGTACTGGATATCCGTGAACTGACCACCCGTTTCGACACCCGGCGGGGGCCGGTGACCGCCGTGGACCGCTTCAGCCTGAACCTCGGTAGCGGCGAAACCCTTGGGCTGGTGGGCGAGTCGGGCTGCGGCAAGAGCGTCACGGCCCTGTCGGTGATGCGCCTGCTGCCCAGGCCCGCCGGCCGCATCGCCGGCGGACGGATTCTCTTCAAGGGCAAAGACCTGGCGTCCCTGCCCGAGTCCCGCATGCGTCGCATCCGGGGCAACGAGATTTCCATGATTTTCCAGGAGCCGATGACCAGCCTCAACCCGGTCTATACCGTGGGCTTTCAGATCGTGGAGGCCTTGCGGCGTCATCGCCGCATGCACCGGCGGGCGGCCCGGGAGGAGGCGGCGCGGATGCTCTCCCTGGTGGGCATTCCCGAGCCTGGTGCCCGTTTGAACGACTATCCCCATCAGCTTTCCGGCGGCATGCGGCAGCGGGTGATGATCGCCATGGCGCTCTCGTGCCGGCCGGCGGTGATGATCGCCGACGAGCCCACCACGGCCCTGGATGTGACCATCCAGGCCCAGATCCTGGACCTGATGAATCGGCTCAAGGCCGAAATCGGCATGGCGGTGATGCTCATCACCCACGACCTGGGGGTGGTGGCGGAAACCTGCCAGCGGGTGGCGGTGATGTACACCGGCCGGATCGTGGAAGCGGCCGATGTGCGCACCCTCTTTCGCCGGCCGGCCCACCCTTACACCGTGGGGCTGTTCCAGTCCCTGCCGCAGATCGGCGGCCGCCAGGGGCGGCTCAAGCCGATTCCCGGCGCGGTGCCCAGCCTGTTGCGCCTGCCGCCGGGGTGCGCCTTCCAGGAACGCTGCTTTCGCAGCGACGGCCAGTGCCGCCAGGATCCCCCGTGGACGGCGGTGGGCCCGGAGCACTGGGCGCGCTGTTGGCACCCCATGGAGGTCTCGACGTGACCGAGGCCCTGTTGCGTGCCGAAGATCTCGTGATGCACTACCCGACCAAGGCCGGGGGCCGCCCGGGACGGCGAGGAACGGCGGTCAAGGCGGTGGACGGGGTCAGCCTGGCGGTGCAACCCGGCGAAGTCTTCGGATTGGTGGGCGAGTCGGGTTGCGGCAAGTCCACCCTGGGCCGCCTGCTGCTCCGTATCGAGGCGCCGACGGCGGGCCGGGTCTTTTTCGAGGGGCAGGATCTGGGCGGCTTCGACCGCGGCCGTCTCAAGCGCTTTCGCCGGCAGGCCCAGATCATTTACCAGGATCCATACTCCGCCTTGAATCCCCGCCAGCGGGTGGGCCGCATCATCGCCGAGCCGCTGGAGATTCACGGCATCGGCACGGCGACCGAACGCCAGCAGCGGGTGGCCGAACTGCTCCAGGTGGTGGGGCTGCGCCCCGGCCAGGCGGTGCGCTATCCGCACGAATTTTCCGGCGGCCAGCGGCAGCGCATCGTCATCGCCCGGGCGCTGGCGCTCAACCCGCGCCTCATCCTGGCGGACGAACCGGTCTCGGCCCTGGATGTCTCCATCCAGGCCCAGGTGATCAATCTGCTGGAAGAACTCAAGGGGCGTTTCGGGCTGACCTATATCTTCATTTCCCACGATTTGAGCGTGGTGGAGCACATCAGCGACCGCGTCGCCGTCATGTACCTGGGACGCCTGGTGGAACTGGCCGAGCGCGAAGTTTTCTACCAGCGGCCCTTGCATCCTTACGCCCAGGCCCTGCTTTCCGCCGCGCCGGTGCCCGATCCGGATGCGCCGCGCCAGCGGCAGATTTTGAAAGGCGACGTGCCCAGCCCCATCAATCCTCCATCAGGGTGCACCTTTCACCCCCGTTGTCCGCACCAGATGCCGGTCTGCGTCGAGGAGCGCCCCGGCTTGAGGGAATTGGCACCCGGGCATTGGGTGGCTTGCCACCTCTATTGATAGGCCCGTAAGGATTGAGCAGCGGAAACCGGTTGGCGGTCTTTTCGAGATGACATCGGATAAAAAGCCGAAATACGAAGGCGAGGGCGGCGAATCGGAGCCGATGCGCCTCCAGAAGTTTCTGTCCCGGGCGGGCGTCTGCTCCCGGCGCCAGGGAGAGGCGATGATCGCTGCGGGCCGGGTGACGGTCAACGGGCAGGTGGCGACTACCCCCGGGACCGTCGTCGATCCGCAAAAGGATCGCGTTGCCGTGGACGGCCGCGGTGTCGCTCTCGAAACCCGGCTCGTGTATCTGATTCTGCACAAGCCGGTGGGGATCGTGACCAGTTGCCGGCATCCGGGCCAGCGGGTGGTGACCGACCTGGTGGACCTGCCCCAGCGCGTCTACCCGGTGGGGCGCCTGGACAAGGATTCTTCCGGTCTGCTGCTGCTGACCAACGATGGACGGATTCACCACCGGCTCTCGCATCCATCCTTCGACCACGAAAAAGAATACATTGTGGACGTGGACATTCCCATGTTCGACGATGTGCTGCGGCAACTGGCCGAGGGGATCGTCCTCGACGGCCGGCGCACCCGGCCGGCCAAGGTGGTCAGCCTCGATGCCTCGCGTTTTCGCATCGTGCTCAGGGAGGGACGCAACCGCCAGATCCGGCGCATGGTGGAAGCGGTGGGGGGGCGAGTGGAAACGCTGAAGCGGGTGCGCTTCGCCAATCTGCGACTGGGAAAGCTCAAGCCGGGGCAGTGGCGCTTTCTGACTGCCGGGGAAATCGAGAACCTCCTGAAGGCGGCGGGGGTCTCGGAGAAAACCCCTGCTGAAACTCAGGGGTGATAAGACTTGATTGGCGCAAAAAATCCCGAACTGTCTTCCCGGAGAAGCCCCCCACTGTCATCCCGAGCGAAGCGAGGGATCTCTGCGGACATCGGTACGTCTGATGTTTTTATGCGGTAGAGATTCCTCGTCGCAAGCTCCTCGGAATGACAGAAGCCCTGTGCGGTCTTTTTTAAGAGTCAATAAAATTTCAAGAAGTGCGTTTTTTTACTGCCAAGCGGAATCTCGACCATGCAACCTATTTCCAACTGGCCCCTGGCCGAGCGCCGGGCGGTCACCCATGTGCTCTGCGACATTGACGACACCCTGACAGTGGGGGGGAGACTGCCCGCCGCGGCTTTTGCGGCCATGGAGGCTTTGACAGCCGCCGGGCTGGTCGTGGTCCCCATTACCGGCCGACCGGCGGGCTGGTGCGATCACATCGCGCGCATGTGGCCGGTGGCTGCGGTGGTGGGGGAAAACGGCGCCTTCTATTTTCGCCATGATGCCGGAAAGCGGCGCATGATCCGGCGCTACGCCCGCACCCGGGCCGAGCGGAGCGCGGACCGCCGGCGCCTGGAGGAGATCAAGGCCCGGGTGCTGGCCGAGGTGCCCGGGTGCGCCGTCGCCGCGGACCAGGCCTACCGGGAGGCGGACCTGGCCATCGATTTTTGCGAGGACGTGCCCCCGCTGCCCATGGAGGCCGTCGATCGCATCGTGGCGACATTTTCGGAGGCCGGGGCCAAGGCCAAGATTTCCTCGATTCACGTCAATGGCTGGTTCGGCGATTACGACAAGCTGACCATGACGATGCGTTTGTTTGAAGAAGCGTTCGGAATCGATCTTGGCGCGGTGCGCCGCAAGGTGGTCTTCGTCGGCGATTCGCCCAACGATGCCCCGATGTTCGCCTATTTCCCCAATGCCGTGGGGGTGGCCAATCTCGGAAGGTTCGTCGATCGCATCGAAACCCTGCCGGCGTGGATCACCGCCGCGGAGGGCGGTTTCGGGTTCGCCGAGATGGCTCAATTGCTGCTGGAGGGGAAGCGAGAGGATCCGGCCTGATCCGGTATCATGCCGTTACGAGGGCACCTTGATAAGGAACTTTAAAAAGTTTCAGGATGCCTCTTGTCCTATTCCAGCGCTGCCGCCGGCCACGGTTATGACCGTTTTGTCATTACTTCCCTTTCATCCCGAGGAGCAACGCGACGAGGGATCTCTTTGAATCTGCCGGCATTTCCCGCCGGATTCCTGACTGCAGATTCCTCGCTGACGCTCGGAATGACAGCGGGAGAGAATGTGTCATGTGTCATCCCGAGCAGGTCATGCCAAACCCCTCTGTCATCCCGAGGAGCAACGCGACGAGGGATCTCTTGGAGGTGGCAAGATTTCTCACTGCGTGCGGAATGACGGCAGCACGGGATAGTCATAACGCGACTGCGGGGCGGGAAGGATCCAAAATCATTCGCAACCCTCCGCCGCAAGGCGTTTTTTCAAGGGGTATTTTCGGAAAATCCCGCATTCCCGCCGCATCCCCCCCCATAACTTATATACTTCCAGCGGGTTAGATGCCCCCCGGGATGACAAAAAAAACTTGACAAGCCCCAAGTGCCCTATTATAAGCCCCATCATATAAGGGCATCCATGCATCGGCGCAGGATGCCCGCATGCTGCCGGGTTGCGGAAAGGAGGTGACTCCCGGGTTTTCAGTCAACCTGCGGCGACTTCAAGTGATGATGGGTTGGATTGGTTTCCATTAAACTTTCTCAAGGAGGATTCAGATGAAAAAGCTTTTGATCGTTCTGGCCGTGCTGTGCTTGGCCGCACCGACCATGGCCGCCGAGTGGAACTTCTACGGCAACTCCCGGTTTGCCACTTTCAGCATCGATAAGGACATGGATCTGCCGAATGTGGACAGTGATACGGACACCCTCTGGACGCAGCAGGGCAACAGCCGTATCGGCGCCACCGTCAAGTTCAACGATCAGATCGGCGGGCGTTTCGAGTACGGTGCAGGAAGTAACATCAACAAGCGCCATCTCTATGGGACCTATAATTTCGGCGTCGGCGAAGTGCTCATCGGCCAGACCTACACGCCGACCAGTGACTATTTCTACTCCAACAGCGTCATCAACGATGACGGCGACCTGCTGGGCATCGGCCAGTTCTACGTGGGCCGTCGGCCCATGATCCGGTTGACGTTCGGCGATCTGAAGCTGGCCTTTGTGGAGCCCAACACGGACAGCTACACGATCCCGGGCGGTGGTACGACCATAGACCCTTATGGTGATCCGACAAATAAGTACGATACCGATGCAACGTTCCCCAAGATCGAACTGTCCTACGGCTACAAGGGCGAGATGTTCTTCGTGGATGTCTTCGGCGGCTACCAGACCTATGAGATCGAACTCCAGAGTGGGCCGTCCGAGGATGTCGATGCCTACGTCGCCGGCATCGGCGCCGGCGTGAATGTGGGCCCGGCCTTTTTAAGGGCCGGCTTCCACATGGGCCAAAACTTCGGCAACTACGGCCAGTGGAACCAGGCCGCCGGTTACTTCGGTGACGACTATTTCAACGACAGGGCCACGTTCGATGCAAACGGCGGACTGGAGGACTCCGACGGCATGGGCTACCTCGGCGTGCTGGGCTTCAAGGCCAATGACATGCTGACCATCGAGGCCGGTTATGGCTACGAGGAAACTGAACTTGACGCCCTCAATTACGAGGCCGAAGTTGCCCAGTACTACCTCAACGCCACCATCAATATCCACAAGAACTTTTTCGTGGTGCCGGAAATCGGCATGATTGAATACCAAGAAGAAGGCGTTGCGGCTGAGCCGGAAGTCTTCTACGCCGGTGCCAAGTGGCAGATCAACTTCTAATCCGAGCGATTTTTTCCTGCTCGGTTAGATAGTCAGAGATTCAAGAAGCAAAACCCGGGGCGAAAGCCCCGGGTTTTGTTTTTGTGAAACTTGAAACTGAAAATTTCCAAGAAGATTCAGCGCGCAGCGGTCCCCCGGTGTCATTCCGAGGAATCCAGGTCGGTGTTTGCAGTTGGGTTGTCTTCAGCCCAGGCAATTGCTTCCTGAAACTCGGTCTGGACCTCTGGCGCCTGAAGCCACTTCTCGTTCTCGGGAATAAAACAACCTGGTTTGACGGGCCAAACCCCTTTGTCCAATTCGCTTAGTATCACTGTTTGACCAGCGTATTTTTTGCCGAGGGAGATTTGTTCGCAACTGCCGACGGTCTTTATGGCATCCATTTTGTCCACCTTGGAGGATGATTTTTGCCTTGTGTTAGCACCACGGCATGAAATGTAAGTTAGCCCATTGTGTTTCGTCCCCCGGAATGACAACCTTCTCTCGCTGTCATTGCGGAGCGTCAGAGAGGAATCTGCAGTTGGGAATGAAGGCGGAAAGTGGTGACAGTTTCGAAAGAGATCCCTCGTCGCTGTCACTCCTCGGGATGACAGGAGGGAGAGAGGCGCTCCTCGGGATGACAGGAAGAGAGTGGCGCTCCTCGGGATAACAAGGGGCAGAGTGACGTTCCTCGGGGTGACAATGTGAATGTGCTGGACTCCTCGGGATGACCGTGAAGGACGCGCCTACGGGATGACGCCTTTTTCCGGTGTCATTCCGAACGTCAGAGAGGAATCTGCAGTTGGGGATGAAGGCGGAAAGTGGTGACAGATTCGAAAGAGATCCCTCGTCGCTACGCTCCTCGGGATGACAGGAGGGAGAGAGGCGCTCCTCGGGATGACAATGTGAATGTGCTGGACTCCTCGGGGTGACCGTGAATGGCGTCTACGGGATGACACCCTTTTCCGGTGTCATCCCGAACGTCAGAGAGGAATCTGCAGTTGGGAATGAAGGCGGGAAATGGTGACAGATTCGAAAGAGATCCCTCGTCGCTGCGCTCCTCGGGGTGACAGGGGGGAGAGTGGCGCTCCTCGGGATGACAACGTTGTCCATCCCTGAAATAAAGACCCCCGGGAACAACCTGGGAGTCTTTTCATAATTTACTGCGGATTCAGATCGAAGGCGATCAGGCTGGACTTGGCAGTGGTAAACGCAATCGAGCCTTCCTTGGCAACTACGGCGATGACGAGTTCGTCGACGCCGTCGTTGTCGAAATCGCCCACGGTGAAATCGCTGGTGCGGCCGGAGAAGGTCCGCGTTTTCCAGACGGGAACCAGGCCGAGGCCGTCCCATTGGAGGGACTCGATGCGCGCCTTGCTGAAGGATCGAAAGTCTTTCAGCATGTTTCTGGAAAGCTCGTCGTGGCGGGCGATGAGGATTTCGGGCTTTCCGTCCTTGTCGATGTCGGTGGTGCGCACGCGAAGGGGAAAGTACTGATAATTGGGCCCTCCGCGGTCGACGGGAGGCAATTCGAAGTAGGTGGCGTTGCCGCCGGAACGGTCGCCGTCCTCCCACGTCATTTCTCCTGTCACGCTGTTGTAGAGGCGCAGGCGATCCCAGTCCGAGTAGGCGATCACGCTTCTGTCGCCGGCATCGGTGATGTCCGCTACCGTCAGGCCGAGCACATTGGCCTTGCCGCCTTTCAAGACCCGGGCGCCCGGCACAAGCCGCCCGCCTTCCCAGTTCATTTCATAGATTTCGCCCTTGAATATGGATTTTTCGGCCGCCCGCTGTTGTTGGCCCAGCAGGATGGTGCCCCCCTGGACGGTTTCCACCACCCGGTAGTACCAAGTTTCGTCTTTCAGCAGGACCTTGTAATTGCCGCCGGCATATTCGAGGACGAAGGAGTTGACATTCGAACGACCCGCTCCAAGGCTGGAAACGAAGATTTCCGGAATACCGTTGCCGTTGATATCCCCCGCATCCACGCTGATGTAGGTGCCGGAACTGGTGTTCTGGACCTCTGTGGACTGGACCAACTGACCGTTTTGCATCTTGTGGATGGAGACCTGATTTTCCGTCACCACCACCACATCGTTGCTCTTGTCACCGTCCACATCGGCCACGGCGATGCCGGTGATCAGGTCCTTGAAGCTGCGGCTTTTCCAGAAACCGCCGACGTTCTGCCCCGCGCCCATTCCCGCGCCGGTGGCCACGAAGGCCGGATTGGGAGCGGAGCCCTGGCCGCCTGTCCCTTCATAGCCTTCCTGGATGCCGGAAGCCATCAATTTTTCCGGGTGCATGTGGGGATCGTAAGGCTGGGATGGCGGCTGGCCCGGAGTGGCCGTTACGGCACCAGACTGGGGAGCGGCCATCACCGTCGGCCGAGCCACCGTGCGGCCGAAGACGGTCTGGTTGATGTTGGTGGCGAACTGGTTGATCTGAGGGATGACCTCGTTGATGCCCTGGGTCTGTACGAAAAAAGGCAGGGGTGGCTTTTGGCCGCTGACATCCACCATGCGGGAGTCGATGCTGACACTGTCCCCGAATACGGTGAGGCTGCCGAACAGAACGTAATCGGCCTTGAGCTTGCCGCCGATGAGCAGGGCACGGCTCTCTCCCTCGAAATTTCCCGGAGCGCCAAGCGCCGATTGCACCTCGGCCTTGTTGATCACTTCCACCTTGTCCTGCCAGGCCAGCCGGGAACCGAGCATGTCCAGGATACCCTGCTGGAGATAGGAGAGGTCTTTTTCCGCGTTGACTTCAAAAGGAAGGATCGCGACCCGCATCGGGCCGGCCAAGGCGGGCGAGACGGTGAAGCAGAGCAGCAGCGCCAAACCGGCCAATATCATGGTGCAACGCCGATGATGGTTTGATTTCTTCAACGGATGTCTCCTGTATTTTTTGTTTGCCGTGCCTGTGGACCCGGCCGGGTTGCCCTTTGCGGCAGTTTGCGGGTCCGCCTCATTCCAAGAGGCGCCAGTATATCCTTCCTGCCGTTGACTGGCAATACCGGGGGTGAGTCCGATCCAGGAGTTCGTCCAAGGAGGATCTCGTATTTCAGTTATTGTCGAAGAGATTCCTCGTCGCTGGCGCTTCTCGGAATGACAGAGGTTGACTCCTCGGAATGGCACTCCCTTCCCGTGTCATCCCGAGCTACCCTTTTCCCTTTACCGTGTCATCCCGAGCTGCCTTTCCGTGTCATCCCGAGCGAAGCGAGGGATCTGCAGTCGGGAATGGGGCGCGAGGGGGACGGGAAACGCGAAGAGATCCTTCGTCGCTACGCTCGGAATGACAGAAAAGGGGGAGTCCTCGGAATGACACCTTTTTCCGTGTCATCCCGAGCGTCGCTTCCCCCCTCCCGTGTCATCCCGAGCGCAGCGAGGGATCTGCACCCCCTCCCCTGTCATCCCGAGCGCAGCGAGGGATCTGCAGTCGGGAATGGGGCGGGAAAGGGACGGGAAACGCGAAGAGATTCCTCGTCGCAAGCTCCTCGGAATGACAGAAGAGGGGGGCCTCGGCGTGACAAACCGGGCCTTTCTGTGGTATACACCAATCCTTTTTTTTGGTGTGAAAGTTTTTGGTGTGAAAGCATTATCTTTGGAGGTTTTGATGTTGATTTCGGTACTCAAGAGCAAGCTGCACCAGGCGCGGGTGACGGACAAGAATATCGCCTATGTGGGGTCCATCACCATCGATGGGGAGCTGATGCGACTGGCCGGGTTGCGGGCCAATGAACGGGTAGAGGTGTACGATATCGAAAACGGCGAGCGCCTGGCCACCTACGTCCTCGAGGGCGAGGCCGGCAGCGGCTGCATCGTGCTCAACGGGGCCGCGGCGCGCAAGGTGGAAATCGGAGACCGGGTGATCGTGGCCGCCTACGGGCTGGTGACGCCGGATGAACCGGCGGTGGAACCCAAGGTGGTGTTTCTCGACGCCGCCAACCGGGTGGTCAGCGGCGGTTAGCCTCCGGGCAGATGCCGGTTTCCTGTTTTCAGGCGGACAACAGGGGCTTCCGGGACATCCCGGGGCCGGAAAAGACGTGTGGAGGCCACCATGAAACGTGCCCTCAAATGGCTTGCCGGCATCGCCGCCGTGTTGATTCTCCTGGCGGTTGCCGCCGTGGTGATCGTTCCCCGCTTCGTGGACCTGAACCGCTTCAAGGCACCGATCGAACAGCGGGTGGCCGAGGTGACGGGGCGGCCCTTTGCGCTGGGCGGTATCCGCCTTTCCCTGTTTCCCCGGGCGGGGATCGTGCTGGAAGATCTTCACCTGGGCAATCCGCCCGGTTTCAGCCAGACCGATTTCGCCTCCATCCGGTCCTTCGAGCTCCAGGTCGAGCTGCTGCCGCTGTTGTCCAAAAACCTGGCGGTGGAGCGGTTCGTCGTCGATTCGCCGCGGATTTTTCTCGCCAAAAACCCGGGCGGCCGGGCCAACTGGGGAAGCCCCGAGGGCATTGCCCGGAGAATCCCTTCCGTTCAGGATCAGCCCCTGGCCGAGCCCACGCCGGGAGCGGCGCCGCTTCCCATCCGATCGCTGGCCGTGGGGGATTTCGAGATCCGCGATGGCGCCCTTGCCTACCTGGATGAGTGGACGGGCGAGAGCGCCGAAGTCACCGCCTTCAACCTGCGGTTGGCGGATGTTTCCCTCGACCGGCCCATCGAAATGGATTTGTCGGCCCAGTTCAACGGCAAGCCCCTGACCGTCACCGGCCGGGTCGGCCCGGTGGGCCGGGAAGTCGGCCGTCAGCCGGTGCCCCTCGACTTGCAGGTGGCGGCTCTGGATGAACTCCGGATGCAGCTTTTCGGCCATTTGGAGACCCTCGCGCCGGAGCCGCGCTTCGCCCTGAAGCTCAACCTGGAGCCTTTTTCGCCCCGGAAACTGATGGCCGCCCTCGGGAGGGAGTTTCCCCTGCACACCGCCGACCCGGCGGCGTTGGGACGGGTATCCCTCAAGGCCGATCTCACCGGCACCGCCCGAGCGGTTTCCGTCTCCGACGGCGTGCTGGCGCTGGATGACACCACCGCGCGTTTTTCTCTTCAGGGCAAGGAATTCGACAAGCCGCACCTCGTTTTCGATTTCGCGCTGGACACCATCGATGCAGACCGCTACCTGCCGGCCAAGAACACAGCCGAGGCCGCCGGTGCGGGCAGTCCGGGCGCCGCGCCCGATGCCGCGGCCCCCCGGAGCGACAACAACCATTTGCGCCGGCCGGTGCTCGACGGGCTCCTTCGCATCGGCACGTTGAAAATGCATGGCGCCCGCATCCAGGATCTTTCCGTCAAGGTGGGGGCCGAGGGCGGCCGCTACCGCTTCGATCCCCTCTCGCTGAATCTCTACGGCGGCAGCATGGGGGGCAGTGCCGTCCTCGACGTAAGGGGCAAGGAGCCCCGGACCGGCCTGGATTTGAAGATGGAGCGGATCCAGGCCGGCCCCCTGCTGGTGGACGTGATGCGCAAGGACGTGCTCGAGGGCTCGTTGAATGCCGATGTGGCCCTGAGCCTGGCCGGGGATGCGCCCGATCGGATCAAGGCGAGCCTCAACGGCAAGGGCCGCCTGCAATTCAACGACGGGGCCATCAAGGGCATCGACCTGGCCGGCATGGCCCGCAACGTCCAGGCGGCCTTCGGTCTGGCCGAAAGGCCCGCGCAGCGGCCGCGAACCGATTTTTCGGAATTGAAGGTTCCCTTTACCCTCAGCAACGGCCTGTTTCAGACCCCCGAAACCGTTCTGGCTTCTCCCTTCCTGCGCCTGACGGCCGCGGGAACGGCGGACCTGGTGCGGGAACAGCTCGACTTCCGGGTGGAGCCCAAGCTGGTCGCCACCATCAAGGGCCAGGGCGACACGGCGGAAAGGGCCGGACTGACCGTGCCGATTCTGGTTTCCGGCACCTTCTCGAACCCGATTTTCAGACCGGACCTGGAAGGAATGGCGAGGCAGAGGCTGCAGGAAGCCCTCACCGATCCGTCGAAACTCAAGGAAACCCTCCAGGGGGACAGGCAGTCCATCGAGACCCTCAAGGAGCAGGGCCGGCAACTGCTGAAAGGATTCGGGCTCGGCAATTAGCCGTTTCAGGCCTCGCCGCCGGCCACGGTCGCGAACGGTTGGGTCAAGTTGGTGACAGCGGCTCTTGAAGCTTCCGGATCGTCTTCCGCACCCCGCGTTGTCATCCCGAGGAGCAACGCGACGAGGGATCTCTTGCATGTCTACTGCCGATTCCCGCCTTTCTTCCAAACTGCAGATTCCTCACTGCGTTCGGAATGACACGGGAGGAGGTGGTTCGGAATGACACGGGAGGAGGTGGTTCGGAATGACACGGGAAGGGAGTGGGGTCGGGATGACAGGGGAAAAGGGTGTCATCCCGAGAAGCACAGCGACGAGGGATCTCTTGGGAGCGTATTCGTCACAGACAAGCGTATTCGTCACAGACGAGCTCCGGTGGGATGTCGCTGTCCATCGCGGCCCCCAACCGAATGGCATGCGGCCGGGAAAACGCCTTCAGGCCTCGCCGTAGCCGGCCAGCTTGCGGCGCAGGGTGTTCAGACCGATACCCAGCACGGCGGCGGTGCGGGCCTTGTTGCGGCCGGTGGCCTGGTAGACTTTCAGGATGTGGGCCCGCTCCACCGCCTCCAGGGGCGCCAGGGTTCCGGTGTCGGTCCGGTTGCCGCAGTCGTCCGTCGCCGGGCGGGATTCGCGCAGGGCCGCCGGCAGGTGGCGCACCTCGATGGGGCGGCCCCCGGCGAGGTTGGCGGCCGACTGAATGACGGATTTGAGTTCCCGCACGTTGCCGGGGAAACTGTAGCGGCACAGCAGGGCCCGGGCCGCCGGAGAGATGGCCGCCGGCCCCTTGGGACCGGCGGTGGCGAGAAAATGCTCGGTGAGCAGCGGAATGTCTTCGCAGCGCTGGCGCAGCGGCGGCAGGTGGAGCCAGCCCCCGCGCAGCCGGTAGAACAGGTCCTTGCGGAAGCGCCCGCCGGCCATGAGGCGCTCGAGGTTTTCGTTGGTGGCGGCGATGAAGCGCACGTCGGCCCGGCGGCGGCGGTTGGTGCCCAGCTTGACGAATTCCCCGTCCTGCAGCACCCGCAGCAGCTTGCCCTGGACCTCGAGGGGCAGGACACCGATCTCGTCGAGAAACAGGGTGCCGCCCGCGGTGAACTCCAGGTAGCCGTCGCGCTCCTTCTCCGCCCCGGTGAATGCGCCGCGGCTGTGGCCGAAAAACTCGGCGTCGAAGAAGCTCGGGTTGAAATCGGCCATGTTGACCGCCGTAAACGGCTTGTCGGCCCGGGCGCTGGCCTGGTGAATGGCACGGGCCAGCAGGTCCTTGCCCGTTCCGCTTTCCCCGGTGATCAGGATCGGCACCTCGCTGGCCGCGTGCAGCTCGGCTTCCTTGAGCAGGCGGCGCATGACCGGCGACCGGGTCAGGATGGGGCGAAAGGCCCCGGCTCGGCGCAGTTGGAGCGAGCCGGGCTCCTTGCCCAGGTCCAGGATGTCCAGCAGCCGCTTGCGCTCCAGGGCCCGCTGGATCGTGGCCACGAGCTTTTCCCCCGGCACCGGCTTGACGAGGTAGTCGTAGGCGCCCTTCTTGATACAGGCCACGGCACTGTGGGCCTCGTTGACCGCCGTGACCATGATGCACTCGGTGGACGGGCTGGCGTTCTGGACGCACTCGAGCAGCTCGACCCCGTCCATCTCCGGCATGGTCAGGTCGATGAGGGCCACATCCACCGATTCCCCGGCGTCGATGCGGCCGGCGGCCCTGAGGGCGTCGGTTTCGGTGACGACCCGTTCGAACCCGGCCCCGGCCAGGATCGCCTTCAAAATTTCCAGGTAATCGGGATCGTCGTCGACGATCAGGATGCGGGCATCGCGCATCTTTGCTTTGCTTTCCCTTCCGAATTGGACCCTGCCATTTTGGCACGATATCTTCCATCGATCCGATTTTCAAGAATAAAAAATTTAAATCAGGCCAAAATGGAACGGCTTCCGGACCGGTCTTGGCCGGAGCGGCGGCTCCGGGCATGTCTGAAATGGAAGCAAGTGATTGGATTGATGGTGGAAAGCCGATCATCTGGCCCGGTGGCACAGCCCTTGCTCAGGGTCGGTGAACAACGCCTTCAACCCTTTTCGGCAGAAGTGACGGAGCGATTTCCTTCAACGCATCGCAGGGCAAAGGGTGGACCATGGAACTTCGAAACCGATTCAACGTAGGCGAGTTTGCCGTTTTGGTGGAGCTGGTGCCGCCCAAGGGGGTGGACATTTCCGGGATGGTCAAGACGGCGGGCAAGATCGGCGACAAGGTGACGGCCTTCGTGGTGGCGGACATGGCCGCCGCCGTGATGCACATGAGCGCTTTAGGCGCGGCAATGATTCTCCAGCAGAAAGGGTTCCAGGCCGTGATGCAGGTCTGCTGCCGCGACCGCAACCGCCTGGCGCTCCAGGGCGACCTGCTCGCCGCCTATGCCGGAGGGGTCACCAGCCTCATGGCCGTGACCGGCGAGAACCTGCGCTACGGGGATCACCACGAGGCGGCCGCGGTGGACGATCTCGACCTCATCGGGCTTATCGAGGCCGCGGGCAGCCTGGGCCAGGGCAAGGACCTCTCGGGGGCCGAGCTGGCCGGCTCGCCCCGGTTTTTTTGCGGCACCGCGGTCAACGTGGGGCTCAGGGACGCGGAGTTGGCCGCCGAGGTGGGCGAGATGAACCGGCGCGCCGAAGCCGGGGCCGGATTTTTTGTCACCACCCCGGTCTTCGACCCGGACACCATCACGCCATTTCGCCAAATGGTGGACATCCGCGCCCACAACGTGGTGCCCACCGTCATGCTGCTCAAGTCCCTCGGCATGGCGCGCTACATCCAGCGCAACGTGTCCCACATCCGGATTTCCGACGAGATCATCAGCCGCCTGCAGAAGGCGCCAGACAAGACCAAGGAGAGCCTGCGCATCGCCCGGGAGACAATCGCCGCCCTGCGCGAGGCCGGGTTCAAGGGGGTGCTGATTTCGCCCATGGGGTGGGAGGAGAATTTGCCGGAGCTTTTCGAGCAGGTGGACTGAAGACGGGGGAAAAATGAACCGCAGACACGCGCCGACGGGCGCAGACAAAATCAAGCAATCCATCTTTATTCTTAGGTCCGCGGGTGTCCGCGTCTGTCCGCGGCCAATCAGCGGGTGTCCGCGTCTGTCCGTGGCCAATCAGCGGATGTCTGCGTAAGTCCGCGGCCAATTTTCAAAGCGTCATCCAGCGCGGTGCGGGTGACGGTGGACCGACAAGCAAAACGAAAACCACCCATTTCGCCAAGGTAAGGAAACATCATGGAAGCCAACAAGGTTGCTCCGAAGAACGGAAAACCGGTCGGATCGGTGATGGTGGTCGGCGCCGGGATCGCCGGGATCCAGGCGGCCCTGGACCTGGCCGATTCCGGCTACCGGGTCGACCTGGTGGAAGGCAAGTCGGCCATCGGCGGGGTGATGGCCCAACTCGACAAGACGTTTCCCACCAACGACTGCTCCATGTGCATCATCTCGCCCAAGCTGGTGGAGGCCGGGCGGCATCTCAACATCGACCTGCACAGCCTCACCGATGTGGTGGCGGTGGAAGGCGAGGCGGGCAATTTCCAGGTGACCCTGCGCGAGCGGCCCCGCTACGTGGACATGGCCAAGTGCACCGCCTGCGGCGAGTGCGCCAAGGTGTGCCCCATCGAGACGCCCAACCTCTTCGACACGGCCCTGCGCTCCCGCCGGGCGGCCTACAAGCTCTATCCCCAGGGGATGCCCAGCGCTTACGCCATCGAAAAGCGCGGCACGGCGCCCTGCAAGGCCACCTGCCCGGCCCACGTGAGCATCCAGGGCTACATCGCCCTGATCAACGACGGGCGTTACGCCGAGGCGCTGCGCCTCTTCAAGCAGGACCATCCTTTCCCGGGGGTCTGCGGCCGGGTCTGCCACCATCCCTGCGAGGGGATCTGCACCCGCGGCGACCACGACCAGCCCCTGGCGATCCGCGAACTGCACAGATTTTTGGCCGACGTGGACCGGGCCGCCGAGAATCCCTGGGTGCCGCCGCTGCCCGAGCCCCGGCAAGAAAAGATCGCCGTCATCGGAGCGGGGCCGGCCGGGCTCACCGCCGCCTATTTCCTCGCCCTGGAAGGCTACCAGGTGACGGTCTTCGAAAAGTTGCCGGTGGCCGGCGGCATGATGGCCGTGGGGATTCCCGAATACCGGCTGCCCCGCGGCATCCTGGCCGAGGAGATCGGGGTCATCGAGAAGATGGGCGTCGCGATCCGCACCGGTGTCACCTTCGGCCGGGACGTCACCTTCGACAGTCTCAAGGCCGGCGGGTTTGGCGCCGTTTTCCTGGCCATCGGACTCCACGGGGGCCGGCGCCTGGGAGTGGAAAACGAGGATGCCCCGGGGGTCTTGCAGGGGGTGGATTTCCTTCGCGACGCGGCCCTGGGCAAACCGGTGGACATCGGCCGGGAAGTGCTGGTGATCGGCGGCGGCAACGTGGCCATCGACGTGGCCCTCACCGCCAAACGCAAGGGGGCGGAGAAGGTCACGTTGATCTGCCTGGAAAAGCGCGAGGAGATGCCTGCCTGGGCCCACGAGATCCAGGAGGCCGTGGAAAGCGACATCGAGATCGTCAACAGCTTCGGCCCCAAGCAGTTTTTCATCGACAAGGGAAATCGCGTCTCGGGCATCGAGTTCAAGACCTGCACCGCCGTCTTCGACGAGAACAAGCGCTTCAACCCCCGGTACGACGAGAGTGTCTGCCAGCCGTTTTTTGGCGACACGGTGATCGTGGCCATCGGCCAGTCGACCAATGCCGAGCACCTGGCCGAGCAGGGGGTGGCGCTGACCCGCGTCAAGGGTCTGGAGGCCGACCCGGTGACCCTGCAGACACCGCTGGGCTGGGTGTTTGCCGGGGGTGACGCCTTCTATGGCCCCAAGAGCGTGGTGGAAGCGGTGGCCTGCGGCAAGGAGGCCGCCGAGAGCATCCACCGTTACCTCAACGGCCTGGATCTGCGCGCGGGGCGGCCCGCGGCCCGGGATTTCGTCAAGCCCGAGATTCAGAACGAACCGGTCAAGCGGCGGACCCCGGTGCGCTGCCTCGACCCGGCGGCCCGGGAGTGCAACTTCCTGGAGGTCAGCTTCGGCTACAACGAGGCCGAAGCCCGCGCAGAGGCCCTGCGCTGCCTCAAGTGCGGCATCTGCTCCGAGTGCTACCAGTGCGTGGACGCCTGCCTGGCCAAGGCCATCGACCATCGCATGGCCGAGCGCACCGTGACGGTGAGCACCGGAGCCATCATCCTGGCCCCCGGTTTCACCCCCTTCGATCCGAGCCGCCAGGCCCACTACGCCTACGCCAACCATCCCAACGTGGTCACGGCCCTGGAGTTCGAGCGAATCCTCAGCGCCTCGGGCCCTTATCAGGGGCACCTGATGCGCCCCTCGGACCACCGGGAGCCGGAGAAGATCGCCTGGCTCCAGTGCATCGGCTCCCGCGACATCAACAAGTGCGACCACGCCTACTGTTCGGCGGTGTGCTGCATGTACGCCGCCAAGCAGACCGTCATCGCCAAGGAGCACAGCGAAAAGCCCCTGGACGCGGCGGTCTTCTACATGGACATGCGCACCTACGGCAAGGATTTCGACCGCTACCAGATCCGTGCCGAGAAGGAAAAGGGGGTGCGCTTCGTGAGGGCCCGGGTCCATACCATCGATCCCATGCCCGGCGACATGCTGCGGCTGCGCTACGTCACCGAGGCCGGAGAGATCCGGGAGGAAATCTTCGACATGGTGGTGCTCTCGGTGGGCCTGGCGCCCAACCCCGAGTGCCGGCAACTGGCCGAGGTGATGGGCATCGACCTCAATCGCCACCTGTTCGCCGCCACCGAGGCCCTGGCGCCGGTGGCCACCAGCCGGCCGGGGGTCTTCGTCTGCGGCGCCTTTCAGGGACCCAAGGACATTCCCCAGTCGGTGATGGAGGCCTCGGCGGCGGCCGCCTCGGCCGGCGAGCTGCTGGCGGCGGCCCGGGGCGAGCAGGTGCGCGTCAAGCAGCTTCCCCCCGAACTGGACGTGACCGGCCAACAGCCCCGCATCGGGGTCTTCGTGTGCAACTGCGGCATCAACATCGGCGGGGTGGCCGACGTGCCGGCGGTGCGCGAGTATGCCCGGGGGCTGCCCTACGTGGTGCACGTGGAGGACAACCTGTTCACCTGCTCCCAGGACACCCAGGACAAGATGAAGGAGGTCATCAAGGAAAAGGGGATCAACCGGGTGGTGGTGGCCTCTTGTTCGCCGCGGACCCACGAGCCGCTTTTCCAGGAGACGATCCGCGAGGCGGGGCTGAACAAGTACCTCTTCGAGATGGCCAACATCCGCGACCAGGATACCTGGGTGCACATGAACGATCCCAAGCATGCGACGGCCAAGGCCCGGGACCTGGTGCGCATGGCGGTGGCCAAGGCGGCTTACATCGAACCGCTGCATCAGGTGAGCATGCCGGTGCACGCGAGCGCCCTGGTGATCGGCGGGGGGGTGGCGGGCATGGAGGCGGCCCTGGGCCTGGCCGACCAGGGTTTCGATGCCTGCCTGGTGGAACGCGGCGACGAGCTGGGCGGCAACGCCCGCTGGCTCCACCACGCCTGGGACGGCTCGGCGGTGCAGCCCTATCTCGACCAGCTCACCGAGCGGGTGCGCAAGCATCCCAAGATCCGTCTCTTCATGAAGACCGAGGCCATCGAGACCTCCGGCATCATCGGCAACTTCTCCACCACCCTGGCCCGGGGCGGGCTCACGGTCACCACCACGGTGGTTGAGCACGGGGCCACCATTTTGGCCACCGGCGGCACGGAATACCGTCCCGACGAGTACCTCTTCGGCCGTCACCCGGACGTGCTGACCCACAAGGGGATGGACGAGGCCATGGCCGCCGGCGACCCGCGCATCGCCGCCGCCGATACGGTGGCCTTCATCCAGTGCGTCGGTTCGCGCAACGCCGAGCGGCCCGCGTGCAGCCGGGTGTGCTGCACCCATTCCCTGCACACGGCCATCGCCCTGAAGCAGCAGCGGCCGGACCGCGGCGTTTTCATCCTCTACCGCGACATCCGTTCCTACGGGTTCCGCGAGGACCTCTACCAGCAGGCCCGCCGCGAGGGGGTGATCTTCGTGCGCTTCGACCCGGAGGCGCCGCCGGCGGTAGCCGAGGCCGAGGGGCGTCTGGTGCTCACGGTGCGCGACCACATCCTCGGCCGGCCGATCCAACTGCAACCCGACCTGCTCGTGCTGGCCACGGCGGTGGTGCCCAACGCCAACAAGGATCTCTTCGAGTTGTTCAAGGTGCCGGTCAACGCCGAGGGGTTCCTGGTGGAGGCTCACGCCAAATTGCGGCCGGTGGACCTGGCGAGCGAGGGGATTTTCATGGCCGGGCTGGTTCACGCGCCCAAATCCCTGGACGAGAGCATCGCCCAGGCCCGGGCCGCGGTGTCCCGGGCCGCGACGATCCTTTCCAAGGACGCCATCCGGGTGGGCGGGGTGGTGGCCGAGGTCGATCCCGAACGCTGCGCGGTGTGTCTCACCTGCGTGCGCACCTGTCCCTACGGTACCCCGTACGTGGGCGATGAAGGCTACGCGGTGATCGAGCCGGCCGGCTGCCACGGCTGCGGCTGCTGCGTGGCCGAATGCCCGGGCAAGGCGATCACGTTGAAGCATTTCACCGACGCGCAGCTCCTGGCCAAAACCGCGGCCTTGTTTGCCGAATGCGCCGCCTGACCCGAGCGCAACCAGAGAGGAAGACGCCATGAACGAGACCTTCGATCCCCAGATCGTCGCTTACTGCTGCAAGTACTGCGCTTACGCGGCGGCCGACCTGGCCGGCTCCATGCGCCTGAGCTACCCGACCAACGTCAAGATCGTCCAGGTGCCGTGCTCCGGCCGCGTGGACGTCCTTCACCTGCTCCGGGCCATCGAGGAGGGGGCCGACGCCGTCTACGTGGCGGGGTGACTGGAGGGCGAATGTCATTTCCTGGAAGGAAATCTCAAGACCCGCAAGAAGGTGGCGCACGTCCAGCACATCTTGAAGGAGATCGGCATCGAGCCCGAACGCGTGCAGATGTTCAACCTGTCATCGGCCCAGGGCCCGCGTTTTGCCGAAATCGCCACCGAGATGACCGAAACGACCCGGCGTCTCGGTCCCAACCCGGTCCGCCGGTCCTGCTGACCGGCATCCTGATCAAGCGAGGTGAACCATGATTGTCGCCGATCGCAAACCCATCGAAGAAATCCTGGCGATGGTCGATGACTGCCAAAAGATCCTGCTGGCGGGTTGCAAGGGGTGCGTGACGGTCTGCAACGTCGGCGGGCTCAAGGAGGTTCAGATCCTGGCCTCGGCCCTGCGCATCGCCCGGAAAAAAAACGGTCGCCCGCTGGAGGTGGTGGAAAAGGTTCTGGAACGCCAGTGCGACCCGGAATACGTGGAGCAGTTGCGCGACGAGTACGACCAGTACGACGCCGTGGTGTCCATGGCCTGCGGGGTGGGGCCCCAGTTTCTCTCCGAGGCCTATCCGAGCCAGCGTTTTTTTCCGGCCGTCAACACCCGATTCATGGGCGGGGCCACCCAGCACGGGGTCTGGGAGGAGCGATGCGCCGGCTGCGGCACCTGCATCGTGCACCTCTTCGAAGGGCTCTGCCCCATCGCGCGCTGCTCCAAGAGCCTGATGCACGGCCCTTGCGGCGGCAGCGCCCGGGGCGTTTGCGAGGTGTCCCCCGATACCGAGTGCGTCTGGGACCGGATCGTGCGCAAAAAGATGGACAATGGACGGCTTGCCGATCTGCGCGTCTTTCACGAGGCCAAGGACTGGCGCACGGCCAGGGACGGCGGTCCGCGGCGCAGCATCAGGGAGGAACTGGTAAAATGAGCGCAAACGGTTTGAAGTCGGGCAGCAACCTGGAAAAGATCCTCAAGGCCGGCCATTTCGCCTTCACCGGCGAGTGCGGGCCGCCCAAGGGGGCCAACGCCGCTCTTCTGAAGGAGAAGTACGAACACCTGCGCGGCGTGGTGGATGCCATCAACGTCACCGACAACCAGACGGCTGTGGTGCGCCTGTCGAGCCTGGCCTCCTGCGCCCTGATGGTGGCCGACGGGCTGGAGCCCAACTTCCAGATGGTCTGCCGGGACCGCAACCGCCTGGCGATGATGGCCGATATTCTCGGGGCCCACGCCCTGGGGGTCCGCAACATGCTCTGCCTCAGCGGAGACCACCAGCACTTCGGCAACCACCCCCAGGCCAAGAACGTCTTCGACATCGACTCGATGCAGTTGATCGCCCTGGTGCGCAAGCTGCGCGACGAGGGCAAGTTTCCCAACGGCGACGAGGTGGACGGGGCCCCGCGGATGTTCATCGGCGCCGCCTGCAACCCCTTCGGCGACCCCACCGAATTTCGCATCCATCGGCTGGCCAACAAGATCGATGCCGGAGCCGACTTCGTGCAGACCCAGTGCATCTACAACATGGAGCGCTTCCGCGCCTTCATGCGCCAGGCGGTGGACATGGGGCTGGCGGAACGGTGCCGCATCCTCGCCGGGGTTACACCGATGAAGAGCGCCCGCATGGCCAAGTACATGGCGAAGTTCGTGCCGGGGATGGACGTTCCCGAGGAGTTGATCCAGCGCCTGGAGGGGGCGGAGAAGGGGAAGCAGGCCGAGGAGGGGATCGCCTTCGCCATCGAGCAGATCCAGGAGTTCAAGGAGATGCCCGGCGTGGCGGGGGTCCACCTGATGGCCATCGAGTGGGAGCACAAGGTGCCCGAGATCGCCCGGCGCGCCGGTGTGCTCCCGAGACCGGAAGTGTAGGTATGGAAATTCGAATATCGAAATCCGAAATTCGAAACAAATTTCAAATTCAAATGACAGAAATTCAAAACAATGGCTTTAGCGGAACATTCGACAACATTCGAAGAAAAAACCTCGAAAGGTATCTCGAAGGGAGCGAAAGAGTAGTTGTTTTGAACATTTGAATTTTGAACATTTGAATTTGTTTCGGATTTCGTGCTTCGGATTTCGAATTTCAACCTGAAACGCGAAACCCTGAATGCGCCGCAGGCGCAAGGAGTGTGTCCCATGACAACCAAAAAGAGAATCTTGGTCGTTGACGATGAACCGGATTTCTGCGCCATTGTGAAAGGCAACCTGGAAAAGGAAGGCTTTTCCGTGGAGGTGGCCTACGACGGGGTGGAAGGCCTGGCCAAGGTGCGGGCCAATCCGCCCGACGCCATCGTGCTGGATGTGATGATGCCCGAGATGGACGGCTACGCGGTGTGTAAGACCCTCAAAAAGGACCCGAAGTTCAGCGGCATTCCGGTGGTGATGCTCACGGCAGTGGCTTCCCATGTTTCCTCCACCCGTTACTCGCATTACGACGGGATGAGCATGGAGGCCGACGACTATCTGCCCAAGCCGGCTTCGGCGGATGCGATCACCAGCAGCGTAAAGGGTCTCATCGGGGCGTAAGCGCCATCGAATTCCGGCATCCGGTTCGCCGTGCAGCGCCGGCCGGCCTGGCCTTTCCGGCTCTCCGGTGGTCCTCCGGAGGGAATCATGCCATGACCGCGGCCGTCTTCAGCGCCCGCTTCGACGCGACGAACCCCGTTTTCGGGATCTTCAGCGACGGGCGGATCCACGGCAGCCTCAGCCCCGGCCTCTTCAGCCGGGTGATGGCACGGGTGGGTCTCGAGGGTGCCTGCGTGCCGTTCCAGGTGGATCCCGAGGATCTGGGGGCGGCGGTGGCCAGCCTCCGGATCCTGCATCTGGCCGGGGCCGGTGTCGCTGCGCCCTACAAGGAGCGCGTCGTCCGGCACCTCGATTCGCTCTCGGAAGGCGCCCGCATCATCGGCGCCGTCAATACCATCGTGCGGCTGAAAACCGTTCTCAAGGGCTACAACACCAATGCCATCGGCATCATGGACGCCCTGGACGAGCGGGGCTTTGCCGTGGCCGGCCGCCGCGCCCTGGTTTTGGGCACCGGCGGAGCGGCCCGAGCGGCCGTTTTCATCCTGATCTGGCTCCACGCCGACCAGGTCTGGGTGGCCGGCCGGGACCCGGAGGCCGCCGTGCGTCTCACCGCCGCCCTGGGCGGTGCGGCGGTGGCTCTGTCGCGCCTGGCCGGCGCGGCCCGCCAGGCCGATCTGGTGATCAACGCCACCAGCGTCTCCAGCCCGGAGGAAGGACCGGAGCTCGCCGGCCTCGCTTCCACCCTGCCCCTGGAAAAGTGTCGACTGCTGCTGGACCTGAACTGCGGCCGCCGGGAGAACTTCTGGCGCGCGGCGGCCGAGGCGGCCCGCTGTCCGTTTTGCGACGGCCTGCGGGTTCTGGCCTACCAGGCCCGGCGCAGCTTTTTTCTCTGGACCGGCATCGAAGTGTCCCCGGAAGAGTTCGTCTCCGCCCTCCACGGCTGAATCCGTTTTTTGCATCCCCCGAAAAGACTGCGCGGCAAAAACCTGAGTAACGAGGCGGTCATTTTGTGAGAGCGGAGCCCCTCTGCAATTTGGGTCGCTTGTCGTTTGACCTTTTTGGCGAGGCTTTCGCTTGACAAGCCCCTCAGAGTTTGATCCAGATGATTCGAACCGCGATGAAGGAAACCAAGGACTTCGATGCCGGTCAACGAACGGGGCGGGAGGTGGCTGATGGGGATATTGCTCGGGCAGAAGTTTGTGGAGCAGGAGCGAATCACTGAGGAACAGCTTGCCAAAGCCCTGGAGCGGCAACGGCGACACGGCGGCCGCCTCGGCGAAAACCTGGTGGCTCTGGGTTTCGCGGCGCCCGACGATGTGGACGCCTTTTTCAGGAGAACGCCGCCACCGGTGAAATCCATCGGCGAGACCGGACTGAACCTGAGCTTTCTGTGCGACCTGATCCTCAAGCACTCCCTGAACATGGTCGAATTCAGCATCCCCGAGCTGAGCAGCCGGATCAAGCTGCCGCCCACCATCATCGATGCCGCGGTGGAAGACCTGCGCAAGGAGCAGATGGCCGAGGCCAAGAGCGCCGGTACCCTCTCCAAGCTTACCTATCGGTTCGCCCTCACCGATCGCGGCCGCCAGGAAGCCGGCCAGCTGATGGGCCAGTGCCGCTATGCCGGCCCGGCCCCGGTAACTTTTCAGGATTACCGCACCATGGTGTTGGCCCAGACCATCAAGAGCATTGTCGTTCGCGATGATACCGTCCGGAAGGCGTTCGCCCATCTGGTGATCGGTGAGGATATGCTCAGCCGGGTGGGGCCGGCGGTCAGTTCGGGTAAATCGATTTTTCTCTACGGCCCTCCGGGAAACGGCAAGACCACCATCGCCGAGACCATCGGCAACATTCTGCCCGGAGAGATTTTCGTTCCCTATGCCGTTTTGGTCGACAGTGAAATCATTACCCTCTACGATCCCATGACCCATCATGCGACGGGCGAAAAGGGCACCGACCAGGACTGGGACCAGCGCTGGGTGAAGGTCCGGCGGCCGATGGTGATGGTCGGCGGCGAGTTGACGCTCCACCACCTGGATCTGGACTTCAATCAGATCACCAAGTTCTATGAAGCCCCCTTTCAGATGAAAGCCAACAATGGCCTGCTGATCATCGACGATTTCGGCCGCCAGCGGGTGGAACCGCAATACCTGATCAACCGCCTCATCATTCCCCTGGAGCGGCGCACCGATTTTCTCACCTTTCACACCGGGATGAAATTCGAGATCCCCTTCGACCAGCTCGTCATCTTCTCCACCAACCTGGATCCCAAGGAACTGGTGGACGAGGCATTCCTGCGCCGGATCCGCTACAAGATCAAAATCGACCATCCCACCCGCGAGGAATATTCCACCATTTTCAAGCGGATGTGCGAGGCCAATCGGGTCGAATTCGACCAGGAGGCCCTCGACTTCCTCATCGCCTATTACTACGAACGGCTCGGCATCAGCCTCAGCGCCTGTCATCCGCGGGATCTCATCGACAACCTCGTCGACCAGGCGCACTACGCCGGCCTGCCGCGGAAATTGACCCGCGAGACGATTTCCCAATCGTGGGAGAGTTATTTTGTCGAGATTTGACGCCGATGGACTGGAGCGGTGAGAGGTTGCAGGCGCGAAGAGATTCCTCGTCGCAGGCTCCTCGGAATGACAGAAAAGGGGGGCTCCTCGGAATGACCCTCTTTTTCCGTGTCATCCCGAGCGTCGCTTCCCCCTTTACCTTGTCATCCCGCACTGCCTTCGCGTGTCATCCCGAGCGTCAGCGAGGGATCTGCACCCCTTCCCCTGTCATCCCGAGCGAAGCGAGGGATCTGCAGTCGGGAATACGGCGGGAGGGGAGGGGAAACGCGAAGAGATTCCTCGTCGCAAGCTCCTCGGAATGACAGAAAAGGGAGTCCTCGGAATGACACCTTTTTCGCGTGTCATCCCGAGCGTCGCTTCCCCCTTTACTTTGTCATCCCGCACTGCCTTCGCGTGTCATCCCGAGCGAAGCGAGGGATCTGCAGTCCGGAATGGGACGGGAAGGGGACGGGAAACGCGAAGAGATTCCTCGTCGCAAACTCCTCGGAATGACAGAAAAGGGAGTCCTCGGAATGACAGAAAAGGGGGCTCCTCGGAATGACAGAAAAGGGGCTCCTCGGAATGACAGGAAGAGGCATTTTTCCGGAATAGCAGGAGCGTTTTTGGGGAATTGCAGCAGGACTTTTCCGGAATTGCAACAGGGTTTTATCCGAATGACAACGAGGAATTCCGCTGGGAATTCAAGGATGCCCACCGATCCATTACCAATCCTCGAGCTGACCTTTGAGGGTTTGGCCGCCGAACTGAAGCGGCGTTATGGCCGCGGGGCCTACCATGCCGCCGCGATCATGTCGGCCGTTTACCGGCAGGGCCTGGAGCCCTTGCAAACCCCTGAAGTGCAGGCATCCCCACGATTGGCGGAGGCCCTGGCCCGGGACTTGGTTCTGGATCCGGGAACCGTGGTTGAGGACAAGCGGTCGGCCGGAGTGGTCAAGTTCCTAACCCGGCTCGGCGACGGGGAGACCATCGAGTCGGTGGTGCTGCCCATGGCCACCCACCTGACGGTCTGCGTGTCCACCCAAGTGGGCTGCCGTATGGGCTGCCGCTTCTGCGAGACGGCGCGCATGGGATGGCGCCGGAACCTGCGGGTGGAGGAGATCGTCGGCCAGGTGCTGGCGGCCCGCCGGCGTTTTGGCGACGGGGTGCGCAATGTGGTGTTCATGGGGATGGGCGAGCCACTGGACAACTTCGACAACGTGGTACAGGCGGTGCGGGTGATCACCGATCAACGCGGCCTGGACGTGGTCATGCGCCGGGTGACGATTTCCACCTGCGGTCTGGAAGAGGGGATCCGGCGCCTGGCGGCCTTGAATTGGCCGCATCTCAAGCTGGCCGTGTCGCTCAATGCGCCCAACGACCCATTGCGGGACGAGTTGATGCCCGTCAACCGGAAAGTGCCGCTGGCACGCCTGATGGACGCGCTCGGCGCCTTTCCCCTGGCCAAGGACGCGGCATTGATGATGGCCTATGTGCTCGTGCCCGGAGTCAACGACCGGCCTGAACACGCCCGCCAGGTCGGCGCGCTGCTGGCGCCGCTCAAGGCCCGCATCAACCTCATCGGGTTCAACCCTCTCAGCGGAGACGGGGGTTACCGGGCGCCGGAGGAGGCGGAGGTAGAAGCCTTCGCCCAGCAACTGGCCGAAGCCGGCGTTTTCGTCTGCCGACGCCGCACCAAAGGGCAGGATCTGGCGGCCGCCTGCGGGCAACTTCGGTCGCAAGGAAACAAAACTCAAGAAGAATAAATTCGAAATTCGAAATTCGAAACAAATTTTCAAATTCAAAGGACAAACAAAACAAACAAAACAAACAAAACAACAAACAACCAATAACAGATAACAGACAAAATTCAAGCAAACAAATAACAAACAATAATCAAATTTCAATATTCAATAATCAAACGGCCTTTTGGTTTTTTGGTTGTTGTTTTGAGCATTCGAATTTGTTTCGAGTTTCGAATTTCCAATTTCCCTCTTCCCCTCAGCATGTGGGCCGATCCAGGGCCTGGCGGATCGCTTCGGACAGGTCGCGCAGGGCGATGGGCTTGAGCAGAAATCCGCGAATGCCGCTGGCCATCGCATTCTCGGATCCAATGGTTTCACTGAAACCGGTGCACAGGATCACGGGGAGTTCCGGTTTCAGGGTCTGGATTTGGCGCGACAGCTCCGTGCCGGTCATGTTGGGCATGGTCTGATCGGTGATGACCAGGTCGAAGCGGTCCGGGTTGGACCGGAGGGCTTCGAAGGCTTCCACGCTGCTGGTGCGGCTGGTGACGGTGTAGCCGAGCCGTTCGAGCAATTGCTGGCCGATTTGCGCCAAGGCGTGTTCGTCGTCGACGAACAGGATGTGCTCCCGGCCTCCTCTGACCTGCCCGTTCCCGGTAATGGCCTGCTGTTTTTCCGTGTCGGCCACCGGCAGGCGAACCGTGACGGTGGTTCCCCGGCCAAGGGTGCTGTCGATATGGATGCTGCCGCCGTGGCGGTGCACGATGCCATGGACCACCGCCAGTCCCAATCCGGCCCCATTTTTGCGCGTTTGGGTGGTGAAGTAGGGATCATAGACCCGGTCCAGAAACTCAGGTGCGATCCCCACCCCGGTATCGACCACCGTGAGTTCGAGGTAATGCCCGGGCAGCAGTTCCGGCGCCAGGCGCCGGTCGTGTTTTTTCAGCTCGATGACATCGGCGGAAAGCGTGAGGCGGCCGCCGGTCTCGATCATCGCATCCCGTGCGTTGGTGCACAGGTTCATCACCACCTGATGGAGGTTGCCCGGATCCGCCAGAACCATGGGGAGCTGGGAGGGCAGGCGGGATTCGATCTCGATGGTGGACGGAAGCCCGGCGCGCAGCAGCTTGATCGTCTCCTTGAGGATGGGCAGGGGCGCCAGAGGGCGGATGGTCGCATCGTTCTGACGGCTGAAAGTCAGAATCTGCTGAACCAGGTCCCGGGCCCGGTCGCAGGCCTTGAGTACGTTGCTGAGGCGGCGGTGGACCGGCGAGGCGGCATCGATGTCCATCATCGCCATTTCGGTGTAGCCGAGAATCGCGGCCAAAATATTGTTGAAATCGTGGGCGATGCCTCCGGCCAACGTGCCGATGGCCCGCATCTTCTGGTTCTGCTGGAGCTGGGACTCCACCCGCCGCCGTTCGAGAATCTGGCGCTGCAAGTCCTGGTTGGCCCGGGCCAGCTCGCTGCTGCGGGCCTCCACCTGGGCCTCCAGTTCGGCCTGGATGTTGCGGCATCGCTCCAAGGCGGTATCGTAGGCTTTTCGGGTGCGCTGCAACTCTTCGGTGAGCGCACTGATCTGGTCTTCCGGCACGGGGTTGTGGGAGGGGTCGTTGCCTGCTTCCATGGTGTCGCGCCTCTGTGCAAGTGGCCATATAGAAGGAAAGAGATCATTTTTAATAGCCTACCTTAAGAATTTGGTCAAATCCATCTCCGGGGTGCTGTGCGCCCAAGCGTCATTTCGCGCCGCTGCGGTCGGCTTGCCTATCGCCGGCAATCGGGTTATGAATGGGGGCAACCTTCACCCCAACAGGACGCTTCGCTCATGACCAGTTCCCGCCGGCCGACGCGCATCGGCTCCCTGACGCGTTTCGGCGCCATTTCCCGGATTCTGCTGCGCCACGGATTCGGCAGCCTCCTCGATCGGCGGGAACGCGACGCCGAAGACCCGGCCCGCGGCGCCATCCGTGCGCCCTGGCCAGGTTTTCCATCGCCGGCGCGGCTGCGGCGGGCACTCGAGGAACTCGGTCCCAGCTTCATCAAGCTGGGTCAACTGCTCAGCCTGCGGGCCGACATGCTGCCGCGCGCCTACATCGAAGAGCTGCGCCGGCTCCAGGACCGGGTTGCCCCGGTTCCCTTCGAAACCGTGCGGCCGGTGATCGAGGCCGAGCTGGGGCGGCCGGTGGACGAGGTGTTTGCCGCCTTCGAACCGGCGTCCATGGCGGCGGCATCGGTGGCCCAGGTGCACCGCGCCAGGCTCCCCGACGGCACCGAGGTGGCGGTCAAGATCGTCCGTCCGGGAATCGAGAAAAAGATCCGCGAAGACATCGACCTGATGTACCGCTTTGCCACCCGTTTCGAGCGGCGTTCGGAACTCGGGCGCATTGTCGGCCTGGTCAACGTGGTGCGTGAGTTCGAGCGGACCATTTTCCGGGAACTGGACATGTTCATCGAGGCCGGCAGCATCGAGAAATTCGCCGCCAATTTCGCCGGCAGCGAGGAAATCGTGATCCCCCGGGTTCACTGGGAGGCCACCGGCCGCTGCGTCCTGACCATGGATTACGTCGCGGGCATCAAGATAGACGAAGTGGCGCAGATCCGGGCCGCCGGCCTCGATCCCCGGGAGGTGGCGCGCATCGGGCTGCGCTCCTTTTCACGGCAACTGCTCGAATTCGGATTCTTTCACGCCGATCCTCACCCGGCCAACACCATCGTGATGCCGGACGGCCGGGTGGCGCTGGTGGACTTCGGCATCACCGGCTACCTGGACGAAGAGACCATGGGGCAGGTGGCCGCCGTGTTTCTCGGCTACTCTCGACGCGACTACGGCCTGGTGATCGATGCCCTGCTCGACGCCGGACTCATCGACGAGCAGACGGACCTGATCGCCTTGCGGGCCGATCTCAAGGACATGAGCGAGGTGTTCTACGGCCGCACCCTGGCCACCATCCAGGTCAAGGACGTCTACGACCAGGTGATGGACCTGGCCTACCGCTACGGGATCCGCTTTCCGCGCAACCTGCTGCTGCTGTTCAAGACCCTGATCCAGACCGAGGCGCTGGGCAAGATTCTCGGGTCCCGGGATAGCCTCCTGGAGGCCGTGGCTCCCCGGGCCCGGCGGCTGCTGGGTCACGGGATCAAGACGAGGGCGCGGATCCGCGAGGAATTGCGTCACCTGGGGCGCGACGCCGGTTCCCTGCCGCGTCACCTGGCGGCGATTCTGCGCAACATCGTGGCCGGCCGGCAAGCCTTCGAGCTGCGCCACACGGGGTTCGAGGGGCTCGACAGCAAGATCGAAAAGGGGGTCAACCGCCTCACGGTGGGGCTGATCATTGCGGCTTCCACCATTGCCGCGGCCCTGATCCTCAACAGCGGCCGGGAAGTGCTTGTGTTGAACCTGGACTTTTTCGGCCTGCCCGTCATCTCCCTCACCGGCCTGCTCGGCATCACCGGCTACAGCATTGCCACCATCCTGGGGATCTGGCTCATCGTTTCCATCGTGCGTTCCGGAAGGCTGTGAAGGACCCCTTGCCAAGACCCGGCCGGCTCCTTATTCTCCCCCCGGTCGAAAACCGGTTGGAAATTGGAAACTGGAAACTGGGATCTTCCGGGTCTCTTTGAGTCCTTGGGGTCCTTGGACCTTGAACCTTGAACCTTGAACGCGCCGCGGCGCCTCGAACCTGGATTCCTGAACAATTATGCCTTCACTTCAACGCAACGACACCCTGCGCAACATCGCCATCATCGCCCACGTCGACCACGGCAAGACCACCCTGGTGGATGCCATGTTCCGTCAGAGCGGCCTTTTCCGGGCCAATCAGGCCGTGGACGAACGCCTTATGGACAATATGGACCTGGAGCGGGAGCGAGGCATCACCATCGCGGCCAAGAACTGCTCGGTGGTTTGGAACGGCCTGCGCATCAACATCCTCGACACCCCCGGCCACGCCGACTTCGGCGGTGAAGTGGAGCGGGCCCTGTCGATGGTCGACGGCGCCATTCTGCTGGTGGACGCCTCGGAAGGGCCGCTGCCCCAGACCCGTTTCGTACTCAAGAAGGCCTTGGCCGCGGGGTTGAAGATTATCGTGGTGATCAACAAGATCGACCGGCCCGACGCCCGTCCGGCGGCGGTGCTGGACGAAATCTACGACCTGCTCATCGACCTGGACGCCACCGAGGAACAGCTCGAGTTTCCCCTGCTCTACGCCATCGGGCGCGAGGGCATCGCCCAGCGTACCCTGGAGGAGAAGGGGAAGGACCTGGCGGTCCTGATGGATACGATCATCAGCGAAATCCCCGGTCCGGCTTACGATCCGCAGGCCCCGTTCCAGATGCGGGTGTCCGATCTGGGCTACTCGGACTACCTCGGGCGCCTGGCCGTGGGCAAGATCTTCAACGGCACTGCCCGATTCCGGGACGCCCTGGTGTGCATCGGCGCCGACGGAGCGGGGCGTCCGCTGAAAATTTCCAAGCTCCAGGGGTACCGGGGGATCGGTCTGGAGGCCGTGGACGAGGTGCAGCCGGGGGACATCGCCGTGCTGGCGGGCATCGAGGACGTGACCATCGGGGACACCATCTGCACCGCCGAATCGCCCCGGGCATTGCCGCGCATTCACGTGGACGCGCCCACCGTCTCGATGCGTTTTGCCATCAACGATTCGCCCCTGGGCGGCCGGGAGGGCAAATACGTGCAGATGAGCCGCATCCGCGAGCGGCTGCAACGGGAAACCTTGCGCAACGTGGCGATCCAGGTGGAGACCAACGGCGACAAGGAGAGCGTGGTGGTCAAGGGGCGCGGGGAGTTCCAACTGGCCATTCTCATCGAGACCATGCGCCGGGAGGGATACGAGTTTTGCGTGGGCCGCCCCGAGGTGATTTTTCGCCATGAGGGCGGGGTTCAGAAGGAGCCGGTGGAACGGCTGCTCGTGGATTGCCAGGAGGGATTTCTCGGCGTGGTCACGGAAAAGCTCACCCTGCGCAAGGGGCGCATGACCAACCTCGTCAACAACGGCAAGGGAAGGGTGCGGATGGAGTTTTCCGTTCCCACCCGGGCGCTGATCGGCTATCGGGACGAATTTCTCACCGACACCCGCGGCACGGGCATCATGCACGCCGTCCTCGAGGGGTACGAGGCGTACCGGGGGGATTTCCCCGGACGCTTCAGCGGCTCCATCGTGGCCGACCGCGCCGGAGCGGCGGTGGCCTACGCCCTGTTCAACCTCGAACCGCGGGGCCGTCTTTTTGTCGTCCCCGGGGACCCGGTCTACGAGGGGATGATCGTCGGCGAGCACAACCGCGGCAAGGACATCGACGTCAATGCCTGCAAGGAAAAGAAGCTCACCAACATGCGCGCCGCCGGCAAGGACGACAATGTGCTGCTGTCCCCGGTCAAACCCATGACCCTCGAGCAGGCCATCGCCTTCATCCGCGAAGACGAACTGGTGGAAATCACCCCCTGTTCGGTGCGCCTGCGCAAGGCGATTCTGCCGGCGGTCAAGCGCCAGAAGGCCATGCGCGCCAAGCGCAAGAGCGAGGACGGGGCCGCCGCGGAAGACTGAACCGCCGGGTCACGGCCGGCCGCCCGCCGGGGGAGGGATGAATGGTTCTGGCGCTTCGCATCGCCTTTCTTTGGATGTTCCTGGCCGGACTTCCGGCCGGGGCTCAGGAGGCCGCGGCGGCGGATCTCGACCGCCTGCGGGCCGCGTTGGCGACGGTGCGCTTCGTGGCCTACACGCCCCGCGAATTCCGTCCCTGGCAGGGTGCCACGGTGGCCCCGGCACAGATCGACGCCGACCTCGCCCTGATTCGGCCCAGTTTCGACGGGTTGATCACCTACAGCACCGAAAAGGGCTTGGCCGCCGTGCCGGAACTGGCCTCGGCCCGAGGTTTCAACGCCCTGATTCTCGGGGTCTGGGACCCACGGGACGCGAAGGAAATCGAAAAGGCGATCGATTTGTGCCGCCGGTTTCCCACCCTGATTGTCGGACTGGCGCTGGGCAACGAGGGCGTGGTCTCCGAACGCTACGGGTGGCCGGATGTGGCCGAGGCGCTGAACCGGGTCCTCCGCGAACTGCCCCATCTGCCTTTGACCACCAGCGAACCATTCGGCATCCTGCTCGCTTCTCCGCCGCCGTTGCTGGAACGGCTCGATTTTCTCCTGCCCAACATCCATCCATTGAGCGAACCCTGGTTCGCCACCTCCCCCGAAGGGGCGGCTTCGCAGATGGTCGTGGACGTCGCGAACCGACTCCGTCAGTTCGGCAAGCCGATTCTCATCAAGGAAACCGGGCTGCCTTCGGGGCCGCCCTCGGCGGGGTTGACCCCCGAACGCCAGATCCGCTTCTGGCGGACGTTCTTCACCGACCTGAGAACCGGGCCGGACTTTGCCGCGGCGGCTTTCGAGGCCTTCGACGCCCCCTGGAAGCCGGCGGAAATCGCGCAGCATTTCGACACCGTCATGGCGGGGGAGGCCCATTGGGGTTTTTTCACCGCGGACGGCCAGCCCAAACCGGTCCTGAGGGCCTGGCTGGAGGCTGTCGCAAGGACCGGAAAAAGTCGCTGAAGGGATGCGCGGCGGACATCTTGACTTCCTCCGGGCGGTGGTTAACGTTTTTGCCAAAAGTCACGTAACATTTTGATCTGACAATTTTTATCGTTAATTGGCAAGCGAAGCGACGGATGAGGACAACTTCAATCAAAGGAGGGATCGCCATGGTCATCAGCAGAAATTTTTTCTTCCCGGGCTGGACTCGCGGCAGTTTTTTCGATGAACTGGGACGGATGCAGCAGCAGATGGTGCGGTTGTCCGAGGCGTTGCAGCCGCGGGTGTTCAGCCGCCCGACCGCGGGCGTGTTTCCGGCGGTGAACCTCACCGAGGACAAGGACAACTATTATCTGCGGGCCGAGCTGCCGGGCGTCAAGTCGGATGCCCTCGAGATCCAGGTGACCGGCCGCAACCTGTCGGTGAGCGGCGAGCGGGTCATCGACACCGAAGGCGACGGCGTGCGCTACCATCGCCGCGAGCGCGAAGGCGGCAAGTTCTCTCGAATTATCGGTCTGCCGACGGACATCGACGCCGAGAAGGTTTCCGCCAAGCTGGAAAACGGGATCTTGACGATTCAGGTTCCCAAGGCGGAAACGGCCAAGCCCAAGCAGATCAGTGTCAAATGATCACGGTTCGAATCGATCGGGGAAAGGAGGGACCGAACATGACCGAATCCAAAGAGCTCCAAGTGAAGGACAAACAGGCGGTCGCTACCCCGGCTGAGCAGACCCGGCCCGGTCCGGTGTTTACTCCCGTGGTGGATATCTTCGAAACCGAAAACGAAATTCGCCTGCTGGCCGACATGCCCGGCGTCAAGCCGGAGGACCTGAATATCGACCTGCGCGACGACATCCTGACCATCATTGGCGACGTGCAGCCCTGGGAGGCCGCCGGGGAGGCGGATCTGCTGGTCGAATATGAAATCGGCCGCTTTTATCGCCAGTTCACCTTGGCCGAGACCATCGACCAGGATCGCATCGAAGCCAAGTTGGCCGATGGGGTGTTGAATCTGACGCTTCCCAAGCATGCCAAGGCCACGCCGCGGAAGATCACCGTGGCAACGGCCTAAGCGACGCCCCCTTGTCCGGGCCGGTGCGTGGCGCCGGCCCGGCGGCGTTCTTATCCCAGCTTTTTCACCTCGTTTTGCCATGGCGCGGGATCACTACATCGTACTAGGCATCCCCCGCGGGGCGAGCACGCAGCAGATCAAGACCGCCTATCGCCGCGGCGCCAAGCGGCTGCATCCCGATGTCTGCGGCGGCACTCACCCCGACGCCTTCCGCGAGCTCGCCAACGCCTACGAAACCCTCTCCGATGAAAAAAAGCGCAGGGCCTACGACGCCGCCCTGGGGCGAGAGCCGTCCCCGTCCTCAGGCACCATGCCGGTGCGTCGAACAAGGATGGCCCCGGCCGCCGATCCTTGCCCCATCGTGCCCCTGGACGATGCTCCCGCCTTTCGATGCAGCGTGCCCACGCTGGACCTCGAGGTGCACCTGCCCGCTGACCTGGCCCGCGCCGGCGGCCGGATTTTACTGCAAATTCCCCTTGCCGCCGTCTGCTCGCGGTGCGCCGGGGCCTTCCGGGGATGGTTCGGATGCCCCCTTTGCGGAGGATCGGGAACAGTGGAGACGGCCATCGAGGTGCCCCTGGACGTCGCCCCCGGCACCACCGACGGTGACCACCGCACCGTGGCCCTCCATCGCCAGGGGCTGATGCTCCGTATCCGCTTTGTCCGCAGTTGACATTCGATGGCCGATCTGAAAAATTTTTCATTGTAGCGATTGCTACGGCACGCCCCAATTTCCTTTGTTATTATAAATCAAAAGGTAATCCCAACACGTAGGCGATCGATTAGGAGGGCGATACGCAAACTCTCAAAGATAGAATAAAACAACCTCAAGCTGAACTCGGTTGCAAGAATTTCTAATGATTTCAGATTGAACATGCAAGAATCCAAAGGCACATGATCTCGGACTTGTAATCGCCGCCCGTCTGCGTGGACAACTGGCAATGTAACAGTGGAAGTGTGACCACACCAACGGAAAGGAGGCGGAAAGGAGGTGAAACACGATAAAGGACTTTATTGCTGGCCGAATTATAGGCGTTTTCGTATTTTAAAGACATGTTATGGCACATAGGAGGTAATCATGGCGACAAGTATTTCCAAAGAATTGCAGGAATTTGTAAAGGGTAAGCTGGGTTGGGTGGCCACGGCCAATCAGGAGGGCATGCCCAATGTCACCCCCAAAGGCACTATTCAGGTGCTGGATGAAAACACGATTATCTTTGCCGACCTCTTTTCTCTCAAAACCAGGGACAATCTCCAGAACAACCCGAGGGTCGCAGTAACCCTTGTAGACCAGGAAAAATTCATTGGGTATCAATTCAAGGGAAAAGCGGAGCTTATCGACAGCGGTCCAATTTATGAGAAGGTAAGAGAGGAATTGAAGAAGGCGCCAAAACCGCTCCCCGAGCCAAAATACGTGGCAAAGATCACAGTTGAAGAGATTTATGATCAGTCTCCTGGTCCCAACGCAGGAAAGAAAATAGGATAACGCTCCGATCATAGTCACCGATTGGTCATGTGGAACAGCATTATGTGACATGCTTTCCGAGTCCGGAAGGTGGCCCGGGGGCGGTATTTCCCTTGCCTCCGGGGCCACCGCCATTTTCTGGAGTCTATAAACGCGGAAGGAGTCGATTCCCATGAAAAGCGATTTTCACGATTCCCTCGTGATCGTATGGAGTTCACAAGACCCAGACGTCGCCCTGAACATGGTATTTATGTATTGCAAAAATTCTATGCTCAAGGGGTGGTGGGGCACTGTCAGAATGGTAGTTTGGGGACCATCGGCGAAGCTACTTTCAGAGGACCTAAAACTGCAAGCCGAACTCGCCGAAATGAAGAAAGTTGGTGTTGAAACGTTGGCGTGCAAAGCTTGCGCTGATAGGTATGGCGTATCTGAAAAACTCGAAGAACTCGGTTGCCAGGTTATTTATATGGGAGAACCTTTAACACGATATCTCAAGGAAGGATGCATGGTTTTGACGTTTTAATTCTTTGACGGAGGATGAAATACTCGAATTTTTCGACTTGGTACAGGTACCCATCGAGACCACGAGCTTGAACTTGGATCATTTTCATAATATATTAAATTTGTTGCTGAGGTGAATCCGATCCAAAAGTGGCGTGGTCCCTTCGGCTCTCTGCAATGGACTATTTTTGCCACGACAGTCCAGTGAACTGAAAAATTACAGGAAGGAGGCAGGCCCGATGAGTTGCCTATGTGAAAAGCTAAAACCGAAGGATGGTGAGTGGTCTCAAATATGCATCGGGCAGCTGTGGGTTTTTGAAGGCCTGCGTCAGGCGGAAGTGGAAGCGGTTGTCAGAGGGGCGTTGCGTCAAAGATATCAAGTGGGCCAATCAGTTTTTATGCAAGGCGATACAGCAAAACAGATTTCGTTGATCAAAGCCGGTCGCGTAAAATTGAGCAAACTCTTAAAGGATGGTACGGAACTAACTCTGGATATAAGGAAGCCTGGCGATTTTTTGGGGGAGTATATATTTAACGACGATTTCAACTATCCCGTGAGTGCGTGGAGTATGGAGGAGACGTTGGTGTGCAGCTTTACAAAAGATCGGTTTGAAAAATTGGTTCTTGAATATCCCAATATCGGTCTCCAGGTCATCAAGAACTTAAGTGATCGTATCGCTCAGCTAACCGATCGAGTTGGGGCCATGTCCCAAACTCACATAGAAAAAAGACTTTACCGTGTCCTCCTCAATGTAGCTCGGGAACATGGTGAAAAAAAGGAAGAAGGCTATGTCATTCAATTTCCGTTAACGCATGAAGATTTGGGTTTTTTGATCGGAGCGCATCGTGTCAGTATTACCCGTGTTATGAAACGGCTAAAAGACTCTGGGAAGATCCTCCAAATGGGGCGAAAACTTGTACTGCCACTGCAAGCTATGACCTGATGCTCATGCGCGCAACCGTTTTTGCCTTGGCTGAAATCTAAAACTGAAGTTTCCCGGAAACTGTTCATGCCGCCATCCGCAGCAGTAGTTCTACGAGAGAATTTAGCACGGATTCGCGAGGAACAGGGAAGAGCACGACTTTCACCGCACAGAAGATCGTCGATCGGGCTTCGGCGGCCCTGGCGCTGGCCTACCAAAAGATGGCCGGGGTGGCCCGGGGTGCCGAGGTCAACTACGTGGATGAGACCTGCTGGTTCAAAGAACACGATCTAAAGTGGCTCTGGGCCATGGTCAACGAGCAGGTCGCCTTGTATCGCATCGACGATCACCGCTCCAAGCATGCCTTCCAGGATCTGGTGCAATACTGGAACGGCATCCTGGTCAGCGACGGTTACGGGGTTTACAAGCACTGGATCAACGACCGGCAAACCTGCGACACCTGGCACACCTGATCCGCGATGCCGATGCGCTGGCGCAACGAGACAAGATCGACATCAGACGCTTCGGTCACATCATGGGTGCCCGGCTTCGTGAGTTGGTACGCTTCGCCCATGTGCCGCCGGACCCGCAGCAGTGGAACATCATCTGCGCATGCTCAAGCTCCAGGGCAAAAGTCAAAAAACCAAGTCAAAAAACCATTGATGCCTACGCGCGCGCTGTGCGCCGGATCAGTGCATACTTTGATTGTTGCACCGATCAATTGACACTGGAACAACGGGAACACTATTTCTCCGATCTTGTCGCGTCCCATTCCTGATGGCTTCGCAAAAAGTCCGATATCTGCGTTGCGCTGCATTCCTCGGGATTAGCGACGCCGTATCTTGAACTTTTTTCTTTGCCATCCAAAATCCGACTTAGGGGTATCTACTTTACTCAAGTTATCTGTTCCTAACATACTGAATTCATAACATTTTCGGTCGTTTTTCTAAATAAAGCCCTCACCTGATAAAAATCCTTTATAATCAGATAGATAGCTTCTATGTACTTGAGCCAACCGGATACCCCAGAATCCGACTTTTTACGAGTGTATCAATTTTGGCGATTTATGGAAGGACACCATCCTAAGACAATCATTACCTTGAGAACTTACAGATATTCGATTTTTCATTATGGCCATTCTTGATGCCTTCGTAAAAAAGCCCAAAAACGCTATTTTTAAAATTTCGGGCCTAATAAATTCAATAGGTTACAACGCTAAAAGATCAAAAATTCGATTTTTTACGAACGAGTCATTCTTTAAAACCAATCAAACGCAGAGATAGAATTATAACAATTATTGGCGTTATTGGCGTTATTGGATTAGTTTGAGCAAATCATGAAGTTTTTCACGGAGATCAGGCAGCTTATTTGAAGCAACATCCCAAACAATCGTATAATCCACACCGAAATAATCATGAATCAACCGATCCCTCATCCCCGAAACCTTACGCCATTCAACCTCCGGTTGCATTACTTTGATATCTTCGGGCAGTTTTTTTGAAGCTTCTCCGATAACCTCGACGCTTCGGACAAACGCCCTTTTGAGGGTCTCATCACGGACAAAAGATTCGTAACTCATATTTGATATCCGGTTCAAAATGTAATCGATTTCATCGAGCATGTGGCGAATGTATTCAGGCGGCGATAGGGACACGCTCTACCTCCTCTAAAATATGGGGGCCGATATGCGTACTGAGCCCCTCTGGAGTAACAATTTCGACTTTTCGCCCCAAAGTCTCTTCAAGAAGAAAAGAAACCTCCATGAAATTATCGAAGGTATGTTTTTCAGGAGTAAATTCCACGAGGATATCGATGTCGCTCGAATCAGTCTGCTCTCCCCGTGCAAATGACCCAAATAGCCCGATACTTGAGACCCCATAAAATAAAAGCCGTTCCCGTTGTTTCAGGATACGCTTAATCAAGTCTTCTTTGGTGGTAACCTTGTTTTCCATTTTTTATCCTGTCCTCGGTAATTTTCAGTAACAAGATACCCTAAAGATAATTGAAAGGCAATGAAATCAATTGCCTAAAGTTAGGGGGCGCCAACGCTGCGCCTGACCAGCGGGCGCGGTTTTTAGCCCCGTCTGCGTCCAGGCGCTTGTTGGACGAAGCCGCTACGCGGCGGGAAAAACATTTAAAATCAGGTATCCTTCATGTCAGACCAAAAGTAGTTTACACTTTTTGTGATTTTGAAAAAACTCCGTTTTTTTTATCTGCAACATTTCCCCCTCCGAGTGCAAGGCGCAAATTGTCGTTTTCAAACGCCGAAGCCATGTAGTCGATCTCCCGCTTGCTTGCGCCAAAACGAGAAGCCTCCTTTCTCCAACTTCCGGTGATCCTGCCCGTCTCCCTGGCCAGAGATCTCGCCTCACGCAGCGGCAGACCAAACTCCTCGGCCACCTCAAAGGCCGGATCCAGAGACGCCATGTTATTGCCCGGGGCGATGGCCGTCTGCAAAAATCTCGCTTTGGCGCCCTCGGGCAGCGGCTCAAGGTCATAGATCGGAGAAAGCCGCCACCCGGAAAGCTTTCCGTCGTAAAGAAAACCGTGGTTTCGGAGATGATCGTCCAGGTTGGAGATCAGCACGTTGAAAACCATGCGCCGCCAGAGACCCTTGAGGTCGGCTTCCGCGGCGGCGCCATGGGCAATGATGGCCTCGGCGATTTCCAGATAGCTTGCGGGTTCCATGTCCCGGGCATTCAGCATGGTCATGGCTGATATGAAGGGGATTCGCCTTGCTGCCCGCCGGTCGAAGCGTTTGGTCAACAGGATGTTGGCGCCCGATATGCGCCTCAACTGGAATTCCGGAACGGGCAGGGAGATTTTTTTCGCCAGGTGGAGGGCCACGGCTTCCCACAGCTCAACATCCCGATCGTCTTTGGGGCTCGGGAACTTGGCGATCCACAAGGCGCCTTCCGAGTCCACAACGGAAGCTTTGGGCCGCGCCCCTCCAAGGGAAGATCCGGGAGCCCAGATGTCTTGCAAGTCCTGGTCTTTTTCCTCTTGGTTGACGACCTTTCTCGATCCGCGCAAAAGCTTGCCAAGCTCGACCATCGGGGGAATCCGCATGTCTTGCCGACAAGACAGGAATGGACCATTCGGATCGGTCGCGAACCGCAGCGCCCCCTGTCTGGCCCTGTCGTCAACCATCAAAAGATAATCGGAGTCGCTGAGTTTTCCGGCTTGGCGTCCCTCACGGACCGCTTCTCGGGATTCCATCCGGTCCATAAGCATCCGCCCCCAACGGTCCGGGGCCGCATCGCTCATGCAGCCGAAAAGAGACTTGTCCGTATGATATACGCCTTCGCCAAGCGGCAGGGACGGTTCAAGAGGGAAGCGGTTCGGTGCGGACAACCACCGTGTCGAGTACCTGAAAGAAGCCCGTTCGACGCCCTGGCGTTCGTGCAGCCAGAGATTGCCTGCCTGATGGACGGCGCCGGCCAACTCCACAAAGACATGAATTTCTTTAGCCATCGGTTTTCCGCGTTCTCACCCTTTGCGGCAAATCCTCATCGGCGATGATCTGCCCCCAGGTGTCGTTGCGCAGATCGGCGAAATTCATCCAGTCCGTTCCCATCCCCAGGGCCATGACGACCATGGCGTATGCGCCCATGCTGACGTTCGGATCGCCCTTCTGAATCTTTGATAACGTCTCCCGGCTGATCCCGGCCCTTTCGGCGACCACGGCCATGGTCAGTCGTCGGCGAATTCGGGCCTTCTTCAGATCGTCTCCGAGTTTGCGCAGGCCGTTGCGCACCGATATCGACGGCTTTCGCTTCAGCATGTATTGATAGCTATCACAGGCGGGGAATTATGTTAAGGCCTGAAATAGACGACATTAAAATCCCGGCATTCGCTATAGGCCTTTTCGGTTTCTATGGCAAATAGATCCTGCATGTTTCGCCCTGGTCCATGGCGCACACCGTCCCGACCTGGTTGGCCAAAGTGTCCTGCACCCGGCCGAGAAGCTTGCATTTCTTGCGGCAGTCGGGCAGCCGGGACCGGTTCGGGCAGTTGCGGCAGGGGCTTTGGACCAGATTCCCCATGTCGAAGTCACGCCGTCCGGGCCGGTATCTTTCGGGCTCATCCGAACCGTTTGCCGACCGCACCGTTGGCAACACGGGGCATACGGGAGCCGGCGATGCGCCGAGAACGTTTTCGAGCCGCCAATGGACCTCGCAGGCAGGTGCTTGATGCCGATCTTGGTCAACAAACGCGGCCGTCTGCGGTGGATGTGCCGCGTCAAGTCAAAAGAGATCGTCAGTTCGAAGCTGTTTCCCGACGACAGCCAATCAGAGAAGGCGGCCATCGAATGGGAGTCGCAAGAGCGACTACAGATCCGGCAACCCGCCGAGACCCCCTTGGACTTTGTGACAGTCCTTGATTGGGCAACAAAGTACCTGGAGCACAGCCAAGGGTCTCATTGTCAAAAGGTGTTCGAGAAAAAACGGGCGGCTTTTTCACGCTTGCTGCGATCCAGCCTGGTCAGTGCTAAAGATTCGGCCGGTCAAGTCGGATGGTTTCCGATGGATAAAAAAGACCCCGGAAAGGGGAGGTTTCCGGGGTCAGGGGTGTCCGCCGGGGTGTCCAATCGGACTTTAAGGCGGACCAGGCAAGCTAACTACATGATATATTTGGCGTCCCCAAGGGGATTTGAACCCCTGTCGCCGGCGTGAAAGGCCGGTGTCCTGGACCGGGCTAGACGATGGGGACGGATACGGCCGCTTTTGGTGGGCCGTGTTGGACTCGAACCAACGACTCTCTGCTTAAAAGGCAGATACTCTACCGACTGAGTTAACGGCCCAACCCGGTAAAAACGTCCTTTTAGTCGTGACTGACGAGCTTGTCAATGGAAAAGATGTCATCGCAACATTTAAAAATGTATCGCTGCATCGCAGATACGGCGGATAGTGGCGGATCGCCGCCTCTGGCGGCCACCTGCCTTCGAGACGGAAGCGGTTTCCCATTTCCCCAAAAAAATCCGAATCCCGGCACTGGCGTCCGGGTTTGTGGCATTCCGAACGCAGCACAGTGAGGAATCCGCAGATGGGAGAAAAGCGGAAGATGATTGCATTTTCGAAGAGATTCCTCGTCGCAGGCTCCTCGGAATGACAGGGGAGGGGAGTCCTCGGAATGACCCTCTTTTTTCGTGTCATCCCGAGCGCAGCGAGGGATCTGCAGTCGGGAATGGGACGTGAGGGGACGGAAATTTCGAAGAGATTCCTCGTCGCAAGCTCCTCGGAATGACAGAAAAGGGGGGCTCCTCGGAATGACAGAAAAGGGGGGCTCCTCGGAATGACGGAAAAGGGGCTCCTCGGAATGACAGAAAAGGGGGGCTCCTCGGAATGACAGGGGAGGGGAGTCCTCGGGATGACAGTGGAGGGGTGCCGCACTTCTCGGAATGACAGTGGAGGGGCGCTGTATGCCCGGCTTGATCAAACAGGGGGATCCTCTTTCGTCATTTGCGCCAGAATTCGGGCACCAGCAGGATGATGACGGTGAAGATTTCCAGGCGGCCGACGAGCATGCACCAGATGAGGATCCATTTGCCCATCCCGGGAAGATGGGCAAAATTCTCCACCGGCCCCACGGTGCCGAAGCCCGGGCCGACGTTGCCCAACGTCGTGGCTACGGCGCTGAAGCTGGTGACGAAGTCCGTGCCGAAGGCCGAGAGCAGCACGCTGGCGAGAACGAAAATCCCCATGTAGAGCGCCAGGAATCCCATCACGGAGCGGATCACCTCTTCGGGGACGGTCTTGCCGGCGATCTTGATGTGAGTGACGGCATGAGGGTGCACCAACGTGAAGAGTTCCCGGTAGCAGTACTTGATGCACAACATCAGGCGCAGGCACTTGATCGCGCCGCCGGTGGAGCCGGCGCTGGCGCCGATGAACATGCACAGCAGCAGGATGAGCTGGCTCATTGCCGGCCATTGTTCATAGTCGGCCGTGACGTAACCGGTGGTGGTGATGAGCGACGCCACTTGAAAGGTCCCGTAGCGCAGGGCCTGCGCGAATTGCGCGTAGACGTCCCCCCAGAGGTTCCAACTGACCGCCAGGCTCAACAGGGCGACGATGCCGAGGTAGAAGCGGCACTCCGGGTCGCGCCAGAAGACGAGGGTCTGGCCGCGCATGAACTGGTAGTGCAGCGAGAAATTCATCCCGGCCAGAACCATGAAAAAGATGAAAATAAAATCCATGTAGGGGCTGCCGTAGGCCGCCACCGAGGCGTTGCGGGTGGAAAAGCCACCGGTGGGCATGGTGGTGAAGGTGTGGCAGACGGCCTCGAAGAGCCCCATCCCGGCCATGAGCAGAAACAGCACCTGGACGGCGGTGAACAGGGCGTAAACCTTCCACATGATCCGGGCCGTGTCGCGGATGCGCGGTCTGAGCTTATCCGGGACCGGACTGGGCACTTCGGCCTTGTAGAGCTGCATGCCGCCCACCCCGAGAAAGGGCAGGATGGCCACCGACAGTACGATGATTCCCATGCCGCCGAGCCACTGGATGAAGCTGCGCCAGAAGAGCAGGCCCCGGGGCAGGACCTCGACATCGGTAAAGATCGAGGCGCCGGTGGTGGTGAAGCCCGATACGGATTCAAAAAGGGCATCCGTGAAGCGGTATCCGCCTTGCCCGAAAAAGAACGGTAAGGCCCCGAAGATCCCCACCAGGGTCCAGCCAATGGTCACGATGGCCATTCCTTCGCGTTGGCTGATGCTCTCCATGCGGTGTCCGCGAACGCAAATGTGGATGCCCAGGCCGGTGGCCGTGGTGGCCACCATGGCATTGAGGATCGCCGCGGAGCTGCCGTCGCGGTAGTAAAGGGCTACCGCCAGCGGCAGAACCATGCCCAGGCCGAGAAAGAACACCAGGAGGCCGACGATGTTGAATAACGGTCTCCAGCGCACTTAAAAATACTCCAGCTTGACGGTCAGAATCTTTTCGATCCGGGCGATGGCCTGACGCCTCGCGAAGATGATGATCCGATCGTCCGGGGCGATGACGCTGTCGCCGGTGGGGATGATCACCTCCTCGCCGCGGATGATGCCGGTCACGAGGCTTCCCTTGGGAAAGTCGATCTGGCGCAGCGGCTTGCCGACGATGTCCGACGTTTCCAGGGCGACGGCCTCCATGGCCTCGGCCTGTTCTCCCTTGATGGAAATGGCCGACAGGATCTTGCCGCGCCGGATGTGCTGCAAGATGGAGTTGATGGCCGACAGGCGCGGGCTGACCACATGGTCGAGGCCGATGGCCGACATCAGAGGCAGGTAGCTGAACTTGTTGATTTTGGTGATGGTCTTGCGCGCGCCGAGGCGTTTGGCGAGCAGGGAAGAGAGGATGTTGGTTTCCTCGTCATCCGTCAGGGAGACCATCAGGTCGATTTCATGAATGTTTTCTTCGGTGAGCAGGGCCTGGTCGCTGCCGTCGCCGTGCAGGACCACCGTCTTGTTGAGCCGTTCGGCCAACTGTTGACAGCGAAGGGCGTTGCGTTCGATGATTTTGGTGTGAACACCAAGGATTTCAAGGCGTTCCGCCAGCCGCAGGCCGATGCGTCCCCCGCCGACGATCATCACGCGCCGAACCGGTGAGGACTGCTTGCCGAAGACCGCCATGAGATTTCCCAGGTCCGGTTCCTCGCTGATGAAGTAGACCAGGTCCGCGGCCATGAGGCGGTCGCCGCCGCGGGGAATGATCAGCTCCTCTTTGCGCACCACCGCGGCGATGAGCAGGCGCCGGCCTTCCAGGATGCCGGGAAGATCCATCAGGCGCTTGCCGACGAGGGGAGATTCCTCCTCCAGCCGCACACCGACGAACTTGACCCGCCCTTCGGCGAACTCGCCCACGTCTACGGCGCCGGGGACCGACATCATGCGCTCGATGGTCTTGACGACTTCGGCTTCCGGGTTGATCACCGTATCGATGTGGGGGGCGTTTTGGCGCAGCGGCGCGATGTAGGCGTCGAAGTGTTCACTGCGGAGGCGGGCCAGCTTCTTGGTGCCTGGAGAGACGATGTCCGCTACCAGACAGGAGACGAGATTGACCTCGTCGCTGTCGGTGACCGCCAGCACGATTTCGGCGCCGTGGATTCCGGCTTCTTCCAGGGTCAGCGGGCTGGAGCCCGAACCGACCAGAACCTGGACATCGATGTTTTCGGCAACGCGCCGGGTGGCCTCCGGGTCCTTGTCGATGACGACTACGTCCTTGTCTTCGGACGTCAAGTGGCTGGCGATGTGAAAGCCGACTTCTCCGGCACCGATGATGATAATTTTCACGTTGTCGATCCCCGCGGCAGGTTCAGATGGTCGGGAAACGTGGCGGCAGATCTACTAGAGTTGGGCTTGGGTGTCAAATTAAAGGGGAGGGAGAATTTGAACTGCGGCACTCGAAGCACGAATTGCGGCCCATCCTTCTAAAACAGCACCGCCGATAGACTGACTGCGACGGCCAGCGCCAGTATGGCAAAGTCGCCGGGGACGGCGGCCAGGGGCTGGTCGCCGCGCTCCTCGGTGTAGCCGCGGCTGATCATGGCCATGGCCAGGTGGTCGGACTTGAGCAGGGTGCGCCGCATGAGCACGACGATCCAGACGTAGATGCGTCTCAGAGGATTGCGGCAAGCGTTGATTCCCCGGGCCTGCTGGGCCTCGCGAACCAGAACCGCCTGGTGGAGCACTTCCGGAACAAAGCGCACCAACAGTCCGATCATGGTTGCCGCCCGGCGTGCCGGAATCCCGGGCACCGGCCTCAGGAGCCATGCCACGGCGGCCCGCAGGGCCCGGGTGCGGGTGGTGGCCGTCAGCAGGATGCCGCCGGAAACCACCACCAGGACCCGCCAGGAGAAGATCAGGGCTTCAACCAGACCATGGCGGCTGACGGGCAAGGGCGGCCAGATAGACGGGCCGGGAATGGCTACGGCACGGACCAAGACCAGCATCGCCAGCATGATCAACAGGGGGCGGATATCGACCAGCAAGCGCCCGGGGGCCAGCCGAGCCTCCCGCAGCCCTGCAAGCATCAGCGCGGAAAGGATGGCCAGTCCGGCGGGTGCGGCATGGGCGGCCGCCGTGCCGGTGATCACGAGAACGGCGATCTTGAAGCGCGAGTCGAGGCGGTGCAGGCGTCCGCTGCCCGGCCGGAAGGCGATGGCGCTCAGTTCAGCCATGATTCCAGCTTTCCGCCGAATCGATAGCTGCACGGCTGGCGGATCCCGTGGCGTTCGATGCGGCCCATGCAGGCCACCGGATAGTCGTCGATCACCAGCCGCCCGTGATCCAGAACCAGGAGCCGGTCGGCATGGGCCGCCACCTTGTCCAGGTCGTGGGTGGTCACGATAAGGGTCTTGCCGGCGGCGTGCAGATCGATCATGCGCTGGAGCACCGAACGGACCCCGGGATGGTCGAGGTTGGAAAACGGTTCATCGAAGGCGATGATCCTCGGGTCCATCGCAAGGACTCCGGCAATGGCCAGGCGCCGCTTCTGGCCGCCGGAGAGCAGGTGAGGGGGAAGATCCGCCGCGGCGGTCAGATCCATGGCGTCCAGGGCCGCCGTCACCCGGTCCTGGATGTCGGCCCGGGAGAGGCCGAGATTCTCGGGGCCGAAGGCTACGTCATCGGCAACGGTTTCTCCCACGATCTGGGTGTCCACATCCTGAAACACCAGCCCCACCCTGCGCCGAGCCCGGGCCGGATCCTTGGCCACCGACACTCCGTCGATGCGCACGACGCCACTGCTGGCATGCAGCAGGCCGTTGAGATGGCGCAACAGGGTCGTCTTGCCGGAACCGTTGGCGCCTGCAATCAGCACGAAGGCCCCAGCCTCGACGGTCAGGTCGATGCCGTCGAGGGCGCAAGTGCCGTCGGCGAAGCGGTGGGTGAGGTGTTCGATTTCAATGAGGGGCATGGGTAGATTCTTTGAAGTTACGAGTGACTAAAGTTAAAAGTGATCTAAAGTGGCTGAATGTGAGGCGACCCTGCGACAAGGTCAAAGGCAAATTCGAATCTCGAATATTAAGATCAGAAACAAATCCAAATACTTAAAACTCAAATGATCGAAACTGACTTTTTGGGATTTGATTCCGCCGCTCGTCATACCTGCGCATGCCGGAATCGAAGTCATCAGGCGAACGACATCCGAAAACGGCAAAGAGCGCGCCTTTGTCTATATGCTCATATTCTTCTAATTTCGAAATTGCCCCGCCCTCTGACAATGGGCCGCAGGGTGCGGGCGATGGGCAGGGCCGCGGCAATTTTGAGGGCGTCGCCGGGAAGAAACGGCAGCATGCCGGCGGCCAAGGCTGCGGTCCAACTCATGGCAGTGACGGTCTTGAGCCAGGAGACCCCCAAGCCGAAAACGACGGCCTCCGCCAGAATCAGCGCACCGATCTCCATCCACGCTTTCTCACCGAAACGGGTGTGCGTCCAACCGATCAGCACCACCGCGGGCAGGTAGCCGATCAGGTAACCGCCGGTGGGGCCGAGAAGGCGGCCGATGCCACCGGTGCCGCCGGCAAAAACCGGCAACCCCAGGCCTCCGGCCAGCAAATAGATCGCGACGGCGGCGGCGGCCCAACGTGGCGCCAGAATCAGGCCGGCAATCATCACGAAGAGGTTTTGCAGCACGATGGGCACCGGCCCGATGGGGATCACGATGAAGGCACCGGCGGCGATCAGGGCCGCCATGAGGGCCGTGAAGACGGTCATGCGAAGGTTTTCGAAGGCGTCCATGGGCATGTAGGGGTTGTCGGTTAGTGGTTATCGGTTATTGGGTATTGGTTGTCAGGTGGCTGTGGTGCGTTCCAGGTTCCAGGTTCCAGGTTCCAGGTTCCAGGTTCAAGGTTTCAGCACTGCCGCCGGGTACTGTTCTGACCGGTTTGGTCAAGCAGGAGACTGCGGCTTTCCCCCGCTGTCATCCCGAGGCGCAACGCGGCGAGGGATCTCCCCGAAGCTGCCCCCACTTGCCGCCTTATTCCCGACTGCAGATTCCTCGCTGACGCTCGGAATGACAGCGGCAGGAGGTTGGCATCCGGTGGCGTCGTCGCTGCACTGTTTGTGCTTGCTTACCTCGACTTTCAACATACGAGCTTGCGACGAGAGATCTCTTGGATGCGGCAAGATTCCTTATATGAAACAAGCAGCCCGAAAACTTGTTTCTCATCTTGATCGGACCGGTCGTACATGCGGCCGGCGGCATGGCTCACTTTGTTCGGAATGACAGCAATACGCGATAGTCACATCCGAGTAAAAAAAGCCCATCTGCGGCTTCCATGTCTTGACCGCCACCTGAAGCCAGAACCCTGAAATCATTTTTGTGTCCAAAAAAAGGGGCTGCAAAGGCTTGTTTCGCACCGACTTAATCCGGGCTCAGGAAACAGTCGCCGTAGATCACCGGGCGCCGCGTGCCATCCGCCAAGGCCAGGATCAGGGCGCCGTTGTCATCCACATCCACCGCGGTGCCCTCGATGGTCTCCCGGCCGGTAGCCACGCGCACCCGGCGGTTCAGGGTGATGGCGTAGGGTCGCCATTCGGCCACGGCATTTTCCAGGTGCCCGGCTTCCATCCGCTCCTGAAAAGCGTCCAGAAACTCCGCCAGCAGGTCCCGGCGCGATATCCGGTGACCCAGCACCTGCCGCAGGGAGACGGCGCCGGTGGGTACCGGAGGCGGTTCGTTGTTGGCGTTGATGCCGATGCCGATGTTGACAAAGCGCACGGCATCGGCCTCGGCGTCCATCTCCGCCAGCAGGCCGCAGACCTTGCGCTCGTCGATCAGGATGTCGTTGGGCCACTTGACCCGGGCGTCCACATCGAAACGCCGGCGCAACACCCGGGCCAGGACGGTGGAGGCGACAAAGTTGACCCGGAAGGCGAGCTGCGGCGGCAGGGAGGGGCGCAAAACCATGGTGAAATAGATGCCGCCGGCCTCGGACACCCAAGTGCGCTGAAGCCGGCCCCGGCCGACCGTTTGCTCTTCGGCGATCACCACGGTGAAGGCCGGGCAACCCTTGCGGGCCATGCTGCGCGCGGTTTCCATGGTCGAGTTCAGCGATTCGTGGTGGAGGATCCGGTTTTCCCAACCGCTGAACTCCCAGGGGTACAACTTGTCCGGGACCGCCATCAGGCGGTAGCCCCTGGCGGTGGACTCGATGGTGTAGCCCAGGGCCTGGAGCTTTTGCAGGTGCTTCCAGACCGCCACCCGCGAGACCCCGAGTTGGGCGCTGAGCGTTTCGCCGCTCACCGGCTCGGTCTGTCCGCGGAGCATTTCGAGGATTCGGGATTTCATGAAAAACGGTGGCCTGTTATTGGTTATCGGTTATTGGTTATCGGTTGTCAGATGCCTGTGGCGGGTTCCAGGTTCAAGGTCCCAGGTTCCAGGTTCAAAGTTCCCTGTTTAAAGTTCAAAGTTCCAGGTTCAAGGTTTCAGCACTGCCGCCGGGCACTGTTCTGACCGGTTTGGTCAAGCAGGAGACTGCAGCTCTCCCCCGCTGTCATCCCGATGAACACCGTGCCCCTTGTCATCCCGAGGAGCTCCGTGGTCCCCTGTCATCCCGAGGAACACCGTGCCCCCCTGTCATCCCGAGGAGCTTGCGACGATGGATCTCTTTGAATTTGCCGGCATTTCCCGCCGTATTCCGGACTGCGGATTCCTCGCTGCGCTGTAGAGTAGGGAGGGAGACACCC
>DCWA01000044.1 GCA_002327445.1 Desulfobacteraceae bacterium UBA2174 | reverse complement strand
TGCACTTGTTGGCACTGCTGACGAGGTAATCGGCGCCCAGAGCCGCCATGTCCATGGGGATGCCGCCGAAGCTGCTCATGGCGTCCACCATGAACAGCCGGTCGTGGGATTTGACGATGCGGCCGATCTCGGCCACCGGATTGAGCATCCCGGTGGTGGTTTCGCAGTGCACCACCGCCACGTGGGTGATGCCCGGATCGGAGTCCAAGGCGGCATCGAGGTGCGCCAGATTCGGCGGGGAGAGTTCGCCGCTGTCGATGATGGCGCAGGGAATGCGCTGGCGCCGCGCGATCTGGGCCATCCGCCGGCCGTAGGCACCGTTGGCCAGCACGAGCAGTTTGCCGCCGTCGGGCACGGCGGTGGTGATGGCGGCCTCCACGCTGAAGGTACCGCTGCCCTGCATCAATACGGCGGTGAACCCGTCTTCGCTGGCGGCGATGTGAACCAGGCGCTGGCGGATACCGCTGACGATGCGGTTGTAATCGTCGTCCCATGTGCACCAGTCGCGCAGCATGACACCCTTGACGCTTTTGGTGGTCGAAAGCGGTCCAGGGGTGAGCAGCAGGTAGGGATTGTCCGGTATGTGGCTCAGGTTGATATCCGGCATCAGATCCTCTCTCAACGATCCGCGGGATCACGATTATACGCGGGTCTCGATTTCTGCCAGGCCCGCTTCGAAAATCGCCAGGGCCTGTGCGAGTTCGGTTTCGGAAATGGTCAACGGCGGGGTCAAATTGATCACGTGCCCGCCGGTGACCTTGAAGCTCAGGCCGCGTCCCAGGCAGGCGTAGAGCAGCCGATCCGCCTCTTCTACAGCCGGCTCGCCCTTGTGGGACAGCGCGACGCCGATGGCCAGCCCACGGCCGCGCACTGCCTTCACCAGCCGATGCTGTGGCTGAAGAGCCTTCAACCGAGCCATGGCCCAGCGGCCCAACCGGCCGGCCCGACCCGCCAGATCGCCGGATTGAATCAAGTCGAGGGTGGCCAGCGCGGCGGCGCAGGCCACCGGGTTCTTTTCGTGGGTATAATGGCCCAGAGCCATGTGGGGGGCGATGTCGAGGTCCGCGCGGGCGATCATGGCCGCCAAGGGGATGACGCCGCCGCCAAGCCCCTTGCCCAGCACCAGGATATCAGGAACGACATGCTCATGCAGGCAAGCGAACAGGCGGCCGGTCCGGCCCAGACCGACGGCGGTTTCGTCGAAGATAAGCAGGGTTCCATGCCGATCGCAGGCCTCGCGCACCCGGCGCCAGTATCCCGGCGGCGCCGGCTCCGGATCGGTGCAGCGGATTGGTTCGGCGATCACCGCGCCGACATCGCCTTCCTTGTCCAGTACATATTCCACATGGCGAGCGCAGCGCAGGTCGCAACGGGCGCAATCGCCGGTCGGGTTCCACAGGCAGCCGTGGGGTACGGGCGGGGGGACGTGGATGGCACCGGGCAGCAAGGGCTCCATCCCTCGCCGGAACAGGGCCTCGCCGCCGACTCCGATGGCATCCAGCGAGGCGCCGTGAAAGCTGTCCCACATCGAAAGGGTTTTGAAGCGCCCGGTGGCGGCGCGGGCCAGTTTCAAGGCCATGCCCACCGCGCTGGTGCCGCCCGGGGCCAGCAGGACCTTGGACAGGTTCCCGGGGGCGATTTGCCCGAGGCGCCGGGCCAAGACCACCGCGGTTTCATTGGTGTAGCGCCGGGGGCAAAAGGAGAGCCGTTGGAGCTGATCGATGACCGCACTGATGACCGCCGGATGGCCATATCCCACCGGATGCGCGCCGTTGCCGTGAAAGTCGAGGATCCGGCGGCCGGAAATATCCGTTATATAAGATCCTTCGCAGTAGGCCAGGACATCGAGGCACGGGGTGGACAGGCTCTGGTGCAGGAAGGACCGCGCGTCATCGACCAGGATCTGCCGGGTGCGTTCACCGAGCCGTGGCAGCCAGGCGCGGCGTCCGGCGGAGAGGTTGCTGTCGCCTTCGCTCAAATCGACGGAAACGGGATGGGCAGGGGCTGTCATCGGCCTCCCAACGGCCGCCCGCCACAGGCCATACGGCGATTGATGGCCTCGATCAGCGGGGGGCAATCTCTGAGGCTTTGGGCAATGTAGTGCACTCCGGCGGCCCGGAAACGCGTGGCGACGCGGCCTTCCCGCAGACCGAGTTCTTCAATGGGCAGGGTCGCGATTTCCTTGGGACTCAAGCCGATCTCGTTACCGCAGAGGGTCAGGCCGATGGTCCACATGCCCGCATTGAGCCCTTCCTCGATGTCGGCCACCGTATCGCCGATCTTGACCATGGCCTCCATGGGATAGACTTGCAGGGCCACGGCGTTCAGGTAGCACATGAACGGCGCGGGCCGTCCGGCGGGCACATCCGAGGCGCAGACCACCGCATCCGGGGCATAACCCTTTCCCCTGGCCACCGGGGCCAATGCCTCGATCATGGAACGGGTGTAACCGGTGCAAGAGCCGATCTTGAGTCCCAGGGCGCGAAAGTCCGCAATCGCCTCCAACACCCCTGGAATCGGCTCGGCATGGTGAACCACGGTGTCGATCATCGCCGGCTCCAGGTCCGCGTAGATCCGGTCGATATCCTCGGCACCGGGGATTTGACCCCAGCGCCGGCGCCATTGATCCACCACGGCGGGCAGGGCGCAAATAGCGGCGACGTGGTCGCGCTTGGAAAGCCCCATGAACTGCCGGGCCTCGGTGACCGTCACCTGGATGCCGTGCGTTTCGAAGACATCCGTGAACACGGCGGCCGGCCCCTGGCAGCCGAAATCCACCGCCGTTCCGGCCCAATCGAGTACGGCGGCCTGGAGGGGCCCGGTATAAGGAGTTGTACAGGTATAAGGGTTCATGCAATGCTTCTCCTTTGCATCGATCTCAGGCCGCGGCGGTCCATGCCTGGCTGCGCTGCCGCAGACCGCGGGTGACCAGGCTGTAAAAGATGCGCACCGCCAGGTTGGCGGCGACAATCAGCATCGACATGGCGCAGGCCGGGGCGATATCGCCGGCATCATCCATGTTGGCAACCGCCACCGAGGCCAGAGGAATGTCGGCGGAGTAGAGGAAGATCACCGCCGACACCGTCGCCATGGCGTTGACGAAGTAATACATCCCGATTTCCAGAATCGCCGGCAGGCAGATGGGCACCGTGACCCGGGCGAAGGTGCGGTAAAAGGGAACCCCCATGGCGGCGGAAACGGACTCGAACTCCCGGTCGAGCTGCTTGAGGGCGGTGGTGGCGGTGAGAAAACCGACCGTGTAAAAGTGCACGATGTTGCTCATTACCAGGATGACCATGGTGCCGTAGACCCAGTTGAAAGGATTGGGCACCGATACCCCGCCCACGCTCCAGCCCGGCGCGTTGAAAAAGAAGATGTAAGCCAGTCCGATCACCAGTCCGGGCAAGGCCAGGGGAAGCATCGAGAGCAGGTAGGCCGCCTGGCGCAGGAGGCGCATTCCCGTGCTTTTTTCGATGAGATAGGCGCTGGCGAAGGTCAAGGCCGTGCCGCAGACGGCCGACCAGGCGCTCATGCGCAGGCTGTTGAAGAAGGCCCGGTAGCCTCCGCCGCCGGTGCCGGTGAAGTGGTAGTGCCAGCCGCCGAGAGTCAGATCATACGGCCAGACCTTGACCAGGGAAGCATAGAGGGCCACGAGGTAGAATCCGACAATGGCCACTGCAATGAGGCTGCAATACCCGAAAAATATGCCGTCGCGCAGCCGGCTGGGGACCGGGACCAGGGGGACGGAGCGCGCCGCGATGGTGGCTGTCTGGCGGCGTTGGACGATGCGGTCGACGAGGAAGGCGGCGGCGGTGGGGATCAGGAGCACGACGCTCACCACGGCCCCCATGACGAAGTTTTGCTGCCCGATGACCTGTTTGTAGATGTCGGTGGCCAGGATGTGGGTGTTGCCGCCCACCACCTTGGGGGCGCCGAAGTCGGTGAAGGACAGAATGAAGCAGACAAAGACCGCCGAAAGCAGGCCATACTTGATGTTGGGCAGCGTCACGGTGAAGAAGATGCGCATCCGGCCGGCGCCCAAACTGGCGGCGGCCTCGTAAAGGCGCGCGTCGGTGAGGCTCAAGGCGATGGACAAAATCAGCATCGCCTGGGGGAAGGTGTAGAGCACTTCGGCAATGATAATGCCAACCGTCCCGTAGAGGTGGATGTCGATACCGGGTATCGCTCCGAAAAATCCCTTTGTTATCAATCCCTTGCGGCCAAACAAGTAAACCAGGGCGATCCCGTTGAGCAGCGTGGGCGCAAACAGGGGCATCATGGCCAGACCCTTGAAGATTCCCTTTGCCGGCAGACAGGTGCGCGTCAAGGCGTAGGCGAAGCCGAATCCGAGCCCCACGCTGGTTGCCGTAGTGGCCGCGGCGACGAAGAGGCTGTTGGTCAGGGAGTTGGACAGGGCCGGGGTCGAGAAATACAGGATGAAGTTGGCAAGACCGACAAAGCGCCCCGAGGCATCCTGGAAGCTCATGGATAGCAGCTCGAAAATCGGCAGCACCATCACCACGAGCATCCAGAGGCACAGGAGAAGGATCAAGAGCCGGCGCAGCCAGGTCTCATGATCCAGTGCCCGCCAAAGAGGCAGGGGGGGCAGTACGGCGTCGGTCGAGGCGACAATGGGCATTGCAATCAAAGCGTGTTTTCGCAAAGGGACCCATCGTTGCATCGGTGCTTAGCCGAGGCGTACACCCGCAGGCGGTCATGGGGCAGTTGGATGGCCAGGGGCATGGACGGGCTGATGTTGAGCCGCCGGACCTTTTCCGCCGGTACTTCGGCTTCCAGTGGGCGTTGGTTCGGGCCGATGTTCAGGCGCAAACGGAAGTTGGCGCCCCGGTATTCCATCTGCTCCACCCGGGAAGCCAGAATGTTGGGCATCTCGAGTTCATCCACCCGGATCATCACATCCTCCGGGCGGATGGCCAGGGTGGCGACGGCCCCGCTGGCCAGGTTCCGGCTGCCGTTCTCGCCGCTGATGGAAAGATGGTGGGAGCCGATGCGGTAACAGCCGTTTTCCACCTTCACGGCATTTTCGATGAAATTCATCGCGCCGATGAAGGCCGCTACAAAGGGGGTCGCCGGCCGGTCATAGATTTCGCGGGGCGTTCCGTTTTGCACCAGCCTTCCCTGGTTGATGACCAGGATGCGATCTGCCATGGTCAGGGCCTCTTCTTGGTCATGGGTCACCATGATGGTCGTCACCCCCAGGCGTTGCTGCAGTTGGCGGATTTCGCCGCGCAGCATGACGCGCACCTTGGCGTCCAGGGCCGATAGCGGTTCGTCCAGGAGCAGCAAGTCCGGCGAAAGGGCCATGGCCCGGGCCAGCGCCACCCGCTGCTGCTGACCGCCGGAAAGCTGGGCAGGGAATTGGCGTCCCATGCCGCGCAGCCCCACCAGGTCGAGCAGTTCGTCGACCCGCTGCCTGATGCGGTTCTTGTCGAGCCCGCGCCCGACAAGTCCGTAGGCGATGTTGTCCCGGGCGTTCAGGTTCGGAAACAAGGCATAGGATTGAAAGACGATGCCGACGTTGCGGGCCGAGACCGGCAGTTTGGATACATCCCGGCCCTGGATTTCGACACGGCCCTCGGATTGCGTTTCGAGACCGGCGATGAGCCGAAGCAGGGTGGTCTTGCCGCAGCCGCTGGGGCCGAGGATCGAGATGAATTCACCTCTATCGGCGCCAAAAGAAAGCTTGTCCAGGGCGGTAAAGGCGCCGAAGCGCTTGGTGATATCAAGGAGCCGCAGGTAGGCTGCATCGTTTTGCATCGATGGCATGTGGGGACCTCGGTCGGCGCCGGCGGTCACGCCGGCGCCGTGCGATGACGCATTATTTCGATTTCGGTTCGCTCTTGGCGTCGTAGCGGCGCGACCATTCCGCTAGGATGCGGGCGCGGTTTTTGGCTGCCCAATCGAAGTCGTTTTTGATCAACTGGGCTTCCGGATCGGCCGGAAACCCTTCCGGAATAGGCACATTGGTGGCATAGGCGGTCACGGGGTAGACCTTGGCGTACTCCTTCATCACCGGCTCGCTGATGGCCCAATCGAGAAAGGCCCGTGCCTCTGGCTTGACGGCGGCTTTCTTGATCAGACAGTTGGCTTCCACATCCCAGCCGGAGCCTTCTTTGGGAAAGACGGTGAGGACGGGCTCGCCCTTTTGCTTTTGCATGAATCCGCGATAAGCGAAGCTGATGCCGATGGGATATTCCCCGGCGCCTGCCAGTTTGCAAGGTTTGGAACCCGAGTGGGTGTAGACGGCCATGTTCTCGTGGAGTCGGTCGAGGTAATCCCAGCCCTTCTCTTCCCCCATCAATTGAAGGATGGCCGAGACGGTGAGAAAACCGGTCCCCGAGGAACTCGGATTGGACATGGTCAGATGCCCTTTGTAGAGAGAATTGGTCAAATCGGCGAAACCTGTCGGAACGGGCAGATTGAGGGCCTTGGCCTCAACGGTGTTGACGCAGAAGCCGGTCATCCACGCCTTGATGCCGACCCAGGCGGGAACCGCGGCCTTGTCACGCATCTTGGGCCGCACGCGCTCCAGACCCTTGGGGGCGTAAGGTTCGACCATCCCGGCCTGCGTGCAGAGCATCAAACTGGTGGCCGCTGTCCCCCAGACCACATCCGCCTGGGGATTGTCCTTTTCCGCCAGCAGCTTGGCCGTGACGATGCCGGTGGAGTCGCGCACGATCTTGACGTTGATCTCCGGATGGGACTGTTTGAGCAGGGCCAAGTAGCGCGGAATCTCATCGTCTTCCAGGGCCGTGTAGACCAACAGATCGCCGGCCATCCCAACACTCGGGACCACGGCCAGCGCCAGGGCAAGGAGCACTGCGACTGCGATTTTGCTTGGTTTGAAAGCGGTAATCATCAACGGGTCTCCTTTTTTGGTAAAATGAATATCTTCGCCTGCCGCTCCGGGGGATACGTTTCCCCTCAATGACGCTCAGAAACGGATGGGATATTGAACTATCAGGATTATTTAAGTTTTTGGTGAGCGCCGGGTTAGTTTCCGGTTAGGTGCGAGCGGCTGTGTGTGTGGAGAAGATCGCGGCCCCTCCTCCTCCGTTCCCTATAGAGTCGTCTTTAAAAAAGAGACTGAGCCCGCGGTTCAGGCTTGAGGTTTGAAAGGCCCATATCGGTGCGTCGAATGGTTTCCCTGCCGGTAAACGACACCACCATTTGTTCAGTGCCGGCGATGTTGGCCGGGCCCGTGAACCGCATGAAAGCGCCATCCCTGGCGCGATACCAGTAGTGGCCTTTCCAAATTGAACCCAGTATGCCGGCCAATTTCATTTCAACTCTAACCGTTTCGATGGTTTGATTGTGGATTACCAATTTTTCGGTACCGGATTTTGTCGCCTTCATTTTGTACACATCATAAACTTGGGGTATCAAGGTCAAAAATTCAATCTCCGTTCGGTTCGAAAGAATGAAATTTCTAAGCGACAAGGATGTTGCTTGAAACCAGGGGGTGTCATCGATTTCGATATGCTTTTGGATTATTTTCCCCTCATCCTCACCATCGATTAAAATTGCATTTTCCTGCCTAATGGATTTCATACTGAATTTTTGAGATGTTTTTGTCATTTGCCATGACAACGTCGCCAGTGAATCATCCGTTTCTGTAACATGGCATTCGTCGGTGGTTTGATAAGTCAGTTGATATCCCTTTTGCCCGGTCAAGCACCAACAAACCTGTTTGGCGGTATCGCCGCATTTTTCTATATAATACCGAACGATGTTTGTGTCGTTATTCGCCTTGGCAAGACTGGCAAAAAACAACACAAATATATACACGGCAAAGAATGTGAGAGCATATTTTTCGAAATTTTCCTTCATCGATTTACTCCTCCTCTTATAAAAAATTTCATATTTCTTAGCATGGAATCATAAGGAATCAAAACAGTTTGATTTCGCTCATAAAAATCTAGTCATCAGCGAACACTTCATGAACGATTCTTCTTTAAGTTTTTACGGTATGATAAGAATAAAACAATATCGCTATACAGAACGATATGTTTTCGTCGGTACATTTATTTTTGTTTTCGGGAGTATACAATTTCGGCTGATTTATAGAATATTTGATGGATTTTTAATGCAGGCCGCAATCAGCTGGTGCGTTCATTTTATTGTTGGAACCGTCTGGTCCCATGGCCTGCACCGGATGTATACGTTTCGCAATGCGCCGCAGGTGCCCTATTTCGCATCCCTTGTGCGGACATGTGTATCTTATGCGGTCATGCTCGGCATCAGCACTGCAATGATGACCGGTATCTGCGATGTGGCTGGATACCCGGTGATGCTCGGCTGGCTGCTGACCACAATGGTTCTGGCCGTCGGCAATTTCGCGCTGATGTCGCGCTGGACTATTTGCCGAGTATCCGAGGAAATAGGCAATGAAGCCAAAAGATCTCACCTTGATCGTGCCCACCAAAAATGAGGCATTGAACATTCATCATTTTATGGCATCGGTTCCCCAATCGATCAAGATGATCATCGTCGATGCAAGTATTGACGGAACTGTCGATATCATTAAAAAAATGAACCGGGAAAACGTCTGCCTCATCAAAGATGAGGGAAATATCGCCTGCGCCAGACAACTCGGTGCGGAGACCGCTGAAACGGATTGGCTGATTTTCAGTGATGCGGACGTTGTATTTGCAGGAAACTATTTTGGAATGCTTCGAGGGATTCATCCGGGGCCTCCCGTCGCCGGATTGGCCGGCGCAAAGCTCAGTCAGCGCAGGTATCGCGTCTATTACCGATTATTTTCCCAGTGGCTGCGTTTTTGCTGTGCTGTGGGTGTGCCAGCGGCATCCGGCTCCAATATGCTGGTGCGGCGCAGAGCCCTGATGGAGGTGGGCGGATTCGACCGACGCCTGACCTGCAACGAAGATACCGACTTGTTTTGGCGGCTGCATCGATCCGGGTATCCCGTCATGTATGAACCCCGTTTGAAAGTTTTCGAGTTCGATCATCGCCGCCTGGATCGGGGATTGGGACGTAAAACTTTTCACAGCCTTCTGCGCTGCGCCCTGTTGGTCTGCGGCTTTCGCTCCGTTCTGAGGAGCACCGATTGGGGGTATTGGCAGAACAGGCTCGATAATTCACTGAAAGTCGACTTGCCCAATTGAAAGTGGAGCTCGACATCACGCGACGCCGCCGCGGGGCGCCGGATTGCCAGACAAAGGGACGGCTGAGGTGGATGCCACCCGGCAGGGCACTATCGCCAAATTTCGGTCAAAAAGGCTCCTGCCAGGCAGGTGGTCCCTACCCAAATGCCTGTGCCGATGGCGGAAAGAAAGGCAAATTGGAGCGAGCGGAAACCGGCGGCACCGATGGCGAAGGGAATTGCCGAGCGCAGACCGTATAGAAAGCGGTAGCCGAGCAGGATCTTGATTTGATGTCGGTCCAGAAGGCGATGGGCCGAGGACGGACGCCGCCGCCAGCGCGGTGAGAGGGTGACCGGCAGGCGTCGTCCGGCGCGGCCGAGGTGAAAGCACACTTGGTCGCCGAGGTAGGCGCCGGCAAAGGCGGTAGCGACCGCGGTCGGCCACTCCAGGTGGCCGAGATAGGCCAGCACGGCGGCGCTGAGCAGGAAGGTTTCTCCCTCCAGCAGGGTACCGACGAAGAGGACGCCGTAACCGTAGAACGCCAGTATGGATTCCGGGTTCATGGTCGACGGGGGGATGCCGACCCGAATGGCGTGGTCGAGCATGACCACTAGTTCGTCGGTCATCAAGGAAGCTTCAATTTCTCAAAATCAGTTCGGCGCCCAGGTCGGTCAACGCCAAACGTCCCATGCCCTTCCGGACTTCGGAGAGGATGCCGATGGTCACCAGATCGCAGACCGCCTCTTCCACCACCGGCCGCGCTGCCGGCGGCATGGTGCGCAGGCAGCGATCTTCCACCCAGCGCCGCGGCAGAATGTAACCGCTGTCAGGGTCCAAGGCGCGAAAATGCGCCAGAATCCGTCTCTTGGCGTCTTTTTTGTCGTAGTGCATGGTTGAGTCCTTACGATTAGTTGTTTCCGGCGTGGGCGGCGATGTCCAGCGGCGGGTTTTCGAGGACTTGGAACATGCGCCAGGTTTGATCGAACGCGCCAGTGAAGGACCGGCTTTCCATTTCAGCGCGGGCCCGGTGCCCCATTTGGCGACAGAGGGTGGCGTCTTCGATGAGTCGGCGCATCGCCGATTTGAGGGCGGCGGCATCGTCGGCGGCCACTACCAGCCCAGTGCGGCCGGCGCGCACGTTTTCCGCCGGCCCGCCGCGATCCGTAACGATCACCGGCAGCCCCGATGCCTGGGCTTCAAGCACCACGTTGCCGAAGGTGTCGGTGGCGCTGGGGAAAACGAAAATATCGCTGGACGCGTAAGCCATGGCAAGATCCTCGCCGGACAGATAACCCGTGAAGGTGCACGGCAGTCCTTCCAGGAGTTGGCGCAGGGCCGGCAGGTAAGGCCCGTCACCCACCACCATCAGGTGAATATCCGGGTGCTGGCTCGCCAGCGCCGCATAGGCCTCTGCCAGCAGCGGCAGGTTTTTTTCCTTGGATACCCGGCCCACGTAAAGCAGCTTGACCACCGCATCGATGCCGTAGCGATCTTTCCAGAAACCGTTCCGCTTGGCCGGGTGAAAGCGCTGCGCGTCGATGCCCCGCGGGTAGCAGCGAATCTTCTCGGCCCGGATGCCCCGGTCGATCAGTTCCCGGCGGGTGCTCTCGCTGGGCGCATAGACGATGTCCATCCGGTCGTAGAACCACAACGTATACTTCCAGGTCAGCTCCAGGATCAGGTCGTCGCCGGTCAACTGCCGGGCGTATTGGGGCAGCTGGGTATGGTAGGTGCCGGAGATCGGCAGCTTGAGCATGTGGGCGATGGCCATCGCGGCCAAGCCCACCGGGCCGGGGGTGGCGGCATGAATCTGGGTGACCTTGTGGCGGTAGCAGTAATCGAGCATTTCCAGCAGGGGCGGGATGAATATTTTCTGCTCTGGATATTCCGGCAAAGCGTAGACCGCCACCGGGTCGAAATTGGCGACGCCGGCTTCCGCCGAGCGCTGCTGGTCGTCGCAGGTCACCAGGGTGTAGCGCCGGCCGGCGGCAAGAGCTGCCTTGACCTGCTGCTGAAGGGTCAAGGCCACTCCGTTGACTTGGTAAAAAGTGTCAGTGAAGTGTGCCACGTGCAACGATGATGGCTCCGGAGTCGTTTCCCGGGCGCCGAAGTGCTGCCGGACCCGGCGGATGAAATGCCGGTCGCGCATGAATAGGCTGTAGGCGATGAAGTACGGCGCCAGGAGGGTGTACAGGCCCCCGGCCGAGCCGATGGTCTGAAAGATGTTGAACACCTTGGCACCGTTAACTTGCCCGATGACATGGTCGGCGAACCCATGGAGCATGCGATTGGCCGCCTGGCAGGAAAAATCGAACCAGACCTGTTCGGCGGGCTGGCCATCCATCGCGCCCTGATCGGCCATGCGGGTCAATTCAGGGGCGTCTTGCAGTAGGCGCTGAGTTTCCTGGCGCAGCAACCCCATCAGGGTATCGGACACATCGACCCCTGAAGCATGCCCCCGGCGCCGGGGAATGAAGTGGTACAATCGTGCCATCAACCCGTGGCCTTGAGGCTCCGGTTCGGGGCTCAAGCAGCGATCGACGAACCCCATCAGGCGGTCCCTGTCGATGTGGCGGCCCAAGCGCAGCTTGCTGCGGTAAAACTGGTAAGCGATGCCGTAGATATTGTGTGCCAGGGTCAGGGGCGTCGATGGCTGCCGAACGACCTGCGCGCGGCCGGCGGCGATGCCGGCCAGCAGTTCGTCCACCGCCGCCGCCCCCGGGACCACGGTATGGGTACGGGCGATGTTCAGGCCGCTGTGGTCGTCGGATCCGCCGGCAACGACCTTGCGCCAAGGCTCGACGCCCCGGGGTGTCAAACCCTGCCGGTCGGCCATGCGCGCGATTTTCTCTCGGGTAAGCGATGCGAGAATTTCCAACAGGCAGGTGTTGGCTTCGTCGTTGCGCGCCCCGTTAAGTTCGAACGCCTCAAAGAGCAGCAGCAACTTTTCGAAATGGTCGAGCGTCAGCCGGTCGTTGACCGCATAAAGGGGATGGGCCAGGAGGTGATGAATCTTTTGCTCGGCCAATAGGGCGGTCAGGTCGAAGATGTCGGGGCGCGCCTTCTGGATATCGCGGTGCTGGTCCTCGTCGATGTTCAGCGCCAGCACGTGCACTTTGCAGCCGTCTTCGGGGAAGTAGGTGGTGATTTCTTCGCTGATGAAGGTTTGGGGGAGATGGGCGATTTCCAGTGCGCCTTCGATGCGGTTGTGATCGCTGATCGTCACCCAGCTCATCCCCCGGCGGCGGGCGATGCGGTAGATTTGCAGGGGCTGGGTGAAGCTTTCCGGAGTGCCGATTTTTTTGAGGACCCATGCCGCGGGCCTTGTTGAATAACGCGAATGGACGTGCAGATCGATTTTCATCCCCGTCTCCTTTCAATCGGTTGCGGTGGCACCGGGAAATGAACACGGAGATGTTAGCGGAAGACGACCTTGGTGCTAAAAATCGGCTAGCCTGAGAAAAAGGCCGGACGCCAGCAGCCGTTCCCAAAAACGGTGGCCGACATTCGGGAAGGCCGGATCGTCATTACTCCTCATCAAATTCTCACAATCGACTAATCCCATCCTGACAAACGCGCTCTACCTTCCTCTCCAACTTGACCAGCGGCCCGGAGGCGGACGGTTCGCCTCCTCGTTCGAACACCGAAAATCCATTGCCCAATGACGCCAACCACACTCTTTTTCCTGCTTTGCGGCCTGTCCGCTGCCGCCTACGTCCTCGGGCGCAAACGTGCCTTCGCCGTCGGCGCCGCATCGGGGGGGCTCAAGCGGCTGCACTCTCGGCCCGGATACTACGGTCTGCTGGCGGCGCTTTGGTGCGCCATCCCCGCCCTGATCGTCTTTTCCGCCTGGCAGGCGTTCGACACCACCCTCATCACCGGGCTGGTGGTGAGGGATCTTCCCGAAACCATCCGTTCCTTGCCGGAAAGCCAGCTCGGGCTGGCGATCAACGATATCCGCAACCTGGTGGCCGGTAATATCGTCTCGGGCGACATCGATCCGGCCATGCGCCAGGCCGCCGACCGGTACCGCGGTTTGCAGGCCACCAGCCATGCGGCCCTGGCCGTGATCGTGCTGAGCATCGGCGCCGCCGGCGCCTTCTGGGTGCGGCAACGCATCTCGGCCCAGCTCAGGGCCCGCAACCAGGTGGAGACGGTCATCAACTGGGGGCTGATCCTCTGCTCGACCCTCGCCATCTTCGTCACCATCGGCATCGTCTTTTCGGTGCTCTACGAGTCGATCCGCTTCTTCAAGGCCGTGCCGGTGACCGAGTTTCTCTTTGGCCTGAAGTGGAGCCCGCAAATGGCCATCCGCGCCGACCAGGTCGGCTCCTCGGGCACCTTCGGTGCCGTGCCGGTCTTTGCCGGAACCGCCCTGATCTCGGCCATCGCCATGTTGGTGGCGGTGCCCATCGGCCTGATGTCGGCCATCTACCTGTCCGAATATGCCGGCCGGCGCTTTCGCAACGTGGCCAAACCCCTGATTGAAATCCTGGCCGGCATCCCCACCGTGGTCTACGGGTATTTCGCCGTCCTGACCGTGGCACCGTTCATCCGCGACAACGGGGCGCTGGTGGGCCTCGACGTCTCTTCCGAAAGCGCCCTGGCCGCCGGTCTGGTGATGGGCGTGATGATCATCCCCTTCGTCTCCTCCCTGTCCGACGACGTCATCAACGCCGTGCCCCAGTCCTTGCGCGACGGGGCCTACGGGCTGGGCGCCACCAAGTCGGAAACCATCCGCCACGTGGTGATTCCCGCGGCCCTGCCGGGGATCGTGGGGGGCGTGTTGCTGGCCGTTTCCCGGGCCATCGGAGAGACCATGATCGTGGTCATGGCGGCCGGCCTGGCGGCCAATCTCACCGCCAATCCCTTGCAGGCGGTGACCACCGTCACCGTTCAGATCGTTACCCTGCTGGTGGGAGACCAGGAATTCGACAGCCCCAAGACCCTGGCTGCCTTTGCTTTAGGGCTACTGCTGTTTGTCGTCACCTTGATCCTCAACCTCATCGCCCTGTACGTGGTGCGCAAATACCGGGAGCAGTATGAATAGACAAGCTTCTCCACAGCCCGGGGCCATGGCCGTCGTGCGCCGGGGACTGGCCAAGCGCTACCGCGCCGAATGGCGCTTCAAGGCCATGGGCGTCCTGGCCATCTGCGCCAGCCTCCTTTTTCTGGCCATGGTGTTCGCCAGCATCGTGGGCAACGGTTACACCGCATTTCAGCAGACCCACATCCAATTGGAAGTCTCTCTGGACCCGGAGGCATTCGACACCACCGCCCTGTCGGCGGCCGACTATCCCGGGCTGGTCAAAAAGTCGTTGCGCCAAATGTTCCCCGACGTGTCCGGCCGCGGCGATCTGCGGCAGCTCTACGCCCTGGTCAGCTCCGGAGCCAGCTACCACCTGCGTGAGATGGTCATGGCAAAGCCCCAGCTGGTCGGCCAGGCCCTGCCGGTCTGGGTGCCGGCCGACGACGATGTCGACATGCTGATCAAGGGCCATTTCGGTGGTGAGGCGTCCCAAAGCGCAACTCGCCTCAGCGATGCGCAGCGCCAGTGGATCGATCGGCTCACAGCCGATGGCAAGATCGAAAAGCGATTCAACCGGATCTTCTTTACCACCGGCGATTCCCGGGAGCCGGAGCTGGCCGGGATCTGGGGCGCAGTGATGGGATCGTTTTTCACCCTGGCGGTGACGCTGGTGCTCTCTTTTCCCATCGGGGTGGCGGCAGCCGTCTACCTGGAAGAGTTCGCGCCCCAAAACCGCTGGACCGATTTGATCGAGGTCAACATCAACAATCTGGCGGCGGTGCCGTCCATCGTCTTCGGCCTGCTGGGGCTGGCGGTTTTTCTCAATTTTTTCGGCCTGCCGCGCTCGGCCCCCCTGGTGGGCGGCCTGGTGCTGACCCTGATGACCCTGCCCACCATCATCATCGCCAGCCGGGCCGCGCTCAAGTCGGTGCCGCCCTCGATCCGCGAAGGGGCCCTGGGCATCGGGGCCTCCAAGATGCAGATGGTGCTGCACCACGTGCTGCCGCTGGCGCTGCCCGGCATGCTCACCGGCACCATCATCGGCATGGCCCGGGCGCTGGGGGAAACCGCCCCGCTGCTCATGATCGGGATGGTGGCATTCATCGTCGACATTCCCGGCAGCCTCACCGATCCATCCACCGTTCTGCCGGTCCAGATCTACCTGTGGGCCGATAGTCCGGAGCGGGCCTTCGTGGAGCGCACCTCGGCGGCCATCATGATCCTGCTGGCCTTTTTGATCGTGATGAACGCCGCGGCGGTCTATTTACGGAAGAAGTTTGAAAAACGCTGGTAATTCAACAACAAGCCGTCATTCGAGAAGGATGAATTCGTCTGTGAGTAAAGTGTCTGGCGGTCATTCCGAACGCAGTGAGAAATCTTGGCGCTTCCAAGAGATCCCTCGTTGCTACGCTCCTCGGGATGACAGAGGGGAATTATTCGGAATGACAGGTGGAAAGCGCTCCTCGGGATGAACCCCTTTCGCGTGTCATCCCGAAATGCCTTCCGGTGTCATCCCGAGCGAAGCGAGGGATCTGCAGTCGGGAATAGGACGGAAAGTGGTGGCAAATTCGGAAGAGATCCCTCGTCGCTACGCTCCTCGGGATGACAGAGGGGGATTATGATCGAAACAACAAGAAAACAAAAAAAGGAGAATCAAATGGTACGAAAGCTTGCAGTGGGATTGTTCAGCCTGGCCATGGTGGCCGCCTTCACGCCCAACGCCGATGCGCAGTCGGCGCGGGACTACATCAGCATCGTCGGATCCTCGACGGTCTATCCGTTTGCCACGGTGGTGGCCGAGCAGTTCGGCAAGACGACCCAGTTCAAGACGCCCAAAATCGAATCCACCGGCTCCGGCGGCGGTTTCAAGCTGTTCAGCGCCGGCGTGGGCGTTGAGCATCCGGACATCACCAATGCCTCCCGGGCCATCAAGAGTTCGGAAAAGGAACTGTGCGTGAAAAACGGCGTGGCCGAGGTCGTCGAGGTCAAGATCGGCTACGACGGGATCGTGCTGGCCAACTCCAAGAAGGCCCCGTTGATGGCCGTGACCCGCAAGGACATTTTCCTCGCCCTGGCCAAGAACGTGCCGGATCCCAAGAATCCGGGCCAGCTTATTGCCAATCCGTACAAAACCTGGAAAGATGTCAATCCGGCGCTGCCGGCCGTGGCCATCGAGGTGCTGGGACCGCCTCCGACCTCGGGCACCCGTGACGCCTTTGCCGAGCTGGCGCTGGAGGGCGGCGCCAAGTCCTTTGAATTTATTGCCGCCATGAAGGCCAAGGACAAGAAGCAGTACAAGGCCGTTTGCCACACGGTGCGCGAAGACGGCGCCTACGTCGAGGCCGGCGAAAACGACAACCTGATCGTGCAGAAGCTCGACGCCAACCCCAACGCCTTCGGGGTCTTCGGGTTCAGCTTCCTCGACCAGAACGCCGACAAGATCCAGGGTTCCGCCATCGACGGGATCCAGCCGACCTTCGAGGCCATTGCCGATGGAAAGTACCCGGTCTCGCGGCCGCTGTTCTTCTACGTGAAAAAGGCCCACGTGGGCCAGATCCCCGGTATGGCGGAATACCTGAAGGAGTTCACCAGCGAAAAAGCCTGGGGGCCGGACGGCTATCTCAGCGAAAAGGGCCTGATTCCCATGCCCGACGCCGAGCGTCAAAAGTACCGTCAGGCGGTGGAAAACCTGACCCCCATGCCGATGAACTGATCCTTCTTCGGAAAACCGATATGCCCGCGCACGGGTCTGTCCAGTCAGGCCCGTGCGCCTTATTCTTCAAACATGTTGGCAGGTTCCTAAAATGGTCAGTGCTCTGGATGCGAGATCCTCGCGTGTTGTTTCGCAACCGCCCACCCGATTGGGAAGCCGGGAAGATTTGCGCACCATCGGAGAGCCGACGGTGGTCGACCCGAAAATCCGCTGCCGCCACGTGGACGTCTTTTACGGCGACAAGCAGGCCATCTTCGATGTCTCCCTGGATATCGGCAACAAGGAAGTCATTGCCATGATCGGCCCTTCCGGATGTGGCAAGTCGACTTTTCTGCGTTGCCTGAACCGCATGAACGACACCATCGAGGGCTGCCGGGTCAGCGGCGACATCACGTTGGACGGCCAGAATATCTACGATGAAAAACAGGATGTGGTGCCGCTGCGCGCCCAGGTGGGGATCGTCTTTCAGAAGCCCAACCCCTTTTCCAAGTCGATCTGGGACAACGTCGCCTACGGCCCCAAGATCCATGGTCTGGCCGAGAGCAAACCGGAACTCGAAGAGATCGTCGAAACCTCTCTGCGCAAGGCCGGTCTCTGGGAAGAAGTCAAGGACCGCCTGCACCAGCCGGGCACCGGGCTGTCCGGCGGGCAGCAGCAGCGGCTGTGCATCGCCCGCACCATCGCGGTCAGCCCCGAGGTGATCCTGATGGACGAGCCCTGTTCGGCTCTCGACCCCATCGCCACCGCCAAGATCGAGGACCTCATCGACGAGCTGCGCAACCAGTATTCCATCGTCATCGTGACCCATTCCATGCAGCAGGCCGCGCGGGTATCCCAGCGAACCGCCTATTTTCACTTGGGCTATCTCATCGAGGTGGGCCAAACCCAGCAGATCTTCACCACGCCCCGCCACCGGCTCACGGAGGATTATATTACCGGGAGGTTTGGTTGATGATTAAAATGACTAAAATTACGAATGACTAAAATGACTAAAGTTATGAGTGCCTAAAGTGACTAAAGTTAATGAATTTGGGCACTTTTATAGAAAAACGACCGGAGCGCAGCGACACCACAACTTTAGCTCACTTTAGGCACTACAGGCACTTGTCATTCTAGAATTTGAAGTGCCCCGCAAACGAAAGGCAGGTTCAAAGGAGACGGCATGACCCGGCATCTTCAGAAGGAACTGGAAAAAATCAAGAAGCGGATCCTTTCCCTCGGCGCCTTGGTGGAAGACCGGGTGCGCATGGCCAGCCAGGCCATCGAGCAGACCGACCCGGGGATGGCGGCCCGGATCGTGGAAACCGACTGGGAAATCGATGAGAACGAGGTTGAAATCGAGGAAGAGTGCCTCAAAATCCTCGCCTTGCACCAGCCCGTGGCGGTGGATCTGCGTTTTCTCGTCGCCGTGATCAAGATCAACAATGACCTGGAGCGTATCGCCGACGAGGCGATGAACATCGCCGAGCGGGTGATCTCCATCGCCAAGCGCGAGGACCCGGGTTATCGCTTCGATTACGTCGCCATGGCCAGCAAGTCGGAGAACATGCTCAAGAAGAGCCTGGATGCCTTGGTCAACCTCGACGTGGACCTCGCCTTCAAGGTGGTGATGTGCGACGACGAGGTGGATGTCATGCACCGCGAGGCTTATCAGCGCACCTGCCGGGAGATGAGCCACCGTCCCGAGGCGATCAAATACCTGCTCAATTACTATCTCATTTCGCGGCACCTGGAGCGGATCGCCGACCATGCCACCAATATCGCCGAAGAGGTGATCTACCTCGTCGAAGGCGAGATCGTGCGACACGGTAAATTTTAAAAAAATCGGCGTTCAGCGGCGGGATCCAAAAAACAATGCAGCGCAGCTTTCTCCCGAAGGAGGCTGCGCTGCATTGTTTTGCGAAATCGGTATTCAGTCCGTGGCCGGAGCGCTGTCGGCGGCCGGTTCGGCCGGTGTTTCCATGTCCGCCGGGGGGCTGCCGGCCGCTTCCTCAGGCTTTTTGCGTCGGCGGCGGGGCCTGCGGCGGCGTTTCTTGGACTTGGGACCTTCCGTCGGCGCGGCAGCATCGGCCGGCTGCGCCCCCGCGGGCGGCGCTTCGCTCTCCGCGGCAGGGACGACTTCCGTGGCCGGCGGTACCACCGGGGGAGGCGCTTCACTCTCCGCGGCAGGAACGGTTTCCGGGGCCCGCGACAGCGGCGCGGCGGCCGTGGTCTCGCTTTCCGGCTGGGTTTTCGTCTCGGGCGGCGCGAAGCCGAAAAAGGTGCCGGGGAAATAGCCTGACGGGCGCTTGGGGGCGGGTTTGGGCTGGGGTTTTTCGCGCACCCGGGGGGCGGACGCGCCATTTTGGCGCCCCTCGCTTTTGCGCCCCTCTCCGCCGCGGGGTGGTTTGCCGCGGCCGTTGCGCTTGCCGTGGGCGCGCGACGCCACTTTCACCGGGCCGGCCTTGTCCTCGGCGTACCAGTCATCGTCGGGCCAGACCACCGGGATTTTGTACCCCAGCATGGTCTCCACCGGCTCCAGGTGCAGCACGTAGCGCTCGCAAGCCAGCGAGATGGCCTTTCCCTGCTTGCCGGCCCGGGCGGTGCGGCCGATGCGATGGACATAGTTTTCCGCGTCCTGGGGCAGATCGTAGTTGATCACGTGGCTGATGTCCTCCACGTGGATGCCCCGGGAGGCGACATCGGTGGCGACCAGGATCTTGATCTTGCCTTTCTTGTAGCGGTCCATGAGCTGGAAGCGCTTCTTCTGGGGCAGGTCACCGGTGATCATTTCGGCCGGCAGGCCGTTTCCCTTGAGCTTTTCGGTCAGCCACTCGACCCCCACCTTGGTGTTGACGAAGATCAGCACCCGCTCCCACTCTTGCCGCTGCAAAAGCCCGAGCAGCAAGGGGAGCTTCTGATTCTCGCCCACGTGATAGAGTTCCTGGGCGATGCCCTCCACCGCGATGTCCTGGGGGGTCACCGAGATGAACTCGGGCAGGTTCATGTACTCGTAGGTGAGCTCCAGCACGCGGTAGGAGAGGGTGGCGGAAAAAAGCATGGACTGGCGCTTGTCGTAGCTGGGCAGCTTGCGCAGGATGTACCGCATATCCTGGGTGAAGCCCAGATCGAAGAGCCGGTCGGCCTCGTCGATGACCACGATCCGGATCCACTGGGTTTTGAATATCCCCTGCTTGAGGTAGTCGATGATCCGGCCGGGGGTCCCCACCACGATGTCCACGCCTTTTTTGAGCGCTTCGGCCTGCTTGTCGTAGTCAATGCCGCCGACGACCTGAACCACCTTCACGTCGAGGTGGCGGCCGATGTTGAGCGCTTCTTCGTAGGTCTGCTGGGCCAGCTCCCGGGTGGGGGCCACGATGAGGGCCCGCGGGGATCCGTCATCGGGCCGCTTGCCGGTGACCAGCCGCTGGAGGACCGTCACCAGGAAGGCGGCCGTCTTGCCGGTACCGGTCTGGGCTTGGCCGGCCACGTCGCGGCCGGACAGGGAGATGGGCAGGGTTTCGGCCTGAATGGGCGTACAGCGGGCAAATCCGCTGTCATCCAATCCCTGGAGCAGGGAGGGGTGCAAATCGAAATCGGAAAAACGGGTCTGGGTGAGGAAAGTCGGTGCCGGAGCGCGTTGTTCGGATGTTTGCGAATCGACTGCGTCGGTCATACGGAATAATCCTGTCTATGGGTTCGCCTTCCTTGCAAATTCTCTATCTTTATACGTCATTTGTTCAATTTTGCAAGTAGGCTTGGGCCTCGCCGCGCAGCCGCAGAGCCGGCCCGTAGCCGGTGCATCACCCGGGGCTCCGCCAAATTAGGGGCCTCTGCCACTTTTTTTGCCGAATGTCACCGTTTTCCGCCGATCTTCTCAACTGCAGATTCCTCTCTGACGTTCGGAATGACACGGGAAACAAGTGTCATCGCGAGGCCCCCCCCTTTGTCATCCAGAGGAGGTTGCGACGAGGGATCTGCAGTCAAGGACACCGGCGGGAGGAGGGCACAAGCCAGAAAAAACCCCTCGCAAGCTCGTAAACTTGATCGCAAAACTTTGACGGGGTCGTGGTGCATCCCGCCGGGTCCTTGGCCGTCGGGGTTGTCTGTAGTATGATCCCGCCCTGCTGGCATTCAAAGCCCTCAACGAAAGGCGGACCAACCAAGATGAAGCCCTTTTTCCAGGTGACCGATCTGGACGATGTTCTGGCCATGGCCGAGGAGGTTCTTCCCACGGACAGCGAACCCAAACCGCTGGGGTCCACCCTGGGCCGGGTGCTGGCCGAACCGATCACCGCCGAAGAGGATATTCCGCCCTTCGCCCGCGCCACCATGGACGGCTTCGCCGTTGCCGCGGCGAGCACCTTCGGAGCCTCGGAGGGCAATCCGGCCTATCTTAACGTGACGGGCCGCATCGCCATGGGCGAGGTGCCCGCCAAGACGGTGGGGCCGGGGGAGGCGATGAAAATCTCCACCGGCGGCATGCTGCCGCCGGGGGCCGACGCCGTGGCGATGCTGGAGCATGTGGCACCCCTGGACGAAACCACCATCGAGATCTACCGCAGCGTCGCCCCCGGCCAGCATGTCATCGCCGCCGGCGAGGACATGCGACGCGGGGAGACCTTGATCGCCGCCGGCCGGCGCCTGCGGCCCCAGGACGCGGGGCTGATGGCGGCACTGGGCCGCACCCGGGTTCGGGTGTATCGCCGCCCCCGGGTGGCTATCATTTCCACCGGCGACGAGATTGTGCCCGCCGAGGCCAGGCCCGGACCCGGGCAGATCCGCGATGTCAACACCCACACCCTGGCCGATCTGGTGCGCCAGGCCGGCGCCATCCCGGCCAAATACGGACTAGTGGGCGACGACCTCGGGCGGCTCAAGACCATGTGCCGCCAGGCGACGGCCGGAAACGACATGGTGTTGATTTCCGGGGGCAGCTCCCTGGGGATGCGCGACTATACCGTCGAGGCCCTGGCCGAGCTGCCCGACAGCCTCATCCGGGTTCACGGCATTACCATCAGCCCGGGCAAGCCGACGATCCTGGCCCAGAGCGGCGCCAAGCTCGTCTGGGGCCTGCCGGGGCACGTGACTTCGGCCATGGTGGTCTTTGCCGCCGTGGTGCGCCCCTTCCTCGACCGGCTTTCCGGTTTGACGGCGGAGGCCCGGCGGCCGCCGGTGATGGCCCGGCTCACCCGCAACATCGAGTCTGCTGCCGGCCGGGTGGATTTCGTGAGGGTGCGGCTGACCCACGGCGACGGCGGCGAGATCCTGGCCGAACCGATTCTCGGCAAATCCGGCCTGATCCGGACCATGGTGCAGGCCGACGGGCTCGTCGCCATTGACCTGAACACCGAGGGGCTGGAAAAAGGCGACCCCGTGGCGGTGGCGCTGTTCTAACCCTCGTCCGATGTCGTTTTTCGGTGTTACGGCACTGTTTCATGATGATCCATTGCGCCCTATCTTCCCCGTCAAAAGGATTTAATCAACAAATTATCATTTTGTAACAATATTCTAACATGCCGGGTTTATACAAGTTATGTGCAGACGAACCCAGGCAACGAATATAGCGGCAGCACATCTTTGCCGGAGCGGATCGTATGCCCCCGTTGCGGTTCGGAGGCGATCAATCGTTACGGCAAGGCGCTTAACGGCAAGCAACGGTTCATTTGCCTGGTATGCCGGCGGCAGTTCATTTTGAATTCCCGGCGCCAGTCGGTGACTGAGCGGCCCAATTGTCCGATCTGCGGCCGTCCGATGCATGTATATGTCCGGCGCCCCCATTTTGTCCGGTACCGTTGCTCCGGTTATCCCCAGTGTAAAGGTTTTCTTAAAATCGAGCGAAAGGAATCAGACGCTCTATGAGCTACTACCTGCATAAGGTACCCGGAAGGTTGCGGGTCAAATTGCCCCAACTGCGCAACCATCCCCAGCGCAGCCGGCGGGTTCGGGACCTGCTGGAGGGGCAGTTCGGGGTCGAGGCCGTCACGGTCAATGAAGTGACCGGCTCCATTCTGGTCTACTATGACTGTGATTTGCTTGGGGAACAGGAAGTCCTCGATGTGCTGCGCAACAATGGCTGGTTCGACGATCGTTTGGTCGTTTCGGCCGATGCGCACATCGATCAGGTGGCAACCAAGGCCGGTCATGCCGTCGGGCGGGCCATGGCCGGATGGATCGTCGGCAAGGCGCTGGAAGCCAACGGGCTTTCCCTGCTGGCGGCGCTGATCTGAACCCGCTCAGATCCAGCGAACAAAGCGTCGCAGCAAATAGCCGCCGATGAGGCCGACGATGGCGGCGATCATCACCGTTGCTCCGCTATAAAGCCGGCGCCCGCTCAACGGGCGCCGTTGCGAAGGGGCGTTTTCACCGATAACGACCATCTCGTCCTGCATCGCGTCCTTAAGTTTTCTCTTTTTTGCCATTTCTCTCTCCCTCTAAAAGAACAGTTCCTCCACCAGCGCCTGCATTTCCAGCGCCGCCGCACCGCACGGGGCGGCGGCAAGCACCGTGATGCCGGCGATCATGGCTTCCACCGCCGCCCTTCTGGTTGGTTACCCCGATGATCATGGGTCCCCTCCCCTCTGTGGCGGATCACCCGACGGCGGCTTCATCGCGCAGGGCGTCGGCGCGGTCGGTGAGCTCCCAGGGCAGCTCGATGTCGGTTCGCCCGAAATGCCCGTAGGCGGCCAGCACCTGGAAGAAGCACCCCCGGTGCCGCGCCGGCAGGTGGCGCAGGTCTAAGCGCCGCAGGATGCCGGCGAGGCGGAAATCGAAATAGTCGGCTACCAGGCGGGTGATGGCGTCATCGTCAATGCACCCGGTGCCGAAGGTCTGCACCTGGAGCGATACCGGCTCGGTGACGCCGATGCTGTAGCTCAGCAGGACTTCGCATTCATGGGCCAGTCCAGCCGCAACGACGTTCTTGGCCGCATGGCGCGCCGCGTAGGCCCCGACGCGGTCGATGCGCAGGGTGTCCTTGCCGCTGAGGGCCTTCCCGCTGTGGCGGGCGAATTCGCCGTAGGTGTCGATGGCGTTCTTGCGGCCGGTCAGTCCGCTGTGGTGGATCGGTCCTCCCTGGAATGGACCGTTGGGGTTGACATTGAGATGGGTCAGGCGGTCGGGCCGGATCGGTTCGTCCTCGAACACGGGGGCGATGACCGCCTCGCGAATATCGCGGCGCAACCGCTCGATGGACGGCTCGTCCAGGCGACGCTGGTCCGCGGTGATCGTCACGCTGTGGATTCGCGCCGGCCTACGATCGCGAAATTCGACGCCCACCTGGATCTTCCCGTCGGGCATCAGGTAGGGCAGCAATTTCAGGCGCCGCACCGCCGTCAGTTGGCGCGCCAGCTTGTGGGCCAGCCAGATCGGCAGCGGCAACCGCACAGCGGTATGGTCGCAGGCGTACCCGAACACCGTCACCTGGTTCTGGGGGGCGATGGCGTCGATCTCCGCCTCGCTGAGGGCATGCTCGTCGAAGCGGCTGGCTTCATCGATGGGGTTGGCCTGCGGGGAGGTCAGGATGCTGCACATTTTTTCGTTGAACCCCTCCTGCTCATAGCCGATCTGCTTGACGATCTTGCGGGCCACGCGGGTAAAATCCATCGACACCTCGCTGCGGAAGCGCGCCGCGATGAAAATGATGGCGCTCGAGACGGCGCACTCGGCCCGCACCCGGGCGTAAGGATCCTGGGTGAGGAACTGGTCGACGATGGCATCGCTGATCTGGTCGCAGAGCTTGTCCGGATGCCCCTCGGTGACCGATTCGGAGGAAAAAATGAAATTTTTCAGCATGGCGGCACCTTTGGTTCAACGTCGGGTGGATCGGTTCAGTCCCAGGGGCACCAGGCTGGCGGTGGCGATCACCGCCAGGTCCACCAGGCCCACGGTGCCGATGCCGAGCAGACGCCGCAGCGGTGGCAGAACCAGGGTCATCGCCTGCATGGCCAGCGATCCGCCCAAGGCCACGTCGAGGTAGCGGTTGGGCGGCAAGCGGCGTCGATCGTCGCCCGATCGCCGGCAGTTGAGGGCATGCAGCAATTGGCCGGTGGTCAGGCTCTGGAAAGCCAGGGCGCCGGCCCGGGCGCCCGGGCCGTAGCGTGCCAGCCCGAATCCATACGCGGCCAGGGTGGCCGCGCTCATCACCAGCGCCTCCCGGGTCATGCGACGATAGTCGCGGGCGTCGAACAAGGGGGCGCCGGCCGGCCGGGGCGGACGCTCGAGAATATCCGGCTCGGGGGCTTCCATGGAGAGGGCCAGGCCCGGAAAGATATCCGAGATGATGTTGATCCACAACAGCTGCATCACGTTCAGCGGGAAGCCGATGCCCAGGAGCACGGCCGCGGACATCACCATCACCTCGCTGAAGTTGGTCGCCAGGAAGAAATTCACCGATTTGCGGATGTTGGTGTAGGTTGCCCGCCCGTCGCGGACCGCCTTGATGAGGGTTTCGAGGTTGTCCTCCTCCAACACCACGTCGGCGACTTCGCGGGCGATGTCCGTTCCCGAGCGGCCCATGGCGATGCCGATATCGGCGGCTTTCAGGGCCGGCCCGTCGTTGATGCCGTCTCCGGTCATGCCTACCACCCGGCCGTCGGATTGGACGGCTCGAACGATCTTGAGCTTGTGGGCGGGGCTGACCCGCGAGTAGACGTCCACCTGCCGGGCCACGGCGTCCAGCACCTTGCCGCGCACCGCCGTCAGCTCGGAGGAATCGAGAATCTCAAGGGGTCGATCGCCGGAGATGTTCAATGCCGTCCCCACCGCGTAGGCCGTGGGGCTCTGGTCGCCGGTGATCATCACCGTATTGATGCCGGCCCGGTGGAATGCCGCGATCATTTCGCTGGCCCCGTCGCGGATCGGATCGATCATCGCCACGATGCCGTACCAGACGAGATCGCCGTTGGCCGGTGACGGGCCATTTTCGGCGAGGCGCGCGCCGGCCATGCCCAGCACGCGCAACCCCTGGCCGGCCAGGCGGTCGTTGGCCCGCTCGAGTTCGGCTTCGGCGAGATCGTCCAGTTCATGGATTTCGCCGTTGCACATCTTCCAGCGGCAGAGTGCCAGGACTTCCGGCGGACTCCCCTTGACGCAAAAGGTGCGGCAACCGTCAGCGCGACGGTGGAGCGTGCTCATGTACAGGCGCCGCTCGGAGCGGTGCTCGCGCTTCAGAAGGGCGCATTCGCGGCCGTAGGCCGCTGCATCGAATCCCGCCGTGTGGGCCAGTTGCAACAGCGCCACCTCGGTGGAGGAGCCGAACCAGATCGGGCCCTCGGGCCCTACTCCGCTGGTTTCCACCTCGTTGCACAGCACGCAGCATTCCAGCAGCCGGTTGAGCTCTTCGGGCATCGACCCTCCCGGCCGCGGATCGTCCGGGATCAGTCCCGCTGCTTGTGCGGTCCACCAACGGCCGCCGCAGACCACCCGGGTGACGGTCATCTGGTTGCAGGTGATGGTGCCGGTCTTGTCCAGGCAGATGGTTTGCAGGGCGCCGAGGGTCTCGATGGCCTGCAGCCGGCGCACCAGCACGTGGTCCCGCTTCATGCGCTGGATGCCCAGGGCGAAATTGATGGTGGCCGCCGCCGGCAGGCCCTCGGGGACCGCCGAGGCCGCCAGCGAGATGGCGCTGCGCAGCATGGCCAGCATGCCGTGGCCGCGCAGCATCCCCATGAGAAACACTAATCCGCAGACCAGGCCGCACAGCACCACCAGTTGATCGCCTAGCTGGCGCAACTGGCGCTCGATGGGGGTTTCCGGAGATTCGGTCTGACAGAGCAGCTCCTGCAGGAAGCCGATTTCGGTGTGGCGGCCGGTTGCGACCACCACGGCCCGGCCCTCGCCGCCGGTCACCAGCGTCCCCATGAAGGCCATGTTCTGCCGATCCGCCAGAGGCGTGGCATGCAGGGTGAGGGCGGCAACGCGCTTGGTGGCCGGCATGCTTTCTCCGGTGAGCATCGATTCGTCGATACTGAGGTGGCGGGCCTTGAGCAGCCGGCAATCCGCCGGAACGTACAGGCCGGGCTTCAGCTCGACGATATCCCCGGTGACCACCTCGGCTGCCGGGATCGAGACGGAATGTGCCTCGCGAACCACCGAGGCCATGGGCTGGACGAAGCGGCGCAGGGCGTGAATCGTCTCGGCCGCCCGGCTCTCGGTGAAGTAGCCGATGGCGGCATTGGCCGCCACCACCCCGACCACAACGAGGGCATCGACCACCCCGCCGGTAAGCAGCGAGACTCCGGCGGCGGCGCCCAGCAGATAGTTGGGCAGGCTGTTGAGCTGATCCCAAAGAATGCGCCAACCGCCGCGCCCTTCGGCTTCCGGCAAGGTGTTGGGGCCGTCCCGCTGCAGCCGGGCAACGGCTTCGACGGCGGAGAGCCCCCTGGCGGGATCCGAGGCGAAATGCGCCAGGGTTTGCTGGCCGGACCAGGTATGCCAGGGGGGTGTTTCATGATCGGCCGGCGGCGGGCAGACCGGTCTGGGCGTGCGCTGTGCCGGGGCGGGAGGCGATGGGGCGGGCGGGGTGACGCGGCGTTGCCTGTCGAGCACCACAGCATGGTGCTCGACGGCCTGAAGCAGCAAGCGGGCGATTCTGTTGTGGCTCAGACGAGGATCGAATTTGATCAGCACGGTCGCGGACGCCGATCTGGCGCGAACCGAAAAAATGCCATCGCGGGCCAACATAAAGGTTTCGACGGCGGTTTTGAGAGCTGGGTTTTGGTAAAGGCTCCGGATGCGGTATCTTCCACGGCCGGAGACTCGGTTATGAAGAGTCTGGACAAACATGGCGCACCGGTTTCCGGGTAATCAGTCGCTTCGGCAAGGCCGCTGGAGGTTGAGAAACGGTCAATTGGCGGACAGCTCAGTGGGCGTCGCAAAAGCCTCTTGCATTCAGTCTATAATAGTGTTTGTTATTAAATAACGCTGTGTCATTTTTCCGTTGGATACCGGACAAAAAAAAGACGCGCTTCTCACCCAGTGACAAGAGAACCCGGAACCAAGCTCGCCGGATGCGGCAGCGTCTTGAAAATAATGAAGAGACCCGGTAATGTGGCTGCAGCGATGTGGCGATCAGTCCGGGAAGTCCATTTGAGCGTAATGATCGGCGACCGATTTGCTGAATACTCCGAAAGCATACCAAAATAAGGTATACCATGGCGGAGTGCGAAAATTGCCGCGCAACAATTCAAAGAAGCCGAAAAACAGCATCAAGATGAAAAAAGCGCCGGAAAGGTCGAGGACTCCGTTGGAATTGATCCGGATTGAACGGTCGACGACGCGAATCGGTTCGGCCACCCGCCGGGCCAAAGGGACAGGCGCTTTCATCGTATCGGCAAGGATGAAAAGCTCATAATGAAGCGCCATCTCAGCGATGGTTTCAGCGGATACTCCGGGTCCGGTAAACAACAGGCTGCCGCTGAGCGGGTTGTAGGCCACCGGAGTAATTTCCTCGCGCGCAGCGAAATGCTGCAACACCCTGGAGAAGAAATCGGCATCGCCGCGCATGGCCGGAATCCGGAGGCGAATTCGGCCTCTGCTGAGATGGGCGATGCAAGCAACGGGTAGCGTCATGCAGTGGCTTCCTTGGCTGCCGCTGGGCGTTTCTTGGGTTTGATCGCCTCGGCTTCAACTTCTGCCTCTAACTGGCGGGCCACTTCGGCCTTGGCTTCCGCCGCTAGATCTTCCATGGACTCGACTGCTTCCGTCGAAATGATTTTTGCTTTTTCGTAAGCGATCAGCCCGGCCTTGATGGCTGCCTTAGCTACCGGACGTAAAATGCCGGCCACGAACGGCAGGATGATGGGGGCCAGCAGCACGGCACCGGCGCCAATCGCCAGCGTTGTCGGGTTCATGCTTGCGCCGAAAATTTTCATGATCCACCTCCTTGTGGATGGAAATAATGGGGGATTGCGGCCATGCCAAACAGCGGGACTTGAAAAAAAATGGAAAATGGCTCATCCGGAATTTGCGTACCTCTGGCCAAGCAACTGTTATTTTGAGATATTTCCTCCCAGAACCTGTCAAGGAGGAACGCCGCCAGGCGTAGTGTCCTTGACAGGTTCTGGGAGGAAAACCGCAATCATGGCAACAGGTTGAAAGAAAAGGACCCTGAACTAAAAAGGTGGCACTCGAAACCCCGATTCAGGCGGTTAACTGTAATACGGGATTTTATTCAAAGTCCTTTTCTTTCAACCTGTTAGATACAATCAGGTACGCAAAAACCGGAAGAACCAAAAAAATCTCCCTTTTCTTGCACCTATCCGCACAAAAAAAAAGATAACATACATTTTCGCCTGCTCTGTTAAATATTTGTTAGCAGGTTGCTTGGAGGGTGTCGAGATATTTGATCATTCGATACCTACAAAACATAATGATTGAAATTAGTCTCTTATGAGTTGAAATGACGACAAAACGCGCACAATTTTCATGCCGCTGTCGGCAACATCCCTCGCAGCAACGGGATTACGGCCATCTTGCGAAGCTTCAAACCAGTGGCGGTGACGCGGCGTCCGAAGGCCGTCAGGTAATACTTGAACGTACCTCCGACTTTTTTGCCCGTGTTCGCGAAGACGTCTCGGCACAGCCGACACCTGCCGGCCGCTGATCGAAAGGCTTTGCTGAAGATCCCGGTTGCGAAATCCCGATACGTTGGTGCCGTCATCGATGATCGCCCGGAACAGCTCCAAGTCGGGTCCGGGTCGGGTCCGGAAAAAAGGTTGAAGCCGCGAAAGCTACGGTCGTTTTTGCGCACCGGATGCGACAGTTTGTCCAGGTCGCCCATGGCGTCGGTCGGATCGTCGACGGCCGCGATGAAATCCAGATACCGGCGGTTGGCCGCAAAAAGAAGCCCGCGCAGATCCACAAGGCTGTAAATCGATTTCTTCAAGGGCGCCACCTTGCGTGTCTCGGTGCCGTCCCGGTGTTCCACCTTCCGGTGGTGCTTGAAAAAGGATACATCGTTGGTAGTCGTTTCCACCCGAAGCACAAGGCCGTGTTTGTCGTACATCTTGATGGACACGCGCCCCATGTGATGCTTGAT